>JACDEU010000051.1 GCA_013816245.1 Actinomycetota bacterium | reverse complement strand
CCCTTCGTTCGTTCGACCTTGGCGGCCGTCCCCTCGGCGACGACGTGTCCGCCGTGCTCACCCGCTCCAGGGCCCATGTCGACGAGCCAGTCGGAGGAGCGCATCATCTGCTCGTCGTGCTCGACCACGAGCACCGTGTTGCCGAGATCGCGCAATCGCTCAAGTGTCCCGATCAGCTTGTCGTTGTCGCGCTGGTGCAGGCCGATCGACGGCTCGTCGAGGATGTAGAGCACACCGACGAGCTGCGACCCGATCTGCGTCGCGAGCCGCAGCCTCTGCGCCTCACCGCCGGAGAGCGTCGCCGACGCACGGTCTAGCTGCAGGTAGCCGACACCGACGTTGTCGAGAAAGGTGAGTCGTTCCCGGATCTCCTTGACGATTCGTGCGCCGATCAGCTGCTCGGTCTGGGTCAGCTCCAGCCCGTCGAGGAACTGCAGCGCGCGCGTGACCGACATCTGCGTGAACTCGTGGATGTTCTTCTCGCCAACCGTGACGGCGAGCACTTCGGGCTTGAGGCGCGCGCCCTTGCACACGGGGCACGGCCGAAACGACATGTATTCCTCGATGCGTTCCCGCTGGGTGGCCGAGTCGGTCTCGCGGTAACGGCGCTCGAGGCTCGGGATGATCCCTTCGAACGCGAGCATGTACGAGCGCCGCCGGCCCATCCGGTTGCGGTAGCTGACGTAGAGGCGCTCACCCTCGGTGCCGTACAGGAAAAGGTCTTGCTCCTCCTCGGTGAGGTTCTCCCACGGCTCGTCGAGCGGAATCTCGTAGCGCTCGGCGATCGCCTGGATGACGGACTCGTAGAACCCCGAGTTCCCCACCGACCACGGAACGAGCGCGCCCTCCGAGATCGAGAGCGAGGGATCCGGCACGAGCAGGTCCGGGTCGATCTCCTGCTGTGCCCCGAGCCCGGTGCAGCGAGGACAGGCCCCGTGCGGGGAGTTGAACGAGAAGATGCGAGGCTGCAGCTCGGGCAGTGAGACACCGTGATCCGGACAGGCGAAGCGCTCGCTGAACAGCAGCGAGCGATCTTCGTCGACGATGTCGATCGACACGAGCCCGTCCGCGAGCTGCGCCGCCGTCTCGACCGACTGCGCGAGCCGCGTGCGCAGGTCGGTCTTCATCGTCAACCTGTCGACGACGACCTCGATCGTGTGCTTGAACTTCTTGTCGAGCGAGATCTCGTCCTCGAGGGGGTGCTGCACGCCGTCGACCTTCACGCGGGTGAAGCCTTCGTTCCGCAGCTCCTCGAACACATCTTTGTACTCACCCTTGCGGTCGCGCACGACGGGAGCGTTGACGGTGAACTTCGTTCCTTCGGGGAGCTGCAAGATCTGGTCGACGATCGACTCCTGGCTCTGCCCGGTGATCGGCTTGCCGCAGACCGGGCAGTGCGGGCGGCCCACCCGTGCATAGAGGAGCCTCAGGTAGTCGTAGATCTCGGTGACCGTCCCGACCGTCGAGCGCGGGTTGCGGGACGTCGTCTTCTGGTCGATCGAGATCGCCGGCGAGAGACCCTCGATCGAGTCGACGTCGGGCTTCTCCATCATCTGGAGGAATTGCCGGGCGTAGGCCGAGAGGCTCTCAACGTAGCGCCGCTGCCCTTCGGCGTAGATCGTGTCGAACGCCAGCGACGACTTACCGGAGCCCGACAGCCCGGTGATGCAGATCAGCTTGTTCCGCGGGAGCCGGACGTCGATGTCCTTGAGGTTGTGCTCCCTGGCGCCGTGAACGACGAGCTCTTCTGAGGCCATAACGCGTCCAGTTTAGCCGGGCCGACGCGATCGAACAAGTGTTCGCCAACCCGGTGGGAAACCCCCTCCGGAAGCCGAAATCCTCGCCTCGCGGCTAGACGTCGCGGCCGAGAAAGACAAGCAGCCCGGCAGCCACGAAAGCCGCGGTCCAGACAGCCGCGACCAGCCCTCCCGGGCCCATGCTCAGCAGGTCATGGTGGCCGCCTTCTCCCGAGGCGAGCGCCGCAAATGCCCTCCCCGGCGTGTACTTAGCGGCCGACTGGCTCATGACTGTCACGATGTTCTCGCCGATCAAGAGCCAGACCAGACTGATGCCGATGCCGCTGCCCTGACTGCGGACGACGGCGCCGAACCCGACGCCGAGAGCACCCGCCAGCGGCGCCGCGAGCAGGATCCCGAGCAACACGGGCCGGCTGTTGTGAACGTCTAGCGACGCTCCCGGCACGGTGATCGCAAGCACGAGCAGCTCGGCGGACACGGCAACGAAAAGCGAGATCAGCGCCGCCGTGATGACCTTCGCGAGCAGGACTCGTTCTCGGACCGGCGTGACGAGCAGGGTCTGCGTCACGGTCCCGTGCGTGATCTCACCTGCCATCACGACGATTCCGGCAATCAGCCCGAAGACGAGTGCGATGGCGGCGATCCGCGCGACCGAGCGATCGTCCGCGGCGCTCTCGATCTGCCCGTTGGACGCCACCACCGAGATCGCAGCGATCAGGATGAGACCGGCGCTGCCGACCCAGAACCAGAAGAACGTGCGGACGGTCCGAACTTTCAGCCACTCCGAGCGAAGCGCAGCGCTCACCGGATCTCGTCTCCACCGGTCAGCTCGAGGAACGCTTCCTCGAGCGAAGTCGCGTCGGCGACGAGCTCATGCAGGACGATTCCCTTCGCTGCCGCCAACTCGCCGACGCGCTCCGCCGGGGCAGGGGTGATCAGCTGGTCGCCGTCGAGGGTTCCCTCGAAGCCCGCCTGAACGAGTGACTCTCGCAGAGCCGTCGCCTGGGGAGTGCGCACTCGCGTGCTGCCTGCCACCCGCGCGGTGAGCTCGCTGACCGGTCCCTGCGCAATCAGCTTTCCGTGGTGGATGATTACGACCTCGTCGACGAGCTGTTGCATCTCGCCGAGCACGTGGCTCGAGATGAAGACCGTCTTGCCGTCCCCGGCAAAGGTGCGCAGGAAGTCGCGGAGCCAGCGGATTCCCTCAGGATCGAGCCCGTTGGCAGGCTCGTCGAGCACGAGCAGCTTCGGGTCGCCGAGAAGCGCGCCTGCGACGCCCAGCCGCTGGCACATACCGAGCGAGTAGCCACCGACGGCACGACCGGCCGCATTGCCGAGGCCCACGAGCTCGGTTAGTTCGTCAACGCGGGTGTTCGGAATTCCCGCAGCCGCTGCAAGCATGCGCAGGTGATTCCGTCCAGACCTCTTGGGGTGGTAGTTCGACGCCTCGAGTACCGCCCCGACCCGCGCTACGGGACGGTCGAGGTGGCGATAGCGACGCCCGTCGATCGTCGCTTTGCCCGAAGTGGGATGCACGAGGCCGAGCAGAATTCGCAACGTCGTCGTCTTGCCGGCGCCGTTCGGACCGAGGAAACCGGTGATCGACCCATTACGCACGGTGAACGTGAGACCGTCCACGGCCGCCGTCCTGCGATAACGCTTGCGAAGGTCGACTACCTCGATCACACGAGGACCCTAAGCGGAGAGTCGCTCGACGAGCCCATAGACACGCCGCGGCTCGGGCACGTACTCGATCTCGAGCTCACCGGCGACGATCGTCCCGTACCCGAGCAGCCGGCCGGTCAGGCTCTGCTCGATCTCGACAGCGCCCAGTCGCGCGAGCCGAACAGCGGCCGCCCGCCTGTGCAGCGTCCCGTGCACGATGAAGAGCTTCTCCGTCGTGATCACGACGCGGGTCCGCTCCCAGCTCCAGACCGCACGGAGCACGATGATTGCTCCCACGGCTTGCAGGGCCACACCGGCAATCGAGGCCGGCCAACCCACCGCCATGCACCCGATCCCGACTGCCGCGATCCCGAGCGCGCGGACGAAGGGACCGGCGAGCACGACGGCATGTCGACGCTCATCGAGGCAGACGCGTTCCCCATTCGAAGTGATCATCGCGTTTGCGCCTTTCGCCGAGCGGCGAAAGATCCCTGGTAATGAAGGCTACGGCGGAGCGAGTCGCTCTCTCCACTCTGATCGTCATCGCGATCGTTGTGCTCGCGCTCGCCCTGTGGAAGCTGAAGCTCGTCCTCGCGCTTGTCTTCCTCGCCTTCATCCTCGCGGCGGCGCTCCGGCCGGGAATCGAGCGGTTGGGGCGAGCCGGCGTGCCGCGCGGGTTAGGTCTGGCGATCCACTACCTGGCGATTGCCGGCGTCCTCACGCTCGCTCTCTGGTTCGTGGTACCGCGTGCGGTCGATCAGGTGCAAAACGCGCTCGGCGGAAGCACGCAGGCGGAGATCCACCGGGAGGCGGCCCAGTCCAAAGGCCTCAAGCACGACCTTCTCACGGCGATCGACAAGCGGCTGCGGGAGGTGCCGAAGGCCGGCCAACTGCTGCACCCCGCGGTCGAGGTCACGCTCAAGGTGTTCGAAGTCCTGCTCGGGATCTTCTTCGTCCTGGCCACCGCTGCGTACTGGATCTTCGAGCGAGACCGCGCTGTCGACTTCGTCGCCTCGCTGATACCACGGCCGAAACGAAAGAAGATGCGGGACACCTGGGACTTGATCGACCTGAAGCTCGGTGCGTTCGTGCGCGGCCAGGCGCTTCTGATCGTAGTCGTCAGCACGGTGCTGTCACTGGCGTTCTGGGCAATCGGCGAGCCGTACTTCATCCTCATCGGAGCATTCGCAGGCATTGTCGAGATCGTCCCCGTGATCGGGCCGATTTCCGCCGGCGTGCTCGCGGTGGGGGTGGGCGCGACGGCATCCTGGCACGTGGCCCTTGCGGCAGGGATTTGCGTCCTGCTCGTCCGCATGATCGAGGACTACCTGATCGTCCCAAAGGTGCTGGGCGAAGCGGTCGGGCTGTCGCCCCTGCTCGTGCTCGTGTCGGTCACCGCGGTGGGGATCCTGTTCGGCGGTTTCGCCATCGTCCTGGCGGTCCCGCTCGTCGCAGTGCTCGTCACGCTTCTCGACGTGATCGTGCGTGACGTCGATCCGGCCGAGGAAGATGTTCCGACCGTGCTCTTCCCCGCGAAGGACGCCGAGACCTAGAGCGATCGTGGTCCGGGCGAAAGCCGCGCCTTCGCCCGGATACGGGTTACGCCGCTTCGCGGGAACGTGCGTGGGCAAAGCCCACGCACTCTTATTGGTGGCCTCGATCGGCGGCTGTTCCCTTCCGTGCGGGCACGGGCGCTCCGCGGCCGCGCCCGCATCAGTTCACCTCCGGCTAAGCCCGGCTCCGCCTGGTCTTAGCCTCCGGCCTGGGTGGTCTGCCGAAAGCGCGTCTGGCTCGGGGTCAGACTTTGCGCCAGCGGCCAAAGATCAGGCCGCCTAGCGTGAAGCCAAGGCCAAAGGTGCCGATCGCGAAGCCGCCGATTGCGAGGGACTTTCGCCACGGTGAGAGTCGCTGCCAGCGGCCGAGTGCCTCGCGCTCTTCGCTTGTGAGCGGCTCGCCTCGGCGTTGCTTCCGGATCGCGCCGCCCGCCCGGAGACCGAGATAGAGGTCGTCGAAGATCTCGGCAGACTCTTCGGTCACGCGGATCAGACTATAGCCTCCACCGACCGTGCTTACACGCGTTTTGCACCTCTCGGACCTCCATTACGGAGCAGGCAACGACGACGCGATCGAGCATGGAGCGCCGGTTCTGATCGAGCGCTTCCAACCGGAGCTCGTGATCGCGAGCGGCGACCTCAGCCACCGGGGGCGGGAGGAACAGCTGGCCCGCGCGTCGCGGTTCCTCCACAGCCTCGATCGGCCCGTCCTCGCAATTCCGGGGAATCACGACATCCCGTACACCTTCCCGGCGCGCTTCACCCGCTCGTTCCAGGAGTTCGAGCGCCAGTGGGAGACGACCGAGCCGACCTACTCCTCTCCCACCCTGCACGTCGTCGGACTCAACTCGGTTCGCCCATGGCGGCACCAGTCGGGCGGGATCCGCACAGCGCAACTTGCCCGCGCGGAGGAGCGGTTAAAGGAGGGGCCCGACGACGCATTCCACATCGTCGTGCTCCACCACCACCTGATCGGTGCCCCGTGGCGCTCGCGGAAGAAGCCCGTCTCGCGCCGGAACCATGTCCTCGGCACGCTCGTCGCCGGCGGTGCCGACCTGATCCTCGCGGGACACATCCACCAGGCAGCGGTGAGCGAACGGCGCGAGTTCGAGATCTCACACGGAGGCGAGCACTCGGTGGTCGTCTCGGTTGCGCCGGGCCTCGGCCAGCCGCGGCCGAAGCGGCAAGGAGAGGCGCGCGGCCTTCACCTCTACGAGATCGAGGACAACTGCCTACGCATTCAGACGTACGTCTGGCGCGACACGGATTGGGGTCTCACGGCCGAGCGGAGGTTCCCGCGCGGCCGTGAGCCCTTCGAGTCGGAACCAGCGGCCTAGACCCTCGCCGCGCTACGGCCTCGGCCCGCAAACATGCGGCCGACGAGTGCAACCAGGATCACCGCGACGATGACGCCGATGATGAACGCGAGCCATCCACTGGAGATGATGGCTGCGACGAGCAGGGAGACGATGCCGATCGCAATGGTCAGCAGCCAGCCCATGGGGTCAGACCCCGGATGGAAAAGCCGACCAAGTGCACCGACGAGCGCTCCTACGATGATGAACCATATGAAGTGCATGGCTGGTGGATTCCCACCCTGCCAAAGGAAGAAACGTCCAGGTTCGTCTAGGTTCCGCCGAGGACTTGGGCCTTCTTAGCCTCGAACTCCTCGTCGTTGAGGACGCCTGCCTCGTGGAGGTCGGTGAGCTTGCTGAGGTTGGACTCAGCAGCAGTGGCGCCCTGAGCCGCCTGGGTCTTCCGCATGAGATCCTCCACCTTCTGCCGGCGCTCGTTCAAACGGTCGATGCCGATCCCCTTGTCGGGAAACTTCAGGGCGTCCGGGCCTGTGAGCGGCCGCTTCTGCACGAAGCGGCGATAAGCCACCACGAGCAGGACTGCGCCGAGGAACGAGAAGATCCCGATCGCCTGGGTCCCGCGGCCCCAGATCCCGATCGCGATCGCGCCGCCCGCGGCTGACCCGGCGAGCCCGATCGCGACCGTCAGCCAGATCGGCATCGGATCAGGCCCCGGCACCGCCAGACGGGCGAGCCCGCCGGTGATGAAGCCGAAGAACATGATCATGATGATCGAAGCGAGCATCGGCCGAGGAGTTTAGGCCGAAGCCGGGGCTGCCGCGGCGGCGCGCAGCTCGCGCCGCAAGTCCTTGATCTCGTCGCGAAGCTTCGCGGCGTACTCGAACCGCAGCTCTTCCGCAGCGGTGTTCATCTCTTCCTCGAGCTCGATGATGAGCCTCTCGAGCTCGCTCGGCGCCATTCCCTCGACGTCCTTACGCCCGCGACGGCGCTTCGACTTCGGCACGGTCGGCGAGTCGAGCGCAAGCATCTCCGCGATGTCGGACACACCCTTGACGATCGACTCCGGGGTGATCCCGTGCTCCTCGTTGTACGCAATCTGGATCGTCCGGCGCCGGTTTGTCTCGCCGACGGCGTCCTGGATCGCCTGCGTCATCTTGTCAGCGTAGAGCAGCACCTTCCCGTTCACGTTGCGGGCAGCGCGGCCGATCGTCTGGATCAGCGAGGTGCGGCCGCGGAGGAAGCCCTCCTTGTCCGCGTCGAGCACGGCCACGAGCGAAACCTCTGGCAGGTCGAGTCCTTCTCGCAGCAGGTTGACACCAACGAGCACGTCGTAGTCGCCGAGCCGCAGCTCGCGGATGATCTGGATCCGCTCGAGCGTGTCGATCTCCGAATGAAGGTAGCGCGCCTTGACGCCCGACTCGAGCAGGTAGTCCGTGAGGTCCTCCGACATCTTCTTCGTCAGAGTCGTGACGAGCACGCGCTCTCCGACTTCCTCGCGGCGGCGGATCTCGTTCAGCAGGTCGTCGATCTGATTCTTCGTCGCGCGCAGCTCGACCTCGGGATCGACGATGCCGGTCGGGCGGATCAGCTGCTCGGCGAGCCGGGTCGCATGCCTTTCCTCGAACGGCCCGGGTGTCGCGGAGACGAACACCATCTGCGGCACCTTCTCGAGGAACTCGTCGAACCTGAGCGGCCGGTTGTCGAGGGCGGACGGCAGACGGAACCCGTAGTCGACGAGAGTCTGCTTGCGCGAGCGGTCGCCCTCGTACATGCCGCCGATCTGCGGGATCGTCTGGTGGGACTCGTCGACGAAGAGGACGAAATCCTTGGGGAAGTAGTCGAGCAGCGTGAACGGGTGCGTTCCGGGCGCGCGTCCTTCGAGGATCCTCGAGTAGTTCTCGATTCCGTTGCAGAAGCCAAGCTCCTGCATCATCTCGAGGTCGTACTCCGTGCGCTGGCGAAGCCGGTGCGCTTCGAGCATCTTCCCCTCGATCTCGAGCTCCTTGGTGCGCTGCTCGAGCTCGTGCCGGATGTCGGACACCGCGCGCTCGATCGTCGGCCTCGACGTGACGTACTCCGTCGCCGGCCAGATCGCGATGTTGTCGAGCTTCGTGAAGATCTCACCGGTGAGCGGGTCGAAGTGGCTGATCTGCTCCACCTCGTCGCCGAAGAACGAGATCCGGTACGCGGTCTCCTGATTCGCAGGCTGCACCTCGACAACGTCGCCCTTCACGCGGAAGCGCCCCCGGCCGAGCATGGTGTCGTTGCGGACGTACTGCGAGTCGATCAGCTTGCGCAGCATCAGGTCGCGGTCGTGCTCCTCGCCCACCTCGAGGATGATCACGCGCTCGCGCCACTCCTCGGGCGAGCCGAGCCCGTAGATGGCGGAGACGGAGGCGACAACGACGACGTCGCGACGGGTAAAGAGCGCCGACGTCGCCGCGAGCCGTAGCCGCGCGATGTCGTCGTTCTGGGAGGAGTCCTTCTCGATGTAGAGGTCGGCCTGAGGCACGTATGCCTCGGGCTGGTAGTAGTCGTAGTAGGAGACGAAGTACTCCACGGCGTTGTCCGGGAAGAACTCCCGGAACTCGTTGCAGAGCTGGGCGGCGAGCGTCTTGTTGTGCGCGATGATGAGGGCAGGGCGGCCAACCTTCTCGATCGTCCAGGCCATCGTCGCCGTCTTTCCGGTGCCCGTCGCCCCGACGAGCGTCTGCATGCGCTCTCCGGCCTCGAGGCCTTCGGCCAGGGTCGCGACCGCCGTCGGCTGGTCGCCTGTCGGGAGATAGGAAGCGGTTGTTTTGAACTCGGCCATTTAGGCCAAGGGTAGCTTCCATGGCTGTCACAACCGAACGTGCCGAGGTACCTCGGCCTTACGCGGCCTACACGACGATCATGGGCGTCTTCGCCGGCGGGGTGGCCGTCGCCGGCGGCGTCGCGCGGCTGCTCGACCGCGATCCGCGCGACCAGTCCTGGCTCGATCTGGCAACGCTTTCGATGGCTTCGTTCAAGGCCGCTCGTACCATCGCGCGCGACGAGGTCACGAGCTTCATTCGTGAGCCTTTCGTCGAAGGCGACCCTGGGGAACCAGAGCGCGAGCGCCCCGTTCAGACCGGCGACATGGAGCAGGCGATCGGCGAGCTCGTGACCTGCAGCCGCTGCGTCGGCACCTGGGCGGCCGCGGGGCTCGTGACCGCACAGATTCTCGCGCCGCGCTTCGGGCGCATGCTGACCTGGATCCTTGCAGGGGCCGGCGTGAACGACTTTCTGCAGGCTGGCTTCGCCGCGCTCAGCCAGAAGGCAAACGTGCTCGAACGCCGCGGCGAGCCCTAGCCGCCCCTGTTCGTCGTCGACCGACCCGGCTAACCTTGAGCGAGCCTCTCCGTCTCTACGACTCGTGCGCCTCCGACTTACCTTCCTCATCGCCTGCTTCGCCCTGGCGCTCATCGCGAGCGCCGGCGCCTCGGCCTTTCCCTGGCCGATCAAGCCGTTCGACAAGCAGCACCCGATCCGGGCGAACTTCGGCGATCCGCGCACGCGCTTCCTGAACACGATGCTCACCGATGGGCTGCAGGGACCCGGGACGTTCCTCTTCCACAACGGCATCGATATCCCCGCACCCGAAGGTACGGCCGTGTATCCCGTCATTTCCGGGAAGGTGCGGTACATCGACGACGCGGCCATCTCCGTTCGCACCAAGGGGCGCGGGGTCTTCCAGTACTTCCACATCGTCGTCACCGTTCGCAACGGTGAGCACGTCGTCGCCGGGCGGACGATCCTCGGCTACGTGATGCGTGCGTACGACCATGTGCACCTCTCGTGGATTCGGAACGAGCGGGTCTGGAATCCGCTCGCCCACGGCGGCATCGCGCCGTTCCGCGACCGAACGATTCCGCAGGTCAGGGCGATCAACGTGCGACCCGCAGGCTCGTTGCTGTCGTTCGACTCCGAGACCGTGTGCGGCACGGTTTCGCTCGTAGCCGCAGCGGACGACACGGCGCCGATGGCCGTTCCCGGAGTCTTTGCGAACTTTCCGCTTGCCCCGGCACTGATCACCTGGTCACTCGCGAAGGTCGGCGGAAGCACCTACGTGCGCAACGTGCCCGCAGCCGACTTCCGCACCACGCTGCCCACGGCCCGCAACTTCTGGAACGTCTATGCACGGGGCAGCTATCAGAACGCCCCGCGCTTTTCGAACCGTCAGTACTTCATGGCCGGCCGGTTCCTGTACAACCTGGCGAACCTCGTGGACACACGTTCCTATCCGAACGGGCTGTACGAGGTGACCGTGCGCGTCGGCGACATGCGCGGAAATAGTTCCGAGGGCGCGCTTCAATTCAGGATCGAGAATCACGCCGGCACCGAGACCGGCTGCGCTCACGCGCCTAGCTCGGAACCGTAGGCGCGGCGGTAGATCCGCTTCAACTGCTCGACCCTTGTGACGTAGGCCCGCGTCTCAGCGAACTGGATGCCCTCCCCAGCATCGCGCCACCTGTCCACGTTGTCCTGACCGGCGTTGTAGGCCGCCAGGGCATCCTGCTCGTTGCCGTACTTGCGAAGCAGGTGCCGGAGATACCAGGCGCCGTAACGCACGTTGATCTCCGGGTCGTAGAGATCCTCGACGCGGAATTGCGATCCCCCTGTGTGGAGTGCGATGCCCTTGGCCGTGTCCGGCACGAGCTGCATCAGGCCGATCGCTCCCGAGCTCGACTTGGCGTCGGCCTTGAACTTGGACTCCTGGTAGATGACCGCCGCCAGCAACGCCGGATCGAGTTGGTAGTTGCGCGCGTGCCCGCGGACGATCTGCTTGTACGACAGTGGATACCAGAGCCGTTCCCACCAGCCCGGCTTCGAGGACTGGAGGCTCGTGAACGTCAGGATCAAGGCGCCCGCGAGGACGGCGACGCCGAGCAGCCGTTTCACGAGGCGAGCGTGCCCATCACACCCGCGACGAATGCGTCGAGCTCCTCCAGCGTGCCGTCGTTCACGTACGCGTAGTCGGCGAGCCGCAGCTTCTCGTCGTCCGGGATCAGCCGCTCTTCCCTCGTGTCCGGCACCGGTCGTCGGCCGGCGCGCACCTCAGGGGAGGCCGTAATCACCACCACCACGTCGAAGCGCTTGTCGCCGCCCGTCTCGTAGAGCAAAGGCACCTCGGTCACCGAGACGGTGGGTGGGCTCGGGCTTTCTGCAAGCTTCCTGCGCCATGCCACGTGTTCTTGCACCACCTTCGGATGGAGCAGCTCTTCGAGCCATTCGAGCTCGTCCGGATCGTTGAACACGATCCGCGCAATCGCCTCGCGGTCCGCGCCATCGGCTCCGATCACTTCAGATCCGAACCGCTCGGCAAGCTCGCGCCGGACATCGGTGTCGGCACGCAGCAACTCGTGCACGATTTCGTCGCTCGATCTCGTCGCGGCGCCGTGACGACCGAAGGCTTCGAGCGCTGCACTCTTGCCGGCGCCGATTCCGCCGGTGATCGCGACCGCGAGTAGAGGCGTGGAGTTAGTGCTCGTCGGAGACAGGCTCGGCGGGTGCGGCTGCTTCGTCGGCCGCCGCCGGGTCGGTCTCTTCACCGGCAGCAGCGGACTCGCGCTCGAGGGAGTCCTGTCCGGCCCGCGGGGCATCGGGCTCCGAACCAGGAGCGTCAAGCTCGGGTGCCAGCGGTGCAGAGGCGGAATCGCTGAAAACGTCCTCCGAGAGGTCGAGGTGAGGCGTCCCCTCGATCGGGCCTTCCGCGGCGTCACGCTGGTCCGCGTCGACGCGCTTGAGCGACAGCGACAGCCGGCGGCGTTCAGCATCGACTTCGAGGATCAAGACGGGAACGGTGTCGCCCTGCGACACGACCTCCCGCGGATTCTCCACGTGATGCTGCGCAAGCTCAGAGATGTGAACGAGACCTTCGACGCCCGGAAGGATCTCGACGAAGGCGCCGAACGTGACGACCTTTGTCACCTTGCCCTCGACGACGTCGCCCTCCTTGTGCTGCTCGAGCACCTGCTGCCACGGGTCGGACTGCGTCTGCTTGAGGCCGAGCGAGATGCGCTGGCGCTCGCGGTCGATGTCGAGCACCTTCACCTGCACGGTCTGCCCGATCTCGAGCACCTCTGAGGGATGGTTGACGTGCGACCACGACAGCTCGGAGATGTGGATCAGGCCGTCCATGCCGTCGAGGTCGACGAAGGCGCCGAAGTCGACGATGTTGGAAATCTGTCCCTCGACGACGTCGCCCGGGTTGAGCCGGTCGAGGATCGCCTGGCGCATCTCCTTGCGCTCGTCCTCGAGGACTGCGCGACGGGAGAGCACGACGTTGTTCCGCGAGCGGTTGAGCTCGATCACCTTGCAGCGGAGCTCCTTGCCCATGAACTCGTCGAGGTCCTGCACCCGGCGGATGTCGACGAGCGACGCCGGTAGGAAGCCGCGCACGCCGAGGTCGAGGATGAGCCCGCCCTTGACGACTTCGATCACACGTCCGTTCACCGGGTCGCCGGATTCGGCCGCCCGCTCGATCGCCTTCCAGGCAAGCTCGAAGCGGGCGCGCTTCTTCGAGAGGATGAGCCGTCCTTCGGCGTCCTCCTTCGTCATGACCAGGGCGTCGATCTCGTCGCCGACCGAAACCTCGTCGGCGGGATTCACCGAGCGCCGGATCGACAGCTCGGCGACCGGGATGACGCCCTCGGACTTGTAGCCGATGTCGACGAGGACCTCGTCCTTGTCGACCCGGACGACCTGCCCGTGGACGACCTCCCCCTCGTTGATGGTCGGGAAAGTGGACTCGTAGTCCGGGATCAGGTCGCCGTCCGGACCGGTGATCCAGACGCCGTCGCCGGCGATTCGCTGTTCGGTTTGCTCGGTGGCCATGAAGCGGCGGTCAGTATAGCCAGGCGCTTTTTCCGGCCGAAAGCTGCGCTTTCGGCCAGCAGCCTCCAGACCGGGCGAATCCTTAGCTCTTCGCCTCACTCCAGTCGTCGCCAACGCCTATTTCCACTGCCAACGGGGGATCCAGCGGGTAGGCCCCGCACATCTCCTCGTGGACGAGGTCACGGACCGGCCCCACCTCCGCCTCGGGCACCTCCAGCAGCAGCTCGTCGTGCACCTGGAGGACGAGGCGCGCCCCCCGGCCCTCGTCGCGAAGGCGGCGGTGGATCGCGATCATCGCCTTCTTGATGATGTCGGCGTTCGAGCCCTGCATGACGAAGTTCACGGCCAGCCGCTCCCCGAGCGAACGGGTCGCCCGGTTGGAGGCTCGGATCTCGGGCGTCGGCCGGCGCCGGCCGAGCAGACTCGTCGCATAACCGTCGCGCTTCGCCTGTTCAATCGTCCGCTGGATGAAGTCCTGCACGAGTGGGAAGCGTGCGAGGTAGGCGTCGATGTACGCCTGCGCCTCGTCGCGTGGAATCTCGAGATTCTCGGAGAGACCGAACGCCGAGATCCCGTAGACGATTCCGAAGTTGATCATCTTGGCGATCGAGCGGTCCCCGGACGTCAGCTCGGACGGATCCTTGCCGAGGACCTCGACCGCCGTGGCGGTGTGGATGTCGTCGCCGCGCGCGAAGGCCTCGCGAAGCTTCGGCTCGCCGGAGACGTGCGCGAGAATGCGCAACTCGATCTGCGAGTAGTCGGCTGAGAGAAGCCGCGAGCCGGTCTCGGGAACGAAGGCCGACCGGATCTCCTTGCCGAGCTCCGTGCGGATCGGGATTGCCTGCAGGTTCGGGTTCGTCGTGGAGAGCCGGCCGGTCGAGGCCACCGTCTGGTTGATCGTCGTATGCAAGCGCCCGTCGTCTTCGGAGAGCAGCGAGGGCAGCGGACCGAGATAGGTGTTCAGGAGCTTCGAGTATTCGCGCCACTCCTCGATCACCGACACGATTTCGTGCTCGGTGCGGATCGTGCGCAGCACGCGCGTGTCGGTCGAGTAACCCGTCTTGCCCTTGCGACCCGGCGTCAGCTGGAGCTTCTCGAAGAGGATCCGCGCGACCTGCTGTGTCGAGCCGATCATGAACTCCTCGCCCGCGAGCTCATATGCCTTTGCCTCGAGCTCCTCCACGCGGTCGGCGAGCCGTGCCGTGATCTCGCCCATCCGGTACGTGTCGATCTTGACGCCTGCGTCCTCCATCGCGGCGAGGACTGCAGTCAGAGGAAGCTCGATGTTGCGGTACAGATCCTCGGCGCCGCGCTCGCGGACTCGCTCGAGCATCGTCGTTGCCAGGCGCCGTGGTGTTTCGGCGTGGCGCACGAGCGCGGCCGTCTCGTCCTCGGTCGCAGGAGTGAGAATCGGTTCGACGCCGTACTCCTGAGCGAGATCGTCGAGCTCGTACGCGGCGCGCCCGGGCTCGATCAGGTACGCGAGCAGCATCGTGTCCTCGGCCGGCTCCATCGTGAGCCGCGGCAGCGCCTTGAAGTCGTGCGCGATCAGCTCCGCGTCGTCGAGGCGCCGCTCGAGTCCCGGCTCCCAGCCGCCGACGATGACGCCGTCCTCCTGCGCGAGCGCGAAGCGACCGTCGCGAATCGCGAGCGCAGCACGCGAGCGCACCTCCGGCAGCTCGCCCTCGCGCCAGGCGACTTCGGTGCCCTGCACGCGCATCGGCTGCGCGGGGACTGCTTCGTCGAGGATGTCGACGCGTCCCAGCAGATTTCGGAACTCGAAGCGCCTGAACATCTCACGGAGCTCCGAGCGGTCGGGCGGGAGGAGCACGAGCTCGGCCGGGTCACAGTCGAGCTCCAGATCCCGGCGCATCGTCGCGAGCTGCTTCGACTGTCGCGCCTGGTCGGCGTGCTCCGCGACGTTCTTCCGGCGCGCGGGTGACAGTTCGTCCGCGTGCTCGATCACTTCCTCGAGCGACCCGTACTGCGCGATCAGCTGTCCCGCGGTCTTGTCGCCGATCCCGGGGATGCCCGGGATGTTGTCCGAGGTGTCGCCTTTGAGGCCGATGAAGTCGGGGATCTGGTCCGGGCGGATGCCGTAGCGGGCCTCGACCCGGTCCGGCGTGTACACCTGCACGTCCGAGACTCCGCGCGGAGTCATCATCAGGCTGACGTTGTCGGAGACGAGCTGAAACGCATCGCGATCCGTCGAGACGATCGCCGTGCGGATGCCGGCTTCGTCCGCGAGCGTCGCGAGCGTGGCGATCACATCGTCCGCCTCCCACCCCTCGAACTCGAGGTTCCGGTAGCCGAACGCCTCGACGATCGGGCGGAAGTACGGGAACTGCTCGGAGAGGAGGCCGGGGGTCGGTCGCCGGTCGGCCTTATAGTCCCCCGCCACCTCCAGCCGCTCGGCCGGGCGGGTGTCCCAGGCGACCGCGACGCCCTTGGGCTTGTAGTCGGACAGGAGCTTGAAGAGCATGTTCGTAAACCCGAGCAGCGCATTGGTCGGAAAGCCCTCCGTCGTCGCAAGCTCCTCCGGCAGCGCGAAGAACGCCCGGTAGGCGAGGTTGTTCCCATCCACGAGGAAGAGCTCGGCTTCGCGGACGGGCGCGTCGTCGAGCTGCAGCTCGGCGCCTGTCAGGGTCTTCGGCATCGACGCCAACGCTATCGTCCGGCGCCGATGGGAGCGCTCCAGATTCACCCACTTTCCGAGACCCATCTGGCCGGGGCTGCGCGCCTCCTCGCAGAGCGGCACGATCGACACCGTGCGGCCGAGCCCCTCCTTCCCGACGTGGCTGACTTTCGGGCCCAGATCGAACGAGCGCTGTCTGCGGACAAAGCCGCGGGCGCCGTCGCACTCATCGACGGCGATGTGGCCGCCTACCTGATCGGCGCACCGCAGGAGGACGGCTCGAGCGAGGTCGGCCTAGCAGGCTGCGCCGCGCGCGAGCCCGAGCTGATCCGCGACCTCTACAGCCACCTTGCGCCGAACTGGGCGACAGACCGCCACCGGGTCTACGTCCCCGCAACGGACGCCGGGCTGGTGGACGCCTGGTTCAGGCTCGCGTTCGGTCTGCAGTTCACGTACGCCGTTCGCGAAACGTCTCCGGAGCCTTCGATGGGCGCCGATGTGGAGATCCGGGAGGGCCGGGCGTCGGACCTCGACGCGGTAGCAGCGTTGGAGCGCGCGTTCAGCGAGCACCTGCGGGCGTCTCCCAGCTTCTCGGGGCGAGTCGTCGCGAGCGACAAAGATGTCCGAGCCGACTGGGCGGACACCTGGGATGACGCCCGGTTCACGCACTTCATCGCAGAGCGCGGCGGTCGCGTGGTCGGACACGTGCTCATGTATCGCCGCGACGGCGGCGACCTGCGACTTCCAGAGAGGAGCATCGACCTCGCACTCGCGACGACACACTCGAACGTGCGCGGTTCCGGCGTCGGTCGCGCGCTGACGGCACACGCCATTCGTTCGGCGCACGAGAACGAATACCGCGCGCTGACGATCGACTGGCGCGTCGTGAATCTGCTCGCGGACCGCTTCTTCACGGCACGGGGATTCCGGCCGACCTTCTTTCGGCTCTACCGGCACGTCCCTTGAAACGCGTCCCAATGCTTGCCGGATCACGGCTCGTGGTCGTGACGGCCGAGGACGACGCGCTCGTGTTGCGGCCGCCTCCACCCGGCGACTCGGTCGCGGACATCGGCGCGGCGGTGCGCGACGCTTTGCGCTTCCCGCTCGCCGGCCAACCGCTCGAGGCGCTGGTCTCGCGGGGTGCTCGGGCGACGATCGTCGTCGAGCCGCCTGCGCTACCGATTCCCGGGGTCGAGCGCGATCCGCGTCACGCTGCGATCGCCGCGGCGGTTGCGGAGCTCGAGCGCCTGGGAATTCCAACGGGCTACCAGACACTGCTCGTCGCCGGCGGGCTCGCGCGGCGCGCGGGCGGCGATCGGCTCGAGACGCTGGTTTCGCCCGAGTTCGCGCGCCGGTTCCACGGCCATGTCGAAGTGCACGACGTCGAGCGTGAGGATCTCGTGGAGGTCGGCAATGCGGGCTCCATCCCTTTGCGTGTGCATCCGTCCCTCGCACGCGCCGACGTGGTCGTCGTCGTCACCGCCGCCGAAACCGTTCTGCACGGCGGGCCTGCGGCGCTCGTCGGCGCAGCCGGCAAGGAGGTGCTCCGCGCTGCCGACGCGTATTCGTTGCTCGAGACGTCGGCATCGCAGGGCTGGCGGCTCGGGCTCGAGCTCGAGCGCGCCCTCGTCCGCCGCGTCCCGCTCATCGGCGTGTCGCTCGTCCTCAACCATCCGCGGCTCGGCGGCACGCTCGGCGGATATCCCTATGAGCCAGAGGCGCTCGAGCGCGTCGTTCGCTCACCGTTCCGCCACATTTTCCGCGCTCTGCCCGGGCCGCTGCGCGCGTACGTCCTGCGCTCCCTCCCGCTCGAACGGTCGGTAGCAGGCGTGTTCGCGGGCCCGCCGTCGGTTGCACACACCGAAGCGTTGCTTCGTGGCGTCGAGCTGCGCGGGATCACGCTCGACCGCGAGCTGGACGCAGTCTGCATCGGCATCCCGCGCACGACTCCCTATCTGCCACGCGAGCGGCCAAACCCGCTCCTCGGCGCGCACCTCGGGCTAGGGCTCGCGTTGCGGCTGTGGCGCGACTCCTTTCCGGTGGTGGAGGGCGGTACGGCGATTCTGTTCCATCGCTTCCAGCGCCACTTCTCGCATCCCACCCAGCAGCCGTACCGGGCGTTCTTTGCCGCGACGCGGCCCGCGGGCCCCGACGAGGCGGTGCTGGCCGAGGCCGAGCGGGCAGCGGGCAGCGACGTGCGTGCGCTCGAGGCCTACCGCGCCGGCCGCTCC
>JACDEU010000050.1 GCA_013816245.1 Actinomycetota bacterium | reverse complement strand
GCACCGTCCGCTGGGACTTCAAGGGCGTGAGCGGTATTGACAGGACCACCGCCGCGCACATCCACAAGGGCGCGCAGGGCAAGGCTGGTCCGGTCTTCGTGCCCCTGCCCCGGATAGTCCCGACGAGGCGCCCGTCGATGGAGGCGCGGACGGTGCCATTACCTCCTAGGACGACGTAGACGTCGCGCGCCCGGAAATGCAGGCGCAGCGCGGCGGAGCGGCCGGCGACGATCCGCGCCGGCTCGAAGCGCCAGAGGCCCGCGTAGGCCAGCCGGTCCGACCCGAGACTCGCCGGGAACCGGTAGGCCGCGACGCGGTCGTAGACGACGCGGCCGGCGAAGCGCTCGAGCCGCACGTAGCCGAGGTAGGACTCCGGCGTGACGTCCTCGGTCGGCGTTGCATCGGCGACCTTCGGGCGCGGGGCATCCCCATGCTCGCCGAGCAGCTTCCGGATCGCCGTCTCGGTTTCGCCGTACTCGCCCTCACCGAAATGGGTGCGGCGGACGCGGCCCGTCTTGTCGATCAGGTATTCGGCTGGCCAATATTCGTTGTCGTAGGCGTGCCAGATCTTGTAGCCGTTGTCGAGCGCGACGGGGTAGCGAACGCCGAGGCGCTTGACGGCCGAGCGCACGTTGCCGGGGACGCGCTCGAAGGCGAACTCGGGCGTGTGGACACCGATGATGACGAGGCAGTTCCGTCGATATGCGGCGTCCCACGCCTTCAGGTGCGGCAGCGTCCGCAGGCAGTTGATGCACGAGTAGGTCCAGAAGTCGACGAGCACGACCTTGCCGCGCAGCGCGGCGAGCGACAGCGGTTTTTCGCTCGGCGTGTTGAGCCAAAGCGAGATGCCGCGGAGCTCCGGCGCCCGCGCCCCGGGAATCGCAGACGCGGCTGACTGAGCGTCGCCGCCTTCCGCGAGGTTCCGCAGCTCGCGTCGCGCAACGGAGCTGCGCTCGAGCCGATCCTGGAGCGAGGCGGTGTAGCCCGGAAGAGCGGTCGTAAAGCGCTGGTCGGCCCCGAGCGCAATCAGCAGGGCCGTCGCGCCGAGGAGGAGTCCCGCGACCCGCCGCGTCGCCTCCGCGTGGTTACGCAGTAGCCCGAGGCCGCGGGAAAGGCGCCGTCCACCGATCGCGAACGCGAGCATCGGGAGCGCGGCGCCGAGCGCGTAGGCGACGGTCACAAGCAGCGTCTTGACCCCGACTTGCCCGCTCGCCGAGACCGCGGTGACCGCGGCCAGCACGGGCCCTGCACAAGGGACGAAGACGAGCCCCAGGCTCGCGCCGAGGACGAAGCCGTTCGCATCGGTGCCCGCTCGCCGGCGCGTAAGCGGGAGGAAAGGCCGCTCGAGGAGCATGCCCAGACGGGGGAGCAACAGCGTCGCCGCGAGCACCAGCAGGAGCACGATCGCGACGTTGCGGAGAAAGTCCTCTGGTAGGCCGGCGAGGTTCAACAGCCATGCACCGGCGAGGGTGAAGAGGGTGAAGCTCGAGACGAGCCCGGCGATGATTGCGTACGGCCGGCGGCGGTTATCGCCCGCGGCGCCGCCCGCGACGAGAATCGGCAGGACCGGCAATACGCACGGCGAGATCGCCGTAATCAAACCCGCGACGAAACCGATACCGAGGAGGATCAGCACCTACCTGGCGAGGATAGGGCCGCTGTCTTACAGGGGCGTTAAATCGGCGCGACGACCCTCGATCCGCCGCTACGTCGGGGCACTCCCGTGCGCGCGGCCGGCCACTCGTTCCGCCTCGGCTGCGATCGAGGCGAGCGAGTCCCGGACTGCCTTGTCCCAAGCTTGGGAGACGCGTCCGCCCCACCAGGCGCCGAGGCGCCACAAGTCGGTTCCGAGTTCGCCCTCCCAAGTCAGGTCGGTGCTGTCGTCCACGGCCGCGAGCAGAAACGACTCGACCACATGGGGCACTGGTCCCCGCACGAGGCGAAAGTCGATCCGCTCGGGCCGTTGGAACCGGACCGTTTCCACCGTAGTCGTAACTCCGCACTTGACCGGCGTGAAGTGTGCTGCCAAAACCATGTCCGTGCTTCGTTCCCAGACCTGCAGCTTTTCGTCAAGCGCTCGCGGTGTGCGTTCCAGGTACGGGGCAGCGATCACGTCGAAGACGATTTCGGGTGGTGCGGCGATCCGCCAGGAAAGCGGTCCCAGGGGCTGCACTCGCCGGCCGATACCGAGATCGACCGTGATGGCGCCTGCAGCGTGGAGTCGGTAAGCGCGCCATCCGGCCATGACGATGCCGACCCCGAGAAGAGCCTTGCGCACTGGGCCAGTGTACGCCTGCGTCCGCTGCCGGCGAATCAGCAGCATGGATCGATTTCATGCACTCTAAAATAGCGATGCGCGCGCTCATCTTCGACCTTGACGGCACCCTGGTCGACACCTGAAGGGCGCCATATTGCTGTCGCACCTCCTCTATGGGCGACCTGGGAGGATCGCGGCAAGGCCCTCTCTCTTTCTCTACCTCGCCGTGAGGGCTCTGCTCGGCGCCCTTGTTCGTAGCCGCCGCGGGCTGCACGTGAAAGACATCGAGCTGCTGGTGCTGCGCCACGAGCTCGAGGTCCTGCGCCGCCAGGTCGCGCAACCGAGGCTCGCGATGGCTGATCGGGTCCCGTTGGCCGCTGCGGCGTGCCATCTTCCGCGCTCGTCTCAGGGCGTGGTTCTGGTGACGCCGCGGACGCGTCTGCGCTGGCATCAAGCGCTCGTACGCCGGAAGTGGCGACAGACGCCCGGCCAG
Organism: Actinomycetota bacterium; assembly: GCA_013816245.1. Taxonomy (GTDB): domain Bacteria; phylum Actinomycetota; class Thermoleophilia; order Gaiellales; family Gaiellaceae; genus 3-1-20CM-4-69-9. The sequence continues at coordinate 15,513 of JACDEU010000050.1, read as the reverse complement.
CGCTGACGGCCGAAGCTGACGGCCGAGGTTCGCGAGTTAGTACTGCGGCTCGCCCGCGAGAATCCGCGCTGGGGCCATCATCGCATCTGCGGCGAGTTGGCCAAGCTCGGCTACCGAGCCTCGCCCACGAGCATCCGTCGGCTGCTCGCCTAAGCCCGAATGGAGCCGGCGCCGCGGCGTGGTGGGCCGAGCTGGCGTGAGTTCCTGCGGGCGCAGGCCGCGAGCATCGTCGCGTGTGACTTCTTCACCGTCGAGAGCGTGTGCTTGCGCCGCTACTACGCGTTGTTCTTCATCGCGCACGCGAGCCGGCGTGTCTGGCTCGCTGGCTGCACGACCAACCCAACGGGTGCCTGGGTGACCCAAGCAGGCGCGCAACCTCGGACTCGACTTCGCCGACGAAGGCATCCGCTTTCTGATCCGGACCGAGACAGGCAAATACAGCGGCCCCTAGACGAGGTCTTCCGCAGCGAAGGTATCCGGATCGTGAAGACACCGGTGCGGGCGCCGAAGGCGAACGCGATCGCGGAGCGCTTCGTCCGAACGGTGCGCGGCGAGTGTCTGGACTGGCTGCTGATCCTCAACCGCCGTCACTTCGAGCACGTCCTCCGGGTCTACGTCAACCACTACAACACGCAAAGGCCGCATCGCGCGCTCGAACTCCGGTCGCCACAACCAGCTGGCGGACGAGAGAGATCGTCGATAGGCGAAATCCGCCGCCGCGACCGACTCGGCGGCCTCATCCACGAGTACCACCGAGCCGCCGCTTGAGTCGACCCGAATAATGGCGCCCTTCACGAGTTCCAAACCCGCTCGCTGACGGTGACTTTCACGTTAGCCGCGACGAAACATCGGGCGGTGCTCCGGCTCAACCCAGAGCGCCGCCCGGTGAGGCTGCGCCGCTTCGTTTGCACGATCCTTCGGGCGAGCCGAGAGTCTCCGGCGAGTTGAGCGATCTCCACAAACCGCCCATATGTCAGAGGCGGAGGGCTGCCTCCGCCGATCAAACCGCGGCAGCGGGGATCGACCGTCCCTCTCTCGTCGGGCGCCCGCTCTTTCAGAGCGGCTCCGCATACCGGATGATTCCGCCGTCGACGTAGTAGGTCGAACCCGTCACGTAGGACGACCGGCGGGACGCGAGAAAGAGCGCAACCTCTGCCACCTGTTCGGGCTTTCCCATCCTCCCCAGCGGCACGATCTCTTGGAGTCGCTGCACCTTCCGTGGATCCGCGAGCGTCGCTGCGTTGATCGGCGTCGCGATCGCGCCGGGTGCGATGTTGTTGACCCGGATCCCGAGTGGTGCGAGCTCCAGAGCCGCGTTCCGCATCAGCATTCGGAGCCCGCCCTTTGCAGCTGCGTAGGGCGTATAGCCGGGAAACGGAAAGTCCTCGTGGATCGACGAGATGTTGACGATCGAACCGCCGCCGCTTTCCTTCATTTGGCGGGCCACCGTCTGCAAACACAAGAACGGCCCTTTCAGGTTGACCGCCAGCGTGCGGTCCCAACTGGACTCGTCGATCTCAAGCAGCGGCTGTGACTTCTCGATCCCCGCGTTGTTGACGAGCACGTCGAGCCGTCCGAACCGCTCGACGATCTTCGCGACGAGGGACGTGACCGCAACGGCGTCCGAGACGTCGGCCTCGAGCGCTGTGGCCTTTCCGCCCGCGGCGGCCAAGTCACGCGCGAGCGCCTGCGCTTCGTCACCACGATCGAGATAATTGATGGCGACCGCAGCGCCCTCGCGGGCAAAGCGCTCCGCGATTGCATAGCCGATCCCACTGCCCGCACCGGTGACAAGCGCGACCTTGCCGTCGAGATCCCCCAAACTGGAGCCTGGACCGACCATCGCGCCGCAGCCTACGCGACCGTCCACCAACGACGCACTCCGGCACCGGTTCTACAGCTCCTTGGGCGACGCGGAAGAGTCTTGAAGTAGAGACGCCCTGCGGGCGACCGTCGGCGCCGATCGTTCGCGGCGAGGTAGGGGCAAATGCGTTGCGTTACTGCCCAGTCACGGGTGTGCCCACGGGTTGCAGCTGTCACGAACATCCAGCAAGAACACGTTTCCCGACAACTCGACGTAACGTCTTTACCGGTTGTTCGCACTATGGGAGCAGAGACCGAGACGGTGTCTCGGGCGCGGTGGCCACAGCTCGATCGGGCCGCTATCCATGTCGCGACTCTCTCGCCCGCCCAGTCGAGCGTGCGCTGTCGTGGAGCTTCGGCACTTCCGCCGGAACCAATGAAAGGTGGTCTTCATGAAGTTTTTTCAGAGACGCGGGGGCGTGATCGCGGTCGTAGCGGTGCTCGCTATCGCTGCGGTCGCGGTCGGTTTGGCAACCACAATCGGCGGCGCACATGCAGGTTCGACCGGCGATCAGCTGCTGCCGTCGAACAAGGTTATTTTGCAGAGCGCGAAGGAAGTGAACCTCTCGAAGCAGACGGTCAGGTTGCCGCTCCATCGCGGAACCTTCCATGGAAAGACTGTCTGGTACGTCATCACTGAGTCCTCCGATTTCGGACTCGCACACGATCTGAACATTAACTTCGCGCCGAAGCTCGCAAACCTCGCGATCGGCTGCGCGAAGTGCGTCCAGCAGGTCACCGAATCGGTCGCTCCAAACAACAAGTTCGGCGAGGGCATGGTCGCCTTCGAGGGCGCACCGGACTTCACGCCGACCCGCGTGCTCACTCCCGCTGCCAACGGCGGTGCACCCCCGGCCGTCGCGAAGCCGGGTGCGGTTGGCAGCGCCGACTACAGCCCGTTCATCCGTATCAAGGGCTCGTCGGTGATCTACAACGCACCGATCGTCGCCACCGGCGACGGCCCGTTCGATGTCATCCACCACACGAATACCGGCGATCGCGTCCTCGCCGTCAATCCTGCTGGCACGATCAGGCCTGGCCAGTTCAGCGAGCCGACCGTCGACATCCTGTTCGTCCGCGGCTTCGACGCAGGGCAGCGGATCTTCTACATCTCGACGGAATCGTCCGATTCGGCTGCAGCAACGCTCGAGCGGGCGACGTTCGTACCACTGCTTCAAAAGTCGGCCTTCGTCGGAGCGGACGACTTTCTCGGTTCCGGTCGTGAACGGATCTTCGTTTTCACCAACGGCCAGTCCGGAGCCACGAACGACAACGCGCAGGGGATCGACCACCTGATCCGCGACGGGCATGCCTCCCAAGACGCATCCGCGGGTGACACCGCGCTGATCGACGCACTACGGAACGGCGGCGACCTACTAAACACGCTCGGGGACTTCCCTTCGCTCGCCGACCCGCGACACGCGAACGCGTACAGCCCCTTGTGGGACGCTCAGTTCGGCGAGTGGTCGAAGAAGGCGATCGACGGAAAGCTGAATACACGGCAGACCGACGAGAACCAGATCCTCAATCTCGCTGCCACCCGATCCGACCTGCTTACCGGGCCGGGCGGCGCACCCTACGGCTCGGTCGGATTCGTGATCAACTGCCCGATCATCGGTTTCCAGGACGAGGAGCCGACGAACGACCTCGTCGATCTCGTTCCCAACGCTCAAGGCTAACCGGCCCGGGAGCGGAGCGGTCGGACGACCGCCTCCGCTCCCACCGCCTCCCGCGACTTCTTGGCGATTCGTCAACTGGGTACACGTCAGGCGATGGCCCAGTCTTGGACCTCGTGAGGGCGGGGTCGCGACGCAGAAGCCCGGTCGGCTGCTCGCGAGAGGCAAGGTGACGAGCTCCTTCGCGCCGTTCACGAGTATCGGGAGTCGGATTCGCCTAGAGAGGTGGAGGACGGGCGGGTAGCGTCTCGGAATGCGCGACGACCTGATGGTTCTCGACGGCTCTGCCTTCTTCATCTCGGGGCGGTCGGGCGACATCGGCAGAGAATTCCCTTCCGGCTTCTTCGCCGAAGACGTTCGTCATCTCTCCGCCTGGCGATTCCTGTTCGACGGGGAGCCGGCGCAGCTACTTACGAGTCGCAACATCGACTACTTCTCCGCCCGGATGGTGATGGCGCCGGCCGGGCGGCAGGAATCGACGGTTGCGATCGTCCGAGACCGCTTTGTCATGGAAGGCGTCCACGAGGACATTACGGTCACGAACCACAGCGACGAGGTGAGACGAAGCCGCGTCGAGCTTGTTTTCGGCTGCGACTTCGCCGACGTGATGGAGACTCAGGGCGATCCGCCCGGCGACGACGGCGAGATCTCCGTTGAGCTCGACGGGCAGGTAGCCACTCTCTGGTACGAACGCGACGGTTTCCGCCGGGGCACAACCCTCACCTTCGGCGAGCGCTGCACGCTATGGAACGACCGCGCGGTGTTCGAGCTGTCGCTCGGTGCGCGGGAACGGTGGAAGACGTGCATCGACATTGCGCCGATCGTCGATGGCGAAACGCGTGAGCCGCGACTGCGCTGCGACTCCTTCGGTGCGGCGGAACCCGAGCAGACACTGACGATCGGCGAGTGGATCGAGTCGGCGCCACAGATCGAGACCGACTCGGACAGCCTGCGTCGAATCTATCGTCGCAGCCTGGCGGATCTCGCATCGCTTCGATTGCGGCCCGATCGAGCAAGCGAAGCGGCGATGCCGGCGGGCGGGATCCCGTGGTTCATGGCGATGTTTGGACGCGACAGCATCATTGCCGCATACCAGGCGTTGCCGTTCCAGGCGAGTCTGGCCGCGACGACGTTGCGCGCGCTCGCCGCGCGTCAGGCGACCGCCGATGACCCCTGGCGCGACGCCGAGGCCGGCAAGATCTTGCACGAGCTGCGCAAGGGAAAGCTCGCGAGTCTGGGCGAGATCCCGCACACGCCGTACTACGGCGCACACGACGCGACGTTGCTTTTCCTGATCTTGCTCGACGAGTACGAGCGCTGGACGGGCGACAGTGATCTCGTCCTCGAACTCGAGGGCAATGCGCGCGCGGCCGTCGACTGGATCGAGGGACCCGCCGACTCCCACGGCGACGGCTACCTCGAATACAAGACTCGCCCCAGCTCCGAGCGGGCGCTTGAGAACCAGTGCTGGAAGGACTCGCACAACTCAATGTTGTTCGCCGATGGCCGTCAGGCGAAGCCTCCGATCGCGACGTGCGAGATCCAGGGCTACGCCTACGACGCACGAGTGCGCGTGGCGCGGCTTGCGCGTGAGCTGTGGGGCGACGAGCCGTTCGCTGAACGGCTCGAACGGGACGCCGCCAAACTCCGCGAGCGGTTCGAACGCGATTTCTGGATCGAGACGCGCGGGCACTATGCCCTCGCGCTCGACGCCGTCAAGCACCAGGTCGACGCCATGACGACAAACGTCGGGCACCTGCTCTGGAGTGGCATCGTATCCGTTGAACGAGCGGAGATGATCGTGCGACGGCTGTTGGCGGAGGACATGTTCAGCGGCTGGGGTTTGCGCACCATGTCGACGAACGACGCCGGCTTCAATCCCCTCGCCTACCACAACGGCACTGTCTGGCCGCACGACACCGCGATTGTTGCCGAGGGTATGCGCCGCTACGGGTTTCGCGGAGAAGCCGCCCGGCTCGTAAAGTCGCTGCTCGAGGCGGCCGAGGCATTCGCGTCGCAGCTGCCCGAGGTGTTCGCCGGCCTCGCCCGCGACTCGACCGGCCTGCCCGTCGAGTACGCAGATGCGCTAAAGCCGCAGGCGTGGGCCGCCGGGACGCCGCTGCTCGGAATTCGCACCCTGCTCGGCCTCGACGTCGTGAACGGCGAGCTGCGGGGCGAGCCGCACCTACCCGAGGGGATCGCCAAGCTAGGCCTACTCGGCGTCCGCGTCCGCGGCCGCGAGCTCAACGTACCACTCGGGGAGTGAGGCCCGACAGACTCAACGGCGGACGCGGCGGAGGTCCAAAACGCTGCCGTCTTCGCCGATCTCGAGCGGGACGAGGACGCCTCGCTCGGCGATATCGGCGAGGAAGGGCGCGCACTCGTCTGGCCTCATCAGCGGGACGAAGTCGGCGCTGGGATGGGGCCGGAGTTCGGCTAGCGGACGGCTCGTTAGCGGGAAGGGATGGGTAGGGCTCGACATCGGGAGTGCTCCTTTGTTGGGGTGGTCACAAGGGCGTGTCGGAGCAGCTACTGACTGCCCAACATGCTTCTAGCCACCGATCCGCCGCCGCCCACTCGGCGTTCACTGAGCTCGAGGAGCCAAAGGCGAGAGTCGCGGACGCAGTCCGAGAGTTCGCCAGCGAAAGGGTGCTTTGAACGAACGGTCTGGCGCTGGGTAGCGGCAGACCGTGTCGCCGGGACGCAAGAGCTGCCGTCGAAGCAGCGAACCTGCCGGCGCCGCTGAAGGCTGCTAGCGCCCGCCGCGACCGGCCGCAAGGAGTACTGCGACGATGTTTGTCGTGTGTACGCCTGGCGCGAACGCAAAGCGCTGCACGCCACGACGCGTAGTCGCCGCTCCGCGCGTGAGGGATACTGAGCTGGTGATGTTTCCCATCGCCGAAGCCAGAGTCGCTTCGGCTTCCATGGAAGGTGACGATGCCTGATCTACAACACCCCCCGGACAAACTGACCCTCTACACCTGCCACGTCGGCCGGGGCGGGCCAAAGTTCATCGGTCATGGATGCCGTCGCGCTCATCAGGCTCTCGATGAGGCCGGAATCGAATACGAAACCGTGATCTTCGGCAAGGGCCGCCCACGCGCCATCGGCACAACCGGCAAACGCCCCGAGCTGAAGCGGATCAGCGGCCAGGAGCAGCTTCCAGTGCTCGCGCTCCCGGACGGAACGACGGTCATCCGCGAGGCGGCCATCGTCGCCTGGGCCGCTCAACATAAAGCGCCCAGCCAATAGTCAGTCCGACCAATCCCTCCTAGCTAACCCCCGCGGCGCGGACTGCGCTCACCGCGCTCGACCCGCGCCACGTAACGCGAAAGCGCCCGCGCGAAAGCGCGGACCGCACCGCCGGCACCGTCTCAGCTGACGTAACCCACCCAGGAACCTCATCAAACCGCCCGGTGTCGAACGGGTTTGGGGCTACAGACGCGCGCAGAATCTCCTCAACCCGGCCTGTGGGGTGCGTAAATTCGGCTGGTGGCTCGTCGGAAGCCGGCGTGTGCATGTAGCCGGCTGCACCACGAACCCGAACGGCACCTGGACAGCCCAGCAGGCACGCCAGCTCGCCTGGTCACTCTCCGAACGCCTGACCCCGATCCGCTTCCTGATCCACGACCGCGACAGCAAATTCAGCCGCGCCTTCGACGAGGTCTTTCGCAGCGAAGGCGTCGAGGTCGTCCGCACGCCGTTCCGGGCCCCGAAAGCGAACGCGTTCGCTGAGCGCTGGTTCGGCACCGTACGACGCGACTGCCTCGACTGGGTCCTGATCGTCTCGGCGAAAGCTCGACAATGTGCTTTGCGTTTACGTCGACCATTACAACACCCACAGGCCGCATCGAGCTCTGGGGCTCACATCCCCGACTCCAGAGCGGCAGCTACACCTTGTCAGCTCCGACCCGCCCGATCAGGTTCACCGACGCGATCGCCTCGGCGGGCTCATCCACGAATACGCCGCAGCAGCGTGACGGATGGATTTACGCACCCCACACGCTTCGAGCGGCCATCCAGTGGCCCACGCGAGCGCGTCCTTGGCGTCGGCGAACTTCCGTCTGGCTTCGGGTGCGATCTTCGTGGTGTTCGGGCTAGGGAAGTTCACCGATCATGGCGATCTGCTCCTGAGCCGTGATTCCTCCGAAGCGCGAGCGCCGCTCCTGGAGGAGATGTTCAATAGCTGAAGACGGTGGCGGTTTCGCCGATCCACTCCCAGAGCGGGGTGGCGCCGGCTAGTCGGGCGTTGGGGACGAGGCGCGTCTCGTCTTGCTGGCGGCTCTTGAAGCAGATTGGGCAGACGAGGAGGTTGCCGCCTCCGCCGGCGTACTGCTCGAACAGGCGCTCGAGCGGTGGGCAGCCGTCGCAGGCGATGCCTTCGGCGACGCCTTTCAGGCCCAGAAGGACCGCGTCTTTGGTCAGGAACATGGCGACCTGACGGCCTTGCTCGAGGGCTGCGTTTGCGACGAGGAAGGCGACGGTCACTCGCTCGGCGTCCTCGAGGCCCGTGGCGAGGTTGACGACGACCTTGGCGTTTTCCGGCATGGTGTTCTCCTCTCTTCAGAAGCGTGCGTGTTGGAGCGCGGTCGCGCATGTGTCGTGGGGTTGGGGGCCGATCTTCGGGATGACGGCTCGCAGCAGCATCAGCAGGCGCTCGTTGTTCTCGGCGAAGACCCGGGCGACTTCGTGCTGGGAAACCGGTTCGCCGTTCTCGACGCCGACGTCGTAGTCGGTGATCATCGAGACGTTCGCGTAGCAGAGCTCGAGCTCCCGGGCGAGGTGGCCCTCCGGATAGGCGGTCATGTTGACGACGTCCCAGCCCAGCGACTGGAACCAGCGGGACTCTGCGCGCGTGGAGAAGCGCGGCCCCTGGATCGTGACGACTGTGCCGCGGTCACGCGCCGGGATGCCGAGCTCGAGCGCCGTCTCGTAGAGGATTCGCCGGAGCTCGGGACAGTAGGGGTCGGCCGCCGAGACATGCGTCGTGTCGGGGCCTTCGTAGAAGGTGTCTGTGCGGCCGGTCGTCCGGTCGACGAACTGGTCGCAGATCACGAACTCGCCGAGCCGGAGCTCGGGGCGCAGGGAGCCGGAGGCGTTCGGCCCGAGTATCCGGCGCGCACCGACCTCGCGAAGCGCCCAGATGTTGGCGCGGTAGGGGATGCGGTGTGGCGGCAGCTCGTGGCGGCGACCGTGACGCGGTAGGAAGACGACCTGTGCGTCCGCGAGCCGGCCCAGTGCGAGCGGCGCCGACGTGGGGCCGTAGGGTGTCGCGAGCTCGACTTCCTCGACGTCGTCCAGGAAGCGGTAGAAGCCGGAGCCGCCGATGACGCCGATCACGCCGGTTCCAGGTGGGGGGCGGCGAGCAGGATCGCGAGCGCGGTCTGCCCTTCTTGGAAGCCGCCGGCTCGGGCGCGCTCGAGGGCGGCGCCGACCGGGAGGCGCACGAGCGCGACATCTTCATCCTCGCCCGGCCGCGCGGCCTCGACCTCGACGCCGGTCGCCAGAAAGGCGTCGGAGCGGAGGCTAATGTGGGCGCTCGAAGAGTAGAAGGTGGTCAGATGCCGCCAATGCGCGGAGCGGCCGCCCACTTCCTCGGCGAGCTCGCGCTGGGCGGCTTCAATGGGAGTTTCGCCGTCCTCGACCGAGCCGGCGGGCACCTCCACCGTCCAGTCGCGGACGGGGTGGCGGTACTGGCGGACGAGCAGCAGCTCACCGGCGGTCGTTATCGGGACGACGAAGACTGCCCGGGGGGTCGCGAGGTAGGTGTAGCTGGTTGTGCGCGACAGGCCGAGCGAGAGCTGGTCGGTGAGGACGGCGCGCCAGGGCGAGCCGGCGATGAGCTCGCTCTCGAGCAGCCGCGCGGTCGGAGGCTCGGGGATCTCGAGCCGCTCGAACAAGGCGCGCGTGCGCGGCGCGGGCAGGGTCTCGCGGTCGCGCGCGACGAAGGCGAGGTCGACGGCCGTATCGATGTCGCGCCATGGCGCGAGCTCGACGAGGCGCAGGCCGGCCTCCCGGCAGCGGTTGCGCGTGACGGGGAGCACTGCCGGGGTCGACCAGGGGATCTCATGGAAAGGGGCGTCGTTCCGCTCGCGCATCGCGATCAGCCAGTAGCCGCCGTCGTCGGCAGGGCCGAGGACGACATCGGCGCCTCGCCCGAGCTCCGCGAACGCCTGTCCGATCGCGCCGGGCGGGATACCTGGGATGTCGGAGGAGACGATCGCGGTCGGCCCGCGGGAGAGTCGCGTGGCGAGGCCGAGTCGCAGAGCATCGTGCAGACCCTGGCCCTGCTGGAGTACGAGCTCCGTCTCGGGCCCGGCGACCGCGGCCAGCGTGGCTCGCTCCTCGGGGTCGGCGTAGAGGAGCGCGACGTCCTCCGCCTCGGCCCGGCAGCCGTCGAGCGTGTCGAGGAGCAGCGCGCGTTGCAGTTCGGCCGCCTGTTCGTGATCGAGCGGCGGCACCAGGCGCGTCTTGCTCCGGCGCGGCGCAGGCGCTTTGGCGGCGACCAAGACCTGGTTCATGCGTGGCGGATCACTACGGCGAGCATCAGGGCCCCTGCCCGGGCGGAGGGCCACGCGCGACCCGCGATCTTCGACTCGCCGCCGCGGCGCTTACGCGAGCGCACGGGAACCTCGGCGACCTCTAGCCCGGCGCGGGCGCACTTGACGATCATCTCGGTCGGCCAGCCGTAGGTCATCTCGCGCAGCGCGAGCCGGTCGAGTGCGTCGCGCCGGATCGCGCGCAGCGGGGGGATGTCGCGCAGCCGCAGGCCGAAGACGAGCCGGACGAGCGCCGCGACCAGCCGGTTTCCGGCCCGTTGATGCGGCAGCATCGCACCGGGCTCGAGGTCGAGGCGCGCGCCGAGCGAGAGAGCCGCCGAACTCGTGAGTACCGGAGCGAGCACCTTGGGAATGCAGGCCGGATCGTCGCTGCCGTCGCCGTCGAGGAAGATGAGCACGTCGGCGTCGCAGGCCGCGGCGCCTGCGGCGCACGCGCGGCCGTAGCCGCGGCCGCCCTCGAGTACGACGCGTGCGCCTGCCCGCTTGGCCACGGCCGCCGTGGCGTCGGTCGAGCCGCCGTCGACGACGATCACCTCGTCGAGTCCCTGGCGGGACAGTTCCTCGAGCACACCCGGGAGGGCATCCGCCTCGTTCAGCGCCGGGACGATCGCGACGATCCTGGGCGGCTCGGGGAGCGAAGGGAGCGAGGCCCGGGGGAGCCGCCGCTGCGCGGCGACACGCCAGATCGCCCAGCCCGCGAGCGGGAGGTAGAGCACGGCGGGCACCCAGCCGGGCAGCCGGTCGTGCAGCCCGTTCAGGTAGAGGAGCGGCAGCACGCCGGTCAGATACAGCCAGCCGGGCGCGGGGACGATCACCAAGGCCGGTAGCAGCCAGAGCGCGTACCAGGGCTCGAGCAGGGTCGCGACGAGCAGCGTTGCCCCTAGCAGGAGCAGGAGCGTGCGGGCCAGCTCGTCCACCGTCTCGTGCTCGCGCAGCGCGACGAACGCGACGAGCAGCGTGAGCGCGGCGAGCAGCAGCGCGATCGCCACCGGCCTGCCCGTGACCGAGGCGAGCAGCGGCTCGAGGCTGCCGAAGTTTCGTCTGCGGGCGAGGGCGAGAGCCGATCCGAACACCTTCGGGACTCCGACTGAGAGGAACGGTAGGTAGGCGACGGCTGTCAGTGCTACGCACGTCAGCGCGAAGCGGCCCCGGCGGCGGTGCAGGAGGGCGGGCAGGAGCAGGATCGGTGCGAGTTTGGCGAGGATTGCGCCGGCGAGCGCGGCGCCTGCGAGCGCGAAGCGGCGGCGCTGCCAGGTCGCGAGCAGGGCGGCGAGCGCGAGGACGGCGAGCGCGTCGACGTGGCCGTTCGCGGCGATTTCGCTCACCGCAAGCGGGTGCCAGGCGTAGAGAGCGACCCGCTCGAGCGGGTCGCCGCGGCGGTGCAGCACTCCGATCAGCAGCGCGACGGCGGCGCCCTCGGCAAGAAGGAATAGCCAGGTGGTCGCGCGCAGCCCGTGGCCGAAGACGCCGCGGGCCAGCTGGAAGGCGCCCTCGGCGCCCGGCGGATAGATGGTGTGGAACGTTCGCTCGTTGACGCCTCCCCATACGGTCGAGTCGCGCAGAGGAACGAGGACACTGCTCCCGGGGGTGTAGCGATAGGGGTTGATCCCGTGTGCCGCGACGCGGGCATCCCAGGCGTAGCGGTGCAGGTCGGTCGAAAGCGGCGCCGACGTTCCCGGCTCGAAGGCGGCCGCGCGGAAGCCGACGGCGAGGACGAGCACGAGCGCCAGTCCTAGCCGGCCGAGGCCGAGCCCGCGCCAGCAAAGCCACGCCGCCGGAAGGAAGAGTGCGAACGCGGTCAGTTGCCCGGCGACCTGTGCTGTGATGGAGCTTCGGCCGCGTAGGACGAGTTGCAGCGCGAGCAGCAGCAGCCCGAGCAGCAAGAGTGACGCTCCGCGGGCGCGCCGGTTCATCCGCGGGCCCAACGCGGCAGCCGACGGAGAGGCTCGCGCTCGAGCAGCCAGCGGTCGAGGCCGAAAACGCGTCCGGCAGAGAGCAGCGAGACCGCGAAGGCGACGAGCGTGGGGAAGACGAGCGACCAAATCCATTCGTGCGGGACGCCGATCTCGCTTAGCCAGAGCGAGCCCAGAAAAAACGCGGCCCCGAGCGCGACGAGCCGGGTCGCTACCCCGGCGAGCAGGAACAGGCCGAAGGCGAGCTCGGTAACGAGCTGTGCCTTCGAGGTGACGACGGCGGCGTCGGCGACCGTACGCATCAGCGCCTTCCATGGCTCGGGCGCGCTGCCCGTATCCACGTAGCGGTGGATCAGCCCCTGATACCCGTGCGTCGAGTAAAGGCCCTTGTGCAGGTTCGACGCCCAGACGCTGAGGAAGAGCACGCCCAGCGTCACCCGCAGCGCCGCGGCGACGAGCGGTTGCGCGCTCCCCGACCGGGGAGCCGGCGTCACGCTCACCTAAGGCTCCTGACAACGTCGTCACCGATGGGCTGGTCGCCGACGAGTGCGAGGAAGCGGCGGAGCGGCGCTTCCAGGGGAAGGATCTGCCTGCTGACGAGAAGGTCGAGGTCGGTCACGCCGCCCCGCACCGTCGCGGCGAAGGGATGCATGAACGCTCCGTCGGCGGTCAGCGTCAACTCCGGGAGCACGTCGTGCGGGCCGAGCTCGACGCCAAGCCGCTCGGTGACAGCGCGGCCGCGGCGCACGACCGGACGAACGATGTGATCGGTATCGGGTACGCCGAGCGAGCGGTGAAGCTCGCAGAGCGCCGCGAGCTCGTCCGGAGTCTGGTCCTCGACCGTCGTTGCGATCCGGACAGGGATCTCGCGCTCGATCAACCGCGGGATCGTCGCGAGCACGCTGTCGAAGTTCCCGCGGCCACGCAGCTTGTCGTTCTGGGCAGCGTCGGCGGAGTCGAGCGAGAGCTGGAGCGCGACGTCGAGCCCGGTGAGCGCCTCGAGCTCTCGCAGGCGGCGCTCCGTGAACAGGGTGCCGTTCGTGAGCGCGACGACTGGGAGCAGCTCCGCGATCCGGCGCAGCGTCTCGGCGAAGTCGGGCAGCATGAAGACCTCACCACCCGTGACTCCGACTTTCTCGAACCCGAGCCCGCGAGCCTCGCGCACGGCCCGGATTATCGTCTCAGCGCCTAGAGTGCGGCGGTTGAGGATCCCGGGCGCGGATTCCGTCAGGCAGTACCTGCAAGCGAGGTTGCAGTGATAGGTGGCGTACAGCCAGAGGCGGTCGCCGGCGCGTCCCTCGGCGACGGCTTGCTCGAACGGCTCTCTCATCGAGGAGGCGGGATCCGGAAGGCGGTGCAGTACTGGTTCAGCATCGTGATCGTCCCCGCGAGCAGCGTCAGCTCGATCAGTTCGTCGCGGCGCAGGTGCTTGAGCGTGCGCACGACGAGCTCGTCGTCGATCCCGCCCGGGTCGAGCGTCTGGCGGTCGACCCACTCGACGAGCGCCCGCTCGCGCGGCGGCAGCCGGTCGAGCGGAACGTCGTCGCAGACCGCGGCGAGCTGCTCGTCAGGCACGCCGACCTCACCGGCGACCGGGCGGTGCGCGGCGAGGCAGTAGCCGCAGCCGTTCAATTGTGAGACCCGCACGATCACGAGCTCTTTCGTTTGCAGGTCGATCGAGCTCTCGCCCATCACCTGGCCGAGGTACGGCATCAGCGTCTCGAGTAGGTCGGGAGCGCTCGCGAGCGACCGGGTCAGCGCCGACGCGCTGCCGTCTTCGCGGTACCAGACGCGGGCGAGCGGCGGCGCTTCGGTGGGCGAGAGAAGCGGTAGGCGGCTCAATTGTCCTTCGCTCCCTGCTCGATCCAGCGCGCTAGCAGGCGCCGCTCGGCGCCGGACAGCAAGTGCCGCCGCGAGGGATCGGGCACGTGGGTGAGGAGGTAGGAGAGCTCGGGCCGGCCGGGGAGCACCCGCTCGAACGCCGGCGAGAGCGGCGAGACGACACCGACCAGCTGGTGGTACGCGTGCCCGTGCCTCAGGTCGAGGTACGGGTAGGCGACCGGATGACAGGAGGTGCACTTGGCGTCGAAAAGCGGCTGGACGTTGCGGCGAAACGAGACCGGCTGCGCGCCTCCGGGCCGCACCCGTGCGAGCCCGAGGGCGGCTGCGATCAGGGCCGCGACCACGACGGCTACCTGGAGACTGTTAGGAATTCGCTGATGTCGCACTGGTGGTCGACGGCGAGGAAGATCCAACGGCCGGACAGCGTGCGCGGGATCGTCCTCGTCCAGAGGCCTGGACCGCCGTCCGGCCGGTGCAGCTCGAAAACGAGGCCCGCGCCGGGATTGACGGCGAGCGTGTAGTTCGGGTCGAGCGCGTTGCCCGTCACGGTCATCGAGAGGGTCGTGCCGGCGCCGGCACGCCGGACGTGCGGCGCGGCGATCACGGGGTTTCGGATCAACGCAGGCGGCAGCCCGAAGTCGACCGTTGCGGTCTGGCGATCGGCGAGCGCGACGATCCGCGACACGTAGATCCGTTTCGAGGCGTACGCCTTCAGGAGGTACTGGCCGACGGGCGCTTGCCGCAGCTCGTAGCGCCCCCGAGCGTCGGTGGCGGCGGCCCGGTAGTGCTCTTCGCCGTCGGGCTGGTCCTGGCCGCGCAGTAGGAGGGTGACGATCGCGCCAGGGAGTGGCCGGTGCCGCTCGTCCTCGACGACGCCTTTGATCGTAGACGTGCCGGTGGGACCGGGCGGTTCGCTGCCGACGGGAGAGGCGACCGCGACGCCCGGTGTCGGCACGGCGGGGCCGGCTGTCTTGCCCTGGGCGTTTTGGGCTCCTTGCTTGATCCAGGCGTTGATGAGGTCGATGTCGGCCTGCGCCATCCGCGGCGCCCCCTGCGGCATCCGGGCTCCGATTGCCGGGATGTTGTGCAGCTGCGGATCGCCCGCGATCTTCTGGTAGAGGAAGCTGCGCTCCGGGTCGCCCGCGATCACGCGCACCAGCCGTGGATCCTCGACGGCGCGGACGCCGACGAGCGACGCGTACTCGTGGCCTGGGCGGAGGTCGAGCGAGGGGTTGACGACCGGGTGGCAGGCCGCGCATTGGTACTTGACGAAAACCGCCTGCACCTGCGTATACCGGGCCGTGGCATTGCCGCCGGAGCCGCCGCAACCCGCGACGGCGATCGTGATCCCGGCCACTGCCGCCACGCCCGCTCTGTTCACGCCCCCCTCACAAAGCAGCACGGTATTGGGATGCCGCCGCCTCCGCAAACGCCCGCGCGCTGTTTCAGAAATCTTTAATGTTCGGCGGCCGGACCAGGCGTACAGTACCCCGGTCCGTGGCCGTTTCACCGTCGCTCGCCACCGGCCGGGGTCGCGGCTTGCGCATCCGCATTGCGCCGGAAGCGGCGGTGGCCGCCGCCTTCCTCGCCGTTCGCGCCGCCGTTTGGGCGCTCGGCCTGCTCGTCGCGCTGGCGGTCCCGGCCGACAGGGCGCTCGAG
>JACDEU010000099.1 GCA_013816245.1 Actinomycetota bacterium | reverse complement strand
CGAGCGACTTGTGCCGGAACTTGCGCATCCAGTCGGGCTCGTTCTTGTGCTCCGCGATCGCCTCGACGACCTCGTGCGAGATCCCGCGGCCGGACTTGAAGAAATAGTCCTTCGCCTCGTCCGGGTTCGAGAAGCCGTACTTGTACTCCTCGCGGATCTGCTGAACTGTCTCGGTCTCGGTCGTCGCCACTACGACTCACATCCCACTCGGTCGGGAGAGTGGCACCGACCCACTAGCCACCCGCCGTCTCCATTGTCATGATTTTGACAGTAGAAACGATTACTATCAGTTCAACAGCCTCGGCGTCGATACGATCTGATCGTGACAAGGACGACGAGCCAGGCAGTCGCTCAGCAGGGTGCGACGCTCCATCGCGCACTGAGCGACCCAAGCCGTGTGCGGATCCTCGAAGTCGTCCAGGAGGCTGAGGCGCCTCTCGGCGCCCGTGAGCTTGGAACGCGCGTCGGGCTGCACGTGAACACTGTCCGTTCCCACCTTCACATCCTCGCCGAGGCAGGCCTCGTCTCGGCACGACGCGAGGAGCGCACCCGCCCGGGCCGGCCGCGCGTCCTCTACGAGGCCACGGCCGAGGCGCTCGACGCACCCGCGCTCGCCAGCTATCGCCTGCTCGCACAGATCCTCGCCAGCTCCCTCGCTGGCTCAGAGCGCGACCCCAGCGCTCGCGCCGAGGAGGCTGGACGGGTGTGGGGCGGCCACCTCGTCCGCAAGCCGCCACCGCTCACGTCGATCTCGAGGGAGGAGACGATCGACGAGGTCGTTCGTCTCCACGAGCAGTACGGTTTCAAGCCCGAGCTCAGGGGAGCGAAGAGCGGACGCGAGATCGTGCTGAAGCGCTGTCCCTTCCAGGAGGTGGCGACGACCTACCAGGCCGTCATCTGCCCGGTCCATCTCGGTCTCATGAGGGGAGCGCTGGCGGAACTCGGGACTGGCGTCGAAGCGGACTGGCTCCAGCCCTTCGCCGAGCCAGGCGCTTGCGTCGGCCACCTGACCGGCGCGTGAGGGGGCGGCCTCAATCCGCTCGCTCTGCAGACGCGGCTGCGGGGCGACGACCAACCCGCTTTGACAGCGACCAGGCGTTCGTTGCACGGTGGCTCTGGATCCGCTACGAGCCAGTCTGCGCTTTAGACGCGTTGGTTGCCGCGGCATCGTCAATCGGCGAGTGAGCGCCTCCACGTCGGCCGGGCCGGGCTCTGGATCGGCTACGAGCCAGTCTGCGCTGGCGGAAGGAGCGCGAGCGAGGGTGAGATCTTCGGCGACGAGGGTCGTCGCGGCGGCGATGATCGACCGGCTCGTGCACCAATGTGTAGAGCATCGCGAACCTATGTTCGCGGAGCACCGTCCGGACTCCCGTCGGCACCCCACAAGGTGCATAAACTCGATCTCCCTGCAAATCAGATGTATCTCGACGCGGACCGAGTTTCTGACCCTACGCCCTACTTCTGCACTACCCGAAGCGTGGGCGGCTTCGAGCCGCGAACGCTCCGGTAGCCCGCGCCGAGCGCCGACTCGAGCTTCTCCTCGAGCTCGCCCGACTCCGCCAGCTCCTCGGTGATGTCGGCGCCGCCGATCAGCTCGCCGCCGATGAACACCTGCGGGATCGTCGGCCAGCCGGAGACCGCAGACAGCTCCTGGCGGATCCTTGGGTCGGGGAGGATGTCGACGGCGGTGACCGACGCGCCCGCCCGGTGCAGCGCCTCGAGCGCGCGCAGCGAGTTCCCGCACATGACCCTCTGCGGCGTGCCCTTCATGAACAGGGCCACCGGCTCCTCCGCGATCACTTGCTCGATCTTCTCCCGCAGCTCCATCATCGGCTCCCTTTCGTCTTGCTTCTCAGCTCGTGGATCGTCCCGTCGGCGACGGGCTCCGCCAGCGCGTCGTTGCAGCAAGGTTTCAGGCGCTCCATCCGCCTCAGAGTACCGGAGGCTAGGTGTACTGACCGGATGTCCGACAACGCCAAGTTCATCCTCGGCGTCGGGTAAGGGTCAGGGGGTCTTCGGCTCTACGAGGCGGTTCGCGTGCAAGTTGGGGCGGACGTGTGCTCACACATTCTGTGACGCGTGAGCGAGCGCAGGTTTCTGTCGCACTTCCACCAGAAAGCGACAGCGCGCGCGTCGAGCGTGTGCGAGGCGGCTTGGGATCTGATATTCGCGCGTGCGCGTGTAGCTGGATCCGCTCTACGTTCGTGGATCCGCTCTACGTTCGTGGATCCGCTCTACGTTCGTGGATCCGCTCTACGTTCGTGGATCCGCTCTACGTTCGTGGATCCGCTCTACGTTCGTGGATCCGCTCTACGGAGGTTCGTGGATCCGCTCTCCGGAGGTTCGCGCGCGCATACCAGCCCATTTGCCCGAAATCAGGCCAACGGCAAAATCGCCTGACGATCGGAACAGCCCGGCCTCCCGGCCACAGCGACGCCGGCACGTACACCTCCCGAGCTCCAGTGACAGCTCATTTCTGCAGAAACGGACAGCCGAATGAGCCATCTCACGACCGCCGCAACCCAGACAGCCACCTAGCTCGACCGACGCGACGGGCGAAACAGCCCATTCCGATCCGGTCCGCCGGAAACGAACGTGCCCCAGCTTTCTGGTGGAAAGACGACGCGGCGATCCGAGCGTTACCGACGCGTCGCCCACCTGACGTGGGCGCACATTGGAAAGCGGTATTCACCCGGCGGCAGCAGGTCGGCGAGCTCCGCGAGCACGCGCTCCCGGTCGTCGCGGCTCGCCACCCAGCTGACCGACGCCGCGAACGCGAGGCCGTCGTCGCGGTCGCTCACCTGCTCATGCTCGACGACCGCGCTCTGAACGTCGCCGAAGGGACCGCCGGCGATGAACTCGTGCGGATCAGCCGGCGGCGGCGGCGTATCCGACTGCAGCTCCTCCAGCCGTCGACGGTACGCAGGCGGAAGCGGCGATGGGAGGTCCTCGCTCGGCTCGTTCCACAGGATTGTGAGCACGCCGCCCGGGTGCAACACACGTCCGATTTCCACGGCGGCGTGATTTGCGAACCAGTGGAACGCTTGTGCGACGAATACGGCGTCGACGGAAGCGTCGCCGAGTGGGATCTCCTCGGCGGCCCCGTCGAGCACTTCAGCCGCCGGGACGCGGTCAGCGAGTATTTCGCGCAGCGCGGAGAGCGGCTCGACGACCACGCGCGCGTAGCGCTCGACGAGGACGCGCGTCAGCTTTCCGGTTCCGGCGCCGAGATCGAGCACGGTCGCCGACTCGGGCACCGGCACGACGTCGAGCACGCCGACCGGCCAGCCCGGCCGTCCGCGCTCGTACTCGCGCGCCGCCCGATCGAAACTCTTCGCAGGCTCCCTCACCCGACACCGGCGAGAAGAAAGGCGCGATTCTCTTCGAGCATCTCGCGCGCGATCACGAGCCGTTGCTCCGCCATGCAGTGCCGAAGGCGCGAGTGATCGTCTGCTGCTCGCTCCACGTCGGCAATGGTTCCGTCTTCAGATGAGGCTCCTGAGGCTCGTCCACGGCGGGCCTCAAGCGTAAAGCGAGCGGAGGTTTTCTGTCGCTGTTCCACCAGGAAGCGACAGCGTTCACGTCGACGGTGTTCTTCAACAAGAGGTCCCAGGCCATCGCGGGATCGGCCCTGATCAAGGTGTGAACAAAGCACGACTGCGCCGGCTGCAGGATGCGATCGGCACCGAGGGTGGGGACACCGATCAGGTGAAGTCCGTCTTGCGGATGCTAGGCGAGGAAGTGAAAGAGGATCAGCAGCTCACGCTGTTCCGCAGGAGGAAGCGCGGCTAGCGTGATGACAAAGGAGCCGTTGTCGCTTTCTGGTGGAAGAGCGACACGCTCCCACTTTGCGGCGCGCTGACTCATTTGCCTCACCAGGGGCGGCAAGGCTTCCAACGTGAGGGTCAGTAGAGCCAAGGCACAAACCGGTGCGGCGTGCGTGCCCGGTAGGCCGCGTATTCGGGGAAGCGCTCGAGCAGCCAGGCCTCCTCGCGCCGTGCCTTGAGGTCGCAGAGCACGACGAGTAGCGCGGTCGGCACGAGGCCGAGCGGGGCATCGGCAAGCGACCAGCCAAGCCCAATCAAGATCACGCCGCCGTACACGGGGTGACGCACGAGCCGGAGGATCCCGCCCTGCCGCAGACGCGTGCGGGCGCGCGGTCGCGGCAGAGGCGTGAACGAACGTCCCAGCGAGAGGAGGCCGAGGACGACCAGGAGCGCGGCTGCGACGGCGAGGAGCAACCCGAGAATGCCGAAGAACGATTCCACCGAACCTGGCCAGTAGACGCCGACCAAGCCGCACCCGGCGATCGCTGCGCCGAGCAGGAGCTGGAGCACGACCCAGCCCTCGCCACGCGGACCCTGCGAGTCAGGGCGGACGTCGTGCTCACATTCTGTGACGCGTGAGCCGAGCACAGGTTTCTGTCGCCTTTCCGCCAAAGTGCGACGACCGCTGACACGTCAGGCCCAACCCGCCGTCACCCGCAGCACCATGTTCTAAGGTGGACGCGCGCGCGAATATCCAGAAGCAGCGCGCTCGATGCGTTAGTTCAACGTTGCGGCGGCAAGAACTCTCGTGCTGACGAGATCACGCGACAGTCGCGCTTGCACCGCCAGCGTCTGCAAAACGGCTCCGCCCGCGCCACTTGTCGCAGTAGAGCCGAAAGACGACAGGAGAGAGCTTGCGCACGAGACCTCCGATTCGCGGTGCGGTCATCATTGGACTGACGCACGCCACGCACGAGTGTTTTGTGTTATCCGCGCGCGTGAGCCTCGTACGTAGCGCTGGCCAGCTCCTGGTTCGTTAGCTGGTCGTTGTAGCGGCCCTTAGCTGACACCGGGGGTCACGTCGGCCGACCTTGTCGTGGCAAAACCTGAGGTCGAGGCAGCTACGGGCACGCCGTAACGCCCAGGAAAGAACGAGTAGTCTCTTTGCCGGTGTTGCAGTCTGCGGACTCTGGGCTCGCCGTCGCGGAGCGGGAGATCGAACGCGTACAAGACGCACGGTTTCTCGGCGCTGAGTTCTGGGCGGGAGAGGGCCGTCCCGACGCCCGGGAACTGCGGCGACTCGTCCTGGAAGGTGTGGAGAAGGGGTTTCTGACCTATGACGAGATCGCCGCGGCGCTCTAGGACGTCGAGCTGACGAGGGAGCAGAGCGACGACTTCTACGCCCACCTGGTCGACCGTTCGATCGAGCTGGTCGAAGGCGAGCGGCACAAGTATCCGCCGCACGAGCAGCCGGCGCTCGCCGAGGACGAGACGAAGGCGGCGCCGAAGCTCGATCTGAGTGTGGAGCCGTCGCTCGACTCGCTGCGCCTCTACCTGCGGGAGATCGGGAAGGTGCCGCTGTTGACGGCCGACCAGGAGGTTTGCTTGGCGAAGCGGGTCGAGCGTGGGGACCTGGCGGCGAAGACGC
>JACDEU010000098.1 GCA_013816245.1 Actinomycetota bacterium | reverse complement strand
CGGGCTTCGAGATCGGCGATGTAGTCGCGGGTCGTCCGCTCGCCGTCGTCGAACTCCACGGCCAGCCGAACGAGGCGTCCGAGGTCCGACTGCCGCACCATCTCTCGCTCGCCGAGCTTCTCCGGAAGCCGCTCCCGCCAGCCGGCGTCGGTGGCAAGCCTCCGCACGGTCATGGCGACGTCGGTGGTGTCGTACTTGCGCAGCTGCTTCAGAAGTTGACGAGCTGCCTCGCGGGCGAGTAGCGCCGCTCCCTGAAAGGGGATCTCCGCCTCGTGGAAGGGCTCCTCGAAGTCGGCCAGCCGCGCGTTGGTACGACAGAGGACCGCAATCTGGCCGAGCGCCACGCCCTCCGCCTGCAACGCGCGAATGCGATCGACGATGAATGCCGTCTCCGCCTCGCGTGCGGGAAACGATCGCGTCACTGGCTCAGGCCCGGCGGGAAGCGTTGCGCGCAGGATCTTCTCCGCACCGCCGAGTGACGGGACGATGCGATTCGCCAGTGCAAGCACCTCCGGGGAGGATCGGTAGTTGTCCTCGAGCCTGATCACCGTCGAGTGCGCGAACCTGCGCGGCAGCCCGAGGAGGTAGTCCGGCGTCGCGCCCGTGAACGAATAGATGGACTGGTAGTCGTCACCGACCGCGCACAGCTCGTCGCGGTCGCCGAGCCACCGGTCGAGCAGCGTCTGCTGCAGCAGGTTCACGTCCTGGTACTCGTCGACGGTGAACGCGTTGAAGTAGCCGCGAACCTCCGCGAGGGCGCCCGGATCTTCGTCGAACAGCCGGATCGTCGACTCGAGGATGTCCTCGAAGTCGACGAAACCCCGCTCTTCCTTCTCGACCTCGTAGCCGCGAAAGATGCGAAACATGAGGTCCGGCGGGATCGGCGGCTCGTGATCGCCGAGGCCCTCGAGATAGGTCTGCGGCGTCAACCTGCGGTTCTTCGCCCATTCGACCTCCGTCGCAAGGTCTCCCGCGGGCCGGAACTTGTAGGGCGGCGGCAGCGTGTTCCCGAGCTGGCGCAGCAACAGTGCCTTCGAGGCCATGATCCGCTCGGGAGGCGTCCCGAGACGGTACAGCTGACGCAGCGCCGCCGAGTGGAACGTGCGAGCAGTCACGCCGCCGACGCCGAGTCGCTCGAGCCGCTCCCTCATCTCGGTCGCGGCCTTGTCGGTGAACGTGACGGCAAGGATCTCGTGCGGCTCGAACTCGCCGATCGCCACCTGGTTCGCGATGCGCCGGGTGATCGTGGTCGTCTTTCCCGAGCCCGCCCCGGCAAGAATGCAGACCGGGCCGCGCACCGCTTCGACGGCGCGGCGCTGCTCGGCGTTCAGCCCCGCGAAGATCGCCTCTCGGTCCACGGACCCCACCCTAAGGACCGGCCGAGACGGAAGGCGTTCAGCACCGTTACAAGGGTGTGTCAGACCCGAAGCAAAAGGTTTCCACCGCGACAAACAACCTCGGGCGAGTGCCGAGCGCGCGCGGAGGCGTGACCGCGCTCACGCCGGAGCGCTACCGACCGCGTGCGTTGCCGAACCGAAGGAGGGGGTACGTGGGGAACCATGGGTTCCCCCACGGTTCAATGGAGAGTGTCTTCCAGAACCGCGGCGCCCGCTGCCCGCTTCGGCTCGCGCAGCATCGCGGTCAGTCGCGAGACGACGTCCAGCGTCTCCCCGCACTCGACCATCCGCTCGAGGTCCGTGAGCTCTTCGTCGAGCCACGCACCGTCGATCGGTGCACGCGCCGCCCGCAAGATCTTGGGATGTGACGTCTCGCCGACCGTCTCGCCCTTGGTCCAGAGCTCCTCGTGCAGCTTCTCGCCCGGGCGGACGCCGACGAAGGCAATCGCGATGTCCTTCTCCGCTTCCTTGCCGGACAGGCGGATCATGTTGCGCGCGAGGTCGAGGATCTTGACCGGCTCGCCCATGTCGAGCACGTACACCTGCCCACGCCCGCCGATCGCGCCGGCCTGGACGACAAGTGACACCGCCTCCGGGATCGTCATGAAGTAGCGCGTCATCTCCGGGTGAGTAACGGTCACCGGGCCGCCCTTCTCGATCTGGCGCCGGAAGATCGGGATCACACTTCCGGAAGAATTCAGCACGTTGCCGAAGCGAACGGCGACAAAGCGCGTGCTGATGTCCTTGCGGTGCCCGTAGGCCTCGACGATCCACTCGCAGAGCGCCTTCGACTGTCCGAGCAGGTTCTTCGGGTTTGCGGCCTTGTCGGTGGAGACGAGCACAAAGCGCGCAGCGCCGTACTCGACGGCGACATCGGCGATGACGCGAGTCGCCAGCGTGTTGTTGCGAACGGCCTCGAGCGGGTTCGCCTCCAGCAGGGCGACGTGCTTGTAGGCCGCCGCATGGAAGACGACCTTCGGCTTGTAGCGCTCGAAGACCTGGCTCATCTTCGCACGATCACCGCAGTCGCCCAGAACGGCGGCGACGGCCGAGAAGTCGCGCTCGCCCACGAGCTCCCGCTCGATGTCGAACAGGGCGGCCTCCGACTGCTCGACGAGGACAATCCGCGCCGGGCCCATCCGCGCGATCTGGCGGCAGAGCTCCGCACCGATCGAGCCGCCCGCTCCCGTGACGAGCACGATCTCACCGGCGAGGTACTTGGCGATCGAGCCGACGTCCACCTCGATCGGCTCCCGGCCGAGCACGTCTTCGACCTGGACCGGCCGGATCTGGCCGGCGAGGTTCAGGTCGCCGGAGATCAGCTCGTAGAGGCCTGGCAGCGTCTTCACGGCGACGTTCGCGTCCTGGGCCACCTCGACGACGCGCTGGCGCGTCTCGCCCGAGGCGGAGGGAATGGCGATCAGCACCTCGTCGGGCGGGTTGTCTCGCAGGATGTGCGGGAGATCGTCCGTCGTTCCGAGCACGCGGATCCCATGCAGGCGAATGTTCTTCTTGCGCGGATCGTCGTCGATCAGCCCGATCGGCGTGTAGCCGAGCCCCGGCGCCTTGAGCATCTCGCGGATCACGAGCTGCGCCGCGTCACCCGCGCCGACCACGATCACTTCCTTCCCGCGCGCGATCAGCGACGCGGCACCGGGCCGCTCGATCAGGCTCCGCGCGATCAGGCGCGTGCCTGCGACGAACGCGAGCAGGATCAGCCAGTCAAGCACGGCGATCGAACGCGGCAGCGGGAAGCCGCTGATCGGATGAGCGAAGTAGACCACGAGGTCCGCGAGGACACAAGCCACGGTGACGCCGCGCGCGGCGCCCCACATGTCGCGCGTCGAGACGTAACGCCACCAGCGGTTGTAGAACCCGAACGCGATGAACACCGCGAGCTTGATCGCTATGACGACGAGGATCGTGTCGATCATCAACCGGTGGTACGGGCCCGGGACGCCCTTGTCGAAGCGCAGCCAGAACGCGAGCCACCAGGCGACGGCGATCAACGTGCCGTCGGCCAGAAGCTGCCAGAGGCGATGTCTGTTCACCGGGATCACGACGCCACCGGCGCCGCCGCCTGCACGACCGAGACGACACGCTCCTGCGCGTCCGCGTCGATGCCTGCCCAGATCGGCACGGAGAAGTTGTCGAGCGCGAGCTGCTCGGTGACCGGCAGCGAACCGTGGCCGTAGCCGAGATCCGCGAACGCGTTCTGCAGGTGCAAAGGCGTCGTGTAGTAAACGGCGCTTCCGATTCCCGCCTGCTTCAGCGCCGCCCGAATGCGGTCGCGCTCGTTGGAGCGGCAGACGAACAGATGGTACACGTGACCGGGCTCGTCTTCGGGAAGGTCGCAGGCCCTGCCGAGACCGAGCTCGGCATAGCGCGCCGCGGCCTCGCGCCGCTTCGCGACCCAGCCGTCGAGCTCGCCGAGGAAGATCCGCAGCACGGCGGCCTGCAGCTCGTCGAGGCGCGAGTTGTAGCCGATGAGCTCGAAGTCGACCTTGTCGCGGGACCCGTGGAAGCGCAGCATGCGCACCCGTTCCGCAAGGGCGGCGTCGTCCGTCGAGACGAGGCCACCGTCTCCGATGCAGAAGAGGTTCTTCGTCGGATAGAAGCTGAATGTCGACGCGATGCCTGTGCGCCCGATGTCGGGCGAGCCGAAGGCCTGCGCCGCGTCTTCGATGAAGGGCACACCCAGTTGCGTCAGCTCGGCGAGCGGTGCCGGCCGGCCGAAGAGGTGAACGGCGAGGATCGCCTTGGTGCGCTTGGTGATCCGGGCAGCGACATCCTCGGGATCGAGGTTCATCGTCGACGCGTCCACATCCGCGAAGACCGGCGTCGCTCCGCGCCGGGCGATCGCCTCTGCGGTCGCGTAGAACGTGAATGCAGGACAGATGACCTCGTCGCCGCTGCCGACTCCGAGTGCGTCGAGCACCAGCACGAGCGCATCGGTGCCATTCGCGACGCCGACCGAGTCGCGAACGCCGAGATAGGCGGCCGCCTCGCGCTCGAACGCTGCGACATTGGGCCCGAGAATGAACGCTCCGCTCTCGAGCACGCCTTCGATCGCCTCGCGAATGCGAGGCAGGAACGGCACGTACTGAGCTTTTACGTCAACTAGCGGGATCGGACGCACGATTGGAAAGTCTAGAAGACCGTCTCCAACGGACGACCAAATACGCCGCAAGTCCGATAATCGCGGCCAGGATCGCGTAGTCCACGAAGCGGAAGTCGCGGTGGAACCGCTCATAGCTGGAGCCGACGCCGTAGCCGACACCCGCGAGGGCGAAGGCCCAGATCGCCGAGCCGATCAGGGTCAGGACGGTGTAGCGCCAGAACGGCATCCGGAAGATCCCCGCGGGAATCGAGATGAACGAGCGGATGACCGGTGTCACTCGCCCGATCAGCACGGCGAGGTCGTCCCAGCGGTCGAACCAGCGTTCCGCACGGTCGAGCTTCTGCGGGGTCAGGTGGAGCCAGCGACCGTGGCGCTCCAGGAGCGGCCGGCCGCCGTAGAGGCCGATCCCCCAGCCGGCGATCGAGCCGACGAGGTACCCAAGGCTGCCGGCGAGCGCCATGGCGACGAATGCCCAGGCATGCGAGGAGATCCGCGACCCGAGTAGTTCGACGTGCTGGCCGGTGAAGGCCCCGGCCGCCAGTGCGCCCGCGTAGACCATCACGAGCTCACTCGCGGCGGGAAGCACTGCGTCGATCGCCATCAGACCGAAGACGGCATAGATGCCGTGGTTTCCGATCAGCGAGGTGAGCGAGCTGGTGAGGCCGGCGACCGGCACGCCAGGAGGCTACCGGCGGAGGCGGAAGGGGGCGCTCAGTTCGACTGCCCCGACGTCGTTCTTGGCCGTGGCGCTGAAGAGGTAACTGCCTGGCCGGCCGCGCCAGGAGATCGTTCCGTTGCCCGACGGGAGACTCCTCGTGGCAAGCGTCTTGACGATTCCGCCCGAAGGCGTCTCGATGCGCAAGACGACGCGAGCAGCGCGTGCAAGCCTGAAGTTCCCGGTGACGCGGCGGTGGCTCGCGGTCGCGGTGAGGAACCCGAGCGTGTTGTTCAGCCCGAACTGGCGATCCGCAGTC
>JACDEU010000049.1 GCA_013816245.1 Actinomycetota bacterium | reverse complement strand
CCCCCCCCACGACCGCCTGTAAGTGGTGGCGGCGCTGGTCGGAGGCGACGCTCGAGCAGCGTTCATCGCTTGCCTGTCTCGAGGATCACTCCTCACGACCACATCGCAGTCCCCGGTTGCTTTCGCCTTCGGAGCAGGCGCGGATCTGCGCGGCCAGGCGTCGCAGCGGCTGGGGGCCGAGGTTGATTGCCGGCGAGACCGGACATGCGCACGCGACCGTCTGGCGGACGTTGAAGCGGGCGGGTATCTCGCGTCCGCCGCGGCAGCCGCGCGAGCGCGCACGGCTCTACGAGTGGCCTTGCCCCGGCGACCTGCTGCACCTCGACAGCAAGCGCTTCGCCCGCTTCGTCCGGCCCGGGCACGCGGTCACCGGCGACCGCCACCGCACCGGTGCCGACCTGCGGACGCGGGTCGGCTATGAGTGGGTGCATTCGCTCGTCGACGACCACTCGCGCTACGCCTACAGCGAGCTCCACCGCGACGAGAAAGCGGCCACGGTGACCGGCTTCGTCGAGCGCGGCCTCGCTGTCTTCGCGGCGCACGGGATCGAGGTGAAGCGACTGATGAGCGACAACGCCTGGACGTACACCCGCAACAAAACGTTCGCTCGGCTGCTCGCCCATCGCGGCATCCGCCACCTGCTGATCCCCTACCGCCGCCCGCAGGTCAACGGCAAGGTCGAGCGCTACCAGCAAACCCTGAAGCGCGAGTGGGGACTCGGGCAGATCTACAACTCATCAGACCACCGCGCTCAGGCGCTGTCACACTGGATCAGCTACTACAACGAGCGCAGACCGCACAGCTCGCTCGGCGGCTCCCCACCCATCAGCCGCGTCCACAACGTGCCGAGGCAGGACAGCTAGCCAGCACGATCCTCGTCGGCGTCCGCGCCGTCGTCGTCTTCATTGGCTTACTCGCCGTCCTTGCCGCCGGCTCGTTGCTGGTCGGGCTCAGCGCCGCGGCCGAGCGCCGAATCTGGTGGACAGTGGCAGGCCTCGCCTGGCTCGCCGCCGCGGCGCTGCTGTTGTCGTACTTGCTCCCGCGCAGGCCTCGTGGCGAGGACTAGAGCAAAATCCGCCACGCTGTCCCCCTCCCGCGCTACCGTCTGACTGATGACTGAGACTTTCAAGATTAAGCTCGTCGGCAAGCACGGGGTCCCGGAGACCCTGCTCGAGGCCATGCGCAAGCACGGCATCGACCCACGCGCGGCCTACGTCGAGTCGGCCGAAGGCTGGCGCTACGGTGATCCCGAGGTCGATCTCTCGAGCGACGAGCAGGCTGAGGAGACCCTGGCGCTGGCGGTCGAGGCCGTGCGATGGGTCGAAGAGCAGATCGACGCAGGTGACGCCGGCGAGCCTGCGGCCTCCGTGCTCGAGCTCAACCGCCCTGACTGGATCGACTAAGTCCTAGCTCGCTACCAGTTAGGCGTCGTACAAAAACGCGGCGACGCAGTGCTTGCCCAAGAGCAGAACCACGAAATGCTCGAGGAAGTCCTGCCCGAGCGTCAACTGCTCGTACTGGTACCAAGGCCCCGGCGCTTCAGCCAATATCGCCGCCTCGAGAGCCTCGTCGAGTTCGGGGACGATGTCGATTTTCGGACCAGCTGACACGCCGTCGCGCGTCAACAGCTGCAACGACACCACCTGCCCTTCGGAGTACTCGACAGCCTGGCCGGCGCGCGGTGCGAGCGAGGTGCGCGTCCGGGCGGGAGCGAGTGTGGCCGGCGCCGGTGTGAACATGCCGTTTGCGTCGAGGCCAACCCAGACGTCGGCTTTCCGCCACCGGCGGTCTTCACGTACGGATAGCGGATGATCGACCGCATAAAACTAGGGTAGCCGGCTGCGCTACGAGCGCGCCGTCGCAAATGTGCGCCGTCGCTTCAGCCATTCACGCTGCGGCACCCAGAAGAGCACGAACAAGTTGTACGAGTTCGACACCAGCTCGCCGTTGAGCTCGATCGGCTCGCCGTCGCGATCGGCGAGGCAGGTCGTGAACGTGACTGGCGGCGGCTCGATGTCGAGCCGCACAATCTCGGCGAGGAACGGGTGCGCCACGACGTCGAGGTACTTCGGCCAGGTCGCCAGCGAGGCAAAGCGAGTTTCCCAGACGGGCGACGACATCGCTTCGCGGCGCTTGAAGCGCAGCGGGTTGATGCTCGTCGGGGAGCGATCGAGGACGACGCCGGCAACCGGAGCGGTATGAGAGGCGGCGTATCGGCGGAACCCAGCATGGGTCGACGCGCCGATCATGCGCGACAGATCTTCGATCTCGGCCATTCCGATGCGGAAATCCCGCGCGATGTGCGTAAAGAAGTCACCTTGGAACAGCATCTCGGCGCCGGCAAAGTTCGCCTCGCGCTCCTGGCCGACTTTAGTTCGCGGGGACAGCGTGTAGTCGTCGTCTGGGAAGTAGAGGTCGCGCTGCCACTCGAGCAGGTCATGACCGACCTCGTGCAGCGTGTGGAAGTTGCGCCGACCCACCAGTTGAATCTCCGGGTTGACGTAGACCTTGCGCTCGCGGCGGTCGAGCAAAGCACACAACTTGCCACGCAGGGTGCGCATCTTCTTCCGGAGTTCTTCCGGCGCGCGCTCGAGCGTCTCGTCGGCGAAGAGGTCATCCGAGCCCCAGTTGAGTTCGGCGGCGGCGACGATGTCCGAGACCGGCGTCGGCAGCGTGCCCTCGACGCCGGCGGCCTTCAGCAAACGATCGCAGGCGTCGCGGATTGCGCTGGCGCTCTCAAGCTTCATTTCAGCGCGATGCCTTGTCGTGGCGGTACCAGGCGAGGTAGTTGGCCAAGGCGTCGGCCTCATCCTCGGTCAACTCGGCACTCGAGAGCGCGTGCGCAAGCACGTTAACGCGGCCGTCGCTGCCGCTTGGCACGACGTAACCGGCGAGCTGCATGACCGTCGAGTACGGAATCTTCAGCACTTCAGCCAGCGCGTGCAAGACGTGCGGTGACGGCGATTTAACGTCGCCGTGCTCCAGCTTCTGCAGATAGGCCGCCGAGATCTTCGCCGCCTCAGCAGCCTCGCGGAGTGACATCTTGCGAATTCCCCTGGCCGTTCGTAGTCGCGAGCCCAGATCGACGGGCGGCATCAAATCTCCTCTCCGTTGAGTTCAGTCATCACTGTACACCATAGTTGACAGTCCTCAAACTGCCTGCTACGGTGTCCACCGTCCACTATCGTGTACGAGAGGAGGTAGGAATGTCAGAGCTACGAGATACCGAGCTGAGCGCCAAGGTGAAAGGGATCGAGGTCACGGTCACCTTCCCGCTTGCGCACGGCAAACCGTTCCATGCCAAGCAAGCGCCCGAAACGACCGTCGGCACCGTCCGATCTGAGGCGATGAGCCAGTTCGGGATCCAGGAGGAAGCGAACTCGACCTACTACCTGACCCACGGCGGCAGCCGCGTCGATGACGGGGCCACGCTGGCCAGCATCGCCGGCGAGTCGGAGGCCGTCAAGTTCACTCTGGTCAAGGAGCTGGTGCAGGGCTAATGGCGACGGCCGCACTCGATGTCGAATCGCAGCTGAACCTTCGTCGCGATTCGCAGGCGGTCGTCGAGTTCGTCACGGGCCGCGACGGTGTCGTTGCGTGCGACGCCGTCGACCGCGGGCTGTACTGGTTGGTGCTCCGTCCAGCCAATGACGTCGAAGAGAATTATTGGGTCCGGGTTGCCTGGGAGCGTTACCCGTCCGCGCCGCCGTCGGTCAAGTTTGCCGACGCGATCGGCGGCCGTCTCGACGTGACTAGCGCCTGGCCGATCATTCCCGGCTATCGGCCCGGCAGCTTCGACATCTGCCAGCCGTTCACGGCCGAGGGCTTCACGATCCACGCCGAGTGGCAGCAAGGCCCCGATCGCTGGCCGTCAACCGGCAATCCATTCCTCTGGGTTACGGAAACCCTGCAGCGCGACCTCGACAACCGCTGCCAAGGGCGGTCGGGATGACGCTTGTTCTGCCGCGCGCGCTGCCGCAGGCGCTGCGCGACGACGCGGAAAAGTGGGGTCGCACGGACGTCGAGAGCGGAGCTTTCCTACTCGGGCACGACGCGTCGGTCGACACAGTCGCCTGGCCCGGCGTCCGCGATACCGTCCGCGCGCGCGACCAGTTCACTGTCGGCGGACTCGCGCTTGCGCAGCTGTTCGACTGGGCCGAGGACAAGGAGCTACGCGTGCTCGCGCTCGTTCACTCCCACCGCGGTCGTGCCTTCCTATCCCCCGTCGACCTTAAGCACGGCTTTTCGGTTCCCGGCTTCGTCAGCGCGGTCATCCCCCACTACCACCACCCCTCCGCCGACCTGATCGACTGGGGCTGGTGGCGCTTCGACAAGAAGTGGCAGCCGCTCGAGCCGCCTGCTCTCGATGAGCGTGCGTTCGCCGCCGTCACCTTCGACAGCGGGGGTATCGCGTGACGCTCGAACACTCCCGCGCGGCCCGGCTCGCCGCACGCGCCAGCGGCCGTAATGAAAGCGAGCTCGAACGACGGCTGTCCGACACGTCGGTCACGGTCAGCGTCGACCCCAATCTTCCCGGTGGACTCGACGCGGCGCGGATCCTCGTCGAGACCTTGCGTCGCCAACCCCTCCAGCTGCACCTCGACGAGGCCGGACTGCCGGAGCAATGGGTCGCCGAAACCGGTATGGCCTGTGCGGCGATCGATGACTCGCGACCGCTTGTCGTGGGACGTGCGAACGGCCTCGCCGTTCACATCGGGGTCGAAGAGCGTGCATCACTTCGCGTAATCCCCGACGGCTACGGCGCGCGCTTGCGTCGCACTGGCGGCCTCCGTCAGTCCCGCGCGGCGAACGGCCTCGGGGCGATGTTCACTGCCGCCCTCGCCGCTGCCGAGCTTTTCAAGGATGCCGCTGAGGTCTTGCCGACGCGACAGGTCCGCCAGCAAAGGCTCGACTTCTGCCCGGTGACGTTGAGCGGCGACCTTGAAAGTGCGCCTGAGCTCGCGTCAACGACCCTGGAGGTGGGCCTAGTCGGTGTCGGCGCTGTCGGGACCGCGACCGCACGCATCCTTGGCACGTTGCCGCTCACCGGACGCGTGCTCTTGATCGACCCCGAGCAGTATGCGCTTGAGAACCTTGGAACCTATTCGCTCGGCACTCGGATCGACGCCGAAACCGGCCGTTCCAAGGTCGCACTGGCAACCGACGCGCTAGAGAACTTCAATGCGGTCCCCTTCGCTGGCCGCGTCGAAGACGCGCTAGGTCTGATCGACAGCGGCCAACTGCCGTGGCCACGCGTCGTCTTGAGCGGTCTCGACAGCGTCGCGGCACGGCACGCGACACAATCGCTGTGGCCCGACGAATTGATCGACGCCGCAAGCGGAGACACCGCTCTCGGCATACACGAGGCTCGCGACGGCGGCGCCTGCATGATGTGCTTCTTCCCGCTTCGCGCTGATGGGGCGTCAGCGCTGACGCGGTTGGTCGATGCCACCCACTTGACGCCTGCCCAACTCGCCGATGGGGACCGCCTTCTCGCAGAGGAAGACCTCGACGATCTCGACGAGGAACACCGCGAACTGCTACGCCCCCACATCGGCATTGCCGTCTGCGGACTCGCCAAAGCGATTGACCTGACTGTCGGAGGCGACGACCGTTACCTGCCGTCGGTGCCATTCGTGTCTCAACAAGCAGCCTCCCTTGGTGTCGGCCGACTCGTAGCCCGGCTGCTCGGCGTCGAGGCTCTGCCAAACCTTGTCCAGTACGACGCCCTGCTCGGTCCGCAGACGCTGACGGCGCTCAACGTCCCGCCCGTCGCCGCCTGCCACAGCGTCACCAACCGCGAAGTCATCGACGCGGTCCGTCAGACGCGACGGCGACTGGCAGCACCTGCCTAACTGGCTACAGGGTTACCGCTCATGGGCTGATACGCGTAGCGGGGTTCTAACCAGTCAGACTCGGGCAGCGCAGTGGCGTTCGTCGTCGGGCCGCCAGCGGCGCAACTCGGGGTTGAGGATCTTGCTCGAGCTCAATGTTCAAGGCCAACGCCCGATTGACGTACCCGATAGACCGGGCAAAAGTTGGGCAAAAGTTTGCGCCCCACACTCGACTACCCAGAAGACAAAGGCCCTGCTTGCAGGGCCTTTCCAGTAGCGGGGGCAGGATTTAAACAGACATCCGCGACCGCATACCGCTTTGTCGAGGTCCAGGCCGTCAGATCAAACAAGAACTGAGTTCGAGTGCGCTTACCTGGGCGGGATCTGCGGAGCGCAAAAGCCCGGTGCCGCCTTCGCCGCCGAGGTCGCATCGACGATAGGATCGCCGACTTCCTTCCGACCGACAATGCCGCGGTCGTCTACGGGCCAGGAGCAGGGTGCCGCTCGAGGTCAGCCGCGCTGACGATGTCGCGCGGCATCTCAAGCGTCTCGACCTGGCCGTCTCGACCTGGCAGAAGAACGCTCAACCATCAGTCGCGAGGTCCTAAGGAACGATAAAGGTGAAAGTCGCGCTGTTTCTCGGACGAGAAGCGGTCCTCACTCTCAGGTCCCAGCATCCTGCGGATGGCACGTCGACGATTGATGGAACGTACAAGCCGGCCCCACGCACGCGCTGAACAAATGTGGCTCCCGTGGCTCTCTCGTACCCGCGGATCACAAGCGCGTGGGAACGATTCCTTTTAAGGAAGATCCAGAGGATCTTCGTGTAGCCGCCCTGCGGGGTCACGCCGTTGGCATACAAGACGGCGCGCGGATCAGACGCCGCGGGATCCGGATGGTAATAGAAGAGGTAAGCGAGCATTCTTGAACTCGCAGGGCGTCCTGCAATCCACGGCACACCTTCAAGGCCCATGAGGCTTTGCGGCATAACCGGCAGTGGATTCTCAAAATGAACAACCGATGCACGACAGTCGTCATCGCTCAGCGATCCCAGCGCGGCGCCCCCGCCAAGTGTGAATGTGACCCCAGCTACGGCACAGGTGAGGGAAAGAAGCGTACGGATTGGCATCGATCTCCTCCCCGAGAACGTTAACGAGTGATTACCGTCGAGATGCACCAGATGATAAGAGCAAAAGCAAGTACTGGGCGGATGACATAACTCAATTGGAGAGCCTGCAGATTTGCATGAATCGCATCTCGTCGACTCAGGATCATGAGGCCAAGCGCCAGTCCAAATGTCAGGCCGATTCCATATGCTCCGAGAACCAAGGCCCCGGTCGGGGCACCCGCTCCGAGCAGCAGGACTGCGAGCACGAACCAGTAGAGCGAGGTCACTCGAATCGTCGTGAGACCGATGCCCAAATCGATCCCCCAGGCTATGGCTGCGAACCACGGGCCACGAGTTCGCCACCACGTCGCGCAAGTCTGACGACGAATCGTCGGCGTCTTTCCACCACGGGAGAGATCGGTAAGAGCAAGGACGAAACCTACGCCGACGAGGAGCCAGACAGTGAAATGCAGGTGCGGCAGCTGTATCGCTCCAATAACTGATCCTGTGATTGCCGCACTGGCGGTCGCCGCCAAGCCGAAGACGCCGAACCACTTTCCTACCTGCCACCGTCCCTCCTGCACCAGAAGGGGCCTGATCGCTCCGATCAGGGAAGCGCCTCAGAGGCTCCCAACCTGCGCGATGCCTGACAGGAGGGCTGCAATGCTAGTCACTATCACGAGGTAGGGACTCATCAATAGTGATCGGCCCGTCCCTGTCCTGCAGCGCGCCGTGGCGCAAAAAGCAGTCGCGGGGAAGTTACTTTCGGCGCCTGCGGCGCGCACGGGCAGCCGGGCGCGCAAGCCGCATAAACATACGAGCAGCGGCATGCGTAGCATTCGCCGCAGACCCATGGGCAACCTCCATAGTGGCATACCCACTCCCATGAGGTGTCCGTGCAGGGGCAAGCCCCGCTGTAATAGTTGGAGTTGCACCACGGCGGCCCATAAGCCAGCGTGCAACACCTGTAGTTATAAGCGTACGCAGACTTAGTCCACGCACCCGCGCCCGCCGCGGCAGCGGTGAGCGCCGCTGACATTTTTACGGCGCGACCGACCAACGAGCGGCGTGACAGACGGCCAGGCTCAGCGACACGGTCCGCGAGTCCTTCTACGATCTTCATGCGTCATCCCCCCTAATTATGCGGATGGCCGGCAAGAACCTTGCTCTGCTTACCGACCTCCTCGTGTAAGAGACTGTCGATCTGATAGATACTGTTGACGATCGCTGCAACCCCGAGGCTGCCATTTCGAATCGTGAGCGCCCCGGGACTCCATGAGACGCCTAGGGTCTTTGCCAGTGAGCCATCAGGGTCAATAACCGCGAGACTCGGATCTAGTCCATATTTTGAGATGAACTCAGCTGCCTCATCTACACCTCCTATGACAACTGCCATCACATTCGCTTCAACCGGAGCATCCTTCGCAAAGCCCGCAAGCTCGGCCGCAATAGTCCGGCATGTAACGCAGTCCAGCGTCAAGAAAACGATGACACCGAACTCGGCCGAAAGATAATCGCGCCACCGCGCAGGCTCTAAGTCTTCTCCACGTATTGCCTTCAGCTCGGGCAGTGGACTCCCGGTATCCACTGCTCGAGGGATAACGCCAGCGCCCTGCAACGGACCAATCTGGCGCCGCAAAGTTCCTAGCTGGCGCAGGACCTCAAGAAAAGCAAGCCCCTGCACGAGAAGGACAAGCCAAAGAGTGACGTAGCTCACCCAGAAGACATCATTCACGGGTCATCTCTCCTGAAGGCTGGCGGGGGCGTGAGAACAGCGGATTCGTTCGAGTCATGAATTTCGCGAGATGCCGTTTCAGTCAGAAGCCGACGCTCCCTCACCGACTGGCCGATGAGTGTGATATTCGACAGCCAAAGGAAGAGAAGCACAGCGGCCACGATGAGTCCGGCTGCCGACGAAGCGAACGAAACTGACGGTGGCCACCACACACTGCCCGTACCTTCCACCGAGGCGTAGTAGATAGCTGCAGGGATTGCCAGGACGACAGCGCGACCAGTTGTCTCCCATCCAAGATGTGAATCGGAAGAGCCAAAGCAGTTACACGAAATGTCCCTCCCGGATCGCCCGGCTATCGCGGAGACTGAGACGAATAACGCGAGAAGAGCGATCGTCGCGAGCGTTGCAGCCAACGGCTCGCGTCCACTTAGGAGTAAACAGCCTAGGGCGGTTTCGACTGTTGCGAAGACGAGGGTGGCTTGTCGCGCTACAGCCCATCGAAGGTTCAGTCCGATGGCATCCATCACTTCTTGGAGCGTGTGCTCGAACGGATCCCTGTCAGTCAACTTCGTCGTACCGCTATAGAGAAATACGGCGCTAAGAAAGACACGACTGACGAATCCGGCGACAGCCATTTCCTATGGGAAGACCTCGTCTGTCTCTACGGGATCCCAGGCGTTTGCCGAACGGCTCGTGCCCAAGAGCTCAAAGAGACCGCTCCATAAGCTCGCACGCGATCGGACCCAGCCCACCCGTCGCGCGTGTTCGGGTACGGCCGTGGCGAAGTCCGCTATTGCCGAGTCGTCCGCCCAAATGGACACAATGAGCACGACGGTCCCTGATCGAAGAAACAAGGCATCAACGAATCCGGGCACAGTCCTACGGCAGGCATGGCGGATTCGGCGGAACGCGAGAAAGACCCGAAGAGCATCAAGCCGCCTCGCGAGCCGAAGGCGTGTTACATGGCAAACGGGAGCCCTTCCCACCTGCTGACCGACTGGTGCGACTGGGTTGACCGCAACCTCAGTCACGATCAAGATCGCATCGGCTGTCGCTAAGAAGCGGAGGCGGCTCTCGGGTCAAAGCCGGCACGGATTCGCGCGCCAACTCAGGCGAACTCCCGATAGAGGGGCGATCAACGACCGCAACCCAGTACGCTATGAAGCCGAGCCCGAGAACCGCACCGGCGGCTAACCCGGCACCACGCGATGCGCGTATGGCGATGGCAGCGGCGGTCAGCAACTCCACGCCGCCCAGCAGGCGGTAGAGCGGTGTCGTTTCCTCCTTGAGCTTGACTGCGCCGGCGATCGCGAACACCACCACCGACGCCGTTACGCAGGCGAGCTCAACAGACCGCAACATGTCCGCGCCGTTCGCATGTCGGACCAGACAGCACCCGAATCAGTCGGCACAGCGCGCGCGCCGACCGACTCACGCCAAGCGCTGCGGTTGGAAGATCAATCCAAACGGCGCTGCAGAGATCGCATGACACCACGCCGGATCGCTCCTCTCTTTGACCCCTTTGTCGACGGTTGTCCTTGCTCCGCAGACGAGGATAGGGCTGGTTTCACGGGTGCGCAAGATGGCCGAATCCGCCTTGGCGGCTACTGCCATTGCACTCCACGACGATGTCGGACATGCGGAGGCCTGTCAGTTCTCGACATGTCGATTGCCCCGGAATCGACACTCTGGAGGGCAGCGTGTACAGTTCGCCCTAAGTCAACAAGCGGGTCTGCGGCACGGAATCAGGGGTCGGAATGGTCAAGCTGTCGCATCGCCAGAAGCAGGTCCTAACGCTTCTGGCCGATGGCTTGACGGATGAGGAAATTGGATTGCGTCTTGGGATCTCGCCGAGAACCGCTCGAGCGCACGTCGACGCGCTGAGGAACAAACTCGGCGTTGCGCGCCGACGAGAAATACCAAGCGCATTCCATCGACTGACGGGCATGGATCCCTTCGAGAACGGGAACTAGTGAGGGGCGGTCCGGGGGCCCCGGAGGGCCCCCGGAGGCCCTCGGAGGCGCCCATTCGGTGCCAAGACCTGTTGCCCGAATAGTCGGATCTTGCTGCCGTGTCTTTTGACGGTTGAAGCCCGTCGCTCCCGGCCTTTGACTTTGAGCATTGCGCTGTCGGTGCCAAACGCACGGCTGGAGTGAACGCTTCCGCCTCACTGTCAGCCGACTGTCAGCGGACGGTAAGTGGTTCCGGGCACGCTTCGCGTGTGGCTTCGGCCCCGCCCGATCGAGGTTTCCTAGATGTTGGCACTCGGTGCGCGAAGAGCGCGCGAAGCGAGCTCGGCTCGTCCGCGTCGCGAGTGTCACAGCACCGTCACAGAACTGTCACAGCTCTCCAGCACGCTTCGCCCGTGCCTGTGCGCCGGCTTGTCCAGAGAAACCTATCCCCGGGGTCCGAGAGCGGTTTGCCGCGAGCTATGCCTAGTCGCCTTTTCGCGGTCCGTCGACAGGGGAGGTGAGCCTAAGCGGGTTTGACCTTGATCGGAGTGCGGTTGGCTGGCTCCGAGAGTCAAGCGAAGCGGCTTGATACCTCCCGTCGAGCGCGTGATGGCGCTGAAGCTCGTGTGGCTTCCGCCGAGGGAAACTATGAGCCCGAGGGGCGTGGAGCCGCTCGCTTGACTCTTAAGGCGCCCGCACGAAGACGTGACCGAGGTCGGCGCCTGCGGCGGGGTACGGGCGGCGTGAAGTTCGCGTCCGTTTTGCCGTTGCGTCGTCGGCGATCGGTAAGCGCCGTCGCCGCGAACCGGCGCAACCGTGCAGGTTTTAGCGTCTGCAGACGCTCCCGACTGTCGTAGGAGGTTCCTCTCTGATGGACTCCTCAAAGGGCAGACTCGCTCGCGGCCGACGAGCGTCAGCTTGAGGCCGGGGAAGGCGGCGGCGATCGCTGCTTCGGGGATGCGCGGGGTCACAGCGGCAACTGTAGGAGCCGGAGCGGCGGGAACCGCACGCGTACGCGAAGACGGTGTCGCTGGGGCCATCTACGAGGTAAGAACCGGACTTCGCCCGCTACGCAACTGGCGTCCGCCGAGATCCGCGCGCTCGGTGTGGATGCGTACGCGCGCGCTCATAGCTCCAGCACGTCCACGATCGCGGCGGCGACCTCGGCCATCTCGTCGCGGGAAAACTCCTTGGGATCCGGCCGCGCTCGATCGTCGAACTCGTTGTAGTCGAACTGGTCGATGTCGCCGGTGATGACGAAGCCACCGCCGCCCGGCACCTGCCAACGCGAGCGCCAGGTTTTGTCGCGGCTCGTCAGGAACATTGCTGCCGTCTGCTCGGCACGGACGTTGAACTCATCGTCGGCGACGATCAGATAGCGCTCGCGCTGCTCGCCGAAGCGCCTGCCCCAGTAGATGTCGCGCTGCCGTGGCCAAAACGTCGCGCGACCGACGGATGGCGGCCGCTTGATGCGCTTGGCCATTAAGTCGTCGATGTCGAGGTAGGCGCGTAGCCCGCCGACGACGGCGGCGAGAGCTTCGCCGCTGGCCTGGTCGACGAAGTGGCCGAGGTCGTCGTGATCGAGGGACAGGACGAGGGTGCAGTCGGCGTAGTGGGCGTCGTCGAGCGAGGGCTGTAACAACGCCGCGTGCTCGCTGATCTCGCCCTCACGGCGGTAGATCGGCACGACCACCGACGCCTGCATCGTCTCGTTCCAAGGGTCTTCGCTGACGATCAAGGCGCGCTCAGCAGCCGGCGCCACGAACTCAGGATCGCCGTTGCCGTCCATTGCCAGGGCGTAGATCGCCCCGCGTTTCGGGGCCACGGAATCTAGAAGAGGCCGCGCTTAGCGGCAGCGCGCGCGTTGCGCTTGATGCGGTCGCGCCGACCCGGCAGTGCTGCCAGCTCCTCATAGGCGAGGAGTCGTTCGTTTCGAGCGTTCTCCGCCTCCCAATGCTCGACGGCGTAGTCAAGCAGCGCCTCAAGACGCTTAGTCGCTGGCGCCTTCTCACCGACGTCCGGACGAACCTTCGGCGCGACGGCAAGGGCGCGCTCGACCGTCGCACTACGAGTCAGATAGAGGCGGGACGACGACATACGAAGACCGTAGCACACTGCACCAGATCATGCAACGCTTGTTGCATCTCAGTATGCACCTTTGTGCGGTGCCATCAAGCACCCTTCAGA
Source organism: Actinomycetota bacterium (assembly GCA_013816245.1). Classification (GTDB taxonomy): domain Bacteria; phylum Actinomycetota; class Thermoleophilia; order Gaiellales; family Gaiellaceae; genus 3-1-20CM-4-69-9. The sequence continues at coordinate 6,647 of JACDEU010000049.1, read as the reverse complement.
CGAGTCACCTTCGAGGTTTCTCGATTACAAGCGATAAACGCTCCCCCGAGCGGCCGCGCCACCTTTCCCAGCGTGAGCAAGCAAGTACAAGCCTCGGCCAAGCAGCGCTTGCGCTTCGCGGGCCAGTTCCCGGAGCCCCGAAGCGGGCAAGTACCTAGTTCGCTCGAGCAGATGGCCGCTGCCGGGATCACCGGCGCCGAGATGACGTCGCACGTAAAGCCGTCGCAGGGGGTTGGAAGGTTCCAGCAAGCCTGCGCGCCGGGTCTGACGGCTGCCCGGCGCGCAGCTTAGAAGAAGGCCCTAATGGGCTTGCGGAAGCGGGTACGCGACTATCTGCGTGTCCGGCGTCCTAGTCGCTCCCAGGGGTCGAGTTTGCGCGCGAAGGTCCGCCATAGCTGCCCGAGGCTATCGGGCGCGCCGGGCGGGCTGCTCGGGCGGATCAGCAGCTTGTTATCGGCTCTCCTACCCGCTGTCCGCCAAGCCCGCGACCAGCTGGTGGTTCGACCGCGCACGCGCCGGAACCGCATAACCTCACCCACAACCTCACCCACAGGCGACCGCCTGCGCCGGCTGTCCGGGCGATGGTGGGATGTCGCCATCGCTACGGACTCGAAGGTGGCCGATCTCCTGTCCTCGGCTGTTGTGCGCGACGAGTGTGACGGGCGGGGAGAAGTTGGTGCGTTCGGTCGGTGCACCTTTCTCCGGTAGCACAGATGCCAGGAAGTACCCATCCCCAAGAGTCGCTGGCGTCGTGTGACCGTCCGGGTAAACGACATCGACCGAGGCGACCGCCGGCGCGATGCGCCCGGTGACGTAGAGGGGTGTTCGCCCTGGGTAGGTCGCTTGTGTACTTCCACCCTTCAGAGCCCAGCCGGAGGGGCAAGGGATGTCAGGCCCCCAGGCAGCGCCGCCGACCTCGCGGGTGGTAAGGCTGACCATTGCCGAGCCTTTGTAGTCGTTCGAGAAGGTCAGTTCATAGAGGCGAATCTCGCCCTGCGGTGTGTTTGCAGTAAGGACTTGGCGGGCGCTTGTGAGCGTGTACGGCAGCTCGACTGTCCCGCTGGGACGGATTGAGCCTTTGATCAAGGGGAGGGCTTCTAGCGGCGCACGGCTGACGCCTCCGACGACTTCCTTGGCGTTCTCCGGCGTTGACTTGTCGGCAAGGAAGTGATTGATCGTCTGGCTGATCTGGCCGTGGAGCGCGAGTGCCGGGACCGCCACAACCAGTGCGAAGAGGCTGGCGGCGGCGAGGAGGAGCGTGCGGCGTGAGATGCGATCGCTGGCGTGATGTCTGTTGCGAACGGGCTCAGGGGGCCCGGCGAATGCCTCGAGCAGCGCTCTGATCTCTCGTTCGGAGATGGTCATTGTCCGATTCGTCATCCTCACCTTGAACCTCCGTGGTTGCAGTCGGGTTTGACCGCCGGAGGCGCAGCCGTCGCCGCCAAGGGGCGCGAGCCCCCTCGAAGGTGGCGGCTGAGCCGGCGTCGAGCTTCATGGAGCTGGCTCTTGACCGTTCCCACCGAACAGTCCAGAGCGGTAGCTGTTTCGGCTTCGCTGAGGCCGACGTACAGGCGCAAGACAGCGGTCGCGCGCTGTCGCGGTGGCAATTGATCGAACGCCTCCTTCAGCTCGAGCATCTCAGAGGAGTCCGCGCTTCCGACAATCTCCGATGCGCGCGACGCCCGAAGCCCGAAGAAAGAGAATCGCGCCTCTCGGCGAACGGTGCGCAACGCTACGCGGCTCGCTATACGCATAGCCCAAGCCGGCGCCGCCTCGATGCTCCTTAGCTGTCCCAGCGACCGGGTCATTTCGAGCAGCGCCTCTTGCGCTGCGTCCTCGGCGACAGCGGAACCGGAACCGACGACGAGACGAACCGTGCGCACGACGAGCGGTCGCAACTCCGTGAGCAAGTCCCGCGCCGCCCCTTGATCAAGATCTGCGCCTGGCTGTCGGCCTAGATGGGTGATGGCAGCTCCATGTATAGAGACAAGTGCCGTTTCGGGCGCAGAAGGTTGGGAGGGGATTAGATCCGCGTTCGTCCCTTAAGTGATCGGGACACTTACCACCTGGGGCAGGACGTCGCGGTGCGCCACTGTTCGGGAATGAAGCTCCTATGACTTGTCAAGTCATCAGCGGCGACTGGTTGTCGAGTACGCGGTAGAGGTGGCGTGCGAGGTAGCGCTTTAGAAGTCGGGTGGCGTCGCGGCGGCTTTTGCCTTCGGCGATGCGACGGGTGATGTACTCCTTGGTCGCGGGGGTCGTGTTGACGTCGGTGCAGCACCACGGTGTGCAGCGCGCGGTTGAGCTGTCTGTCGCCGCCGCGGTTCAGCCGGTGCCGCTGTGTCTGGCCGCTCGAGGCGGGGACCGGCGCGACACCGGCGAGGCGGGCGAAGGCGGCTTCGTTGCGGACGCGGCCACGATGTGACCAGGCGATGATCAGCTGCGCAGCGGCGATCGGGCCGACGCCCGGTTCGTCGAGCAGTTGTGGTGCGAGCGCGCGTACGTGCGCGAGGATCTCCCGCTCGAGCTCGGCGGTTTCGAGGGTGGCCGCTTCGATTCGGCGCGAGGCTGCGCAGCACCGTAGAGCGGCTCCAGCTACACGCGCACGCGAATATCAGACCCTAAGCCGCCTCGCACACGCTCGACGCGAGCGCTGTCGCGTTCTGGTGGAAGTGCGACAGAAAAACTCCGCCTGCTGGTCGGGCTCATCAAGGCAGGCGTGGATTCTGGAGGCGATTTTGGGATGTGGCGGGGCGCTTGTATTCCTAGTCGCACCGATGTCCCGTGACACAGGATCGCGGCTCGTGCAACCTCAGTAGTGTGACCTGGGAGGGACGAGACGACGCGCAGCTGCTGAACAGTGCGCTTCGTGACCGCGAAGCGTTCGGCGTCTTCTACCGGCAGCACGCACTGACCGTTTACCGCTGGTTCGCGTACCGCGTCGACCGGGAGGGGACGCTGGCGGCGGAACTGACTGCCGAGACTTTCGCCGAGGCACTCCGCTCGCTGCCGCGGTTCGCGGGGACGACGCCGGGGAGCGGCACGTCGTGGTTGTTCGGGATCGCGCGCAACCTGGCGCTGGAGCACCACCGGCGACGGCGTGTTCGAGACGAGGCCCGTCGGGAGCTGGGCATGCCGCGTGTCGGTGTCGTCGACGAGTCGTTCCAAAATGCAGAGGAGCGGATCGATTCCGGCCGGCTCCGCGACGAGCTCGACGCCGCTCTTGCCCAGCTCCCGCCAGCGCAGCGGCAGGCCGTGATGCTGCGCGTGGTCGAGGAGCTCGATTACCCGTCGATAGCGCACGCGACGGCGAGCTCCGAACCTGCAGCGCGACTCCATGTCTCTCGCGGACTGCGTGCGCTACGGAACCAGCTCACTGCAGCTGCAAACAAGGAGGAATGATGAGCCAGATCCTTCCAGACCATCTCCAGACGCTGGGCACGCAGCTCGATCGCGCCTGGGAGCGCCGTTACGGTCGGGTCGCTCGACGCGCGCGGGTTCGGCGGTTCCGCGGCGTGCGGGTCGCGATCGCCCTCGCTGTCCCGGTCGCCATCGTCGCGGCCATGCTCGCGCGCGGCAGCGGGCCGGGAGCCGTCGGCGAAGCGCTCGCGGCGGCGGGAAAATCTCCCGCGGACGCGATCGTGCATTTCACGTCGGTCACGCGCGATCCCAGCGCCGCCCTCACCGGCCGGACGGAGCTCTGGGGAGCAACGTCCCCGCCGTACGCACGACGCTCGATCATCCAAGGCGCTGACGGCCCAGCAATCGAGCAGGGTGCGAAGGGAGACGAGGTCACGCAGTTCGACCCCGCCGCCGGCCTTGTCTACGTCCGCACACTTGCGGGCGGGATCGCGGAAGGCACGCACGCAGCCGACTTTGCAGCCGACGCTCAGCGGGTGAAGAACTACCTCCGCGCTGGCCACGCTCGCGACGAGGGCGAGGTGACGGTCGACGGAACGACGCTGCATCGCTTCGTCGTTGCTCCCGCGGAGGGTGGAGCGTGCACCTACGACGTCCAGCCGGAAACGTTCTTCGGCGTGAGCCTGATTTGCACGGGCCTGGCGAGCGGGAGCATCTCCGAGCGTTGGCAGTACCTTTCCCGTCAGGGCAACCAGAAGCTCCTCTCTGTCGCTGCGCTGCATCCGTCGGCACGGATCGATCGGGCCCCGATGCCGCTCTGCGGCGAGGCGCGTCACGCGCCGAGCACGCCGCCTTGCTACGTGGTGTCTCCCGGCGCTTGAGCGCCGCCGCCCGGGTAGAGGTTGTCGCACTTCCACCAGGGCGACAGCGCTTGCGTCGATGCTGTTCTTCAACAAGAGACGAGACCGCGCAGCACATCAATGGCGACCTCTTGCGCAATGTCCGCAGCGTCTTGGCGGGAGCCCAGCGTTGCCGCCGACGTGCGCAACGCCAGCCGGAGAGCACGCCGAGCGAGCAGTTCGACCGCCTCGCGATCCCCACCCCGTGCGCGCCCAACAGCCTTAACGATGTCCAGTTCCATCAGCCTCCAGTGCCGTTATGAACTATGGGCATCCTCCGACGGCAATGCTTGCAGTGCGTGGGTCAGGTCTCACCGCGCCTTGTGGGGTTTCAAAACCTGGGTTCAAGCTCTCTGATCCCACAGCTCCGGACTCTGGAACCATCGGTGGATGCTCCTTTCTTTTGCTAACCTCGCCTTCTCGGCGGTGCTGCGCCTGCTTGCCGGAGGCCGGCGTAGCGAGTTCGCCAAGGACGTGGAACTGCTCGTTCTGCGGCATCAGCTTGTCGTGCTTCGTCGGCAGCGGCCACGGCCATCATTTCGAGCGAGGCAGCCGCCGCGTCCACCTCGCCGGCTGCACGACCAATCCAACCGGCGCTTGGGTGATCCAGCAGGCTGTCGCGATCGAGCGCCGTGACCTCCTTGGCGGGCTCATCCACGAGTACCGAACGTTCGTCGGTGGACCGATTGATTTTCGTCAGGCTGGTTCTCGCGGACGCCGGCCGAGCTGGATCGAATGCGAGACGCATTCGCAGCGGCGTTCGGGCAAGGAGTGAGCCAGGAGAGCTAACTCGGTGGGCCACGTTTCGTAAGAGTCCCCGATCCCAGCGCAGTCGGAGGCAAGCTCAGACGTTTGCAGAGCCCTCGCGGTAGATCTTCGCCCGCCACTTCCGGCGCACAAGGGCCCGATGCCAGCGAAACAGCGTCCGCGGCGTCACCAAAAGCACGCCGAACGAAGACCGCGGCAGGTGACAGGCGAAGACCGCCAGCAGGGCTCGATCAGCTGCGCCGAGCTGCGGCCGTGCCACCTGGCGGCGTAGAATCTCGAGCTCGTGCCGCAACACCAGCAGCTCGATGTCTTTCACATGCAACCCGCGGCGGCTACGAACCAGCGCACCGAGCAGAGCCCGAAGAGCGAGATAGAGAAAGGAGAAGACCATGCCGCGATCCTCCCAGCCCTCGCCTGACGGAGAGGCGCCACCAATATTGGCGTCCTTCACGCTTTACGGACTTCTCGGCGCGCCAATCGCGTAGAGAGTCGTGTTTGCGCTCGTGTTAGTAGCGGCCGCGTTCGTGTTGCCTCGGCCGATTCAGCTATACCCGTTGCCGGCGTCGGCGGTTGCGCAATGCGACCGGATGCAGGCTCATGTCCGGTTGGTCGTGCTCTGTCCCGCTCGGTTGCCAGGTGCGAGCCGCGGGTGGCGCCGCGGCGATCGGCGGCCGCCCTTCCACAGTGACTTCTTCGGATCGCCCGGGCGCCCGGGGTTGCCTACACCGTATGGGCTCGAGTTCGGCTATAGCGCACCGATCGAGCCGGGATCGGGGCGTAACTGGCACCGGCTCGTCTGGCACAACCGACCGTGCTGTTTTCTTCATTTCACCGTCTTCCGCCCTGGTGGTGCAGCTCTGCCGCCGGGGCTGCGAGCTGCGCAAATGGGTGGGAAGGCGGGTCAGCTCCTGTCGGCCCGTGGCTACGGGCTGGCCGGCACGGTCGGATACTGGTGGTCGAACCACACCTGGTTCTTCTGGCATGAGCATGGTCGCCTCTACGCCGCGAGCCTTCATTACTTCGGCCCGGGAACGACTGCGCTGCTCGGGCGACTGATTCACGAGCTTCGGCCGACGAAACAACTCACTCGGCGCTAGGCGAAGGCATCAGCGCATCGGAACGAGAGCGAGCGCTACACCGAGGCAAGGGCCAACTTCATCCCTCGGGTCCTTACCGTCGCCACCCGCAGGGTGCGTAAATTCGGTCACGGCCGATTTGCAGGGAGATTCCGCTTTCGCGGCAGACGCGCTTGGGCCACAGGTCCGCGCGAGCCGGCCCGAACGGCGGCTCCGAACCAGGTGCGTGCTGCGTCCACCCTCGGACTGACTCGGGCAAACACTCCACACTCAGCCAGATTCCCCTGCTGCAGCGACCTTGGCGCGTTGATGCTCCTTCACCGCGCCAAATCCGCCCACGCAGCGTGGGTTGACGCCCTCGGCTGGCCTGCAGGATTCTCCTGCAAATCCGCGGTGACCGAATTTACGCACCCTACGCCATACGCAAGAAGCCTAAGAAGCGCACGCTATCGGCACTAGGTTTTTCGGCTAGACGCCCAGAGCTTCATCTTCTCCAGCGAGCCTGTTTAGGCGGGCCTAGAAAGGAACGTCTCGTAGCGCGCCA
>JACDEU010000048.1 GCA_013816245.1 Actinomycetota bacterium | reverse complement strand
GCCGCGGCCAGCGCCTTGGCGCGCGCTGCGGGCCCGTAGCCGCGCGGGCCAAAGGCGATTTTGAGCGCCCGGCGCCTCGGGTGCGGTGCGAAGCCTCGCAGCGCCTCTTCGGCCTCCGCCAGCTCCGCCTCCCTGCGCTTGTCGTCAAGCTCGCGATGGAGGTAGCCGAGCTCGTCAGGGGTAAGGCTCGGATGTCTGCTCGCGCGCTCGAGGACGACCACTCCAGAGCGAAGGGAGCGCGGTAGGCTCGAGCTCAGAGTCCCGCCGCGGATTCGGTAGACGCACAGCGGCTCATCGACGAGCCCGGCCCGTGAGCCACCGAGAATCATGCGGAGAAACAAGTCCGTATCCTCGGCGAGAACCGTCTCGTCGTATCCGCCCACCGCCAACAGCGCCTCTCGGCGCATCGCCGCGTTTCCAAAGATGAAGTGCTGGTGGATGATCCCTCGACGTTGATCCTCCACGATGAACCGCGCTTTGCCGCGGTAGTACCGTCCAAAGACCCGGCCGTCGAGCTCGAGGTACGCATCGGTCGTCAGGATGTCGAGGTCTGGACGCTCGACGGCAATTTCTCCTACGGCTTCGAGATACCCCGGGAGAAAGATGTTGTCTGCGTCCAGGAACGCGATGAAATCCGAGGACGCCGACCGAACAGCTGCGTTGCGGGCGGATGCGGCCCCGCCGTGCTCCTTTCGGAGAAGTGTGATTCGTCTGGAAAACGGCTTGAGCGCCTCCGCGAGCTCGTCGGTCGACCCGTCGTCGCAGACGATCACCTCATGAGGAGGAACCGTCTGAGCCAGCGCCGACTCCACCGCATCTCCGATGAAAGACGCCGCTTGGTACGCGGGAATGACGACCGAGAAGCGGGGCGCCGGGGTCGGAAAGATCGGCTTCTCGGGCACCGGCGCTAGGAACCTCGTCACACTGGATTGAAAGGGCTCGGACGGTGGCACTGTCACGGCGTCCTAGCGCAACCGTGCGAGCGCTTGACGTGCACGACCAGCGCCTCTCTGGGCGACGTAGGCAGCGTAACGGCGCTTCCGCGGACGCGCAGCGAGCTCGTACCACTCGTCGCGCAGCCGTCGCGAAAGAGCTAATCTGCCGTCCGCTGGATTGAAGGGGAACCGCAGCAGCTGAGGCGCCATCCTCCCGATCAAATCGATGTGGTGCTGACTAGTGCGTCGAGCCGCCTCCGGAAGCGTCAACACAGTCGTCATGTACGCGTGGCAGTTGGCGATATAGGCGCGTGTGTACGACGTCAGGTCGAGCGCCTGTTCGATTGAGCTCACCCAACCCGCGATCCTTTGCTCGAGATACAGTCGATCGCGCCAGTCGAGCCCCGGCTGTGAGGTCCGCGCCGTCCATTCGACCCACTCGGCGATCCCAGCGAGATGCACGGTCGAGGTGGGATGGAATTCACCAAAGTGGAATCGCGTGGCTATCAACTCGACGAGATCGCGAGCGGCCGGCTCCGGGAACTTCCGATGAAAGTAGCAGCGCCCAAGCTCGAAGACTCCTCCGCGCAGAATCAGCGCCGGGGCGGGGATCATCTCCCACTGGCCATGCGCAAAGAACCGTCGATCACCATCGACGCATTGACCCGCGGTGTGAGCGTCGAACAACGCCCTGCGACTGCGTGAGAAGCGTCCCGGGCGAAGCTGTCGGTGCTCGTAGCCAAGCTCCCGAGCGAGGAGAGGCGGGAAATGGCTGTCGGCGCTCTCCATGAGCGGATAGTGCTGCGTGAACGTCCTGAGGGATAGATCGGCTTGTCTGGCAGCCGCGAGGATGAGCCGCGAATCGAGGCCTGCCGTCAATGGGAGCCAGATGGCCTCGCCGCTTTCCCGAAGGCGGCTGAGGGAAGTCACCAGGCTCCGCTGGAGCGTGTCCAGCGCTTCGTCGTATGTGGTCGGCTTCTGCTCGTCCACGAGCGGGGGGCGCGGCAGGACTCGCCGGTCCGCCATGGGAGCCAGCGACAGGACTTGCGTGGGAAGCAGCTTGTTTACGCCGGCGAAGCCCGACCTGGGCAGTGGAAACCAGTCCATTCCCTTCCCCACGTGGAGCTTGGGACCGACGCGACGAATGCGCTCACGTCCGGGTATGGCGACGATCAACACCGGACTGCTGGAGGCCCAGAGCTCCGTCGTGGAGCCGTGCTGGATCGTGCGGTAGAAGCATCCGATCAGCCCACCTGCATCGAGGTGGATCTCCGAGTCGCTGATCAGGATCCAGCGGCCAGACCATGATCCGTAGGTGTCGAGTAGGGCGCTCTGCTCATTGCCGGCGAGCTGCTCGAGGGGCTCGGGTGCGTCGGGATCGCTCTGCAGGGCGAGTCCGAGTAGCCGCCACGTGACTCCACGCTCGTCTGTGACGGAGGCAACCGGGAGTTCCGGACAGCGGCTCAGATGGAGCGAAGGCCCGATCTGCTCCGAGATCCATCCCTCTCCCGCGAGAAATGGTTCCGGCCCCAGGATGAACTGACGCCGGTGTAGGCGAGGTTCCACTGACCGCCGCCGGTCAGTCTCCTGTCCGGCGAAGCGAAGCTGAGCCACCACGCGTCAGCGAACGGTGACGGTGACCGCTGCCGACGTCGTGCGGTTGCCCGCGCGGTCCGTTGCGACCGCGGTCAGCACATGCTGCCCGGAGCTCGCTCTCTTCGTATTCCACGGGATTTGCCACGGCGAGCTCGTCAGCGTGCCGAGGAGGACGCCGTCGACGTAGTACGCCACCGAGGCGACGCCTGTTTGTGCGTCCGCCACGGTCGCGATGATCTTGATGTTTCCAGTCACCGTCGCGCCGTTCACCGGAGACGTAATGCTGACGGTCGGTGCGACCGTATCGACCTGGATCAGCTGGCTCTTGGTCGCCTCGACGTTGCCGACGCTGTCCCAGGCCCTGTACTTGACCGTCGTGGTGGTCGAGACGCCGAATGCGCCGCTGTAGAGGGTGCTCGAGGAGGTCGGGTCGGAGCCGTCCCTCGTGTAGCGGATGGCGGCGACGGCGTCGTCCGGGTCGCTGGCGGACAGGGAGACGCTCACCGAAGGTGCGTACCAGCCACTCGTGCAGGCGGCGCCGTTGCAGGCGATCGTGGACGTTGGCGCAGTCGTATCCGGCGGCGCCGTACTGATCTGAATCAGCTGGCTGTTCGTCGCCTCGGCGTTGCCGGCGCTGTCCCAGGCCCGGTACTTGACCGTCGTCGTCGTCGAGACGGTGAACGAAGCGACGTAGAGCGGGCTGAAGATGGTTGGATCCGAGCCGTTCGTCTCGTAGTGGATCTGGACGCCGCCGGACCCGCCCGTGTCGGTGGCCGACAGCGAAACGCTCACCGGGGCGGCATACGCGCTACTCGAGCAGACGGTGCTATTGCAGGTGATCGATGAGACCGGCGGAGCGGAGTCGAACTGGAGCAGCTGGCTCTTAGTCGTCTCAACGTTGCCGGCCATGTCCCAGGCCCGGTACTTGACCGTCGCCGTCGCCGAGATGGTGAACGGGCCGGTGTAGAGCGCGCTCGCGGCGGTCGGGTCGGACCCGTCGGTCGTGTAGCGAATCGCAGTGACGGCCGTTCCCGTATCCGTGGCCGACAGGGAGACGCTCACCGGCTGGCTGAACCAGCCCGAGCAGGAGCTGCCGTTGCACGCGATCGACGAGGTCGGCGGCGTCGTGTCACCCATGACGTCCGACATCGTGCGGACATACGTCCTGCTGGCGAGGCGCGGCGCGAGCCAATCCGTGAACGCGCTGAAGATCGCGGGGCTTACCGAGTTTCCGTTCACCGGATCGCAGCCGTCGCAGACGTGGTGGAACAAGAGCACCACCCAGCCGCCGCCCGCGTTCTCCGCGCGCGTCACGGCGCCTTCGATGTCGGCGAGCGTGTTCACTGCGTGGACCCCGGCGGAAGCGATCCCCCAGGTGTTCCGGGGCGGGACCGGCTCGGCCACGACGTCGTTGCAGTTCGGCGGCATCAACCCGACGGTGCAGAGTCCCCAAGCCCTACGGGCGGACTTGTAACCGCAGCCTCGAACGATCGATTCGACCGTTGAGTTGCTCGCCCCGTACGGATACGCGAAGTCGGTGACGCTGAAGCCGCGCGAGATCAGGGCCTGGCGGTCGTCGCAGACCTGACGCGTCGCTTCGGTCGTGCTGACTGATGTCAGGTCGACGTGGTCGAGCGTGTGGCCGGTGATCTCGTTGCCGTCTGCTGAGAGCCCTGACAGCTGGTCCCACGTCATAAAGCTCGACGAGCTCCCGATGAGGTTGCTGTTGACGAAGAACGTTGCGTGAAGCGAATTCTGCGCGAGGGCCGTACGGGTGGTGTATTGGTCCGCGGTGCCGTCGTCGAAGGTCAGCGAGACGATCGTTGGGCCGGCCGCGGCAACAGCCGGAGCGAGCAACGTGCCGATAAGGCAGGCGAAGAGCAGCAGAAAACTGCGTCTCATCCCCCCTTGCCGCTCAGACACCGCAGACCCCTCTCCCCTCGACTCACGTGATCGCAAACTTCGCCGCTCTCGCAGGATAGATGCTTTTTTGGACGGACACAAGCCCGCTCGAGCCCAAGTGGCGGGAAGTCGCCGTGGAGAGTGGGCTCGCCGCTCGCCTCAGCCGTCGTTCGCCCAGACGACGAGCCTTTCGTCCGGATCGATCGCCGGAACCGAGTCTGGATCACGAGCCCGGCCTGGGGGCACCTCTTCGCTGATCTTCTCTATCCCGAGATGGCCCAGATGCCTCAACACATCGTCGTCCCCGAGGGCTTGGGGCTCGAGCTCCGTTGGCGGGTGGTAATGAACCTGCAGGCGCAGGATCCCGTCCTTCTTCAGGACGCGGCTGATCTCACGCGCGGCAAGGGCAAAATCATCGACATGGTCGATCGCGTTTACGGAGATGACCGCGTCGAACGATCGCGCGGGAAACGGCATGTCCTCCGCAAAGGCGCGAACGAAGGTCACTCGATCCGTGAACTCGTCAAGAGGGAAGCCCGCCGCCTCGTACCGAAGAATGAGAGGATCGAGTCCGACGATGCGGCAATCGTCGAAAGCGATCGAGAGAGGATACGGGCCGCAACCAAGGTCGAGGATGGTCTTACCTACGAAGTGATCGCGCGGGATCTTCAAGGCGTCTGGATATCGGTCCAAGCTCACGGCCACAGTCGTCACGCCCGCGCTCGCCTCGATCGTCTCCCTCACGTGCTTCTCGTCAGAGGTGGGTGGACGGCGGCCGTACATCGTACGCTCGCCCCTGTACCACTCGACGCGGTCGTGGAGCGCACGCTCCCACCACGCAAGCTCCGCAAGATGCTTCGGGCCCAGACGCGGCGAGGCTTCGCGTCTACGCCTAAGACGCTGCATCGTACGTCTCGTCAATCGCTCCGTACATAGAAAAACTGCCAACTGGCGACGGTTCGGCCGGCGACGAGCCACCGCGCCGTCAACGCGTCCAGCGGAACGTCGGGCGGAAGAACGAATGAGAAGCTGACTTTGCCGACGCCGTATCTCGCCGTCCGCTTCCAGCAGTGGACATTGGTTTTGCCGGGGCCGATACAGAGCTGGTAGGGCTCCGACTTGCGACCTTGGCTGAATGCGTCGAAGAAGTGGAAGACGATCCCCTCGCCTTTTTTGACGTGGTGAGTGGGTATGCCGCGGCCGTTTTCCACCACGCCCGCGTACCGATAATCGAGCGGGTTTGAGTAGCCGCCCGCAGTCGCTGCCTCGACCGCCAGGGGCATCGTCGCAGTGAGAAGTGCAACGGCCATCAAGACCACGCAGAGTGAACGCTTCCGCAGCATTGACTTACGTTATCGCTCCAGGTCTCCTCCGCCTAGGGCTTGATGTGTTTCAGCGGCCGTCTTCGGCGGCAACGGGGCGTGCGGGAGCCTCGGCTGGAAAGCCTTCGAAACTGACGCTTGCGCAAGCGCGTCCTCATTGCCACGCTGGGTGGATGAGGGCTCATTCCGGCCCGACGCCGTCGTCGCGCCCTTCGGCGTCACGGCTCTGGTTGCACGATACGAGAATCCACGCACTCGTGGTTCTCACCGCGGGTGCGGCGCTGTTGCGTTTCTTGACGTTGCGCACGCAGAGCTACTGGTACGACGAGGCGATCACGGTCGAGCTCGTACGACGGCCGTTCCATGCGATGCTCGGCGCGCTTCCCCACAGCGAGTCGACGCCACCCCTGTACTACGTGCTCGCCTGGATTTGGTCCCGGATGCTCGGTACCGGTGAGACCGGTCTGCGCTCGCTTTCGGCGGTGCTCGGGACACTGACCGTGCCGGCAACATACGCCGCTGCCCAGGCCTTGGTCTCCCGGCGGTCCGCGCTCTTTGCGGCGGCCCTCGTGGCCGTCAGCCCCTTTCTCGTCTGGTACTCGCAGGAAGCGCGAGCCTATGCCTTGCTCGTCCTGCTCGGCGCTCTCTCGCTGGTTCCGCTGCGACGGGCCGTGAGGCCAGGCGCAGGCCCCCCGCTCGCGGCCTGGGCGATCGTCGCGAGCCTGGCCCTCACGACGCACTACTTCGCGCTCTTCCTCGTCCTCGCGGAGGCGATATGGCTATTGCGTCATTCGTTGGAGAAGCGCGCGGCGGCGATCGCGGTGGCCGCTGTCGCCGCTGTTGCTGGGGCGCTGGCGCCGCTTGCGGCGTACCAGGCGCGGTACTCCCAGCACACCGCCTGGATCTCGAACGCCGGAGGAGTCGGAAGCCGAGCTGAGTACCTCCTTCACCAGCTCGTCGTGGGCCTGTATCCGGCGTCGCACATTCGACCGCTCATCGCGGCATTGCCGGTGCTCGTGCTCGTGAGACTCTTCGCGTGGACCGACCGTGCGGAACGCGCCGGAGCGTTGGTCATGCTCTGGTTCGGGCTCGCGGCGATTGGTGCTCCCGCCGTGCTCGCGCTCGTCGGCGACAAGTTCTTCGGGGGGCGCGGCGACTACTTCATCTATCGCAACCTGATCGTCGCGACTGTTCCGCTGACGATCGTGGCGGCCGCGGTCATCGGGGCTCGACGCACCGGGAGGCTTGGAGCGGCTTTTGTTGTCGTCACGTGCGTTCTGTTGAGTGCGGTGTCCGTCGAGATCGCGCAGCGGCCGGACCTACAGAAGCCGGACCTCCGTGGGGTCGCCGCGGCGCTCGGCGCACCGCGTACGGTGCGGGCGGTCGTCGTCGATACACGGACGGCAACGCCGCTGAGTCTTTACCTCCGTAATGCAGTCGTTGCCGCGGAGGGCAACGTGTCGATTCGAGAGGTCGACCTGATCCTCGAGCCGGGCACCTCGATCGTGCGATCGCTCCCGCGCGGCTTCCATCGGCTCGAGACCCGCCGCGTCCGCACCTTCAGAATCGTTCGCCTTCGCGCGCGGCAGAGCCTGCAGGTGAGTCCATCGATCCTGAGGCGGGAGCTCGCGACGAGCGGCGGGGCGACAGTCCTGCTTACAGGGCGGTGGCCGTAGCGTCAATCCTCGCGCGATCCGAACTGTGGCGGGTGGTACACGTGGGGGGGCTCGAACCAGCCGTGGCGCGCGTTGAGCGCGGCGACGAACGGCGCCCGGAGCAGAAGGCGTTTGACGAAGTCCTTCCGGGCCTTGATACGCCCTTGCCGGACGTGAAATGCGTTCTTCGCGGGTGCGGTCTTCGAGTAGTACGGGCTTCCCGCGTGCCAGATGCTCAGGCCTTCCAAGACGGCTGAGCGGTAACCGAGCCGGTGGATGTCCCGGACGTACCGTGCATCCTCGCGCCAGTACACCGAATTCGCGTTCTGCCCGAACCCGCCGACGCGGTGATAGAGCTCTCGCGACGTCATCGTGCAGCTGCCGCCCGTTGGACCTTCGAGGATCGCGACCCCCTCGATCTCGCGTCGCGTGTAAGCCGATCGCTGCTCGCGCAGATACTTGATGTATTGCGAGGCGGAGTCGTTGGGATCGTCGACGAGGTTCGCCGCGAGGTAGCCCATCTTGGGAATCCGGAGGAACGCATCGAGCAGCGTCTCGTCCCAGCGCGGCGGAGCCTCCACGACGTCGTCGTCGAGTTCTACGAAATAGTCCTGGGATGCGAGAGAGAACGCCTGCGCGTAGGCGTTCATCCCGATGTTCTCCGGATGGTGCACGGCGTTGAGGCGCGGCTCGTCGAGAGCGTCGAGGTATTCACGCGTGCCGTCCGCCGAAGCGTTGTTCCAGATGATGATTTCTCTTGTTTTCTCGGACGTGCGCCGCAAGACGGCCTCGACGCAGCGCCGCAGGAGGTGAAGGCGGTTGTGCGTGATGACGACGATTGCGATCATGGCGCGCGCTGTGCCGCGAGCTGCACAGCGACCTCCGCGAACGAGCCGAGCCGGAGGTCCTCGCGCTCGATGGCACGCCGGACGCGCGGATCGCAGAGCGCTTGCACTTCCTGCGCCCGCTCCGCGCGATACCAATCGTCGAGACCATCCACGTACCCCGGATGGCAGCAAAGCTCGGTCACGCCGTCTGCGACGTTCTCGATCAGCCTGATGAGCGCCTCTGCCGTGATCGCGGCGGGCTCCGGTCGTCCGCGGCCGTCGTGGCCGTAGAAGTCGCCGCGGAACTGGATGCGCGGGTCGATGCGGCGCAGGGGGATCCCCAGCTCGGCAGCGACTTCCTCGAAGGAAGGGCGTACGAGTTCCCCGAGGTGACGATGCTGGTGAGAGTCGAGATGCGACGGATCTCGACCCACCAGCAGCCGAAAGCGCTCGAGCTGACGCCGCAGGTCCTCCGCCGCCCGTCGCTCCACGACGGAGGCGGACCGCGCCGATCCCCGTTTCGGGACCCAGGTCGCCCGCCAGGGTCCGACCTCGACGTGCAGCCCAAGCCCGAGGCGAGGGCGCTCTCGTGCCCGGTCCGCGGCCTCGAGCGCCGCCGGGCGCTCGACCATGAGGCTCGCGCTCGTGACGATGCCCTCGTCGTGGGCGTCGAGGATCCCCCGGTTGACGCTCTCGCTAAGGCCGAAATCGTCGGCATTGACGATCAGGTAGCGCATGCTCACAGCGATGGTGCCGCAGGCAGGGCTGGCACGCTTCTCACTATGAACGACGCACCGTGAACGCGACGAGGTCGATCACCGGGGCACTATGGAAGCAACCCGCTACCCGAGCTAACCTGAGTCGGTGTCGGGAAAGATCGACCAGGTCGTCGAGAGTGCCCCCGCCGCCGGTTCTTCCGGTGAGCGGTTGCGCGCACCTATCGAGAAACTGCTGCGGTCCTTCGACCTGCTGCGCTCGCTGACAGAAGCCGATCTTCGTTTCCGGTACGGTCGAGGGCCGTCTCGGTTCATTCGCTGGCTGATGGAGCCGTTCGCGCTCGTGGGCGTCTACCTGTTGCTGATCAGCTTCGTCCTCGACCGGCCCGGCGTGGCGCCCGGACTGAGCCTCGCTGCGGTCATCGTCCCGTTTCAGCTCGTGATCTCAACGGTCGGGAACGCGATGGAGGCGGTGCCCGTCCGACGACCGATCCTGCTCAACATGGCCTTCGAGCGAAACCTGATCCCGGTCTCCTCAGCGCTCACTGAGTGCGCGTCATTCGTGGCGAGCTTCTTCATCATCGCCGTCATGATGGCCGCGTACGGCATCGCGCCGACGTTCGCCTTCGTCTGGCTTCCGCTTGTCGTGCTCGTGAACGTCTACCTGGCGGTTGCCGCCGCATACGCTGCGTCGCTCCTGGGTCTCTGGCTGCGCGAGTTGAAGCCGTTGCTCCTCAGCTTCGTTCGGATGCTCTTCTTCCTCAGCCCCGGTCTGGTGCCGCTCTCCGAGACGAGCCCACACATCAGAAGCCTCCTGCGCCTCAACCCCCTCACCGGGCTGTTCGAAGCGTATCGGGGGATCTTCCTCACCGGTCGCGCGCCGGCCGCATGGGAGCTGCTCTACCCGATCCTGATCGGCGCCGTGATGCTGGTGGTCTTGGTGCCGCTCTATCGCGTTGAACAGCGGCAGTTCGCCAAGGTCGTCTGACACGTGATACGCGCCGAAGAGATCGGGATCCGGTTTACCTTCGACCGCCATCGTCGCGTCGTCACTCCCAACACGGCCCGCTTCCGGTCGGGCACGTCGACAAACTGGGGAATCCGCGGCGTCAGCTTCTCCGCTCGAGGCGGCGAGGGTATCGGGCTCATCGGCCGCAGCGGTTCGGGCAAGACGACCATGCTTCGCATACTCGCCGGGGTCTACGTGCCCGACGAAGGGCGGCTGCAGGTGCGCGGGCCGGTGGCCTCGTTGCTCGCGATCGACGCCGGCCTCCTGTCTCTGCTCACGGGTCGTGAGAACGCCCTGCTGCTTGGCGTGCTCGGGGGACTGTCGCGCAGGCAGTCGAAGCGTGCTCTCGACGCCGTCAAGGACCGGAGCGGACTGGGCGAAGCCTTCGAGTATCCCGTCTCGGCGTACTCGCAGGGCATGCGTGCGCGGCTCGGCTTCGCAGTCGCGGAGGAGGTGGAGCCGCGCATTCTGCTTCTCGACGAGGTTCACGAGGCGCTCGACCACGAGTTCCGGAGCATCGTGCAGGAACGGGCACACGCGCTCCTCGCCGCAGGTGGAGTCGTCGTGGCGACGGGTCACGATCACCCGTTGCTCGAGCAGCTTTGCAGCCGCGCGATCTACCTCGATAACGGCTCGATCGTCGCCGACGGCCCGTTCCGGGAGGTCCAGGGGGCCTACCTCGAGGACGTCCGCAGCGGCACCCACCGGTGATCGAGCAGTCGCGACCGCCGTTCTCCGATCGCTTTCTCGAGCGGAACCTCGTTGTTGCGGCTTGGACGGTCGGTGTCCTCTGCCTCGGAACGAGTCTTGTGCCCGTGATCAACGGACCGCAGGGATACGACACTGCTCCGCTCACGAGTGCGGTGCACGCGTTGTTCGCCGGCGGCGACGTCTACACCGGTAAGGGCGCCGGCGACTTCCTCTATCCGCCCAGCGCACTGCTGTTTCTCTTGCCGCTTGGCGCGCTCAGCATCGCCTGGGCCGGCCGTCTCTTCTTCCTAGTCGACCTCGCGACTGTGCTCGCGGCGACGGCGATGCTGCTTCACCTCTTCGGCCTGCGCTGGCGCGGTATCGCCGGTGCCATAGCGCTCCTCGCCCTCGGTCTCGCCTGGCCTGTGACATTCACTCTCGATGCGGGGAACGTGAACGGCCCGGTACTGCTCGGTCTTGCAGCCTTCCTCCTTGCTGCGACCCGGCAGCGCTGGACACTCGCCGCCGTCTGCCTCGGCTTGACGCTCGCGCTGAAGCCGATTCTTGCGCCCGTCCTGCTCGTGGTCGCGCTGTATCGCCGCTGGCAGGCACTCGCGATCGCAGTCGCAGTGCCCGTGCTCCTCTCCGTCCCGCTGCTCCTGGCCGCCCCGGCGACTCGCGCGTTCTTCCACACGACTGTGCCGCTGCTCCTGCACGGACAGAACGCGCAGATTCAGGAGGCGAGCATCGCGCTGCGAAGCGCTGCTGCGAGGCTCGCGGTTCCCGACGCTGCCATCCGCGCGGCCGAGATCGCGGTCCTAGTGCTGACGCTCTGGCTCCTCTGGCAACGGCGGCGTGGAAGCGCCATCGAGCCACGAAGCCTCGTGGAGCTGACGACAATCGCCCTCGTAGGCGGCTTCCTCCTCTCCAGCTTCAGCTTCTCGCACTACGGCATCTTCGTGTTGCCGTTTGCGATCTCGCTCTTCGACCGCTCGTCTCCGCACCGCCATTGGCTGACAGCGGCTTGCGTCTTCTGCATCGGCCTGCGTCAGGGGTGGGGATTGAACCAACTGCCCCACCGAGTGGACGAGGTACTTGCGCAACGGTTCACGCTGGCGCTGCTCGCTTTGCTGCTCGCGTTCTGGCTTGGGATCAAACGGGAAACTCTGCAGCTGTCCGGGCGACGGACGACGAGTGACGCGGGTCCCGAGCCCGTCCTCCCGGCGCCGACCGACCCACTGAGCTCAACCCCGCTCGCTGAACCACGTCGCGGACGAACGCTTCGTCGCTGACTATCGCCTCGTACTCAGTAACCGCGACCCGGCTAATGAACCGCCTGCTTCCGGTCGCGGAGGACAGAGGCCGTCAATCGCTCGGCGCCTCCGCATCGGCTTCGGCCTCCGTACGGTGGATCGGTGGCCAGCCGACAATGCGGTCCGGCGACGTGAGCCTGTCCGCGAGGCCCGCCTCGCGGTTGACGATGTAGAGCGGTCGTCGCTTCGTCTCGATGTAGGTTCTCCCCACGTATTCTCCGATGACGCCGAGCACGATGAGTTGCACGCCGCCGAGGAAGCTTGTCACGAGGATGACTGAGGTCCACCCCGGGACGGTAAACGCTCCCGTGGCCTTGAGGAGAATCGCGACGAACCCGTAGACGAATGAGCTTGCCGAGACGATGAAGCCGAGACCGAGCGCAAGGCGAAGCGGCGCATTCGAGAAGCTGACGATCCCGTCGGCGGCAAACTTGATCATCTTCCGGAATGGATATTTCGTGCTGCCCGCTCGCCGCTCGTCGCGGCTGTATGCGACGCCGATCTGGTTGAAGCCGACCCAGCTGACCATTCCGCGCACATAACGATCGTGCTCGCGCATGGCCAGGTACGCGTCGAGCGCCTTCCGGTCGAGCAGCCTGAAGTCACCCGCGTCCGCGGGTATCTCGACGTCCGCAAGACGCTGAAGCAGCCGGTAGAAGACAGCGGCGGTGGCCCGCTTGAAGCGGGTCTCGCCGCGACGCTCGCGGCGCACGCCATAGACGACGTCGAAGCCCTCGCGCCAACGCTCGGCCATGGCCAGTACCGTCTCTGGAGGATCCTGGAGGTCAGCGTCCATCACGATCACCGCCCGGCCCGCAGCAACATCCAGGCCCGCTGTGATCGCCACTTGGTGGCCAAAGTTCCGCGACAGTTGGAGGAGCTTGAACCGCGCGTCGCGCCTGTTCAGATCGAGCATCAGCGCGTAGCTGTCGTCTCGACTGCCGTCGTCGACCAGGATGACCTCGGCGTCTCCGTCAAGGTGCTCGAGCAGCCACCTGAGCCGCTCATAGAGCTCGGGTAGCGCTTCCTGCTCGTCGTAGACGGGTACGACGATCGAGTAGTCCGGCACCTCTGTCACGGAAGCGACAACCGGCGAGAAGGATCAAAGCCCCAGGCGAAGCTTCGCTGCGGAGGACACTTGAACGAGGGGCGCTCCGACGAGACGTAGCCGGCGGCCTCGCTCTGGTCACGCAGGACGTGCAGAGTTCGGCGCGGGAAGTCGTAGACGAAGAGATGCGGGTCGTACGCGTACGTTCTTGTCGATCGGCCACCGAGGAACGTCATCTCCAGCTCGAGCCGCCGCGATCCGGCGCGCAGATCTTCGGTCGCCGCATCGGCTGCAAGCGAGGGGTCGTGGTAAGCGAGAGCCAGAGCGCCGCGCAGATCCCACTGGTCGGCAAAGACGACGGCAGGCCCGATCTCGGGACAGACGCTGTCGAGGACGACGGTGCTCGACAGCGGCAGCGAGGGCGCCGTCCGCTGGAGACTACTCACGATCGCGTGCTGCTCCTTCGCCGCGCTCGTCCAGAATGAACCGAGTGTGGCGATGATGAGAACGCCGGTCGCGACGATGCAGCCGACGCTCGCCGAGTAGAAAGCAATACCCCGAGGCTCCGTAAGACGCCCCGCGATCCAGCCGATCGCCCCCACCAGGATTGCGGCCACGCCGAGGGCTGCGGCCGCGTTCACGCGATTGTCGATCCCAGCGCTACGAAAGAGCACCTGCCGGTTCGTCAAAAAGATCGCGTAGCCGAGCACGAATGCGATGAGGCCCACGCGCACGCAGTCGCGCCAGGTACGAGCGCCCATGAGAGCCTCGCGATCGCGCCGGCCGATCCACCACACGTAGCCAAAAGCGAGCAGCCCGGCAGCTCCTGCGGCGCCGGCGTTGGCCGCAGTGAGACGGTGGCGGATGATCCACCAGAGAACGTACGGAACGGCGAGGAGGTAGCTGCCGGCGTTGAGCTTGATCGACCCGGAGACGAGATAGGCGAGGTGGTGCGCGAGACCGTCCTGGAAGCCGACCTGGTAGCCGTTCTGTCCGTGCTCGGCGACCAGCGTCGCCTTGATGACTCCGACGACGACGATCGCGGAGGCCAGTCCTCCTATCGTGAGCCAACGCGCAACAGGCACGGGGCGGGGTGCCCGGCGCGCGGCCCACCAGAGCAGACCTATCTCGAGAGCGAAGAGGGGGAAGACGACCTCGTATGCGAACACGCTGCCGGCCACGGCGGCGGCTGCGAGGATGAGCCAGCCGGCGATCGCCGCCGGTCGAGCACGGAGGGCCCGCAGCCCAGCGTAGAGGCTCAGGAGATAGAAGGCGTTACTCACGGTGATCTGGAAGGCGTCGAGCCAGAACCGGTTGGTTGCGTAGTGGGGAAGGATTGAGTACACGAGCGGCAGGGCGACGCAGACGAGCCGGGGAAGGCGGAGCTCTCTCAGCACGAGGTAGAGGAACCACGCGACGGCGACGAAGAGGAACGCGTTGACGACGTGGTAGCCAAGCGGATTCAGCCCGAAGAGCCTGTAGAGCGCGGCGAAAGTGAGCGACTGGAGCGGTCGCTGGCCGTTGAGAGGCCGGACGGCGTGGTAGAGGCCTATGAGCGATTGGTCGTGGGCCCCGTTGAGCTGGGCGAGAACCGAATAGTCGTCGTAGTAGAAACCGAGGCCGCGAACGTAGGGCAGCGTCGAGATACCAATGACGGCGGCGAGGAGGGCACAGTCGAGCACGGCGCGCGCTACCGCGATCCGCTGCTCACTCCCCGCACGGGCGAACGCCGCGGCGTCTGCCGTGCGTCGTGCGACTACCTCCAACTCGTGCTCCCGGCTTCGTAGACGGACTCCATGGCCAGATTGTGATGGGCTCCGGCGGCGACGGCTAGTGGCAACACTCGGTTGTCTGCCGGAAGCCGCCGGGCACGTCGCGAGTCGATGGGGTACTCATGGGGAGATCGCCTGCGTCGGCGGAGTCACCACGGGGCCATGAGGGAGGACGTCCGTAGCGCGCTCGTAGCGGAAGTGGCGCTTCAACCCGTTGATGGGGCTTTCGAATACCTCCCACGAGAGCGCCGCGACGCCAAAGGTGACGAGCGACGTCGTGATGAAGTTGAGAAACCCGGAGTTCTCGTATGCGACTCCCAAGTGCTCCGCTGCTCTTTCAAACGCCAGCGGCACGAGCAGGTGGAAGATGTAAATGCCGTAACTGATCTTCCCCAGGTAAACGATCGGCCGCCATTCGAGCAGACGACCAAAGGGCCCCGCAAATCCTCGACTCGCCGAGCCGATGAGCCAGCAGAAAACGAGTGCAGCGCCCGTGTCCTCCAATGCGAGGGGGACATGGTGATCAACCGAGCGGTTGACCCAGAACAAGGTCACGTAGACGACGGCGCCGATCGGCAACACCACGAGCGTGAGCACGCGCTGCAGGTTTTCCTTCGATCGATCGGCGTGAGCGGCAAGCGCAAGAACGGCACCGATAGCAAGGAAGTCGACGACGCCAAGCGTAAACGTGAAGGCCGTATTCCAATTATTCGGGGAGTAATGGAAAGAGGCGTACAGCCTCCAGGCCGGACCGAGACAGCACAAGCTCACTAGGAACGGGACGAGCCATCTCCGCGGCAAGAACAACATTGCCAACGGCCAGACCAAGTAGAACTGCTCCTCGACCGCCAACGTCCAAAAATGCGACACGGCATACGGGAACTCGAGGTAGTGCCAGACATAGATGTTCGTGGTGTAGCTGAACAACCACGGCCAGATCTGTCGTATCCCCCCTACCCCTGCCAAGACGAGCGCGATGAGCACGGCGTAATAGATCGGGAAGATCCTCAGAAATCGCCGGATGTAGAACTGCCGGATGAAGAAGAGCCGCCGCCGTGCTGGTGCCCGCTCCCCGAGCTCACGGCCGCCGATCAAGATGCCGGTGATGAGAAAACCGCTGAGGACGAAGAAGAGCCTGACGCCCAGCTCTCCCCAGTCCACTTGACCCACGATCAACGTATGGGGAGACGGCTGCCAGTTATGGACGACGATGACGCCCATCACGGCAAAGAAGCGGAGTGCGTCGAGCTGCGGCATGTAGCCGTGCTCGCGGGTTGCTGAACTCATGAGCGCTCGATCGAGAGCATCAGTCTCCGCCGGCTACCACTCTGATCATGAGCTCTGCCCCCGTTCCCGCCACCAGATCCAGATCGTCCTTCCATCGGGCATCGTGAATGACTTCAGTCGGATGAATCCGAGTGAGCGCGCCGCCGCCTCTACCTTCTTGCGCGTGATCGATGCAACCGTCGGCGGTTCGCCGGTGACGAGCGCGTTCACAGGCTGCGGCGAGAGCAGTTGACGGCGATACGCGGCGATCTTGTCGCCGTCCGGATAGGGGCGCAAGTAGTCGACGGGCAGGAATCGGTGGAACCAGAGCTGTGCCGCGAGGATGAGACGCGAGTTCGCGAAGATCCGGTCGTCGAGACCAAGCGTCAGATGGAGTGTCTGACCTCGCTGTTCCGCGTGGCGCAACGACCAGCCGACGACTTCGCGAGCGAGCGGAAGCCAGCTGCGATGCATTGCGGGAAGCGGCTCCGTCACTCGGCCGATGTCGTAGCCGTCGCCGGCGACCTCAGTCTGGATGATCCCGCGTCCGTCCGTGAGGCTGACGCGGCCGAGGCCCGGGACGGCGACCGTTCGGGCCTTCGCCAACGGTTCGACCCAACCGCTCTTCGACAAGACCGCACCGAGGCTAACGACGACGAGCACGCCTGCCAGAGCTACTCGGACGGTTCGAGCGGGAATGCTCGCCGCGGCGGTCACGCCGAGAATGACGAGCGCCGGAACCCACGGAAGCGCGAACCCGGTGCCCTCGTTGCGCGAAGACGTCAAGACGAGGTAACCCTCGAGGACGACGAGTACGAGCGCCAAGACAGCAGCTGCGCGGGGGCTCCGCGGACGGCCGGTGCGAATCAGCTGCGGGCGGCGCGCGACGAGATACGCCAACGCGACAACGAAGCAAACGACAAGAGCGGCCGCGAGCGGAAGCCACATGTAGGAGAGGTCTAGGCGGAGCTCCTTTGTCCAGTAGCCCCAAGAGGCGACGTGATAGCGGCGTCCGAATGGCGTTGCGCCCTCGCCGTAGCCCGAGTGCAGCAGGAGGTCGTAGACGCTCCTGGCGTTTCGGATGTACCACGGTCCGGCGATCAGCCCGGTTGTGCCTACTGCAATCGCGAGGTTGCGGAGCCGGACGCGGAGCTCTGGTGCCCCCACCAGGAACGCCGTCCCCGCGGCAAGCGCGAAACCCGGGATGTACGCAACCGTCATCGTCCTCGATAGCAATGTGAGCGCTACGAACAGCCCGAAAGCGGCGGCCCAGCCAGGGCGCCGGAATCCTTCCGACCGCACGAGAGCCCATAAAGCGGCTGTCATACACGCCGTCGCCGGGAGGGCGAAGTGAAAGAGTCGTGTGTAGTCCGTAACAGCCGGAATCGCCGCCACGGCCAGTGCGGCAACTACCGCCCACGAGTCGGAGACCAGCCGACGAGCTAAGCCGAAGGAAGCGCCGACCAGACCTGCGAAGAACAGAGGCAGAACGAGCAAGCTGCCGAAGATGCCGCGGCCGACGATCGGGTAGGCGAGCGAGGTTACGAAGGGAAGCAGCGGCCCGAATGTCCCTCGCGACCCCACGGTTCTCGCGAAGGCCGAAAGCCCGTGATCGTGGAGGTCATCGAAGTTGCTCAAGGCGAACTGCAGATAGCCCGACTCGTCCCACTCGGTGACGTAGCCACGGCGAAAGCGCACGAGCCAGACGACGTGGAGCACAACCGCCACACAGACGATTCCCGCCACAAGGACAACCGCGGTCCGAGCCCAAGCCAGCCGCCCAGGCGCTGCGTCTGGACGGACCCCGACCGTCACGTCGCTCACCGATTCCCCGTTCGACTGCTCAGCTGAACGACGCCATCCCTTGCTGCACGATAGGGACGCCGACCCGCGTCTACAAGATCTCACGTGACGCAGGCGGCCCGAGCAGCGCAGTCGCATCTCCCGACCGCAACCAGGCAGCGGCATCGAGCGAGAGCGCGCGCCGCTCATGTCGGCCGAGGATTCCGAAGACGAGGGCTCGCAACCGCATCGCCGCGGCAAGCAGCTTGCGGGCCCGCTCCGCCTCCCGCAAGCCGTGGTGTTTTGACAGGAAGCGCAGGTGCGAACGCAGCTGCTCGCGGTACATGCGGGGCCAGACCGCGGCGGTGGAGGCGCCGCCGACGTGGACGAACTCCGCGCCGGGCCAGAAGACGACGCTCCAGCCCGCTTTTCTCGCGCGGTAGCAGAGGTCGACCTCCTCGTTGAACATGAAGAAGCTCTCATCGAAGCCGCCGATCTCGTCCAGCATCTGACGGCGCACGAGCATCACCGCGCCGACGACGAAGTCAGCCTCGCGGCGGGAGCCGTGGTCGAAGCCGCTGCCGTAGAACGCGTTGAGCGCGCGGCTGCGCGGCGCGAGTCGGCGGAGGAACAGGTACTCGGTCGCGAGGCGCCAGAGCGTCGGGAAGCCGCGAACCGAGGGCTGCAGCGTCCAGTCCGGGTTGAGGAGCCGTGGCCCGACCACGCCCACCGACGGCTCGCCCTCGGCGAATTCGACGAGTCGCTCCACGGCGTGCGGCAGCGGCCACGTGTCGGCGTTCATCACGAGGAGCTGCTGACCGGACGCGAGCGGGATCCCTGCGTTCACCGCGCCGCCGTACCCGGGATTGCAGGCGAGTACGAGGAGGCGCGAGTGCGGAAAGCCGTCGCGGACGAGCTCCTGCGACCCGTCGGTCGAGCCGGTGTCGACGACGATCACCTCGTGCCCGCTTCCGAGCTCGCCGAGGCAACGCTCGAGATGGCCGCGCGTATTGTGCGAGACGACGATGAGCGAGACGTCCGGCGCCACGCGGCTCAGTATGACCTCGGCTGCGCCGGGCCCCAGGCCGGGCGGGCGGCGCGTCCTCGTCTGCACGCCGTTCACACCTCGCCTCGACGCGCGGCACGGCGGCAAGGCCACAGCGCAGCTTCTACTTCGGCTCGCGGAGCGCAACGAGATCGCCCTGCTCGCGTTGCGAACGACGCAGAACGATCGCGTCGATCCGGCGATCGCGGACCGCTGCTCGCTCGTGCACGACGTTCCGCCGGCCACGCGATCGCCGCTCTCGCGCCGCGTCGCCTGGAGCGTCGGGCTCCTGCGCGGCCTGCCGCCGTGGGCGACCGACTGCCGCAGCCGCCAGTACGCGCAGGCGCTCGAGCGTCTGCTCGACGAATGGCGGCCCGACCTCGTCGAGATCCACCTCCAGGCGATGGCGCAGTACGTCGACCTACCTGCGCAAGAGAACACTCCACGCGTCCTCGTGGACTACGACCCGGGGTCGGCTTGGGCGAAGGATGTCCTGGATTCGACGACCGGGCCTCGGCGCCTCGCGCGGGCGCTCGAGGTGAGCGCGTGGCGGCGCTACGAGCGCGCGACGCGGCCGCGCTTCGACGCGATCGTCGTCTTCGCCGAGCGGGCCCTGGCGGCGGTCGGACCGACCGCGGGAAAGGCAACACTGGTGAGGATCCCCCTCGCTATCGACATCCCCGCGCGGCCGCTCGATCCGCAGGGATCCGACCCGCCGACGATCCTCTTCGTCGGAGGCTTTGCGCACCCGCCGAACGTCGACGCCGCGGTCTGGCTGGCGGGGACGATCTTCCCACGGGTACTCGACCGCGTCCCCGAGGCACGGCTCGAGCTCGTCGGGCACG
>JACDEU010000097.1 GCA_013816245.1 Actinomycetota bacterium | reverse complement strand
TCGAGTCGCCGCCCGACGAGCTCCTCCAGGTGGTCGAACGGATCGAACGGTGCGCCGATCGTGCCGACGAGCGTTGCCCACTGGTCCTGCGGTAGCTCGTGGCCGTGCTCGCGGTAGAGCTCCTCCCAGACGAGCCGGGAGGGCGTCTCGGTGTCGACGAGCAGGCCGTCGAAGTCGAACAGGAGCCCTCGGATTGCCACGCTGTCAGTCTTCCTGAATGGCGGTTCTCGGTGTCGACGTAGGCGGGACGTTCACGGACGCAGTCGTCCTCGACGGCGGCCGGGTCACCACCGCGAAGGTGCTGACCTCACCGCGGCAGGAGGAGTCGGTGATCGCTGCTGCCCGGGCTGCAGGAGTGGGCTTCGTCGAACGCTTCGCACATGGCACCACCGTCGCGACGAATGCGCTGCTCGAGCGGAAAGGTGCGAGGACGGCGTTTGTCACGAACGTCGGCTTCGAGCACCTCCTGCACCTCCGCCGGCAGACGCGGGCGCACCTCTACCGACCGTGTGCAGACTGGCCGCAGCCGCTGGTTCCCCTCGACCGTTCGTACGGCGTGCGCGGGCGCATGGGCCCGGCCGGTGAGCTCGAGCCTCTCGACCTCGACACACTGCCGGAGATCGATGCCGAAGCCGTTGCGATCTGTCTTCTGCATGCCTACCGCGATGCAACGCACGAGCAGGCTGTCGCCGACGAGCTAAGACGTAGGTTGCCGCACGCGCACGTCGTCGCCTCGCACGAGGTGGCACCCGAGTTTCGTGAGTACGAGCGCGCCTCGACGACCGCCGCCGACGCCTACCTCGGTCCTGTCGTCTCGCGCTACCTTCGCGCACTGAGCGCAGCCGCTCAGTCCGCGGGCTTGCCTGCGCCGCTCGTCATGCGTTCCTCGGGTGGCGTCGCGACACCGGCTGAGGCAGCGGAGCATCCGGCGACGATTCTCGTCTCCGGCCCGGCCGCGGGCGTCGTCGGCGCCGCACGGCTCGCCGCGCTCGCGGGGATCGACAACGCGATCGCGTTCGACATGGGCGGGACGTCGACGGACGTCTGCTTGATTGCCGGAGGTCGCGCGGAACGGGCGAGCGAGCGCACGATCGCCGGCGTGCCGATCCGGCTGCCGACCGTGGACATCCACACGGTCGGCGCGGGCGGGGGTTCGATCGTCTGGCGCGACGCGGGTGGTGCGCTTCGGGTCGGGCCGCAAAGCGCCGGGGCAAACCCGGGGCCGGCTTGTTACGGACGCGGCGGGACGGAGCCCACGGTGACGGACGCAAACCTCCTGCTCGGCCGTCTGCCGGGCACGCTTGCAGGCGGTGTCGAGCTTGACCGCGCTGCCGCCGAGCGTGCTCTCGGCGAGATCGACCCGGAGGCGGTCATCGACGTCGTGAATGCAGAGATGCTGCGGGCACTGCGTGTCGTCTCGGTCGAGCGTGGCCACGATCCCGCTGCGTTTGCGCTCGTGGCTTACGGCGGGGCGGGACCGCTGCACGCCTGCGAGCTCGCGGACGAGCTGGGAATCACGACGGTGCTCGTTCCTGAGGTCGCCGGCGTCCTCTCGGCGCTCGGGCTCGTTGCGTCGGAGGAACGCCGAGACGCGGTGCGCTCGTACCTCGTCCCGCTCGCCGAGGCCGGCGAGCTGCCGCGAGCCGGGGAAGCGGATTTGCGCTACGCAGGGCAGTCGTTCGAGCTGACGCTGGCTCTGCAGGACGACCTTGCGGGAGCGTTCCACCGTACGCACGAGGAGCAGTACGGCTTCGCCGAACGCGACCGGGAGATCGAGCTCGTCGCGGTTCGAACGGCGGACATCAAGCCGGGCCCCGACGTCGACCTGCCGAGGACCGAAGAGACCGGAGTCGCGGGCCCCTCGCTCGTCACCCTGCCCGGCTCAACCTGCTGGCTCGCCCCTGGGTGGGTGGGGGCTAGGGATGGTCGCATGCTGCGGCTGACGAAACCGTGACGATCGAGCTCCAGATCATCGGCAGCCTGCTGCGCGCAGTTGCGGAGGAAATGGGTGCGGTGCTCGTCCGCTCCGCGTTCTCCGCCAACATCAAGGAACGCCGCGACTGCTCGACTGCGCTCTTCGACGAGCGCGGTCGCATGATCGCCCAGGCCGAGCACATCCCCGTTCACCTCGGCGCAATGCCTGATGCCGTCGCTGCGGTCAGGAAGCACGATCCCGAGCCCGGGGACGTGTGGGCGCTCAACGATCCCTACGCGGGCGGGACTCACCTCCCCGACATCACGCTCGTCTCCCGCACGGAAGTCGGCTTCTCGGTTACCCGAGCGCACCACGCCGACGTCGGCGGGCGCGAGCCGGGCTCGATGCCCGCGGATTCACGGACATTGGCCGAGGAGGGCGTGGTGATCCCGCCCACACGGCTCGACGACGAGGTCATGACGGCGCTCGTGGGGCAGATGCGAAATCCGGAAGAGCGCCGCGGCGACCTGCGCGCCCAGCTCGCCGCCCACAGGCTCGCGGAGCAGCGCGTCGCGGAGTTGTGCGAGCGGCGCGGGCGCGAACGCGTCTTCGCTGCCATGGACGAGCTCTATGCGTACTCCGAACGCAGCATGCGCGCCGGAATCGCCCGGCTTCGGGATGGACGCTACGAGGCGAGTGACGTGCTCGAGGCACTCGAAGGCGACCTCGAGCTCCGCGCGGCCGTGACGATCGCCGGCGACGCCGTCGAGATCGACTTCACCGGCACCACCCCGCAGCACGAGGGCAACCTCAACTGTCCGTTGTCGGTCGCGCGGTCTGCGTGCTTCTACGTCGTGCGTGTCGTCGTCGACCCCGACCTGCCTGCGTCGGGCGGTGCCTTTGCGCCAGTCACCGTCACAGCGCCAAAAGGGTGTCTCGTCAACGCGCGGCCCCCGGCAGCGGTCGCCGCGGGCAACGTCGAGACCTCGTCGCGCATCGTCGACGTCGTCATGCGCGCGTTCGGCGAGGCGATCGACGTTCCGGCGCAGGGACAGGGCACGATGAACAACGTCACGCTCGGCAACGAGAGCTTCACGTACTACGAGACGATCGGCGGGGGCCAGGGTGCTTGCCCGGATGCCGACGGGCCGAGCGGCGTGCACGTCGCCATGTCGAACACGCTGTCGACACCGGTCGAGGCGCTCGAGCTCCAGTACCCGCTGCGCGTCGAGCGCTACGGGTTGCGGCTCGGGTCGGGCGGCGCGGGGAAGCACCGCGGCGGCGACGGAGTCGTACGCGAGCTACGCGTGCTGGAAGACTGCCGGCTCTCGATCATCAGCGAACGCCGCACGCAGCGGCCGCAGGGCGAGCGAGGGGGCAAGCCGGGGGCCCCGGGACGCAATGCCCTGAACGGAGAACCATTGCCTGCGAAGGCCACGCGCACGCTCGGCGCGGGCGACGTTCTCACGATCGAGACGCCGGGAGGCGGTGGGCACGGCCGCTAAGGTCTCGTCCATGGGCGGACGGGTCGAAGCGATCTTTCTGAGCTCCGAGCACGGGGAGCTGCCGACTCCGGTGGACAAGGTCCACGCGCGTGCCGGCAGCGGGCTCGAGGGGAACCGGTACTTCTTCGAGGAAGGCACCGCGCCTCCCGGAGCCGCGGTGACACTCATCGCCGCAGAAGCGGTCGAGGCAGTGGCGAGCGAGGGCGCGGTCTCGGTCGAGCCGGCTGCGACGCGCAGGAACGTCCTCATCCGCGGCATCGACGTGAACGAGCTCGTGGGCAAGCGCTTCCGTATCGGCAGCGTCGAGTGCGAAGGCGTCGAGCTCTGCGAGCCGTGCACGACTCTCGAAGGGATGACCCAGCCCGGCGTGATCAAAGCCTTCCTCCACCGCTGCGGTCTGAACGCGGACATCCTCAGCGACGGCGAGATCGTGATCGGCGATCCCGTCACGCTCGTCTAGCGATGGCACAGCGCGCCTTCATCCTCGGCGGCACCGGCAACGTCGGTTTCGCGATCGCGAAGTCACTCGCAGTGGACAGTTGGGACGTGACGCTCGCCGGCAAGAGCGAGCGCTCGGCGCCCGACGGGTTCGAGTACGTCGCGCTCGACCGCGACCACGACGGCGCGTTGTCCGTTGCGAACGGCTTCGATCTCGTGATCGACGTGATTCCGTACGAGGTCGCGCACGCGAAACAGCTGCTCGAGCTCGACACCGGCGCGCTGATCGCGATCTCGAGCGCATCGGTATACGCCGACGATCGGGGACGGACGCTCGACGAGGCAGAGGGCGTCGACGACTATCCCGAGCTGCCGGTTCCGATTCCGGAGACGCAGAAGACCGTTGAGCCAGGTGACGCGACGTACTCGACGAAGAAGGTCGCGCTCGAGCGGATCCTGCTCGACAGCGGAGAAGTCGCGGCTGCGATCGTGCGCCCGTGCGCGATCTACGGCCGAGGTGACCGGATGGGGCGCGAGTGGCACTTCGTGAAGCGTGCAGGCGACGGTAGGCCGCACATCATCCTCACCAACAACGGCTCGGGACACTTCCACACGACGGCGTCGGAAAACATCGGGGAGCTCGTCCGCTTGCTCGCAGCGCAGCCGCGGACCGGCGTCTACAACTGCGGCGATCCCGACCCGCCGACAGTGCTCGAGATCGCCCGTGCGATCGCCGCGGCTGCGGGTCACAGCTTCGACGAGGTGCTGCTTCCGGAGCCGGCGCCCCGCGGAGAGTTGGGCCAGACGCCGTGGTCGACTCCGAAGCCGCTGCTCGTCGACATGGCCAAGGCCGAAGCAGAGCTCGGCTATCGGCCGGCGGTGAGCTGGGCGGACGCCCTACCTCGACAGGTCGAGTGGCTGATCTCCGCAACACGCGACCGCGACTGGCGTGAGGTCCTCACGCGTGGCGCGAACTACCTCCAGTTCGACTACGACGCCGAGGACAGATTTCTCGCGGAGAGAGGCTCGTCAGCCCCGAACTGAAGCGCGTAGCACCCGGTCGGCGCCGACGCGGCGTGTCACGCCGTCGGCATCGAAGCGCTCGAGCAGCAGCTGCGACGTCTTCCGCGATGCGCCGAGCAGGTCACGGAAGCGCGCCAGCGTGATTCGTTCTGCGGCCTCCAGCTCGCCGACCAGCAAAACGCGGGCCTGCGCGTACGCGCCAGGTGAGATCGCGTACCCGTCGCCGACGCGTACGAGCCGGCCGCGTTCTTCGAGGAAGCGCGCGAGCTCGGGGCTCTCGACCTTCACCGGATCGAGACCGAGCCGCGCCTCGAGCTCCATCGCCTCCTGCTCGCGCTCACCGAGCGCTCCCTCGGCGCCGGGCCGGTAGAGCTTGGCGCCGCGGCGCTCGAGCCCTAGCCGTGCAATGACCTCCGGTGCCCATGCGTCCGTTGGTGCCGGAACGCCCGGGTCGAGTGGATCCGCCTCGCCCAGTCGCCGCTCCAGGTCCTCCCGTAGCTCGGCCAACCATTCGTCGGAGTAGCGCCAGGTTCCGTCCGCCGCCTGCGCCGGCGCGTGGACGAGCACTTCACCGCGGGCGCTCCGCTCGAAGCGCTCGAGGTCCGCATGACGCGGCGGAGCAGGGTCGAGGATCCGTCCGCCACCGACGGTCGTGCCTGCACGCAGCACCACGCGATCACCGCGCGCGGCGACGACGGGCGCGTCGAGGCGAAGCTGGGCGAACCGTTCCGCACGAACGACGCGTGCGAGCACCATCGCAGT
>JACDEU010000047.1 GCA_013816245.1 Actinomycetota bacterium | reverse complement strand
AAAGAGATGTGGGTGCAACGATCGAAGGCATCGGCCGCGACGTCGACTTGCCCAGGACCGAAGGCGAGCGCTGGGTGGAAGAGCTCCTCAACGAGCTCAGGTGCGCCCGCTGCAAGCCGGCCGCCTGGATCAGGTTCTTCAGTGCCTCGTTCGCTCGGGCACGGCAAACCCGGACCGAGCAAACGCGTGCGCACCGCCAGGTTGTCGCACTCGGTGCGGTCGGGATCGCGGCCTGGGCCGTCGTCGCGGGATCGGGATGGCCGATGCTCGCCGCGGTCGCCGCTGGTTGGTGGATGCTCGTACTCCTCATGGCCGACTGGCACCTGGGCATGCTCGAGCGCGTCGACGGGCGCCGGCCGGCCGGTCTCGGCGTCGCGAACATCCTCACGTTGCTACGTGCCGCGGCTGGACGAGTCTGACCGGGTGTTTCTTGCCACGGCCAGCCGGCTTCTCGGCAGGACGAGCCGGCCGTCGTTCTTCGTTCAGCCGGACACACTGCTGGGTTGGCACCGCCAGCTTGTACGGAGACGGTGGACGTGTGCCAGACCGCGACCGGGCCGGCCCGCAGTCTCGGCAGAGATCCGTGAGCTCGTGCTGCGACTCGCGCGCGAGAACCCACGCTGGGGCTACCAGTGGATCGTCGGTGAGCTCGCAGGTGTCGGTCAGCGAGTCTCGGCGACGACGGTCGCCAAGATCCTTCGGGAGGGCGGCGTGTCTTCGGCGGGCGCTCGCGCCCAGCTCGGCTGGCGCGAGTTCCTGCACGCCCACGCCGACTCGATCATCGCCTGCGACTTCTTCACCGTCGAGACGCTCTGGCTCGGACGCCTCTACGTGCTCTTCTTCCTCGAACTCGCCAGCCGACGCGTCCACCTCGCCGGCTGCAGCGCCAACCCGGGATGGGCGTTGGACAACCCAGCAGGCCCGCCAGCTCGCCTGGTCACTCACAGAACGTCCGACGCCGATTCGGTTCCTGATCCACGACCACGACAGCAAGTTCAGCCGCGCCTTCGACGACGTCTTCAAGAGCGAAGGCGTCGAGATCATCCGCACCCCCCTTCCGGGCGCCGAACGCGAACGCGTTCGCCGAGCGCTGGGTCGGCACCATCCGCCGCGACTGCCTCGACTGGCTCCTGATCGCAAGCCGCAGACAGCTTGAACACGTCCTGCGCGTTTACGTCGAGCACTCCAACACCCACCGGCCGCATCGCGCACTGGCGCTGACTCCACCCTCCCGGCGGAGCCTATGCGTCGTCAACTCAGGCCCCACCGACCAGATCCAACGACGCGACCGACTCGGCGGGCTCATCCACAATACGCCAAAGCAGCGTGACGGACGGATTTACGCACCCCACGGGCGGAATTCGTGCATGCGCCGACGATCGCGGTCGTCGGCGAGGTCACGATCGATGAGCTTTGGCACGCGGTGCCGACTTTTCCGACGCGCAGCGAGGTCTGGCTGAGGCTGCTCGAGGTGTACGAGGCTGACGTCAGCGACGGCGGCTGTCGCGCGCCCGCTCGGCCCAGATCTGCTCCGCTCGCGCGAACTCGCTGATCGCCCGCGGCCCGTTGCGTTCCAGTCCGCGCTGGAACGCAACGGCGTCGCGGCGTCGCAGCTCGAGCTGCTCGGTATGGAAGGGCGCGTAGGCGAGGCCGGACGGCTGCGCCGACCGTCGCTTGAGGTAGTCGCCGATCCGGGCGGCGGAGGTCCACATCGCCTTGTAGAGGATCGTGCCGCCGCGTCCGAGCACCCAGGACATGTTCGGCATCAGGCCGTACGCGGTGTGCACGGTGCCGGCTAGGTCGTCGACGAGGATCGCCCGTGTGATGCCCAGCTCGTCGCGCAGCCGCCGCGCCGCCGCGAGCTTGTCCTCGAAGCGTTCGTGCGCTGGGAGGTGCTCGCCCGGGTGGGCCTCGCGCGTGTAAATGAAATACCAGCCGTACTCGGGGTGTTGCGGTGCGAGCTGGTCGAGCAGAGGACCCTCTGCGGCGCAGTACGGTCAGGTGAAGGAGCCGAACTCGAGCACCACGCCGTTCTGCCTCCACAGCTCCGACAGGCGCACGGGCTCGCCGTTGAGCAACGTCAGCTCGCCCTCGGGCGCACGCTCGCCGGCGTGCAGCATGTTCGGGAACGCTCCGAACTCGCGCTCGTCCCCGCCGCTCTCGACGTAGGCGTCGAAGCGTTCGTAGTTGTAGCCGGCCACCCGCTGAAACCTATTACGCCAGCCGTAGCAACCGCGCCAGAAAGCCGCTGTCCTTCTGTACTGGCCGCTCGTCCTCGGTCGGGACGATCTTCACGCCGCGCCAGAAGGCGACCCGGCCCTGGACCTTCTCCGCTGCGCGTTTCGGCCGCGGGTAGTACCAGGCCGCGTCGAGGTTTTCGTCGCCATCCACTTGCAGGGTGTAGAGCTCGCAACGCCCTTCCACGGACAGATCACCGTTCCAGATCGCTCTCGGCATCCCGCAGCCACCCTTCTCGAGTCGAAATTTGATTCCGCCATCTCTTAGATGACGCGGCGCGCGCGGAGATTCACCAAGGGGGCCGGGCACCGCTTGGATCGCTTTGTCGGGCGCGAGCATCTAAGACTGTCCGATGGACTACGACGTGATCGTGCTCGGCGGCGGCACCGCCGGCCTCACCGCCGCGCTAACGGCACGCCACTTCGGCGCGTCGGTGGCGCTCATCGAGCAGGAGTCGCGCATCGGCGGCGACTGCACCTTCTACGGCTGCGTGCCTTCGAAGGCGCTGATCGAGACCGCGCAGGTCGCGCACGAGCTCCAGCAGGCAGCGCGGGAAGGGATACTCAAGGCCGCGCCTGCCTTCGACTTTGCCGCTGTGATGCGCCACCGGGCGCGAATCGTCGAGCAGATCGCCCGCGACGAACAGGACGAGCGCTTCACGAGCGCAGGGATCGACGTGATCCACGCACGAGCGCACTTCGCCGATGCACACACGCTCGAGCTGGACGACTCGCGCACGCTCTCAGCACGCCGGTTCGTCGTCGCAACCGGCAGCCTGCCGGCGCTGCCGCCGCTCCAAGGGCTGGAGGCGGTTCGTTTCCTGACCAACAAAACCTTCTTCGACCTGCAACGCCTCCCGCCCCGCCTGGCGGTCCTCGGTGGCGGCGCGATCGGACTCGAGCTCGCACAGGCGTTCCGCCGGCTCGGCAGCGAAGTGACGGTGCTCGAGCTCGCCGATCGGCTGCTCCCCAAGGACGAGCCAGAAGCCGGCGAGGTGATTGCGCAGACGCTAAGGGGCGAGCAGATCGATCTGCGGCTCGGCGCACAAGTGAGCGCGGCCGAGGAGCGCGGCGGCGAGATCGTACTGCGGGTCGACGAGGGCGAGGTCGTCTGCGACGACCTCCTCGTCGCCGCCGGCCGCAAGGGGTCGGTCGACTCGCTCGGCCTCGAGCTGGAGCTCGAACGCGGCTACGTCAAGATCGACCGGCGCTGCCGCACAAGCCTGCCGCACGTCTACGCGGCCGGCGATGTGACCGGCGGCTACCAGTTCACGCACGTCGCCTCTCACGAGGGCCGCGTCGCCGGCACCAACGCAGCCGGCAAGCGCGCCCGGCTCGACGAACGCGTCATCCCTTGGGTCACGTTTACCGACCCGGAGATTGCACACATCGGCCTGACCGAGTCGCAGGCACGCGAGCGACACAAACGCGTCGAGGCTCACGTCTTTCCGATGCGCCAGGTTGACCGGGCGCGCATCCTGGAGCGCCCCGCCGGGTTCGTGAAGCTCGTGACCGCGGCCCGCCCGTTGCTCGGCCGCACGGGCGGCGGCGTGCTCGTCGGCGCGCAAATCGTCGGCCCGCGCGCCGGCGAGCTGATCCACGAGTGCGCGCTCGCGATCCGGACGCGCTGCTTCGCCGGCCGGCTCGCACAGACGATCCACGCCTACCCCACGATGAGCCTCGCCGTGCAGCAGGCCGAGTCGCAGATCTCGCCCGTCGGCCGGGTGCTGGCACCACGCGACTAGCCTCGTCACGCCGCGCGGTGTTCGACGAGTCGTGTTCTTCCCGGGCCTGTGGGTAATACCCGAGCGTGTCGAGACCTCGAGTTGGATCATTAGCGTCCCGGGCCGCATCTGAGACGTCGTGAACCTGGTTTCCGCCAACCTCGAGCGGCTGCGCACCTTGGAGCGGTGGACACGACCGGTGGATCCCGAGGTGCGGACGGCACTCGATCGGCGCTGGGCCGAGCTGCCTGCGCAGGTCAAGACGCGGTCTCAGACCGTCGGCAGGCACAGCGTCGGCTGCGAGGGAACCCATGGCGTCTTTCCCCGCTGCAACCTGGCCTGTACGCCCTGCTACCACTCCGAGGACGCGAACAAGGTGCGCATCGACGGCACCCACACCCTCGTCGAGGTCGACCGGCAGATGGCGTATCTGCGCTCGCGGCGCGGCCCGCGCGCCCACGCGCAGCTAATCGGCGGCGAGGTCACGCTGCTGACCCCCGAGGTCCACGCGGAGGCCCTGAAGTTGATGCGCCGGCATGGGCGGCTGCCGATGAGCATGACCCACGGGGACTTCGATTACGACTACCTCGAGCAGCTTGCGCTCGCGCCCGACGGCATGCCGCGCTTCGGCCTGCTTTCGTTCGCCGGGCATTTCGACTCGCTGATGATCGGCCGCCGCGGGATCAAGCGGCCGCGGAGTGAGCGTGATTTGCACCCGTACCGGCAGCGCTTCTGCGAGATGTTCCAGCGCTTGCAGCGCGAGCACGGAGTCAGGCACTACCTCGCCCACAACATGACCGTCACCCCGCAGAACCTCGGTGAGGTCGCGGAGGTGATCCGATCCTGTCGACGGATGGGCTTTCGGATGTTCTCGTTTCAGCCCGCCGCCTACGTCGGTGACGAGCGGCGCTGGCGGGAAGGCTATCGCGCGGTGACCTCCGACTCGGTCTGGGCCGAGATCGAGCGCGGCGCCGGCGCGCGGCTTCCCTACAAGGCGATTCAGGTGGGCGACGAGCGCTGCAACCGCACCGTCTGGGGGCTCCTGGTCGGCGAGCGCTGGGTGCCGGTCGTCGATGATCTCGTTGCGGCCGATCTCGAGGTACGCGACAGACTCTTCACTGCTTTCGCCGGCATGGATTTCGGCGCGCCGCGCGCCCTGCTCACGATCCGCCTCGCGCGTGCTGCTGCCCGGCAGCCAGGCGTCGTTCCGCTCGCAAGTCGCTGGGCGGTGCGGCTGCTGCGCCGCGTGGGGCTTCGTAACCTGCTGCGCGGCCGCGTCCGCCCGTTGACCTTCGTCATGCACTCGTTTATGGACGCCGCTGACGTCAAGCCGGCATGGGAACTGCTGCGCCGGGGCGAGCTCTCCGACGACCCGCGGATCCGCGCGACGCAGGAGCGGCTGCAGGCTTGCTCGTACGCGATGGCCCACCCCGAGTCGGACGAGCTTGTCCCCGCCTGCGCCCAGCACTCCGCTCTCGATCCGCTCGAGAACATCGAGCTGCGCCGACGGCTGCCGCTCGTCGGTGGGAGTGCACGATGAGGCCGACCTCGCGTGGCTTGCTGTTGGCCTTGGCGTTCGGCCTTGCTCTGACCATGGCTGCAACCACGGTTGCGACGGCGACCGGGGGCCATCGCGGCGCGGCGCCCGCGGCCGGCTGGTCGTCGATTCTGGCCGGGGCGAGGGGACAGACGGTGCGCTGGTGGATGTACGGCGGCGATGACCGTGTGAACGCCTACGTCGACACAGTCGTCAAGCCGGCCGCAGCCAGGCTCGGCGTCAAGCTCGTCCGGGTTCCGATCAGCAACACAGCCGATGCGGTGCAGCGCGTGCTCGCGGAGCGCAAGGCCGGCAAGACCTCCGGCGGCGCGGTCGATCTGATCTGGATCAACGGCGAGAACTTCGCCGCCGGCAAACAGGCCGGGCTCTGGCTGAAACACTGGGCGACCAGCCTGCCGAACGCGCGCTACGTCAACTTCCGCGACCCGCAGGTTGCCCGCGATCTGCAGGTGCCGATCGATGGGCAAGAAGTGCCCTGGAGCGCCGCCGCCTTCGTCTTCGCCTACGACTCGGCCCAGATCAAGCAACCGCCACGGAGCTTCGCCGCGCTGCTGGCCTGGGCGAAAGCGCACCCGGGCAGGTTCACCTATCCGGCGCCGCCCGACTTTACCGGCTCAGCGTTCGTCCGCCAGGCTGTCCAGCGGCTCGGCTCGCGCAAAAAGGCGATGGCCTATCTCAAAGAGCTGAAGCCCCACCAGTACCGCGGCGGCACCAGCTTCCCACAGTCGGAGGCGGAGCTTGACCAGCTGTTCGGAAACGACCAGGTTGACATCGCGATGAGCTACGACCCGAGCTTTGTCGCCTCAGGAGCACGTAAAGGGCAGTTCCCGCGGACGGCCAGGCCGTTCCTGATCGGCGGTGGCGCGCTCGTGAACGACTCGTACGTGACGATCCCGGCGGACGCTGCGCACCGGGCCGGTGCACTCGTCGTCGCGAACCTCCTCCTCGATCCGCGGCTGCAGGCGATCAAGGCCGATCCGGCCGGGCTCGGCATCCCGACCGTGCTCGACCTCGGCCGGCTGACAAGAAAGCAGCGGCGACTGTTCGCTGCCGCGAGGAGAAGCCCATATCTGCTTCAGAGCTTCGGCAAGAAACTGGCCGAGCTTCGGGCCGCCGACGTCCCCGCGATCGAGCAGCAGTGGGAACGCGAGGTGCTGCGATAGCCGCCCTTCGCTGTCGCGATCTGACCGTCGCCCGCGGCGGCTCGGTGATCCTCCGGCGCGTCTCACTCGAGGTGCCGTCAGGCAGCCGGACCGCCCTCGTGGGGCCGTCCGGCGCCGGCAAGACGACGCTGCTGCGGGCAATCGCCGGACTCGAGCCGATCGAGGGTGGCCGGCTCGACCTCGGCGGTCATCACCTGAACGGCGTGCCGCCCCATAAACGGCGCGTCGCCTTTGTTTTCCAGGAGCCGCGGCTGCTGCCGAACTTCGACGTAATCGACAACGTCGCCTTCGGGTTGCGGGCTGCCGGCGGCCGACGGGGTGAGCGGCGCGCGCGGGCGGCAGAGCTCCTGAACGAAGTGGGACTGGCCGCGCTCGCGGGCCGCTGCGTCCAGGGCCTCTCGACCGGGGAACAGCAGCGGGTCGCGCTCGCCCGAGCGCTCTGCAGCGGACCCGATCTGCTGCTTCTCGACGAGCCGCTCGCCGCTGTCGACCCGAACCGGCGCGAAGGCCTGCGACGCCTGATCGTCAAGATCCAAGAGCAGCGTGCGCTCACCACCATCCTTGTCACCCACGACCGCGCCGAGGCGGCCGAACTCGGCCAACGGGTCGCGCTGATGTTGGAGGGGCGAATCATCCAACACGACGAGCCAGAAACCCTGTTCGAGCGACCGGCCAGCCCAGCCGTGGCGCGATTCTTCGGTACCCCGAACCTGCTGCGCGGGCACGTGATCGCCGGCCTGCTACAGGTCGGCGACCTGGCGCTCCCCGTCGAAGGCGCCGACGGCGAAGCGGCGTTCGTGATCCGGCCCGAACGCATCCGGATTCGCGAGCAGGGATCACTGCGAGCGGAGGTCCGCGAGGCGGCCTACCTGGGCAGCCACGTCAGGCTGAAGCTTCACTGCAACCAACTCGTACTCGAGGCACACGTCCCTTCGGACGAGGCACCCTCAGTTGGGATGGAGGTGGGCGTGGAGCTCCCCGAGGAATACCTGTGGCGACTGAGCGAGGCGACCGGCGAGCCCGCGCTCGCCGAAGCGTGGGATCGCTAAGGGCCTGTCCAAAAAGTGCAGTGCTGCAGGGGATGGGCGACCAAGCGAGGACGCGGCCTCGCGCCGTGTCTGGGTCACCAGCCGGCGGTGCTGCACTTTTTGGACAGGCCCCTAAAGCGTCCGCGCGGCCAGCAGGACGCGTTGCGCCGCGGAGAGCGCAACCAGGGCCGGAAACGCCCAGGCGATCGCGGCTGCATGGGCGGGCAGAAGACAGAAGAGCAGATAGACGACGATCGTCTCGGCGCCCTCGGCCAGGCCGGGGACGAAGCGCAGCGAACGCTCGTCGCCCCCGGCAAAGCGCCGCTGCTCAGCGAGCGTCGAATACGAGAGCCACGCGCCGGCGTTGACGTAGTAGGCCGCCAGCAGCGCCGCGCAGGCGAGCCGGGCATCGGGAACCGCGATCGCCACGGCGAATACGAACCCGGCGTAGACAGCCAGATCGCAGGCGATGTCGAGGTAGCCACCGAGATCGGTCGCCCCGACCAGCCGCGCGAGCGGTCCATCGAGCCCATCCAGCGCCCGGTTGAGGAGCCAGAGCGCCAGAGCAGCCCACCAGGATCCGAGACCAGCCGCGACACAGGCGGCCGCTCCGACGGCGAAGCCGACCGTCGTGACCGCCGCCGGCGACACCTTGCGAGCGGCCAGCGGCGACGCAAGCCGGTCGGCCACCGGAGCCACGAGCCGGGCGCGAAGCTTGGAGTCGAGCACCCGCGGAGTATCCCCGCGTGATCCGCCGCGACCGCCTCGTCACCGTGGCTCTCGTCGCTCCGGCAACCACTGCGCTTCTGCTCCTCTTCGCCGGCGGCCTTCTCGGCGCGGTACGCCAGAGTCTCGAGCCGGGAATAGTAGGCGGACTCGGCGGCTCGGCCTGGAGCGCTCTCTACCATGACCCAAGCTTCCGCGACGCGGTCCGGTTCAGTGCAGAGATCGCGCTCGAGGCAACGGCTCTTTCAGCCCTCATCGCGATCCTCGCGGCTCTGGCGCTACGCCGGCACGGAACGTTCGCCCGCTCGCTGTTCGCGCTCCCGGTGCCCGTGCCACACCTGCTGGTCGCTGTCATCGCCGTGCTCTGGCTCGCGCCAGGCGGTCTCGGCGACCGCCTGCTCGGCGGGTTACCGGTGTCCCTGGTCGGCGACCGTGCCGGAATCGGGATCGTGCTCGTCTACGTCTACAAGGAGGCCCCGTTCCTTGCGCTACTCGTGCTCGCCGCGATGGGACGATCGC
The DNA here is from genome assembly GCA_013816245.1 of Actinomycetota bacterium. GTDB lineage: Bacteria > Actinomycetota > Thermoleophilia > Gaiellales > Gaiellaceae > 3-1-20CM-4-69-9. The sequence continues at coordinate 11,462 of JACDEU010000047.1, read as the reverse complement.
TCGCAGAGCGCGAAGAGGCGGCCGCCGTGCACGGCGCCGATTGGCCGCAGCGCCTGCGCTGGGTCGTCTGGCCGACGATCCGCAAACCGCTGGCCGCCGGCTGCCTGATCGTCGGCGCATTCGCCTTCGGCGCCTTCGAGGTGCCACTGGTGGTCGGCCCCAGCTATCCGCCGACGATCGCCACCTATGCGCTCCAAGCGACCCAAGGCGACCTGATCCGCGGCCAGTCTCTGGCGGCGGCGGCACTGCTCGTCGCCGCGGCCGCCTCGTTCGCGCTCGCGGCGGCCGTGATCCGACTGGGACGCGGACTCGGTGAGTAAACGCCGCCCGTTCACCTGGCCGATCGCCACCACGGCAGTCGCCTTGTTTGCCTTTCCGCTCGCTGCGCTTCTCGTCCAGGCATTTGGAGACGAGTGGCGGTACCCGGCGCTCCTTCCGCAGCGCTTTGGTCTGCGAGGTATTCACGCCGCCGTCGCATCCGGCGCGGCCGGGGAAGCGCTCACGAACTCCGCCGAGATCGCGCTCGCCACGACCGCCCTCGCACTCGTGCTCGGCTGGCCGGCGGCGCGCGCACTCGCGGAACGGCGGCTCCGCCGGCCCGGGCCGCTGCTCCTCCTTCTCGCCCTGCCGCTGCTCGTGCCGACCTACGCGACGGGGACCGGGCTTACGACCTGGTTCATCCAGCTTGGCCTGGCCGACTCCGTCGCCGGGCTTGTGCTTGCCCACCTCACGGTCGTTCTCCCCTACGTCGCGCTGCTGTTGCTCCCTGCCTTCGGGCCAGGTCTGCGAGATCTCGAAGAGATGGCCATGACCACCGGCGCCGGGCCGCTCCGCCGACTGATCCACGTCAGCGTTCCCGCGTCGCGAGCCACCGTCGCAGCTGCCGCACTGCTCGGCTTTCTCGTCTCCTGGAGCCAGTACGGCCTCTCGCTCTCAGTCGGCGGAGGGATCCCAACGCTTCCGATCGTGATGCTTCCCTTCGTTCGCAACGATCCAGAAGTCGCCGCCGCGATCGCGCTCTTCTTCCTCGCACCAGTCTTCCTCGCGCTGCTTGCCGCGAGCCGGGCCGGACGCCGCGTCCTCTGATGGCTCGCTCAGCTCGCTTCCAGCAGCCGCACGCCCGCTCTACGGCCGGGACGGGCACGGCTCGCTTCAACCCGACAGATGGAGGTTCTCCCGATGGCCCGTCCGGCGCTTGTCATCTTCGACGTGAACGAGACGCTTCCGACATGGGGCCGCTTCGCGCCCGCTTCGAGCAGGTCGGCGCGCCGGGGCGGCTTCTGGAGGTGTGGTTTGCGAGCGCGCTTCGCGACGGCTTCACGCCCACCGCAGCCGGCTCCTACGCCGGTTTCCGCCCAGTGGCAGGGGCGGTGCTGCGCGGACAGCTCGCGCAGGTCAAGGCGCTGCGACGACCGACTGAAGACGCTGTGGAGTACGTGCTCGATGGCTTTTGCCGAGCTCGACGTGCACCCCGACGTGGCAGAAGGAATGCACCGGTTTGCGCAGGCAGAAGCGCGGATGGTGACGCTGAGCAACGGGGCGGCCGAGGTCGCCGAGAAGCTGCTCGAGCGCGCCGGCCTCGCCGATCTTGTCGAGCGCTGCCTGTCGCTCGATGAGGTGCGCCGCTGGAAGCCGGCCCCGGCCCTACCTGCATGCCGCCAACGAGTGCGGCGTCGCGCCCGACCAGTGCGCGCTCGTCGCGGTGCATCCCTGGGACATCGACGGCGCCAAGCGCGCCGGGCTGCAAGCAGGCTGGCTGAACCGGCGGGACAGTCTCTACCCGGAGTTCTTCCGGCCGCCGGACGCGACCGGCGACACGCTCGCAACCCTCGCCGACGCGCTCATCTCGCCCATGTGAGACCGACGGGTCAGCCGTCTCGCTGGTCACGCTCCCAGCACTCGAGCTCCTCCCGCAGCTGCGTGCGACCGCGGTGGATCCTGCTCTTCGCCGCCGCGAGCGAGATCTCGAGCGCCTGAGCGACCTCCTCGTTCGAAAGACCCTCCACGTCTCGCAACACGACCGCCGACCTCTGCTCGACCGGTAGCTGACGCAGCCGCTCGATCAGGAAGGCGCGCGTGTCCGCGGCCGCGAACGCGTCCTCGCCGCCCGCGACCATCGTCTCCTGCAGCTCGCTCGTCGGGAGCTTCTTGCGCCGCCGCCGCATCAGCGCCTCGTTGACGGCGATCCGGTACAGCCAGGTGTACGGTGCGGCGTCGCCGCGGAACCGCTCCAGGTTCCGCCACGCCTGCACGAACGTGTCTTGCACCGCCTCGTCGACATCGCGGCCGTCGTCGAGCAGCCGGTACAGAACGGTACGGATCCGCCGCTCGAACGTGCGCACGAACTCGGCGAACGCCTCGAGGTCGCCGTCCTTCGCCCGCTCGAGCAGCTCGCGTTCTGTCAATGCCACGGCCGGAGAATCGTAGTGGCGGAATCGTTCGCTCCCCACCACGCATCTACGATGAAGGCACCGAATGAGATCGCTGATGGAGATCATGGTCGGATCATGCGAAGACACGGGCGAGCAGCTATCCGCTCATCTCGAGGGAGAGCTGACGGGTCTGCGCCGCCTCCGCGTGCGTCTCCATCTCGCCGGCTGCTCCGTCTGCTCGGCTGCCGCCCGCTCGCTGCGCAAGACGATCGAACGGTTGCACCAACTCGACGACGGCTTCACGCCTGGCCCGTCGCCGTCGGTCGTCCCCGCCGTCCTCGAGCGGATTCGGGAATCCCACCAGGAGTGATCTCAGCCGATCACCCCGGCGAGGGACGCCCGCGGCGCAGAATCATCGAGGGGATCGCTCTCTGCCTTGAGCGGCCGAACCTGCAGCGAACCTGCACGATCGCTCTGATCGTCGGTTGTGTCCTCACCTTGATCAACCAGGGTGACGTCCTGATCGCGGGGCACGCGACGGCTAGAACGGCGGTCAAGATCGTCCTCAACTTCTGCGTCCCCTTCGTCGTCTCGAACCTGGGCGTGATCACGGGCAGCCGCACAGTGTCCGGAGCCCGCCATCATCAGTAGATACAGACGCCGCGAGGAGATCGGATGTCACCCAGCGGCCCCTTCCCCGGCGAGCGGGCCCATCCGCTCGAGCTACCGGACATGCACGGCAACCTCTCCCGGCTGGAGGACCTGCGGGGACGGGCGGTGCTGCTCGTCTTTCTTCGGCATGCCGGCTGACTGATCTGCCGTGCGCACCTCGTGAAGGTGCTCCACTACCGGCAGCGAATCGACGCTCTCGGCACTGTCCTGTTCGTCGCCTTCGACGAGCCTGACCGACTCCAGCGCACGCTCCTGCGCGGGCTGAAGCTGCCCTACCCGCTGCTTGTCGATCCGGAGCGGTCGGCCTATCGCGCCTGGGGGCTCGGACGGGGTTCCGTCGTGCGCGTCTGGGGCGACCCACGTGTCTGGCTGCGCTACGCCGCTGAGATCGCGCGCGGCGAGCGACTTCGCCGACCGAGGACCGACACCTTGCAGCTCGGCGGCGACTTCGTCGTCGACCCAGAAGGGACCGTCGTGTACTCGCGTCCGCAGCGCCGAGACGACAGGCCGCCCGTCGCCGCGCTCCTTCAGGCACTCGAACATGCCGCCGGAGAATCCGCTGCTCGCGGCCGCGCATCAAAAGACGCATGAGGCATCTGGCGCTTGCCCTGGCGGTCGCGGCGCTCGCGCTCGCGGCGGGCGCCCAGGCGGCCGGTCGATTGGCTCGCCTCCCGCGAGCCGGTGATCGAGCTCGCGGTCGGTCGCGACGTGCGCGCATATCCGCTCGAGATCCTGATCTGGCACGAGATCGTCAACGACCGCATCGGCGGCGTGCCCGTCGCGGTCACCTTCTGCCCGTTGTGCAACACGGCGATCGCGTTCGACCGGCGCGTCCGCGGGCGCACGCTCTCGTTCGGCACCACGGGCAGCCTGCGCGATTCGGACCTGGTCATGTACGACCGCCGGAGCGAGTCGTGGTGGCAGGAGTTCGGCGGCCGCGCCCTGGTCGATCGCTTACGCCGGCATAAAGCTGCGTCAGCACGCGGACGCGTATCTGATGGGTCGGTGGGACGGGACACGCACGGGACGCGTTCTTCGTGGCGTTTTCCTCGGCGGACGGTGCCGTCGTTGCAGCTGCACAGGCTGAGCGCGGCCTTGATGCAGGGCCGATACGTGTGCGGATCGGCATCCACACTTGGGTCGAGACGGCGGATCTAGAGGCGGAGGGATGACCCCGGCATTGCCTGCGCCAGCGTGATGAGCCCGGGCTGCCGTCAATTGACCTGTGACGTTCATCTCTTAGACTCGCCTGAATCGTGCGCCCTCGATTGGGTGTCCGAGGAGGGCGGAGGCGCGTTGTCGAGATCGGTGATGGGCTTGGTGGTTGCCGCAACGGTGCTGATGGGGCGCTGACGTCGTATTGGCTCACCTAAGCCATCTCCGATCACCTCAGGTCAGGGTGGACCAGCTCAGATGGGTACAAAATGGGTACACAATTCGCGTCAGTTCTGACAACGCTGGCGGCGGTGTAAGCGACGAAATTGCGCTCGCTCGCCTGGATTTTGGCGTCGCGTCGGCTGCAGCGAATCCGCGCCGTCCTCGCGCGCGCGTGTAGTTAAAGTTCGGCTCCGCGATACCAGTAGAGCCTGCCCGGATTGGCGTCACACTGATAGCCGATCGCTGGTAGATCGCGCTCCAGTCAACGGATCGCCGGCCGATTCCACTCCGATAGGCATCTACACCTTCCTCCTGATCGTCGCCGCTGTCGGCCTGGCCGCTGGCCTGGCCTTCGGCACGAGCCGCCGGCGAATCCTCGTTCTTGAAGCCGTCGGGCTCGTAGCGGCGATCGGCCTGACGCTCTACGGCGTCGCCCACGCCGACGACCCCGATTGCCGTGAGTGTGGCGGTGGCTTCTTCGCCGGCTTGTTCAGCGCGATTGGTTTCGTCTTCTGGAGCGCAGGCGTGCTGATCGGCGCGGGGCTGCGTGTTCTCAACCGCCGCCTGGTCGCGCGCCGGACTTAGGACAAGGCGGACGCTCGGACTGCCGCTATCGCCTCTGCGTTCTTCTCGGCAATCGCGGTGATGGCCTCGGCCTGGCGCTGCTCGAGGCGGTTAATCAGCCCCATCACCCTCTGGTCGCGTGTCGCCCGGAGCTCAGCAATCGCTGCCTGGTACATCTGAAGCAGGTTAAGCAGCGTCTGGAGATCCAGCTCCCGCATATCCGCGTCCTACCGGCCAGGGAGCTACTTCAAACGGCTCGCCCGTGGGGGCTTCGCCGCTACCCTCACCGCGTGAGCCATACCGCTACCTGTGCGCTCGATCCGCATCACTCGCACGATGAGGGCGAACCCGTCGAGCACCTTGACCACGCCGAACACGAGGCACACGACAGCCAAGCTGATCACGCTGACCTCGGCCACGGCGACCACGGCCATTCACACGGCTTGGTTGATCGGTCGATCGTCCGCTCGCGCGCCGGCATCCGCGCCGTCTCCCACAGCCTGGCCTTACTCACGGCCACTGCCGTCATCCAAACGGTGATCTACGCGCAGACCTTGAGCATCGCCCTGCTCGCTGACCTGATCCACAATTTGGCGACGCGGCGACGGCCATCCCGCTTGGCCTGGCCTTCTTCTTCCGCAGCGTGCGCGGCGAGCGATGGGCCGGGCTGGCTGTTGTCTTGGCCATCTTCGCCAGTGCTTGTGTAGCTCTCGTCCAAACGATCGAGCGCTTTATCCACCCGCACTCGTTGAGTCATCTGTGGCTGCTGGCGGCGGCCGGGCTGATCGGCTTCTTCGGCAACGAGGTCGCCGCTCAGATCCGCACCCGCGCCGGCAAGCGACTAAACAGCGCGGCCTTGGTCGCTGATGGCAACCACGCGCGGATCGACGGCTTCGTTAGCCTCGGCGTCCTGATGAGCGCCGGCGTCGTCGCGATCGGCGTTCCAATCGCCGATCCGATCATCGGCCTCGTGATCACACTGGTCATCCTCCGCATCACCTGGGCAAGCTGGAAGACCGTCCGCGCCTGGGATCCCGAGCAGCAGCAGTAGTAGTAGCGCGCTGAGTCTTAGCTGTCGTGGCGCGCTTGCCGAGTTGCCGCCTGAGGAGCTCTCCGCCGTCCGCGAGGCAGCAAAAGCATCAGACATCGAGACAGTCGTAGCGACGGCCGAGCACGTCCTCGGCGGCGCGCTTGCCGGACGCCGCTCGTAGCCCGCCCCAAAGCGGGCGTGGCCACACGGGCGAGGTGGACGCTTCAGGGCTCGAACTTCCACACCCGGCTCACGGGAGCCGGGGTTCGTACAACGAACCTAGGGTAGTAGACAGCGGGGCACGTTCGAAACGAGTGGAGCTAGCCGGGCTCGAACCGGCGACCTCCTGGGTGCGATAAGGGCAAGAGCTGTTCTATTCAGTGTTCCGCGGCTTGTTCAAGGCGCCCTGGATGACATTGGTTACGCCGGATTCTCTCAGTTCGGTAGACCGGTAAGTAGAACGGCGAAAGGTGACGCGAGCGACATACCAAGCAGATCGGCCTGCCGGCTCGCCGGCCGGGAATTGACCTCTTCCGAGTGGAAACGGTTCGTTCCCGGCTATACACAGAGCGCTCTCTGCGCGAGCTAGCGATTCGGGTGTCCCTATGCTGCATCGGAGACATTTGCTCCGCTCGACCGCCGCCTTCCACTCGTTCGTATGAGTTCGCCGATCCTCGACCAGGTCAGTTTCCTACCTCACAACGAGACGGTGTTCGACCTGACGGAACTACCGTCGCGCCTGGCCGTCGTCCCGCGCGCTGCTTGTCCCCGCGCTGATGAAGCTGCTGGGCGACTGGAACTGGTGGCCGCCCAGGTCGCTACGCCGCTTCCACGAGCGCTTCGGGCCTGCGCGAGACGCAGACCTCCGCTTAGGAGGCTCGCGCTAGACGGGGGCCGCGACGCGTTCACTCTCGTCGACGAGGAACTGACGCTCGTACAGCTCGGCGTAGAGCCCGCCGCGCGCGAGCAGGCTCGAATGGTCGCCGCGCTCGACGATGGCGCCCTGATCGAAGACGAGAATCACGTCGGCGGCCAGAATCGTGGACAACCGGTGAGCGATCACAAGCGACGTCCGACCGGCAAACAGCGGACGCAGAGCTGCTTGGATCATCTGCTCGGAGCGGCTATCGAGGTGAGAGGTAGCCTCGTCGAGGATCAGAACCGGGGCGTTCTTGAGGATCACACGCGCGAGCGCCAGCCGCTGCTTCTCACCACCAGAAAGCCGGTGCCCGCGCTCACCGACGATCGTGTCATAGCCCTCCGGCAGCGAAGCGATGAACTCATGAAGGTAGGCGGCGCGCGCCGCATCCTCGAGCTCGCGCTCGCTGGCGTCTGGGAACGCGTAGAGCAGGTTGTCGCGAATCGAGGCGTGCCAGAGGAAAGTGTCCTGGAAGACGACGCCGACGCTTTGTCCGATCGACTGCAAAGTCGCCGTGCGGAGGTCCTGGCCGTCGATGCGTACCGTGCCATCGCTCGGGTCATAGAAGCGCGGCACGAGATAGCTGGTCGTGGTCTTACCCGCGCCCGAGGGCCCGACCAGCGCCACCAGCTGTCCGGGTTCGATCTGGAAGGAGACCTGCTTGAGCGCCGGCCGCGCTCCACCGGGGTAGGCAAAGCTGACCTCATCGAAGGCGACGGCCCCCTGTACAGCCGTCAAGGGCCGCGCGCCGGGCACGTCAGCGACCTCGGCCGGTAGGTCGATGTACTGGAAGAGCCGCTGGAAAAGGGCGAGCGAGCCGAGCACGTTCACGTTGAGATTCCCGAGGTCAGCCACCGAGCTGTAGAGCCGCAACGTCAGCACAGTGCCGAGGGTGACCACGGTGCCGAGCGTCGCTTGATGATGGATGACGCGGTAGCCACCGAACAGCCACAACACCGCCGGCCCAGCGGCGATCAGGCCACTCATCAACATCCCGTACCAATTGCCGATCATCTGCTGACGGACTTCGAGTCCGCGTAGATCGGCGTTCAATCCGCCGAAGCGTCGGCGCTCTGCGGGCTCCTTCGCAAACGCCTTGACGAGCAGGATCCCGGAGATCCCGAGCACCTCTTGCAGGTAGGCACTCATCTCAGCCAGCTTGTGCTGCGTACGCTGGTAGGCGCGGTAGGAGGCACGGCCGATATAGCGCGAGGGGATGACGGCGAGCGGAAGTCCGGCCAGCGCGACAAGCGTCAGCCGCCAGTCGAGGTAGAGCATGAACGCCAGCGTCATCGCGACGGTGATCACGCTGCGAACGACACCGAAGACCGTGCTCGAGATGACGTCATCGATGCGACCGACATCGTTGTTGATTCGCGACATCAGATCGCCTGTGCGGCTGCGCGTGAAGAACCCGACCGATTGGCCCAGCAAGCGCTCCACGAGCTGGCGCCTGAGGTCAAACATTATGCCCTGGCTGATCGACGCTGACAGATAAGCCTGGGCGACCCCGACCAAGCCGCCGATCAGCGAGGCAGCGAACGCTCCGATGACCACCCAGACGATGTAGGAGAAGCGCGGGTTGGGCACGGTCAGGTGGTCGATCAGCTTCTTGGCGAGCAGGGCGGGGACGAGCCCGATCGCGGCGCTGATGGCGATCGTCGCCACGGCAAGCAGGCCGCGCCGCCAGAAGGGCAGGAAGTGGCTGAAGGCACGCGCGATCAAACCGCGGCTGATACTGACCTGGGCGTCACCTTCCTCGTCCCAGTCGATTGCCATCGTCGTCCCGACGCAATATCGCTCGGCCATGGAGAAAGAGTACGCCCCGCCCCTCGACGCGGCCAGGGAGGGAATGAGAGGGGCGGCGATCAGCCGCCGCGGTTCAAAGCTGCGACGCGCCATCTGAATTGACAACGCGCCTGGTGCGACGCTGGTCGGAAGGGCCCGCGCGGGCGCGACCAGCCGGACCCGATGCTGTCGTGTCAGCAGCTCGAGCTTGCGACGCAGCGGCGCGAAGCCGCCGGTCTGGATCTCGACCAGCAGGTTGCCGCGGACGAGATCGACGACGAAACCGTCGACCAGCTCCTCGACACGATCGCCGCGGCGTCGGTACCAGTCTTTGAGCTGAACGTGCAGCGCACCCTCGTTGAGCGTCCCGATCGCCCGGAGCTCGCGGTCTTTTGATCCGGCTACGTCGAGGACGGAGTGCACGATGACGCTCCTTCAAGATGAACGAGCGGATGGTGCAGCGCACCGCGATGCGCCGCGCCGGCGAGCCGCAGGACGTCGCCAACGCGATCGCGTTCCTCTGCTCGGACCTCGCTTCTAACATAACGGGCGTCGGGCTGAACGTGAGCGGCGGCATCGAGCTCTTCACCTTCTGAGCAGTAGCCAGGAGGCCTGAAGCCCTCCAGGCCGGGGGCTACACTTCGCACCTTGCCTGCGAGGCGCAAATACTCCCTGGTCCGGTCGAGGCGGCGCCCCAAGCGGCGCCCGAGGACAGCCGCCCAGCGGCGCGTCCTCGTGCAGCGGACGGCGATTCTCGTCGCCCTCGGGGCGCTCGCAGCCGTCGTTCTCGGCCTGGCTTTCGCCGGCTCGCCGTCGCGGCTCGCAAACGGCGTCCGGATTGCCGGCGTCGACGTGGGCGGCCAGACGGCGCGGCAGGCCCGCACGACTCTCGAGCGCCGCTCGGCGGAGCTGGCCGCTGTCCCCGTGACCTTCCTCGTCGGCTCGCGCACCTGGCGGCTCGAGCCTCGGCACCTCGGGATCCGCGTGGACTGGGGCGCCGCCGTCGACACCGTCCGTCGCCAGGGCGAGGGCTTCGGCCCCCTGCGCGGCCTTCGCCGCCTCGACCTGCGCTTCTTCGGCGCGGACGTTGCGCCTCCGACTCAGGTCTACGACGCGGCGCTCCAGCGGAAGCTCGACGAGATCGCCGCGGCCGTGAACGTTCCGCGCCGTGAGGCCACGATCGTGCTCCACGGGCTCACTCCGACCATCGTCCCAAGCAGGACGGGCCACATTCTCGACCGGCACGCGGCGGCGGCCACGATCGTGCGCGCTCTCGCGAGTCTGAAGCGCGACCCGGTCGGGCTACCGATCGAAGTCGACACGCCGAAGGTGAACGTCAACGACCTCCGGGTTCCGCAGGCGCAGGTCCGCACGGCACTCGCGTCGTCGCTGCACCTCACGCTCGGCGCGACCCGCTGGAACCTACGGCCGCCGCGGATCGCCCGCATCCTGCAGTTGCCTGCCGACGGACGACCCGATCTGCGCATCAGCGGTGCCAGCGCCAGCAAGTGGTTCACGGCGCTCGCGCGACGGGTGGACCGCCCCGCGAAGAACGCCGACTGGGCGATCGGCTCGACAGGTGCCGTCCGCGTCATCCCCGACCGGCCCGGCTACGTGCTCGACGTTCCCCGCAGCGCGACGGCCGTGTTGCAGGCGGCCCTCGTCACCGAGCCCACGCTGCGCTCGGCCAAGCTGATCGTCGAGCGCGTCGACGCCGACCGCACGACCGCAGAGGCGAAGGCGATGAACATCAAGGGCCTCGTCGCGAGTTACCAGACGTTCTACGGCGGCGAGGCGAACCGCATCCACAACGTACAGGTCGTCGCCCGCCTCGTGGACAAGCACGTGATCGCGCCCGGCGAGACGTTCTCCTTCAACGGGACGACCGGCGCGCGCACCGCGGACAAGGGCTTCAGGGAAGCGCCCGTCATCATCAACGGCGAGCTCAAGACCGGGCTCGGCGGCGGCGTGTGCCAGGTCTCGACGACAGTCTTCAACGCCGCCTACGAGGCCGGCCTCCCGATCGTCTCGCGCACGAACCATGCGCTCTACATCAGCCATTACCCGCAGGGGCGCGACGCAACGGTCAACTATCCCGACACCGATCTCAAGTTCACGAACGACACCGGCCACTACCTCCTGCTGCGCACGTGGGTCGGCTCGTCCTCACTGACGGTGGCGCTCTACGGCACGCCCGTGCATCGCCGCGTCGTCAGCAACGTCGCGCCGCTCGTCGATACCGGGCCTCCCCCGGTGAAGAAGGTTCCGGACCCGGCCCTCGCTGCCGGGCAGATGGTGGTCGAGGAGAGCGGATCGCCTTCCCGGTCGACGAGCGTCGAGCGCAAGGTCTACGACGCCGACGGAAAGCTCCTCTACGACACGACGTTCTACTCCTCGTACCGCGGAGAGGTGAGGGTGATCCGCGTCGGCACGGAGCCGAAGCCGACCGAGACGACGACCACCACCGGCACCACGACGACGACCACGACGAAGACGACGACGAAGACGACGACGGCGCCTCGGCCGTAGCGATCGCGTCCGCGAGGTTCTGCGGGATCCGGATCGGCCGGAGCGTCTTCGCGTCGACGCAGGCGTGGGACGTCCAGCCGTCGGCGATCACGTCAGCGCCGCGGCTGTTCTCGTACTCGAACCGAAAGCGCGCGCCGCGGCGCTCGCCCACCCGCGCGTGGATCGTCAGGTGGTCGGCGCTCGTAGCCGAGGTGCTCGCTCACCTCGGCTA
>JACDEU010000014.1:48943-59116 GCA_013816245.1 Actinomycetota bacterium | reverse complement strand
GCCTCACGACGGGAGCCGTCGTGTGCTCCGGCTCTGCCAGCGCCGCCCCTGAACTGTGCCCCACCACGCAGCAGCAAATCTATGCGAAAGCCGGTGCCTTCGCCTAACCGCGCCCCGCTAGTGTCCCTGCGGCGTGACGGACGTCCCGGAGCTCATCCGTTCCCGCCGCACGCACAAGACGTTCGGCCCGGAGCCCGTCCCAAAAGAGACGCTCGACGAGCTGCTCGAGCTCGCCCGCTGGGCTCCCAACCACCACCGCACGAACCCGTGGCGGTTTCGCGTTCTCGGTCCCGAGACGCTTGCACGCCTGAAGGAGGCGGCGGGGCCGAGCGAAGCTCCGAAGCTGGACCGGGCGCCGACGCTCGTTCTGGCGTCGGCCGCCCTGAGCGGAGAGCTCGAGCAGGACGAGGAGGATCTCTGCGCGACAGCAAGCGCGATCTATGCCGTTCTGCTCGGCGCGCACGCGCGCGGCCTAGCCGGTTACTGGCGTACCCCTCGAGCCCTCCGAACGAAGGCGGGCCGCGAAGCGGTCGGGCTCCCGGACGGCGAACGCTTCCTCGGGCTCATCCATCTCGGAGCTCCGCGGAGCCAGCCTCCGGCGCCCGAGCGGGCTCCGCTCGAGTCGTACCGTTTCTTTTTGCCCTAGCGGGCGGCCCGCGTGTACCTTGGCTCGGTGGCCGACATTCCCGCTCAGGATCCGCTGCACGAGATCCGGTGCCCTCATTGCAAGAAGACGTTCACGGCCGAATTGATCGCCGGCCAGACCGAGCGTCACCGCGGGTTCAAGTGCCCGCATTGCAAGCTCTTCGTGCCGGCCGCCCGGGCAGCCAAAAGCGCGTAACCAAGCCACCGGCATCACTCGTTCACGGGATGCCTGCAGCCTGCGGATAGGAAGTTCGTGGCAGTCGACGTCGCAGTTCCTTCTGCGGATAACGAAGCAGCTGTGCCCCGCGCCTTTGCGCGGATCACGGCGGTCCCCGCATGGCTCTGGCTCGGCGGGATCATGCTCGCAAGCTTCGGTGGCCGGCTCTGGGCCGCTGCCGGGCGCCCGACGCCCGCCTATCTGCCGGACGAGTACATCTACCCCACGCTTGCACGTAGCTTCGCGGAGCACGGCCGCCCGCTGATTCGCGGCGGCACGGCCCACGTCCCGGCGCTACCTCGTGGTGCGACTCCCGCCGGGCACTCGCGTGACCCCGTTGCATCTCACCGGCAAGGGCATCGACCGCATCGTGCGCGTCCATCCCGGCCAGCGGATCCCGCTCGACTTCCGCGTGCCTGCCGGCGGCGAGTGGAACCTCAGCTTCGAGGTGCCGCAGCCCGGATAGTAGGAGCATGCGGGCTTTGCCCGCGTGCGTTTCGCCGCAAAGCGGCCCGGCCTCAATAATCCGAGCGAAAAGCGAAGCTTTTCGTTCGGCGACTAGACGCAGTCTTTGAGGCCCTGGGCCTCGGGCAGGGACTCGAGCTTTTTCAGCGTGTTGTTCTCGATCTGACGGATCCGCTCGCGGGTCACGCCGAAGGCACGGCCGACTTCCTCGAGCGTGCACGGCTGAGCGCCGGACAGGCCGAAGCGAAGCTCGATCACCTGGCGCTCGCGCTCCGGCAACGCCGACAGGGCGAACTCGACGTCCTCGCGGCGAAGCGACAGCGTTGCGGTGTCGAACGGCGACTCGGCCGACTCGTCCTCGACGAAGTCACCGAGCTCCGACTCCTCTTCCTCGCCGATCGGCTTCTCGAGCGAGACCGGGAGCTGCGACATCCGCAGGATCTCCCGGACCTCGTCGGTCGTGATCTCTAGCTCCTCGGCGATTTCCTCCGGCTGCGGCTCGCGGCCGAGGCGCTGCACGAGCTGACGCTCGATGTGCACGACCTTGTTGAGCTTCTCGACCATGTGCACGGGGATACGAATCGTCCGCGCCTTGTCCGCGATCGCGCGGGTGACAGCTTGCCGGATCCACCAGGTCGCATAGGTCGAGAACTTGTAGCCCTTGCGGTAGTCGAACTTCTCCACCGCCCTGATCAGCCCTAGGGATCCGTCCTGGATCAGGTCGAGGAAGCTCAGGCCGCGGCCGAGATACGACTTCGCGATCGACACGACCAACCGGAGGTTCGCCTCGATCATCTGGGTCTTCGCCGACATGTCGCCGCGCTCGATGCGCTTGGCGAGATAGACCTCCTGGTCGGCGGTCAGCAGCGAGACCTTGCCGATCTCTCGCAGATAGAGCCGCAGCGAGTCGAGTGAAGGCTCGACGCTCAGATCGAGCTTCGGGCCCTTCTCTTCCTCGGGTGTTGGGAGTTGCTCGTGCGGCGGATGCTTGTGCGTCTCGCCTTCCAGCAACTCGACCCCGTGATCGACGAGGTACGTGTAGAAGTCTTCGATCTGCTCTTTCGTGAGCTCGACGTCTTCGAGCCCGCTTGCGATCTCGTCGTAGTTGAGAACGCCTTTCTCGAGACCTTCCTGGACGAGCTTTTGAAGCTCCTCGACTTCAGGTAGGGAGATTTCGACGGTGAGCAACGGCGGCTACCTCCCGGCTACATTCGCGTAAGTGGACGGGGACTGGGATCTACCTACAAACGCAAACGAGCCGGATACCCGTTTCCCCCCGGCTCACCCTCTCGCCGTTCGGATATTACAAGGCTTGCGGCGAAAGCAAAGAGCGGATTTTCCTATAGCCCGATCTCGCCTACTCGTTCCCGGCGGCTGTTGTCAAGTGGCTGGACGGCGAGGTCGCCGAGATCGAGGTCGAGTTGCCGGAAGAACTCCGCGGCCGCCGGCCCGACAGCACGGCCGTTTCCGTCCTCGACCTTGAGCGCGACGCCGATGCCGTCGCCCGCCGCGCAGAACAGGCCCTCTGCACCGCCCTTCGCGATCCAGCCCGGAAGCGTCTTCATCAGCCGCGAGTCGGCGGCGCGCGGGCCGCGGATCAGGTCGGGATGCGCGCGCATGCCCTCGGCGATGCGCTCGCCGCCCTCGAGTTGCGTGAACCGAGCGAATGCATGTGCCATTCGTTCCAACGGCAGCGCGAAGGTGGGCACGCCGCACCCGTCGACGGCGGTCCGGAGCTCGTCCTCCGCCACCCCCGCCGCTTCGGCGTGCACCGCGAGCATCTCCCGTTGCACGCGATGGCCCTCGAGCCGGTAGCCCTCGCTGCGCCAGCCCTTCGCGCGGCAGAGGGCGAGCATGCCGGCGTGCTTGCCGGAGCAGTTGTGCTTGAGCCGGGACGGCGGTTCTCCCTCGGGCCCGCACTCGAGCTCGTCCTCGCTCGCAGGTGCTTTGGAAAGCAGCGCGCGCACGGCAGCGAGCTGCGCTGGATCGGCGAGGTGTGACGCTGAGGCGATCGCGAGGTCGCGGTCGTCGAGGTCGTCGCGGGCGCGGGCGAGCGGCAGCGCCTGCAGCGGCTTGGACGAAGACCGCATGAGCGCGACGAGGCCCGAGTCGCCCGCCTCCGCAATCACCGCGCCGCCCTGCACGGCAACGCCGTGGACGCGGTGGACCGCCTCGACCACGCCTCCCCGGCGCACCGATACCCTGATCGGGTCCATGCGGCGGAGCCTAGATGCCTGAGCTGCCGGAGATGGAGGCCTGGCGGCGGGCGCTCGACGATCCGGTCTCGGCGTTCCCGATCGTCAAGGCAGGGCCTGCGCACATCGCCACGCTCAAGACGTTCGATCCGCCGCTCTCGAGCCTCGAGGGCAAACAGCTCGCGGGCGCGAAGCGTCGCGCGAAGCGGCTGTTCTTCCCCACCACGGACGGCGAACTCGTCCTGCTCGTGCACCTGATGACGGCCGGTCGGCTGAAGTACCTCGAGGCCGGCGAGAAAGGCCCGAAGACGCCGGCCTTCCAGCTCGTCTTCGAAGGCGGTGCGCGGCTCGTGCTCACAGAGGCCGGAGCAAAGAAGCGCGCCGGGGTCTGGCTGCTCAACCCCGAGGAGGTCGAGCAGGAGCTCGCACATCTCGGGCCGGAGGCTCTCGGCATCGGGGCCGAAAGGTTGGCGAAGATCCGCGCAGCCGAATCGAGACGGCTGCATTCGATGCTCCGCGACCAGCGCGTGATCGCCGGCATCGGCCGGGCCTGGGCGAACGAGATTCTCCATCATGCGAAGCTCTCGCCGTACGAGCTGACACGAGACGTGACTGCGGAGCAGGTGGAGGCGCTCGCCGACGCGATCGACGCCGAGCTCACGCGTGGGCTCGAGCTCCGCGAGCAGGGCGCGGACGACAAGCGCACCTACCGCGTGCACAGGAAGCTCGGCGAGCCGTGCTACGTCTGCGGCACGCCGATCGCGCAGGTGGATTTCGAGGAGCACACGATTTTCTACTGCCCCGAGTGCCAGACCGGTGGGCGCATCCTCAAGGATCGCCGCTTGTCACGATTGCTGCGCTGATGTCGGACCTGCTGCAAGCATTGTACCGTGGCGACCGGGCGAAGGGTCGACGAGCTACTCGCCGCAGACCCGGGCCTCGATGTGTTCGAGGCTGCGGCGCTCGGCCGCACGGACACGCTTCGCGAACTGCTCGACGAGGACGTGTCACGCGCAAGTGCATTCGGTGACGACGGCTTTCACCCGCTCGGCCTCGCCTGCTTCTTCGGTCATGTCGAAGCAGCGCGTCTGCTCCTCGAGCGCGGCGCAGACGTCGATGCCCTGTCGAGGAACGAGCACGTCCAGACCGCGGCCATTCACGCTGCAGCGGCAGCGGAGGGGAAAGAGGAGTCGGTGCGTTACGAGCTGGTGCAGCTGGCGCTCGCACACGGAGCCGATCCGAACCTCGAGCAGGGTGGCGGGTTCAGGTTCAGGGCGATCGACGCGGCGCGCCAGAACGGCGACACGCGCGTCGAGCAGCTCCTGCTCGACCGCGGCGCCGAGCCCTAGCGGCCCTCTTCCCAGGCATCGAGCAGACCTTCGACGTGCCGGCGCTGAGCGTCGCTGAACTGCATGTCGCCGAGCAGCCGCCGCACCTCGGACGGATCGTCGTTCTCGACGGCGGCTTCGAGATGCTCGCGGGTCGGCGTCGGCTGCTGGAGCTGTCGGCGCAACCAGCGCAGCAGGCTGACCTGCGCGGCCCGGTTCACTCCGGAAGCATGACGCTCAGCAGCTCGCCGTCGAGCGTCACCGAGCCGCCGTTCGCTTGGATCACGAGCACGCCGACCGCTGCGCCGAGGTCTCGCAGCTCCAGTCCCAGCAGAACGGGGCCGGACGATGCGGTCACTGGGCCGATCGTCAGCGTCGCCCCGTCCGCTCGGAGCTCGACCTGCTCCAATCCTCCATGTCGCAGAGCCGCCTGCGCGAGGGCGGCGACGCCGCGCTGCGTCGCATCGACGTCGACCTGGACGCTGGCGCCGGCTCCCGAGACGACGACACGCTCCTCTCCGAGCTCCGCGGCGGCATGACGCGCGAGCTCGAGGGAGTCGACCGGCTGGCGGTTCGGCTCGTAGCGATTGCCCTCGATCCGCGCGGCGACGCCGAGCTCGTCGAGCAGCTCGGCCAGCTGTAGCGCAGCGGCGTCGATCATTTCGAGGTAGCGCTGTTTGGGCTCGCCGAGGTCGTTCATCCGGACGAGCGTCTGTGCAAACCCGTGGATCGTCGCCAGCGGCGTGCGCAGGTCGTGAGCGGCAAGCGAGACGAGCCGCGGAAAACTGGCGTCTGAATCCCCCACTGGGCGGCCTGACACTAACCTTTCATCCATGACGGAGTCACGGGAGTTCCTGGACGACCTGCAGGCGTCGACGCCCGAAGTGCGGCTCGGCCTTTCGCGGGCCGGAGTGCAGGGCGTGGCGAAGGCGATTCGTCTGCGCTGGGGCAGCGCCGAAAAGCTCATCGCCGCTGACATCGACTGCTTCGTCGACCTCGATCCGATGCAGAAGGGTGTGCACATGTCGCGCTTCCCGGAGCTCTTCGAGGAAGCGATCGACGAGGTCGTGATCGACGAGGCGTTCCTCGTGGAAGAGCTGGCCGAGCACATCGCCCGGCAGGTCGTCTCCCACCAGGCGGCCGGTCGCGCAGAAGTGCGGATCGCCGCTCGTTATCCGCTCGAGCGCCGCACACCCGTGACGGGCCTCGCCACGCAGGAGATGATCTCGATCATCGGCATCGCCGCGGCGACGAAGTCGCGCGTGCGCCGGATCGTCGGCGTCGAGGCAACGGGGATCAACGCCTGCCCGTGCGCGCAAGGTCTCGTGCGCGGCAAGGCGTCCGAACGGTTGCTCGAGGCTGGCTTCGGGGAAACGGACGTCGACCGAATCCTCGAGCTCGTCCCGATCGCGACGCACAACCAGCGCGGCCGCGGCACCCTGTACGTCGGCAGCGATCATCCGGTCAACGCCGAGCAGCTGGCCGGGATCGTCGAGGGCTCGATGAGCTCCCCGATCTACGAGCTTCTGAAAAGGCCAGACGAGCTCTTCGTCGTCGAGCATGCGCATCTGCAGCCGCGCTTCGTCGAGGACTCGGTGCGGATCTCGCTGCAGTCGACGCTGGAGCGTTACAGTGAACTGGACGTCGGCGACTTCGTCCTGGCACGCCAGCTCAACTTCGAGACGATCCACTCCCACGAGGTGTTGGCCGAGCGTTATGGGACCGTCGGGGAGCTTCGTCGCGAGCTCCAAAACGGTGAGCCGGCCGAACGGCACACCGCGCTACGCGAGTGGCTCGCGGCCTAGTCTGCGAAACCTGAAGCGGTTCTCCGTGCCGGCGCGAAGGCGCGCGATGTTGCCGCGGTGCAGCACCACCACGGCGATCGCCGCTGCGGCAGCGAACCCGATCACGGGCCATGGCTCTCCGATCAGTGCCGCAGCGGCGGGAAGCGAGAGCGCGGCGACGATCGAGGCTAGCGAGGCGTAACGGAAGAGCAGGAAGGTCACGATCCAGACCGCTGCGCCGACCCCACCGACGATCGGGGCCACACCGAGGAACGCGCCGCCGCAGGTCGCCACCACTTTGCCGCCGCGCTGCCACCTGAGGAACATGGGACGCCAGTGCCCGAGCATCGCCGCCCCACCTGCGAGGACGCCGGCGAGATGCGACACAGTCAAGGTCGCGACGAGCGCGGGCGTGAACCCTTTCAGGGTGTCGAGCAGGACGACCGGCGCCCCGAGCTTCCAGCCGTACACGCGCCAGACGTTCGTGCCGCCGATGTTGCCGCTGCCGTGTTGGCGGATGTCTTCGTGCTTGAAGAGCCGCGGGAGCCAGTAGCCCCAGGGCATTGAGCCGAGCACGTAGCCGGCGGCGACGAGGAGCGCCGTGGTCATGTCGTTGCTAGGTCTGAATCTGGTACTTCGAGATCCAGTCGTTGATCGTCGACCAGTCGAGGTTGTCGAAGAACGCATCGATGTAGGACGCGCGGTCCGTCTGGTAGTCCAGGAAGTACGCGTGCTCGTAGACGTCCAGAGCGACCAGCGGGGTCGCGTTCCAGATCGGATAGGAGTTTTGCGCGTCGCCGACGTAGTTGAAGAGGCGACCCTCGTCCCAGTCGTAGGCCGTCCAGGCCCAACCCCGGCCGGCCATCCCGGTCGCCTTCAAATCGGTTCGCCAATTCTGGAACGACCCGAAGTCACGCTCGATCAGGTCACCGATCAGCCCGGTCGGGTCACCGCCACCGCCCCCAAGGTGTTCGAAGTAGACCTCGTGGTTCTTAATCCCGCCGATCGCAAAGGTGAGGTCGACCTTGAGCGCGCGGATCTCCGAGTAGACCTGGTTCGCGCCGGCGGTGTCGACGCCGTCGAGGCGAGCCAGAATCTCGTTTCGCTTGTTCACGTAGCCCTGGTAGAGCTTGTAGTGAGCCTCGATCGTTGCGCGGGAGATGCCGTCGAGCTCGTAGAGCTCGGGCTTCAGCTCCCGGGCGGTGATCTCCTCGAACTTGAATGCAAGCGACGTCATCTCTCTCCTCTCTCTCCCGAACTGGGCGCGCGGAGCATATCCTCGGTAACCAAGCGAGCAAGGAGCCACCATGCCCTACGAGGTCCCGCCTCTCCCCTACGACTACAAAGCTCTCGAGCCGCACATCGACGAGCAGACGATGCGGCTCCATCACGACAAGCACCACCAGGCCTACGTCGACAACGCCAACAAGGCGCTGGCGGGAACCGAGTGGGAGGACCGGCCGGTGGAGCAGGTGCTGGCGAACCTCGAGATCCTCCCCGAAGACATACGCTCGGCCGTTCGCAACAACGCCGGCGGCCATGCGAACCACTCGCTCTTCTGGGAGATCATGAGCCCCGACGGCGGGGGCGAGCCGAGCGGCTCCCTCGCCGATGCGATCGCGAACACGTTCGACAGCGTTGACGGGCTCAAGAAGGACCTCATCGACACCGGCGTGAAGCGCTTCGGCTCGGGTTGGAGCTGGCTCGTCTACGACGGCACCGGTCTCGCCGTGTACTCGACTGCGAACCAGGATTCACCGATCTCCAGCTCCGACGTGCCGCTCCTCGGCATCGACGTGTGGGAGCACGCGTACTACCTGAAGTACCAGAACCGCAGACCCGAATACCTGGAGGCCTGGTGGAACGTCGTCAACTGGGACGCCGTCCAGAAGCGGTTCGAGAGCGCGGACAAGTAGTCCGCGCTCTCTCGCTGCGTTACCGCCTGACGACCGGCTGCGTGCCGCTCCACGAGTCGATGTAACCCGCCGGCATCTCGCTCGCCGGCATGTAGATCCGGATCGACCAGCGCCCGCGCGGGACCGCGGAGCGCGCGGACTTCAGCGACATGATCCGCCCGGACTGCTGTCCGAGCTGCAGCTTGCGGACGTTGATCCACGTATGCAGGAGCGTGAAGCGCTGGAGGTACACGAACCGTCCGGCAAACGACTCACCCGCAGTCACGTAGAAGTGGAACCAGCCACCGCGCGACACGAACGGCAGCTTGATCAGCGGTTGCACCTGCACAACGACCGAGCTCTCGGAACCTTTCCACTGAGCCTGGTACGTCGTGTTCAGCTGCGGCGTGACGTTGAAGGTGAACGCTCCGTTGGCGGTGGTCTGCAGCGTGGCGATCACCTGCTTCGTCGTCTGGCCGAACGGTAGGGCCGTGATCGTGACTGTCTCGCCCGTGCGCTTGTTCGACACGGTGCCACTGAGAGTCACCTGCGTGCCGAACTTCACGACCGGAAGCGAGGTCGCAAGCGTGACCAGCGGCGGGGCACCTCGAACCGTGACGGTCCCCTTGAGAGTCGGATGAAGCCCGTCGTGGTAGCGGAACGTTCCACCCGCGCGGAACGCGTGGGTGTAGGTCTTGCCCGGCGCGAGGATCGGCGAGGCGAACGAGCCACCGTTCGCAACGACCTGATGATCCTTTTTGTCGGTGTTCGTCCAGGTGACGGAGTCGTCCTGATTGATCGTCACCGACGCCGGAACGAACCCAGTGCTCTTGATCTGAATCGTTGTCGTCGCCGTGGACGCGGGTGCTGCCAGCACCAGTGCCACACCTGCCACGGCGATCGGAATGAACCTGCGCATCCTGGAACCCCCTGTGGTTTTACCCTTCCTTCCCTTCAGACGTGCGAGGTACGTAAGCGGTTTTTAAGCGTTTGGTATGGGTCTCGCTTGTGGTGGAGACCCCGCATCTGCTCCAATCCGGCAGACGTGGAATTCCGTAGAGACCCCGAGAAGATGGGCATAAGCCTTGCCTTGCCAGCTGCCATGCCCCATGGCGGCAGTCGGGAAACGACCGGCGTGAACCTGCCAGAGCTCGGTGGGCTGACAGACGGCGACCTGATCCGGCGCGTCGCCCGGCGCGATGCGAATGCCTTCGAGGCGCTCTACCACCGGTTCGCGCGGCCCGTCTTCGGCCTCGCGCTCAGGCGGCTCGGTGACCGGATGCGCGCCGAAGACGCCGTGCAGGAGACCTTCGCGGCGGTGTGGCGCTCAGCCCGGACGTACCGGCCCGAACGTGGCGCGGGCGCCCCGTGGCTCTACGCGGTCGCGCGCAACGCGATCGTCGACCGTAGCCGCGGCCGCAGTGAGCCACCCGGCGAGGCGCCTGACACCCCCTCGACGGAGCTCGGCCCCGACGAGCGCGCAGAGGCATCGTACGTGTCCTGGCGCGTGCACCGCGCACTCGAGAGCCTCCCCTCGAACGAGCGCGACGTCATCGAGCTCGCCTACTACGGCGGTCTCTCGCAAAGCGAAGTCGCGGACTTTCTCGGCATCCCCCTCGGCACCGTGAAGACGCGGACGCGGGG
>JACDEU010000014.1:0-48933 GCA_013816245.1 Actinomycetota bacterium | reverse complement strand
GAGCCGGCCTCGGCCGGCTCGCCGATCTACTCGAAGGAGAGTTGCAATGAGGCGTGTGCCGGACTTCGACGAGCTCATCGGCAGCGACGTTCCCGGTGACGAGCGGGAACGCCTTCGCCGAGCCCACGATCTCCTCGTCCAAGCGGCGCCGCCGCCCGAGCTCTCACCGGAGCTCGACCTCGTGCCGTGGCCCGACGAGTCGCAGCAGCCCCTTGCGAAGCCGATACACCGCAGGCCGCTGCTGCTCGCTGCCGCGATCGCAACTCTCGTCGGCGGCGGGTTCGTGCTCGGCCAGGCGACGGCTCCAAGCTCGACCTCCGTGAACGCGGAACGCGTCGTGCGACTCGCCGGTACGAAGCTCGACCCGAATGCGACGGCGAGGCTCGAGCTCGGCAAGAGCGACGCGCAGGGCAACTGGCCGATGGTCCTCCACGTCAAGGGTCTCGACCAGCTCCCCCGGGGCGGCTACTACGATCTTTACCTGACCAAGCGCGGAAAGCCCATCGTCCTCTGCAGCACTTTCAACGCGGCCGGCGGCGACGCCACGATCCGGATGAACGCCGCGTACGACCTCAGCCGGTTCGACAAGGACGGCTGGGTGGTCACCCGCCAGCCGGCGGGGCACTTCACGCCCGACCAGATCGTGCTGAAGCCCGCCTAGGGCGCGACGCGCTCAGCCGCGACGAAGGCGGCGTGCGTGACGGGCATCTTCGCGGCGAAGAACTGCTCGACCGCATCGGCGTAGCGCCTGATTTCGCGCTGTGCGGTCTCGGCTGCACGGAGTGAGACGAAGTTCATGAGCGCACGTGCGTTGACCGTCCAGAAGAACTCCGTGTAGGCGCCGACGGGCATCACCGAGCGCGCGAGCTCGCGTGCGACGCCGGCCTCGACGAGCCGCTCGTACGTCTCGAACGCGTGCTGGTAGACCTCCCGGAACTCTTCACGTGTCTTCTCTGCCAGCTCGTCGTCGACCGGCTCGAACGAATAGGCGCCGGGCTTGCCGACCTGGCTGCGCACGTCCTCCAGCTCCGGGACGTAGAAGTCGTCGGTGGCCTTCGCGTAGCGCATCGAGAACTCGTTGAACGAGCCGACGCGGTGCCGGAACCACTCGCGCGCAACGAAGATCGGCGCGCGGATATGGAACCGGAACGAGTTGTGTTCAAAAGGGGTCCCGTGCCTGTCCCGCATCAGGAACCGGATCAGTCCCTCGTCGGCCTCCTCCATCTCTTCCTTGCGACGGGCGAAGCTGACCCGGGCGGCGTTCACGACCGAAAGGTCGGTCGCCATCGCGTCGTCGAGCCGAACGAACCCGTGGTCGAGGACACGGATGGCGTCTTCGGCTATCACTCTGTCGGTCGTGGCCACAGGTCGATCGAGTTTAGCCGGGGCGCATGTCGGCACTTCAGGCTGGTCATATCCCTCCTGGAAGCCGGGGTTCTACCCAGCTGAGACCGACTCGAAGGAGTTTCTCGGCTTCTACGCCGGCCGCTTCTCGACCGTCGAGCTGAACACCACCGGCTATCGGCTCCCGGGCGAGGAGCAGTTCGTGCGCTGGGCGGAACAGACGCCGCCGGGATTTCGCTTCGCGCCCAAGCTCGCGGGTAACCGGCCCACGCTCCTCGCCGACTTCGGTCTGCGCGTCGCCGCGCTCGGTGACCGGCTCGGGCCGATTCGCGTCTCGCTGATCAGCGCCCGGGACGAGGGCATGATCGAGCTGATCCTCGGCTCGCTCGATCCAGGCTTGCAGGTCGCCTTCGACCTCGCGCATCCATCCTGGGACGGCATCGAGCCTCGACTGACCGCGGCGGGTGCGGTGCGCGTCAACGATCTCGAGCACGACGCGCCGTTTCGTTACGTCCGCTTCCGGGACCCGCCCTACGACGACGAGACGCTGCGCGAGTGGGCGCCGCGGCTACGCAAGGTGGACGTGCCCCTCTACGCGTACTTCAGGCATGAGGATGCGCCCACTGCGCCCTCGTACGCCGAACGATTGCTCGAGCTGCTCGATCAGTGAACGTGGCACTTCTTGTCGGCTCCGGTGACGGAGTCCTGCAAGGCGTTCTGCTGTTGCTCGTACGCAACGTCGGCTGAGCTCGACGGGTTGTAGTCGTGCAAGCCGGGGATCGTGATGCTGACGTCGGGCGTGACTCCGGGGCCGGGAGTCGTCAGTCGGTACTTCACGCCGTGGCCCGGGCCGCGCGGGCTGAATCGATAGAAGCCGTAGCAGAAGACTCCGGTCGGCCGCTGAGCGAGGAAGGCGTTTTCGCGCCGCCAGCCTTTCCCGTAGCGTGAGTCGAGAGTGTCCACGTAGATGTTCCGGCCGTAACCGTCGAGCGGCGAGCCGACGCGCGTCGCCGAGAAGCCGTACTCAGCCTTGCCGTCGTACGTGAGCCGTCCGAACAGATGGTGGTAGCGGCCGCCGTAGACCCAGTCGGTCCACGCTTCCAGCGTTGCGATCGGACCGGACCAGTGTGAGAGGTGGAGCTCCCAGGCCCCGAGGCCGGGTCGCGGACGACCGCCGAAGTTCGGGAGCGTCCTTCGCCAGGACTGGAGCGCCCAATACGAGCCGTCGGGCGCGGCGCACGCTGCGACCTGGAAGGCGAGAGTCGGTCCGTCGTAGGTACGGCATTGGTTCCTAAAGGACGTCCATTGCCGCCCCGAATAGTCCTTCCGAAAGCTCACTTGGGGCCGGCCTGTCGTCGGCTGCCGCGCATTCACGGCACCCCACGCGAGAACGTGCATCGCGCGACCGTGCGCGCTGTAGCTGACGAGTGCCTGGCCGCTGCCGTTGACCGACAGGCGCACGTTTTTCGCGCTGCGGTCGATCAGCGCGGAGGCCGACGCGGATGCAGGCAGGACGAGTGCGCAGAGGGCGACGGTGAGAATCCTCACCCTCAAATTTTCGGCATTGAAACTAAGAACCTTGTTAGGGCGCCCTCGAATGAGGGACTAGAAACGGGCGGCGGCGCCCAGATGGCGCTCGTAGGCGCCGCTCTCCAGGATCTCGACGATCTGGGCGACCGCGAACTCCAGCTCGGAGTCGGTGTTGAAGTAGTGCGGTCCGATGCGAATGCCGGCGTCGGGGCGGAAATCGCAGAGGATCTGGCGCTCGGCGAGTTCCTTGTGCACGGCTTCGAAGTGCGGCGCTCCAACCGTCACCGTGCCGCCGCGGCGTGCAGCGTCGCGCGGGCTGCCGACCTCGAAGCCGGCCTCGTCGCAGAGGTCGATCAGCAACTGCGTCTGCCGGACCGAGTTCTCGCGGATCCGTTCGATACCGATCTCTTCGATCAGGTCGTAGCCGGCGGTGGCCGCGTAGAGCGCCGGCACGTTGGGCGTGCCCGTCAGAAAACGCGCCGCGCCGTCGGCGTACTCGAGTTCCGGCTCGAAGCCGAACGGCCGCGCATGAGCCTGCCAGCCCACGAACGTCGGCTCGAGCACCTCGGCCAGGTCAGGACGGACGTAGAGCCAGCCGTTTCCCGGTCCGCCGCAGAGCCACTTGACACTGCCGCCGACCGCGAAGTCGACGTTGAGCGCCGCAACGTCGAGCGGCACGATGCCGGCGGACTGGTATGCGTCGAGCACGACGTGCGCACCGACCTCGTGCGCACGGCGGATGATCGCCTCGATGTCCTGGATGTCGGCGGTCTTGAAGAGGACGTGCGTGATCGGCACGAGCAGCGTCCGCTCGTCGATCGCCTCGACGATCGCCTGATCGTCCGCCACCACGACGACGTCGAGCTCCGGCTGCGCCTGGTAGAGGTAGCGCACGCTCGGGAAGTTGCCTTCCTCGTACACGACACGGTTTCGGTGCGGGTCGACCGGGCGGAAGCAGGACACCACGATCGCCTCTGCGATCGCGACGTTCTGGTGCATCACCGTCGAGCCCGGCGGCGCGCCGATGATGCGCCCGATCTGGTCGCCGACGGTCATCGACATCTCCCACCAGCCCTCGCCCCAGGCGCGAATCCCTCGCTCGCGCCACATGCGCGTGAACTCGAGCACACGTTCTTCCGCGGCTGCGGGCATGGCGCCGAGCGAGTGGTTGATCAGGTACGTCGTGTCGCGGAGGATCGGGAACCGCTCGCGGTAGTCCGTGAGCTCCATCTATGTCCAGGGAAGGCGGCCCCAGTACGAGGGCCGCTCTCGCCGTGACGGCTCGAACCCCACGTATGCCTGCCTCGGGTCGGAGGTCTCCTTCTCCGCGCTCGCGCCGTAACGCGCGGCGAGCTCCGACACCGGGTAGAGCACGTGCCAGTCCCCGGAGCGCGCGCCGACCATGAAGATCACGCACGGCCCGTCGCCGGCCCCTACGAAGATGTGCTCGGTCCCGGCGGGGCTGTGAAAGAAGTCCCACGGCCCGAGGAGCCGCTCCTCACCCTCGACGAGGAGGCGGCATTCCCCGGACAGCACGAGAAACGCTTCCTGCTCCGACTCGGCGTGGTAGAGGCCGTTCGGCTCGCCGGGCTCCAGGACATGGAGTCTGACACCGAGCTGCGGGAACTCAGATTCCCGGCTCTCGAAGGAGCACTCCGAGCCGGACGGCTTCTTTTCGCCGTTCTCCGACGTCAGCCACGCGGCGTCACGCACGTTGACCACGAACCAACCGTCGGCGGCGGGTGCGAGGCCTGAGCCGGAGTCTTCGAGCCGCGCCTCGGGCATTACTGGTTCAGTTCGACGACACGTTCGCCCGGGCCGACGTAGCGGGCGGAAGGCCGGAACAGGCGACCGGTCTTCTTCTGCTCGACGATGTGCGCAGACCAGCCGGCGACGCGCGAGCACGCAAACATCGCGGGCGCGAGCGGCGGCGGGATCTCCGCGACGTCGAGAACGATCGCCGAGTAGTACTCGACGTTCGTCGCAAGCACTCGGTCGGGTGAGCGCCTCTGCAGGGCAGCCAAGGCGACGCGCTCGAGCTCCTCGGCGACTTCGATCTGTGGCGCTCCTAGCTCCTTCGCCGTTTGCTTGAGGATCCGCGACCGGGGGTCCTCCGCGCGATAGACACGGTGACCGAAGCCCATGATCCGTTTCCCCTGATCGAGCGCCTCCTTGACCCAACGCTCCGGATCGCCCATGCGCGCCACCTCCTCGAGCATCGGCTTGACGTAGGCCGGGGCGCCTCCGTGCAGCGGGCCGGACAGCGCGCCGACGGCTGCTGAAAGCGCGGCGCCCGCGTCGGCCCCGGTCGACGCAACGACACGCGCAGTGAACGTCGACGCGTTCAGGCCGTGCTCGGCCGTGCAGATCCAGTACGTGTCGATCGCCTTCACATGGCGCGGGTCAACCTCGCCTCGCCAGCGGAGCAGAAACTTCTCCGCGGCCGTCCTGCCGCGGGCGACGACATCGTCGGGAACGACATCCGTCTTCCCGTCGGCCAAGCGGGCAGACCGGGCGACGATCGACATCATCTGCGACGAGAGCCGGCCGAGATCCTCTCGCACCTGCTCGTCGGAGATTTCGTTGAGCTTTCCGAGCTTCCATTCGCCCGACAGTCGCGCCGTCTCTGCCTGCAGGTCGGCCGGTGCGTTGCCTGTCAGCCCGACTGGCTCGTGCGGCTCCGGGTCCGGCATCTTCGCGTTGATGTCGTTGTCCACGAGCAGACCCCACACGTTCTCGTAGGGCACCTTGCCGATCAGCGGCTCGACATCGACGCCGCGATAGCGGAGCATCCCGCCCTCGCGATCGGGCTCCATGATCTCGGTCTCGACGGCGACAACGCCCTCGAGGCCTGGTCTGAAGTCGTTGTCGCTGCTCATGTCGTTTCCTCCAACTCGATGACCCTCCCCATCGACCGTTCCCGCGCAACCGCGAGCACGAGTGCTGCTGCGGCTACGTCCTGGACGGCGACGCCGACTGACTTATACAGGGTGATCTCATCCCTGGAGCTGCGCCCCGGTTTCGTGCCTGCCACGAGCTCGCCCAGCTCCGCGTGAACATCCTGCGGGTCGACG
Source organism: Actinomycetota bacterium (assembly GCA_013816245.1). Classification (GTDB taxonomy): domain Bacteria; phylum Actinomycetota; class Thermoleophilia; order Gaiellales; family Gaiellaceae; genus 3-1-20CM-4-69-9. Next base: position 42,985 of record JACDEU010000014.1, on the reverse strand, counting down.
CCGACGAGCTCAGGCGCACCTGCAGGAGGCGGCGCAAGCGCGGATTCGCGCGACTCCACGACGAGGAGCGCATCGGCGACGGTCTGTGCGTCCACTTCGCGGCCGGCCGGATTGAGCCCGACGGAGTTGACGTGCACTCCCGGCGAGAGCCATTCGCGGCGCACGACCGGCTCGGTCGAGTGAGTCGTCGCGGCGACGACATCCGCTCCGCGGATGGCCTCTTCATACGAGCTCACCGCGCGGGCCTGCGGGCCGAGCTCCTCTGCAAGGAGTTCGGCTTTCGCGCAGTCACGGCCCGCAACGCGGATCTCGTCGAACTGGCGAACCCTGGTCAACGCGCGGGCATGTGACCGCGCCTGGACTCCCGTGCCGACGAGTGCGAGGACCCGCACGTCACCGCGCGCGAGCAACCGTGTCGCCAGTGCCGAGCCTGCAGCCGTTCGCGTCGCGGTGATGTACCTCCCGTCCATGAACGCCAACGGGGTGCCGTTCTCCGGATCGAAGATCACGATCACGGCCTGATGGGTGTGCCGGTCGGTGTTCTGCGGGAAGAGCGTCACGAGCTTGCAGGCGAGGCCCGCCGAGGGAAGGTACGCGGGCATCGCTCCGAGCAGGCCCTGGCGCTCCTGCACCATCGCCGCGATGCGCGGCGGCATCGACGCAGCGCCGGTGCTGAGATCCCGGTGCGCGTCTGCGAGTGCGTCGACGAGCGCATCGAGATCGAGCAGCTCGCGCACGTCCGCTTCGGTGAGGAAGATCACGACAGGCGTTTGAGCAGGCCGAGCGCCTGCTGATTCCACGGCACGCGGTGCGTGACACCGGCCGCGCCGACTGTCTCGCGGTTTGCGAGATACCAGTCGTACGTTTCGATCAAGGCATCGCGGTTCGAGAGTCGGGGCTGCCAGCCGAGCAGCTGCTGCGCCTTAGTGACGTCGACGAAGGAGTCCTTGTGCGCGGTCTTGTAGTGCCATTCCGCGAGCGGCGAGACGCGCAGCAACTCGAGTCCGCGAAGCGCGAGCTCGGCCGGCTTCACCGGGACCGGCTGCAACCGGGACGAGGAGCCGGCGTGGTCGATCAGCGCCTGCAGGTCGGAGCGAACGGTTCCGAACTCGGTCGCGCCGACGTTGAACGTCTCCCGTGCAGTCTTGGCCTCTTGCGAAGCGCGCACGATCGCATCGACGAGGTCTTCCACCGCGAGCAGCTGGTAGCGGTTGTGGCCCTTGCCGAGCGTGTAGATGCGGCGGCCGTCACGGATCCAGTCGAACAGGATCTCGAACACGCCGAGCCGTTCCGGGCCGATGAACGTCTTCGGGCGGACGATCGTCGTCGCGACGGCGGCGACGCGGCAGAGCGCCTCCGCGTCGATCTTCGATTCCCCGTACGCGCCGACGCCGACGAGGGGATCACCTTCTTCGATTGGATGCTTTTCCGGCACGCCGTAGACCGCGGTCGATGAGATGAAGACGACACGTTCGACCCCCGCTTCGCGCGCGGCGTGTAGGACGTTCTCGGTCCCACCGACGTTGACGGAGCGAATCGATTCGCGAGAGGCCTGGATCGGTAGCGCGGCGGCCGCGTGCACGACCACGTCGGCACCGGCGACGAGGGCATGCACCCGTTCGAGGTCGCGAATGTCACCGCGCAGCTCCTCTATGGACTTCTCGAGCTCTGTGTCGTCGAGGGGGACGACGTCGAGGGTGCGCACCTGGTGGCCGTCGGCCAGCAGCCGCCGTGCTAGGTGCAGGCCGAGGAAGCCCGCGCCGCCCGAGATGGAGTAGAGCACTACCTGGGAACGCTACTCGCCGCCGGTGGCGCGGGCGCCGGAGAAGCCGGCGGCTTCGCGTCCACGAGCACGGCGGCGGCGAGCAGCACGGCCATGCCGACCATGCTCTCGCCGAGCAAGCTCCCGCGTAGGCGCGGCAGCAACCTTCCCTCTTGGCCGCCCGCCAGCGCGGGCACGGCCACGAGCTTGTGCACTCCGCCCCACGCGAGCGCGAGTGACACGAGCCCGATCTTCACGAGGAGCACTTCGCCGTACCCGGTCGTCCAGAGGTCCTTCAGCTGCGGTAGGCGCAGGATCGCCAGATAGATGCCCGCCAGCAACAGGACGCCGACGCAGACGGTCGCAAGACGTGAGAACGCGAGGAACGCTTCGCGGCGCGCTTCCGGCATCAGCGGCCAGACGACCATGACAAGCTGGATCAGCCCGCCGATCCAGAGGCAAGCTGCCGAGAGATGGGCCCAGTCTGCGAGTTGCGACTTCCAGGACGAGCCGGCATCGGTCGCGGAGTGACCCGACAGCGACAGGCCTGACGCAAACGCAAGCGAAAGCACGAAGGCCGGCCATAGGAGGACAGCCCGGTCAGTGAGCCACGAGAGGAAGAGCAGGGCTGCCACAAGTGCAAAGCCGAGAGTCATGGCGATGAAGGCGTGGCCGAACCGCGAACGCGCGAGCGGCGAGAGGTCGCCGTAGAGGAGACGGCCGAACGGCAGTTGCAGCGCGTCCTCGGCGCGCATGAGAAAGGCGACGATGCCGGTGTCGAGTGTGGCAATGACGCCCAGCCCGGTGATGATGAAGAACCTCTGCTCGGCCCGCGGAGCCAGTGGGCGTCCACGCAGCACCAGCAGGCGAAAGCCGAGCCCGCCGACGACCAGCGCGAGCGCCAGGAAATACACCCAGCGGACGGCGTCCTCGCTGCGCGTCGGCCCCGATGACCCGAACGCTTCCGTCGGCGGCGGTGCATGCGCACGAACGCCGAAGGTGAAAACCCCCGAGACGACGTGACCGTCGCCCGAGAGCGCGTGCCAGCGCACCGTGTACGGGCCCTTCATCAGCCGCGGCAGCGTGGCCTTGACGACAAGCCCGTCGATCCAGATTCGCTTCACGCGCACGGCGTGCGAAGCGGAGAAGAGCTGCACCGAGCCGGGCAGCACCTTGACGTACTGGTCGAAGCGCAGGACGACGGTCGGCGGCGAGGCAGGCAGCCGCTCCCGGAACTCAGGCGTCGTCTTCAAGAGCGTCGCGTGCGCGAGCGCCTGCGTCGGGAAGACGAGCGAGGCCAGAGCTCCCAGGAAGAGCAGTCGCCTCATCGACGTGGTTCTCCCGCGAGCGGCGAGATGTGGCCGAAGATCGGCGCAACGTCTCGATCGCAGTAGAGCGTCACGGCCACGACCACGAAGGTGAGCGCAAAGCCTGTCGCCGCGACCTGCGAACGCGGCCTGATGCAGCGGGCGAGCGGGAAGATCGCGCTCAACACAAGCGTCCAACCGAGCAGGTGATGGGTGAACGACGAGCGCTGGAAGAGCCAGGAGTTCTGCTCGTGTACGAGGAATGCCGTGCCCGAGACGAGAAACGCGGCGGGCATTCCCAGCCGCCACCAGCCGCTACGCAGCTTCCCCCTGACGAGCCCGAGCTCCATGGCGGCGCCGCCCATCAACACCTGAGCCCACGCACCGTGCGCGATCATGTGGATCGTCGAGTTGGTGTAGAAGGTCATCACGGGCCACATCAGGACGCCGAGCGCGAAAGCGAGCCCGGGCCAGAGGTACGCGCGCCACGCGCGCCGCCGCCACACTTCGGTTCCCACGACCGCCTCGGCGAGCAGGCAGAGACCGAGCAGGAGGAAGCCGGTCGCGAACAGCCAGTGGACATGCTCACTGGGCGGTTGCATCGTCCTCCTCTTCCTCCAGATCGCGGAGCAGTCCCGGCGCGACGACGAAGTAGAAGAACAGTCCGACCGCGATCACGAGCAGCGGCGGCTCGACGAAGAGCCACCAGAACCCTTCGCCGCGAGGGTGCAACAACGTGACCCGGTACGGCTGGACGATCCCCCAGACGACTCCACCGAAGGCGGCGCCCGGCCCGAGCGCAGACACGAGGCGTGCCCGGGTGGTCGTTTGTTGTAAGGGTGCTTCGAGTTCGGTGACAAGCTCTGCGTTCACGACGTCCTCCTCCCGTGGTCGAGGTTCAACACCTGGACCTGCGGACGTCCGTCCGCAGGTCTACACGGGCGCGGGCGGCGGCCGGACTTCGAAGGCGAGCCCGAAGAGGCTGCGCGGTGCGACGAGCTCGTCGAGACTCGTGCGCGGAGGAGAAAGAGTTGGGGCGGTGAGGCGGCTTGCACGTGCAACCGTCTCGCGCGCGTAGCTCTCGTAGTCGGAAAGCCAGCTTTCGACCGCGCGGTACACGACGGCGACGACGACCGACAGCACCGCGAAGACGGGCAGTGCGGCGGTGTGCAGCCAAGGCGCGAGCAGCGGCCAGCGTCCAACCGAGATTCCCTCTGCGTCGATCTGCACGAGGTAGATGAGCGAGGTCACGAGGAACGAGCCGAGCCAGAGGCGTGGGGACAACTGCAGCCGGACGCGTGGGGCGTGTCGGGCCACCGCCGAGCCGTGCGCGATCAGCAACCGGCGAGCACCGCGCGCAACCGCACGTGCCTTGGCGAAGCGCCATGCGAGTCGCGCGAGCATCAGCGCGACCGCGACCTTCACGATCGCAAGAAGAATGGGGTAGTACTCGGCGCCCGCGTACGGAGTCTCGACGTGGCGGCCGAAGTCGAGACGGTGCGCGAGGCTGCGGCCGGCCAGTTCGGCGACGAGCGCGAGCAGGCCCAGCGCGAACCGCGCCAGAAGTCGCTGGTGGCGACGGGCCCTCTCCATCCCACCGACAGTGTGCGCCTCCCGGCGCAGTCAGCGCAACTCGGAGGAACCGCCGGGCTACGCGCCTAGGAAACCAGGGTGAGCAGCCACTCGTTGCTACAGCGATCCTCGAAGGCCACGAGGAAGATTCGCTGGTAGTGGCCGAGGCAGAGCGAGCCGTCGCTGAACGGGATCTGCTCCGTCCGCGGCCCGAGCAGCATCGAGACGAGCCGTGTCCGCTCGTCGGCCTCGAGCGGCACGAGGCGCTCGAGCATGCAGTCGAGGTCCGCGAAGAACCCGGTCTCTCGCTCCTGCACACGGATCAGCGACGGGTCACCGTTCGGAGACACGAAGGCAATGCCGCTGCCGCCCGTCGCTGCAACTTCGCGGCGGACGTCGTTTGTGATGTCGAGCACGGAGAGATTCGGCAGCGCCGCGGCGATCGAGACGGGGATCTCGACCGAGGTCATGCGGATGCCACCTCACGCGGAAGCCGGAAGTGGACGTGCTCGCGTGCCACGGTGATCTCGATCACCTCGTCGTAGCCGCGCGCTGCGAGCTGGTCGATGGTTGCGTCGACGAGCTCCCCCGGTGTCGACGCCCCGGCTGTCAGACCGATCACCTCGTGCCTGGAGACCAGCTCGTCGCCGAGCTCGCTTTCGCCGTCGATCAGCTCGGCTTCGGCCCCGGCCAGACGGGCGACCTCGACCAGTCGCTGGGCGTTCGAGCTCGTCTGCGACCCGATCACGAAGATGAGCGTCGCCTCCTCGGCGAGCCGCTTGACGGCGTCCTGGCGGTTCTGTGTGGCGTAACAGATGTCATCGGCGCCCGGCCGCGTGAGCGTACCGAACCGCTTCTCGAGCGCATCGACGGTGGAGCGGACGTCGTCGAGGGACAGAGTCGTCTGGCTGATCACCGCGACCGGCTTCCCCGCCGACTCGAGCCGGGCGGCCTCCTCCGGCGACTCCACGACGACAGTCGACTCCGGCCGCTCGCCTTGAGTTCCGATCACCTCGACATGGTCGGCGTGTCCGACGAGTGCGACGAGATGACCGGTGTCGGCGTAGCGGCGTGCCTCCGCGTGCACCTTCGAGACGAGCGGGCAGACGGCGTCGACGACACGCAGGCCGCGTCGCTCGCATGCCTCGCGCACCGCTGGTGCGACACCGTGCGCGGACAGTACGCAGATCTCCCCCGGGGGAATCTCTTCCTCGTGGTCGACGAAAACGGCCCCGAGGCGCTCGAGCCGGCGGACGACGTGGTCGTTGTGGACGATCTGGTGCCTCACGTAGATCGGCGGTCCGTGTTCGGCGAGTAGCCGCTCGACGATCTCGATCGCGCGGTCGACACCGGCACAAAAGGAGCGCGGCGCCGCCAGCAGGATTCGGCGGCTCACGCCAGTCCTTCCAGGCTTCGTAGAGCTCTGCGCGCACCCCTTGCTGCTCTGACGGTCACAGCAGGCTCGCGGACGAAGCCGCGCAGGAACCCGAGCACATCTACGCCGCCGTCGGGTGTCGCGCCCTGTGCGACACCGCCGAGGCGATGGGTCGGCGTGTCGCTGATCGCGCGCAGGCAGCCGGCGAGCCGTCCGCTCCGTGCGAGCGCACCCGACTCCATGTCGACCGCGTCGGCCCCGGTCGCCGCGTGCAACCGGGCCCGCTCGGCCGGGTCGTCGACGATGCGGCTCGCGCCGAGGATCGTTCCGGTCCTCGCTGGCGACGCTCCGAGCGGTAAGCCTTCCCAGAGCACCGTGCCCGACTCGTCGACGACGCGCGTCGCGTCGATCACCGTTCCGACCGGAAGCTCACCGGAGAGCGCACCCGCGAGGCCGAACGACACGAGCCGTCCCTCCGGCACGCCCTTCGACGCGCCGAGCCCGACGATTGCGGTCCTTCCCAACCGCCGAGCGATGCGCTCCTCGAAGGTCATGGCACAAGCGAACGTCAGCCCGTCAGCGTCCAAGCCATGCTCCTCGCGCCCTCCCGCAAAGAACCTGCCGCCTCGTATGCGGCTGACGGCTCGAAGCCGGAATGGATGGCGCAGTGTTCGCAACGCGGATCGTTGCCAGGCCCGTAGTCCTCCCACTCCATCCCGTTGAGCAGCGCGTCGTAGGTCGGGAAGATCCCGTCGGTGAGCAAATAGCACGGCCCTTTCCACCCGTAGGGGTTCCGGGTGATCGAGCCCCAGGGCGCGCACTTCAGCTTCCGCTCGCCCGTGAGGAACTCCTGGTAGATCGGCGTCGCGAGCCAGCGGTAATTTCGCTGACGCGCGACCTTGCGGATGATCCGGAACTTCTCTTCGTGCTCCGCACGCGTCATCGTCAACGCGGGATCGATCTGCGAGTACTGGTAGCCGGGCGCGATAAGCATGCCGTCGATGCCGACCTCGTTAGTGAGATAGCCCATCATCTCGAGCACGTCGTCGACGGACGTCTCCTTGAAGATCGTCGTGTTCGTCGAGACGCGGAAGCCGGCCTTGCGCGCCTTCTTGATCGCGTCGACGGCGACGTCCCACAGCCCGGGGTAGTCGCAGATGTAGTCGTGGATCTCGCGCATGCCGTCGAGGTGGACTACGAACGTCATGCGATGGCTCGGCTTGAAGACGTCGAGGTACTGCTCGAGCCGAAGCGCGTTCGTGCAGAGGTCGATGTTCTTCCCGAGGTCGAGCATGCCCGCGACGACGTCCTCGATGCCCTTGTAGACGAGCGGCTCGCCGCCGCAGATCGACACGACTGGCGCCGGGCACTGCGCACCGGCGTCGATGCACTCGTCGACAGTGAGCCTCGCCTTGTTCGACTCGTACTCGCGGATCTTCCCGCACCCGATGCAGGCGATGTTGCACGCGAGCGTCGGCTCGAGCATCAGGACGAGCGGGTACCGCTCACCCTTGCGCTGCTGGCTCGCGACGTACTTGCCGATCTGAACGGTCGAGCGGAGCGGGAACTTCATCCGTTGAGCCTTTCTCTCAGGCGCCCAAGGGCGAGGAGCGGGAATATCAATCGGTACAGGTGGTAGCGAATCATGAAATCGAGAGGAAAGCCGGTGCCTGTGAAGTGCCTTTCGTCCCAGTCGCCATCTCCACGCTGGGTCTCGCAAAGATACTCGGCTGCACGCCGCGTGGACAAGCCCGTCGCGGCACCGCCCGAGACGTACGCGAGGAGCGCCCAGGCCGTCTGGGAGGGGGTTGGGGCCCCTCGCCCGCGAGCGGCGGGATCCGAGTAGGAGAGGATGTCCTCACCGAAGGCACCGTTCGGTTGCTGAACGGAGTCGAGCCAGGCGAGCGCTCGCCGGATCGCCGGATGCTCCGGAGGAAGCCCGCAGGCTTCAAGCGCCGGGACGGCCGCGCCTGTGCCGTAGACGTGATTCACGCCCCAGCGGCCGAACCAGGAGCCGTCGGGCTCCTGCTCGGAAAGCAACCACTCGAGCCCTGACTCTGCTGAGGCTTCGTACCCGTGCTCGTGGGCGAGCGCCTCGAGCGCGTGCGCGCTCACGTCGGCGGTCGGCTCGTCGGTGACCTTGCCGAAGTCGCAGATCGGGAGCTTGTAGAGCCAGCGCGCCTCGTTGTCGACGTCGAACGCGCCCCAACCACCGCTGCGGGACTGCATCCCGACCATCCATTCGAGCCCACGCTCGACCGCCTCCTCGCCAAGGCGGAGCTCGCGCAGCGCCAGCAGGACGACCGCCGTGTCGTCGACGTCGGGATAGAGGTCGTTGTCGAACTCGAATGACCAGCCGCCGGGAGCGAGCCTGGGACGGCGGATCGCCCAGTCGCCTCGAACCTTCACCTCCTCGTCGAGGAGCCACCTTCCCGCCGCCTGAAGCCGCGGGTCGTCGGCCGGCAGCCCTGCCGCGCGGAGGGCCAGGATCGCGAGCGCGGTGTCCCAGATCGGCGACTGGCAGGCCTCCGGACGAAGGCGATCGCCGTCTCGCACCATGAACCGCTCCCAACCCGCGAGCCCACGCGCGAAGGTCTCGTCCTCGAAGCCGTGGCCGAGGGCGGCGAGCATGATCAGCGACCAGACCCACGGCGGCTGGATGCCGCCCCACGAGCCGTCGGCCTCCTGCCGCTCGCGCACCCAGCGCTCCGCGACCGCGATCGCATGCCGCCGGAGCCTCGAGTGGCGCGGCCGGCCCAAGGGCGCGGTCTTCCTGCCGCCGATCTCGCCGAGGTCGATCGCACTCGGCCGCACCGGGCGCAACGCTTCCACGACCGACAGCGACACCATTGTCTGCCGGGCCCAGCAGGCGAAGTCGTACACCGAGAGCGGGCCTTGCGCGGGCAGGAGGATCAGCTCGACCGGAACGTGCGCGAGCCGGTTCCAGGGCCACTGGCCTATCAGCGCGAGAAACCCGCGCGTGAAGATTCGTGCACGCGGCACGCCGCCCGCGCGCCGGATGTATTCGCGCGTCGCCTCGCCGGCATCGACCCCCGCGAGCTTCAGCGCCGCGTAGGCCTCGACGGTGACGGACAGGTCGGCCGGCCCTTCGAACCAGATCGACCACGTGCCGTCGCCGCGGCGCCCCGCGAGCAACTCGTTCGCGAGGAGCCGGTCGGTCTCCGGGTCGCGCAGTCCGAGGAAGTGGAGCAGGAAGAGGTGCTGGGCGGTCATCGTCGCGTTCGACTCGAGCTCGCCCTTCCACCAGCCGTTGGGATGCTGCAGCGAGAGCAGGCGCTCAGCGCCGCGCTCGACAGCAGTGTCGAGCGATGTCATTTCCTCGACAACTGTCACGCTGCCACCGTAGTTGCCACATCGGACAACAGTCTCGCGGCTGTGCGACCCGAGCGAACGGCGCTCTCCATCGTCGCCGGCCAGCCCGTTGCCGTCCATGCGCCTGCGCGCGTCACGTGAGGGCGCTCCGTCACCGCGCTGGCACGAAGCGCCGCCGTCCCGGGGCGAAGCGCAACCGTGGCATTCGGCTCGCGGCTCACCCGCGACCAGAGCAGCTCGGCGTGGCCCAGCCGTTCGGTCACCTGCCCTGCGATCCGCTCGACGAGCTCACGTCCCCGCACGTCCAGCAACCCGGGGACGCCACTCGAGACCACCGTCAGGTACTGGCCGCGCTCGGGCAGGTGCCCTGTGAGAGCGCCGCGATCGAAGAGCCAATGCGCGTCCGACTCGAGCAGCGCTGCAAGCGGCGTCCGCAGCAGTGGCCTGTCGAAGAGAAGGTGCACGCTGACGATCGGCGAGGACTCCAGCTTCGGCTCCGGCTCGCCCAGCAGGCGCGCCGATTCCGCGGGCGGCGTCGCAACCACGATCGCATCGGCGGGAATGTCGTCGACGTCGTCGATCCTGACTCCGGTCTCGACGGTCGCGCCTTTGCGCTCCAGGGTCGTCCGCGCCGCGTCACCGTGCATCCAGCCGAGCGGCCTCGTCGGCAGGACGAGCTCGCTCGCGCGCAACCCGGAAAGCAGCGCGGTCTGCACGGTGAAGATGCCCATCGCCGCGCTCGCCTCTGCGCACGGAAGGTTGAGGGCTGGGCGGATGAAAACGTCCCAGAAGCGCTCGATCGCCCGCGGCGATTGACCCCGGCCGATGAGGAAGTCGGAGAAGGTCTCGCCGTCGTGCTCGTCAGCCCGTGCGCCGCGCAGTGCGAGCAACTGCCAGGCAAGAGGACGGTCGCGCAACGGCAGATGCCCGTAGCGTGCAAGGAGGATCGAGGCGGGGGAAATCTGCGCCCAGCGCCGCTGCTCGTCGACGACCGGCAGGCTCAGCCGCATGCGCCGCACCGACCCGCCGTGGCCGATCCGTTCGAGGAACGCGAGGTACTCCGTGAAGCAGCCGAGCGCGATGTGCTGCCCGTTGTCGGGCGGCGGAGCAGGGTCGCCCGCTCGCCCGGGCAGCGTCTGAACGGCACCGCCGAGCGTCGGCCTCGCCTCGAAGAGCGTGACGTCGTGACCCGCGTCCACCAGGTCGAGCGCGGCGGCGCAGCCTGCGAGCCCGCCGCCGATCACAACGGCCCTCACCGCCGCAAGCCCCCGCCGACGATCCGCAGCTTCGTCAGCGTGGAGAGTTGAGGCGGGCCGTCGAAGACGTCGAAGCCACGCGCCTCGATGCGATCGAGCGTCGCGCGATAGAGGCCGGCGAACGCGGAGATGCAGAGCGCGCTACGGCCGTCGAGCGTCCGGGCGAGGCCGAGCCCGTCGCGCAAGAAAGCGCGGGCACGTTCGGACTGGAACGTCATCAGCGCCCGCCACGCGTCGGTGGCATCGCCGGCCGCGATGTCGTCTTCGGTGACGCCGAACGACGCGAGCTCGTCCTGCGGGAGGTAGACGCGGCCGAGCTCCCAGTCTTCACGCACGTCGCGGATGATGTTGATCAGCTGAAGCGCGATCCCAAGTGTCTCCGCCCGCTCGACGTCGTCCGAGCCGTACACCGCGACGCACGCGACGCCGACCGCGCCGGCCACTTTCGCGCAATACCCGCGCAACTCTTCGAAGTGCGCGTACCGCGTCTGGTCCAGATCTTGCAAGCCGCCGTCGACGAGCGCATGCAGGGCACGGTCGGGAATCGGAAACCGCGCGCGCGCATCCGCAAGCGCCACCGACATCGCATCGGGGCCTGGCGAGTCGAGCGCGGAGCGCAGCCCTTCGAGCTGCGCCTGCTTCTCGTCGGGCGGCAGTTCACCGTCCGCAACGTCGTCGACTCGCCGCGCGAATGCATAGATGGCGGCGATCGCACGACGCTTCTCACGCGGGAGCACCATGATTCCGTAGGCAAAGTTGCGCGCGCGCCGCCTCGTCAGCCGCTGGACCTCCGCGTATGCCTGCTCGGCCGTCAACGCGCGAGCGCCGCCAGCGCGAGCCGGGTGCGGGAAGGGCGCGGCCGTTGCGTGAACACGTCCCAGTGCGCTGACTCGAGCGCGTCGAGTGCCGCCGCCCCGCCGCGGGCGAAGAGGCCGACTCCCCGGCCGATGCGGCCGCCGATCCGTTCCTGCAGCAGCTGTCCGGCGGCCAGCAGGCCTCGAGCCCGGACCGCTTCGAAACGCAACAGCTCGAGGAGCTCCGGACTGGGACAATCGAGCTCCGTCACACCGAAGCGGCCCCGATCTTCCCGTGGCAGATAGATGCGCCCGAGCTCGAGATCACGCGGGACATCCTGCAAAAAGTTCACGAGCTGCAAGCCTGTGCAGACGTCGTCGCTCGCGGCGAGGAGCTCGACGTCCCTGTCGAGACGGAGCAGGCCGAGGACGAGCCGCCCGACCGGCTCCGCGGAGTGCCGGCAGTACTCACGAAGGTCGCCCCACGTTTCGTACTCGGAGATGCGCTGGTCAAGACGGTTCGCCTCGATCAGACGCAGGAAAGGCCCTCGGGGCAAGGAGAACTCGTGGATGGTCGGAGCCAGCGCGCGCAGCACCGGCCACGTCGGCTCGCTCCGGTAGCAGGCTTCGACCTCACGCTCCAGCTCGTCGAGCGCAGCGTTCCGATCGCCCTCCACCTCGTCGCCGAGGATGTCCACCAGGCGCGCGAACCCGTAGAGGGCCCGAAGATGCGGGCGCAGGCGGCGAGGGAAGAGGACCGAGGCAACCGGGAAGTTCTCGGCCCGCGCTCGGCGGGCGACGGAAGACACGTCCATCAGTGAAAGATCGCCTCCGCGAGGCCCCTGGTCAACACGTGACGGTTGCACTTGCGGCCGGGCCGGTGTTCAATTCGTCTGCGCCGAGCCCGCCCAGACCCCGCCGCGGCGCTCGTGGAGTCAAGGAGGGCTACTGACGTGTCGAACAACTCGACCGGAGACGGACTGCGCAAGGATCCCGTTTTGCGGATCGAAGCAGTCGGCACCGCCTGCGTCTTGAGCCTGGGCGGCGAGCTCGATCTCTACAACGCAGAGCATGTGCGCGCGGCCCTGACGGGCGCCTGCGCGGAGGCGCCCGAGCGGATCGTGGTCGACCTCGGCGAGGTCGAGTTCATCGACTCGACGGCGCTCGGCGTCCTGATCGAGGCGCGGACGAAGCTCGACAACGGACGCGCGTTCTTCCTTGCCGCTCCCGGTGTCGAGACGAAGCGCGCACTGCAGATCTCGGGACTCGACAGACATTTCTCCGTGCACGACACCGTGCCGGAAGCTCTCGTCGCGAAGATCTAGATTCCGGGCGCCGCTGCGGGCGCCTCGCTCATCTCTTCGCTGCGAATGAGCGTCAGCGCGGCAATGAAGGCGAGCATCCCGAACACGGCGAGGCCCCAGAAGGCCCAGCCGTAGCCGCCGGTCAGCGCCACGGGCAGCGACTTGCCGTCGCGTAGAAGCGTCTTGAAGTGGCTCGTGAAGATCGACGAGGCGACGGCTGTGCCGATCGCGCCACCGATCTGCTGCGACGTGTTGATCAGCCCCGACGCCAGACCGGCCTCCCGCTCCGCGACGCCCGCAAGCGCTGCGATAGAAACGGGGACGAAAGCGAAGGCGATCCCGACCCCGACCATCAGGTAGCCGGGCAAAAGGTCGGAGGCATAGCTCCCGTGCACAGGGATCTGGGAGTACCAGATCATCGCTCCGGTCAGGAGCGCCAGACCGATCGCGATGATCGGCTTCGGGCCGAACTTGGTAGTGAGCGCTTGCGCAACTCCCGCAGCGACGACCGCCGTTCCGGCTGTCGCGACGAAGGTCACGCCCGCCTTCAGCGCGGAGTAGCCGAGCACGTTCTGCACGTAGAGCGTCAACAGGAAGAAGTTCGCAAAGAGGACGGCACCGAGAAGGAGGCCGACGACGTTCGCGCCGGTTACCGTCCGCACGCGGAAGATGTGGAACGGCATCAGCGGGTCGTTGACCCGGCGTTCGTTGACGAAGAATCCTGCAAGCAGGGCGAGGGAAGCGATCAGCAGCAGGATCGTCCGTGCAGTCACCCACCCCACGTCAGGCGCTCTCGAGATCGTGTAGACGAGCAGCGCGAGACCACCGCTGACGAGCACGGCACCGAGCACGTCGTACTTGCGCCCCGTGTCGTCGCGCCGGCTCTCCGGCACGATGCGCGGCGTCAGCGCGAGCACGAGCGCGCCGACGGGCACGTTGACGAAGAAGATCCACTCCCAGCCGAGGTACTTCGTGAGCACGCCGCCTGCGAGCACGCCGACCGCGGCACCGCCGCCTCCGAGCGCGCCCCAGATCCCGAGCGCCTTGTTTCGCTCCGGCCCTTCCTCGAAGCTGGTCATCACGATCGACAGCGCCGCGGGCGAAATGATCGCGCCGCCGAGCCCCTGCACCGCGCGCGATGCGATCAGCATTCCCTCCGATTGCGCGAGCCCGCACGCAAGCGAGGCGAGCGTGAAGAGTGCGACTCCCACCATGAAGACGCGACGGCGCCCCAGCAAGTCGGCTGCTCGCCCGCCGAGCAGGAGGAAGCCGCCGAAGGCGATCGCGTACGCCGTGATCACCCACTGCAGGTTCTCGCGCGAGAAGTCGAGCGCCTTTCCGATGGACGGCAGGGCGACGTTGACGATCGAGACGTCGAGGATCGTCATGAAGAACGCCGTCGCGACGACGGCGAGGATCCGCCAGCGATGTGGGTTCGAGGTCATGCCAGCCTCCGGGGAACGAGTTAGCGCCCGAAACGAGCGAGGTCTCTAGATTATTCCGAGGACGAAGAAGAGGGCTCGTGGGGGAACCATGGTTCCCCCACGATTTCAGATCTTGCCGAGCTTCCTCCATTTGGCATAGATGTTTTTGATGTCGCGGTCGGCGGCGCTGACCGCGTCCGCCGCGCTCATCTTGCCCTGCGAGACCTCGGCGAACATCCTCGGAATCAGGAACTTGCCGAACACCTCTGAGAACGCAGCGTTCGTGTAACCCGGGTAACCGGGGTTGACGGTGTACTTCTGGGCAATGGTCGTGAGGATCTGGTATTTGCCTCGCGGCTTGTGTGTGTCGCCGGCGGCGATCTTCTGGATCTTCTTGAACGGAAGCGCGCCCGGGAACGTCGGGAAGTTGTAGAACTTCGATGCCATGAACGCGTCCTTGTAGTTGATCTCTAGGTCGGCCATGAACTTCTTTGCTGCCGCTTTGTTCTGCGCGAACTTCCAGATCGAGTAGCACCCCATCACGTGCTCGAGCCCGAGCCTTTGCACCGGGCCCCTCGGGATCGGGTAGATGTACAGCTGATCAGCAAAGGGCAGCGAAAGATCCTCAGGCGTCCGGGTCGCTGAGATGGCGTTCAGGATCATCGAGCCCCTACCCGAGTAGACGAAGTTGTTGTTCGAGGCCGGCGTCCAGCCGAAGATCTCGTCAGTCTCGCCGCTCTTGAAGATGTCCGCCATGAACTTCACGGCGTTGATCGTGTGCTTCGACTTAATCGTGACCCGGTGCTTCGCGTCCTGGATGTACGCGCCGAAACACATCATGAAGGCCATCAGCGCCATGTTGGAGTCGAGCTCCGCCGACTGGCCGATGCCGATCGGATGGCCCGCCGCCTTCAGCTTCGGCGCCGCCTTGCGGACGTTTTCCCATGTGCTCGGCGCGATGCCGACGCCGTTCCACAAGTCGTGCCGCCAGATGAGCGGGTCGGGGACGTAGTTGTCCGCGAATGCGAACCACTTCTTGGTCTTCGGGTTGTACGTCGCCCGCTTTCCGACGACGCCGATCTTCCCGACCTTGCGCTGAACCTCCTGGACGATCTCGACGTGGTTGATGACCTGGTCCTCGAACTGTGCCTGGGGCGAGAGATTGAAGAAGAGGTCGTGGCCGGAACCGGCCGCAGACTCGGCCGCCGCACGCGCGGGCAGGAGCGTGTTGAGGATGTGGTCGACCTTGACCTGAACGTCATTTTTCTGTCCCCAGTTCTTCGCCTACGTGTCGTCGAACCACTTGTCGTACGCGGGGACGAAATGTGCCCACTGGATAATCGACAGGTCGCCCTTGAGCCAGCGGTCCTTGAAGCGAAGCGGCCCGTAGAAGGCTTGGCCTAGCCCGGACCCCGCAATCCCTACCGATGCGGCGCCGATCCCGGCCTTGCGGATCAACTCGCGGCGGTCGTACCTCCCTTCTCGCCTGCTCGGATCGTCGGAGTTGTTCATGTGACCCTCCTTTCTTGGGGCCTAGCGGAAGGCTCCGCCAGTGAAACCTGCGATGAACCGGTCGAGGAACGTGTTGTAGAGCAGTGCGAGCGGGATGCTCGGGATCAGCGACGCGACCATGATCGCGCCCCACTGCGGCAGATCGCCACGAATCAGGTCGGTGTAGACCCCAGTCGAGAGCGTCCGGTGTGCAGAGCTGGAGATGAACACGAACGCGTAGACGAATTCGTTCACGACGAGGGAGAACGAGAAGATGACCACGGTGAGGATGCCGGGAAGGGAGATCGGGAACACCACGCGCACGAGCGTTCCGAGCCGGGACGCGCCGTCGATCCGAGCCGCATCTTCGAGCTCCTGGGGGATCGTCTTGAAGAACCCCATCAGCAGCCACGTCGCGAAAGGCACCGTGAACGACGGGTAGACGAGAACGAGCGACCAGATCGAGCCCCGCAGGTGAAAGTGCAGGAACCCGGACGTGCGGTTGTCGAGCTCACTGATCACCGAGAAAAGCGGCAGGAAGAGGAGCGTCGGCGGCACGAGATACGTCAGAAAGATGCCGACGCCAAGGCTCTGGCCGATTCCTCCGGACAGGCGCGCGAGGGCGTACCCCGCGGGCACGGCCAGCACGAGCGTGATCAGGACGACGACGACGCCGATGATCGCCGTGTTGCGCAGCCAATCCGTGTACGGCGTCTCGTGAAACAGATAGCGCGCGTTTGCAAGCGTAGGCCCCTTGTGGAACCAGTAGGGCGTGTGGGAAAGGTCGTAGAAATCTCGCTGTTGCTTGAACGCGGTGATCACCATCACGTAGAACGGGAAGGCGAGCACCATCGCGATTGGCCCCACGATCAGGTAGGACATTCCCTGATTTCGGAATCCGCGCAGCAAGGCGTCCACCGTCACGTCACCTCCGCACGGCGCGCAAAGATCAGCATCCCGATCGCGACAACCGCCAGCACGGGCAAGAGGAACAACGAGATGGCGGACCGCGACATCGCGATGATCTTCCAGAACTACGCGCTATACCCGCACATGAGCGCGTTCGACAACATGGCTTTCGGCCTCAAGCTGCGTGGGATGAACCGCGCCCAGCGCGGTGAGCGCGTCACGGGCGCAGCTACCACGCTCGGGCTTGCCGAGGTCCTGCCGAAGAAGCCGCGGACACTCTCGGGCGGCCAGCGTCAGCGAGTGGCGATGGGGCGGGCGATCGTGCGAGAGCCCCGGGCGTTTCTGATGGACGAGCCACTCTCGAATCTCGATGCCAAGCTGCGCGTCGAAATGCGCGCCGAGATCGCGCGCCTCCAGCGAGAGCTGAACGTGACGACGATCTACGTCACGCACGACCAGGTCGAGGCGATGACGCTCGGCGACCGCGTGGCGATCATGCGCGACGGCCTGCTTCAACAGGTGGCGAAGCCGCAGGAGCTCTACGACCGACCGTGCAACCTCTTCGTGGCGGAGTTCATCGGCTCACCTGCGATGAATCTCATTTCTGTCGAGCTGGCCCGCTCGAACGGCGACGTCGTGGCAACGTTCGGGGACAACGCGCTGGCGGTGGATCAGCGCGTGCTCGAGCGGCGCCCGGCGCTGAAACGTTTCGAGGGGAAGGGCCTGATCCTCGGGATCCGCCCGGAGGACCTCGAGGATGCGCAACTCGCGGGCGGCGCGCCAGAGGGCCGGCGCCTCTCAGCGGTGGTCGACATCCGTGAGGACATGGGCTCGGAGGTGTTCGTGCACTTCGGCGTCGGCGGGACGGCGGTGGGCGGCGAGGACGTGAAGGCCGCCGTCGGTGAGGAGGCCGCCGAGGTCGCCGCGGTCAAGGGCAACGTCTGGGTCGCGCGCGTCGACCGCGACACGGCGGCGCGCGAGCAGTCGCACATCGACCTCGTCGTCGACACCAGTCGCCTGCACTTTTTCGACCCGGAGACCGGGGAAGGCGTCTACTCGGAGGACTGAGGCCGGATACGTGCGAGCAGCCGTTGGGCCCACCCCGGCAGGATCCGCAGGACGTCGCGGTCGCCCCAGATCGTGTAGACGATCAGGCAGAGCGACGCCCAGGCCAGCCCGAAGCTGATGCCGGCGAGGACGTCGGAGAGGTAGTGCGCGCCGAGATAGAGCCGCGAGAAACCGACCAGGCAGACCGCGACCACAGTTGCGAGGGCGAGCGAGAGACGCGCTCGTGTCGACGTGAAGCGGCGCCCGAGCAGATACGCCAGCGTGGCGAACGTCGCCGAGGAGACTGCCGCATGTCCGCTCGGGAACGAATACGTGTCCAGGTGCACGAAGCTGAGCTCCGGCCGTGCGCGGTGGAACACGAGCTTGAGCAACGCGTTGACCAGTGCCGCGCCGACGAAAGCGAGCACGAGTACGCCTGCGTCGTTCGGCCGTGCGCGGCGGAGGAACACGATGCCGAGCGCTAGCACGACGAGGATCAACACGGCGCTGTTTCCCGCCAGCGTGACGACGTCGAAGAACCTGACCAGAGGATGAGAAGCGTGTTCGTGGAGCCACAGTGCGAACCGGACGTCCCACCTCACGATCGGGTCCCCGGTCAGATAGTCCTCGACGAGATGGGCGAAGGCCGCGAGTGAGAGAACGAGACAAGCGGTCAGCACACTGAGCGTGACGGTCTGCGGGTCTCGGGCCCGGAGGCGGGCGACGTAACGCCGAAGGAGACCGGGCATCTGACGTGCCGGCCCCGCGATCGCGTCGATCCGAATCGCTGGCCCTTGCATCGCCGGATCGTACGCGCGTCAGGTGCCGAGCGCGCCGATCAGGCGCTCGTCGTCCTCCTCGTTGCGGATCGTCAGGCGGATGCCGCCGCGCACCGGCCGTACGGCAAGCCCTTGCTGCAGAAGGCGCCCGGCGAGCTCCTGCGGTTCGTCGACCGGGACGTAGAGGAAGTTCGCATGGGAGGGAAGCGGCGCGTACCCGAGCTCGCGCAAGCGCCCTGCGACCCGTTCACGCTCCTCGAGGATTGGGCGCACGTCGGGCTCCGACCGAAGCGCGGCAAGCGCGAGGGCGGCGGAGAGCGTCGACAGCGGCGCGGGATGCTGGCGCTTGTTCAGCTCGGCGGCGAAGTCACGCCCGGCCAGGGCGTACCCGACACGCGCCCCGGCGAGCCCGAACACCTTCGAGAAGGTTCGCAGCACGATCACGCCTTCCTCGATCAGGCCGGCGGCCGTCTCTCCCGAGTACTCGAAGTACGCCTCGTCGACGACGAGCGGCCGCGCAGTGGGAAGCTCGCAGAGCTCGCCCGTCGGGTTGTTCGGCCGGCAGCAGATCGTCAGGCTCGGTTCGTCGTCGCCGATCTCCGCGCCTGCGACCCACACGGCGATCTGGAACATCGGATAGGTCGGTTCGTTCGCGATCGCGACGCGGTCGCCCGAGCCTGCGAATGCGCGGGTGACGAGCAGGATCAGATCGTCCGCCCCGGCGCCGAGAACGACGTTCTCCGGCGAGACACCGGCGTAGTCGGCGATCGCCTGCTCGAGCCGCGGATAGCCGCCGTGCGGGTACGTGTGAATGCGCGCCAACTCTTCAGCGAGTGCCTCTGCCCGCGTCGAGGGCAAGAGGTGCGGCGAGGTGTTCCCGTCGAACCGAACGATCTCGGCGACGTCGAGCCCGGTCCGGCGGGCGATCTCCTCGGTCGACGGCGCGTCGTAGGACTCGATCTTGCCGCCGAGCGGTTTCACGAGGCACATGTTCTCGCACCGTCACGGCGCAAGATGCGCCAGCCGTCCGCCGTGGTGAGTGCCACCTTCCAGGCCTCGCTGCAGAGCGAGCTCGGATGATCGGGCCGGACGAACACCCAGTCGACGCTCGCGGGCGCGTCGCGATCCTGCTCGTAGACGAAACGCACGTGGCGTTCAAGGCGTCGGCCGAAGAAAGGATAGACGGGCTCACTCGGCGTGATCGCAAGTCCGACGTCGGCCGAGTCCGGGATGCGCTCGTCGAGGAAACGGATCGGCGCGTCGTAGTCTTTCCGGAGCGCGACGCCGGTCCACCGCGGGGTGGTCCAGACGCTCCGCGGCTTGTCACGTTCGAGCAGCGGTAGCCCTGACGGGCGCTTCGCGTCGTTCGCGAGCGAGAGCAGCAGCGTCGTCGCGGCGATTGCGACGACACCCCACGCAACCGGCCGCCAGCGCAGCACGATCCCCCACGTCGCGGCGGCGAGTGCGATCGGAAACGCGAAGAAGCGCCCGATCCAGTCCTGGTAGAAGAGGAGCGCGGAGAACGCGACGAGCCAGTACACCGGTGCGACGACGGAGACGAGCGCGATGCGGTCGAGTTGCCTGCGGCGGACCGCGACGACGACCAGCACTGCTGCGGCGACGAGCAACACTGAGCCGAGTGGTCCGTACCAGGAGAAGTTCGACGCCGACTTCGTGAAGTCACGCCCGCTGTCGAGGTTGGCGAGGTCACGCCGGCCGAGTGCATCCCAGAACTTGAAGTAGACGTTGATGAGCCGATGCTCGAACGGCCACAGCAGCAGCGGAACGGCCGCCACCGCCGCCGCAATGCCTCCCGCGACGAGCGTCCCGCGCCTTCGCACCCGAAGGAAGGCGACGGCCGCAACCCCGAGCACGATCAGGGCGGCGATGCCATACAGCCAGCGGTCACGTCCACTCGCGCCCGAGAGGTCGACGAACTCGATCGCGATCCGCATCGTGCGCGCGGCCACAGGTGCCAGGCCGCGGTCGACGTCGTACTCCGTCGAGATGTGGTTGTCCCAAGTGCCCGCTTCGACGAGGTTGACGACGTACCAGAAGGCTCCGATCACGGTCCCGGCCACGACCGCCCCGACTCGCAGCTTCCTGAGGGCGCTAGGCCGGGCCAACCATGCGAGGGCTAGGAGAAACGGCAGCGCGATCGGTGTGGTCAGCTTCACGTCGACTGCCAGCGCGGTTGCGACCCCTGCAAACCAGGGCGACACACGACTCCCATCGATCAGGAAAAAGGCCGCGGCGAGCAGGAACGCGGCAACGACGAGATCGCTCATCGCGGTGCCCGCCTGCAGAGCGATCAGCGGAAGCGTCAGGACGAGCAGACCGCCGAAGAGCGCCTCGCGCCGGCCGAAGCCGATGCGGCGGGCGACGCCGGTGGCCCCGATCGCCAATGCAAGCGCACAGAACAGCTGGTCGAGCGCGACGAAGTAGTCGTTCCCGGCCAGGGTCATCGTCGCGAGCGGGCCGAGCTCGCCACCAGGCGGGTACGCGTTGTTCCGCAGATCGAAGATGCCGCGGAGGTAGGTGATGCCGCCGTGCTGCCACCAAAGGGGCGCACGTACGAGGTGGAAGGTCAGGACGTCGTCCTCGACCTGCGGCACCCAGATTCCCGTCGCAGCGGTGTACGCAAGGCCCAGAATCACAACGACCGATAGGACCTTCAGAAGCGGATCGCGCCACAGAGGGCGCAGAGCCGCGCGCCAGTCGATCCCGCTACGGAAGCCGCGCGTGAGCAGGACGGTGAGCACGCAGAGGCCGCCGAGAGTGGCGAGCACCGCCGCCGCGGTGAATGCTCGGAAGATTGAGAGACCGAGCGCGACTACGAGCAACTCGGTGTGAGCCACGACGAACGCGCCCAGGAGGGAAGCGGGCGCAGATCTGACCCCGAGCCTCGCCATCACGCGCGCCGAGGTGAGGCCGAGGAGCACGAGCCCGAGCAGAAGCGTGACCGTGGACGCCAACGACGGCGGAGCCTAGCCGGGTACTGTCCGGCTCCGTGGCCGAGAGCGCCGAGCCCGCGTACCAGCACCGCGTGCTGGAGTCGCTCGCGTCCGCGCAGAACTACATCGCGTGGCTAGCATCGCTGGCCCGCCCCCACCTCGGGGACGATTTGCTCGAAGTCGGTGCGGGCGCGGGCGACTATGCAGCTGCCTGGCTCGCAAGCGGAGGGCTCGAGCGAATCACGCTCACCGAAATGGACCCACCTCCTGGGCGAGCTGCGGAGCCGATTCGAGGGCACGAGCGGGTGGACGTACTCGAGCTCGACCTCAGACAAGCCCCAGAGGGATCGCACTCGGCGGTCGTGGCGTTCAACGTCCTGGAACACATCGAGGACGACGTGGGCGCGTTGCGCTCGGCGCAAGAAGCTCGTCCGCCCCGGCGGCGCGATCGTGATGCTCGTTCCCGCATTCGGATTCGCGACGAGCCGCTTCGACCACGACATCGGTCACCACCGGCGCTACACGAAGGAGATGCTCGGCGCTGCCTACCGCGAAGCGGGTATCGACCTCGAGCAGCTCGCGTACGTGAACGCACCGGGGCTGCTCGCATGGATCGTCGCGATGAAATGGTTCAAGCGTGAGCCGAGGGCGTCCTCTTACGCGCCTGGGATAGCTTCGTCGTCCCCATCGCTCGCCGAGTCGAAGCCCTGAAGTCGCCGCCGTTCGGCCAGTCGCTTCTCGCAGTCGGCCGCGTCCGCAGCTGAGCTGGGCTGAGCGGCGCTACGGCTGGTACTGCTGGTCGAGCGATCGCACCGTGTCGATGCGCACGCGCAACCAGACGCCGGTCGCGAGCGGCTCGAAGAGCTTGCGGTGCTTTCCGCCGTTGACGATCCGCGCGAGCTCGTCGACTGGAATCTTCGTCTCGCCGAGCGAGCTCGACCCGTGCGTGGTGAGGACGGTGACGCGCGCATTCGCCGGCAGGAAGTACGTGAGCAGCCGGTGGCCTTCGTTGAGCCGGTAGTTGTCGTTCGGAACCGGCTGACCCAGTTCGACGGCGCCGTCCTCCGCGGCGGCGGTGTTCGCGGTGATGCCGCTCAGCAGTAAGGCGGGGTCGAAGCGCAACACGTAGGCGGTGCCTTTTCGCTTCAGGGACTTGACGTAGCCGAACTGGGTCTGCTCGGAGGGAGGCCCGAGTTCGGATTTCGACTTGCCGGGGACCGTCACGGTTCTCGTAACCGTCTTGGTGCTCCCGCAGCCGGCGGCGAAAAGAGCGACGAGTCCGCAGCAGACGAAGGCGCGACGCATGCCGCGAATATATGCACACGAACCCGACACGGAAGGAGATCACCATGGCAGGCACAGGTAAGGCGTTCGTGCGCGCGCCCGGAGAAGGAAGGTCGATCGACCTCGGCGCTTTCGAGATGACAGTCAAGGCAAGCGGGGACGAGACGGGTGGGCTCTTCTCGCTCCTCGAAGCCGAGGAGCCGCCGGGCTTTGGGCCGCCGCTCCACATCCATCACGACGCGGCAGAGGCGTTCTACGTCCTCGAAGGCGAGTACGTCATGTTCCTGGAAGACCGCGAGGTCTTGTGCCCGGCCGGCTCGTTCCTCTTCATTCCCGCGGGAATGACCCACGGGTTCAGGGTCGGCGCGGAGTCGAGTCGGAAGCTGAACTTCTACTTCCCCGCGGCGATGATCGGTTACTTCGACGAACTTGGCGCTGCTGTCCGCGACGGTGAGGTCGACGAGAGCCTGCTTGCCGACGTCGCGCATCGGCACTCGATGGAGATCGTGGGCCCAGTACCCGAGAGCTACGTCTGACTACTGCTCGTGGTCGTCCGCGACACCGTGACCGTCGTGATCTTCGAATCCGCCACGTTCGGACGATTGCCGTGGAGAAGCCGACGCCCAGATTCGAACTGGGGACCCCTTCATTACGAGAGCGAGGCCACAGCTGCCTTGGAGAGCAGGGCTATGCGAGCAACTGCTCGACAAGAATCAGTACACCAAGCCCGATGAGGGCGAGCCCCGCGAGGCGCTCTGCCCATTCGCGCGCGGCCTCACCAAGGCGGCTCCCCAGTCTTAAACCGACCTGTGCGACCACGAACGCTTGCACTCCAATCAGGATGACCGCTAGAACGAGAGAAAGGTGTAGCAGCCCGATCGTGAAGCCCATCGCCAGCTCGTCGAGGCTGATGCTGATGCCAAGCCCAATGAGAGCGAGGCCAGTACGCCCGCTAAGGCCGGCGACTTTCTGGCCCTCTGCTTCCTCGTCCTCTCGAAGCATGTAAGCCCCCAAAAGGACGAGAGCGACGGCTGCGATGTACTCCGCCGTACTCCCAATCGCCGATCCGAGGCCGCGACCGAGAAACAATCCCACTACCGGCATCGACATCTCGAACGCCGAAAGCAGGAGGCTGACCTTTAGGCGTTCGCGCTTCGGGAGGCCCTGCAGGCCAAGGGCTGCAGAAACAGCAAACGTATCCAGCCCAAGAGGCAGGACGAACAGGACGAGCTTAAGCAGTGCAGGCCCCTAGCCCTCGAAGATGAGCGAGGCTACCAGCGACGGCTTCGGTTGTGAGAACTGCACCTCATGTGCGTAGCCGGACGGTTTAGGCCGTTTGAGGGTTGGCTCTAGCGCAGCAAGCTTCGGATCACTCAGAAGCTGGAAACGCCTGCATCGCGTGGGCGCTTGGTAGAGCCGACGCCCAGATTCGAACTGGGGACCCCTTCATTACGAGTGAAGTGCTCTACCAGCTGAGCTACGTCGGCAGTCCGCTCAGTTTAGCGCCAGCTATGTCCCGCCCTCGGCGCCCGGCCCGCACTTACTTGTCCTTGCCGTGCTCCTTGCCGTTGCCGTTGTCCTTGGCCGGCTTGTCGGGCTTGTCGCCGCCCTTGTTCGGGTTGTCGTTGCCGTTGCCGTGGTCACCGGTATTGCCGTGGTCGGGCTTGCCGGAGTCGTTCTGCTCGGGCTGGGCGGGCGGATCGGCTGCGGGGGCCGGTGCAGGAGCGGGTGTCGTCTCGGTCGGCTGGGTCGTCGCCTGCGGCGTGCGCTCGTCGCGCTTTCCGTTCCCGTGGTCGGAAGACGCCGGAGCAGCCGCGGCGATAGCTGCAGGAGGAAGAGTCGGCTCGGGCTGCGTCGGCTCGGGCTGGGGATCGGGCGTAGGCGCAGGGGCCGCGGCGGGCGCCTGAGTCGTCTCGTGAGCCTGCGAAGCGGGGAGCGAGACAGGCTTCGGCAGGCGGCGCGCTCCGGAGCTCGCGGACTGCTCCCGTTGCGTCGCCGCGCGATGCGGGACTGCCGTGCTCGTCGCGGCCGAGGTCCTCGCCGCGGTCTCACGCGCCACGTGAATCGTCTTGGGAGCCGGCTTGCTGCCGGGGCTCAAGTGGGATGCGTGCATCGGGCTATCCGTAGCGGCCACCATGGCCTTGGTCGCGAGCGCGATCGCGGCAGTCGCAGTGATTTTGACGGCTGCCGCGCCGCCGCCGCCGAGCAGCGCTTTCACACAAGCGATTACGCCACCGACGTCGGCGCCGCGGCGCAGCCGTCTCTTCCACGTGTCCGCGTCTTGCTCCAGGCCCTGAGCGAGCGCGCGTCGCGCGCGGAAGATCAGTGTCTCGACGGCGCCCTGTGTCAGGCCAAGCTCGGTCGAGATCTCTTTGTAGGTGAGCCCCTGCCACTCGCGCAAGAGGATCGCGCGGCGCTGGTTCTGCGGCATCCCTTCGAGGATCTCCTGCAGCCGGATGAGCTCGTCCGCCGCGTGGTCCGGACCGGCGACGACCTCCTCCAGGACCTCGAAGTTATTCGGTGACTCGACCTTGCCGCGGCGCCAGGAGGAGCGGTGCCGCGAGAGGCAGACGTTGTACGCGATCTTGAAGAGCCACGCCGACTCGAGTTCCGGCACGATGCCGCGCTGCAAGCCGCGGAGGGCGTTCATGAACGTGACCTGAACGGCGTCCTCTGCCTCCTCGCGCGAGCCGAGCTGATGCAGGCAATAGCCGAAGATCTGCTCGGAATAACGCTCGTAGAGATCGCCTGCAGCATTGACGCCCGGAGCGACTGGTCGCTCGACGCGGGTTGCCCGACCTATCTGCGGAACTCCGGCCACCTGTCCTCCTGCTGCGGAGCGCTCTGCGGGGCGCTCGTAGACCGAGTGTCGGCAGCCTTGCGGGGAGGGGCGACCCTAGAACGAGGGTCACTAGACGAGAACCGGGATTGCGCCCAGCTCGCGCCTGAGCTTCACGAAGAGCGCCTCGAGCGCAAGCGGCGGGCTCAAGTTGAATTCCTCGAAGCCCCGCCAGGTCTCCCGCGTGAGCTCGGCGGCACGCTCGGCGCCGGCGAGCCGCTCGGTCTTGCCGTCCTTCACGAGGACGTCGAGCCGGTCGGCGTGGACGACCGCGCGCTCCGCGCCCACCGCGACGACCACCAGGTCGCGGTACCAGGAGGCGAGCTCTTCGAGTGAGGCGAGCAGCTCTTCGCGTTCGGCGCCGCGGGCGGCGCGGCGGACGCGCTGTTCGGCTTCGCGCGTCGGAAGGTCGAGCGTCTCGAGATCCTCCTCGGCTTTCTGCTTCGCCTCGGCGGCACGTTCGCGCGCGCCGTCGAGCAGGCGCTGCGCCGCCGCGCCAGGCTCGAACGCCGGATCGGTGTACACCGAGCGGGCGACCTCGAGCAGCGTGTCGCGCCGACGGCTCGCTTCCGGATCGAGCAAGCGTGTGACGCGGTCGAGCCGTCCGGCGGCGAGACGCGCGAGCGATGCGGCCTCGGTCGGCTCGAGACCGGGTGCGCGCGCGTCGATCTCCTGGCGGATCGCACGCTCGGAGAGACGCGTGAACGGAACGAGTTGGCAGCGCGAGCGGATCGTGTCGGGCAGCGGGCCGAGGTCGTCGGCGACAAGCACGATCACGGCGTACGCCGGCGGCTCCTCGAGATCCTTGAGCAAGGCGTCCGCTGCGTCTTCGTTCATCGTCTCGGCGCTGTAGACCAGGTAGACGCGGCGGTCCGCCTCGAACGGGCGCATGTGCAGGTCGCGGCGGAGCTCGCGGATGTCGTCGATCCGGATCTGGTCTCCGATCGGCTCGATGAGATAGACGTCGGGATGCGAGCCGCGCTCGACGCGTCCGCGTTCCCCGATCAGCTCGCCGGCAAAAGCGATCGCCGCGGCGCGCTTGCCGACGCCGGACGGCCCGTGGAAGAGGTACGCGTGCGCCGGCCCTTCGTCCGCGATCGCCCCTCGCAGCAGGCGCTTTGCCTCTGCTTGCTCAGGAAAGCTGTCGAAGACGTCCACGGATCTCCTCTGCGATCACCTCGGGCGGGCGGTTGCCGTCCACCGTCGTGATCCGATTCGGGAACATACTCGCGAGCTCGCGGTAGGCGGCGTCGACCTTCCGCTGGAGCTCGAGCCCTTCCCGCTCGATGCGGTCGCTGCCGGTGCTTCGCGCCGCGGCGACCTCGGGATCGACCAGCACGACGAACGTCAGGTCGGGAAGCAGGCCCTCGGTGGCATTGAGGTTGAGCATGAGGACGCGATCGACTCCGAGGCCTCGCGCGATGCCCTGGTAGGCGAGCGAGGAGTCGACGTAGCGGTCGCAGACCACTTCCCGGCCGGCGGCGAGGGCAGGCGCAATGACAGCCTGGGCCAGCTCGGCGCGAGCGGCCGCGAAGAGGGCGGCCTCGGCCCACGGGCTCATCTCGACGCCCTCCAGGAGGAGGCGCCGGACCTCCTCTCCGAGCGGTGTGCCTCCCGGCTCGCGGGTCGAGACGACGTCTCGACCCTCCGCGCGGAGCGCTTCCGCGAGGAGCTCCGCCTGCGTGGTCTTGCCAGACCCGTCCAGGCCTTCGAAGGTGATGAACACCGCCGGCCGTACGATACGGCGCGTGCGGGCGGTCGTCACTGGAGGCGCGGGCTTCATCGGCTCGCACGTCGTGGATGCGCTCGTCGCGCGCGGCGACGAGGTGCACGTCGTCGACGACCTCTCCCGGGGGAAGCGCGCGAACGTTTCGGGCCAGGCGCAGGTGCACGAGGCGGACATCCGTGCCGATACAGGCCGTGTCTTCGACGAGGTGCGACCAGAGCTCTGCTTCCACCTGGCGGCGCAGGCGGACGTGCGGGTGTCGGTCGAGCGCCCGGACTTCGACGCGGACGTGAACGTCGTCGGGACACTGCAGGTGCTGGAGGCCGCGCGGCGGCACGGCACGAAGATCGTGTTCAGCTCGACCGGAGGCGCGATCTACGGAGAGTGCGACGGCCCCGCGGACGAGGATCACGCGCGCGAGCCGCTCGCGCCCTACGGCGTGTCGAAGCTCGCGGGCGAGGAGTACCTCGCTGCGTACAACCGCCTGTACCGCACGGGCCACGTGTCGCTGCGCTTCGGAAACGTGTACGGGCCGCGCCAGGATCCGAAGGGCGAAGCCGGCGTCGTGGCGATCTTCATGAACCGGCTGCGCGAGGGCGGGACGCCGAAGATCTTCGGCGACGGGACGCAGACGCGCGACTACGTCTACGTCGGCGACGTCGTCGCGTCGATGTTGGCCGCGGCAGACCATGACGGCGGCGTGCTGAACGTCGGCAGCGGCGTCGAGACGTCGGTGCTGGACCTGTACGAGCGAATCCAGCGAGTCGCTGAAGTCACGCGCGAGCCGGAATTCGCGGAAGCCCGGCCGGGTGAGCTGCAGCGAAGCGTCCTCGACCCGTCGCGGGCACGCAGAGAGCTGGGCTGGGAGCCGCAGCACTCACTCGAGGAAGGCCTCGCGGAGACGTGGGCCTGGATCTCCTCCACGTAGACCTGTCCGAATCCCGAACCGGACCGCGGCGTGCCGCTCTCGACCATATGCGCCATTGAGCCGTTAGCCGTGCCCGCGCGAGCCAGGTGTGGAGGAAAAGTCACACATTCGTCACACCCATCTCGTCCAAAGTCGCCGTGCCGCAGACCTGTCGCGCCGGGACATGTCGGGGACAGTCCCCGTCGTGGCTCGCGTCGGCATGTCGGGGTGAGCCGCCTCGCGGGAAGGAGCGGGGACGCGCAAGACGAACTCGCTCCGGGCGATGCAGCACGCGCATGAACTGATCGACCCGATCCGGCCCTGGCGCCGCGCGACCGTCGCCGTCAGCGCCGTCGCGACGATCGAGCTCATCGCGCTCGCCGTCATCGGCCTGGTCGTCTTCGGGAACCCGCTCGCGAGTCACCTGCGCGAAAGCGCCGCCGCCGCAAGCACTCCGCGCGTTCGCAGCGCACATCCCCTGCCGGCCAAGAAGCCCGAGCTCGCACGCTCGGAGACCTCCGTCATGGTTCTGAACGGCGGCGGCGTCTCGGGCGCCGCGCACGCCGCAGCCGACAAGGTCACAGGCCACGGCTACCTGCTCGGTCAGATCGGCAACGCGGCCGGCGACACTCCCCGCACGCTGGTCATGTACCGCCCCGGCTACACCGCCGAGGGCAAGAGACTCGGACGCGACCTGCACATCCGCATCGTGCGCCCGCTCGACGGGATGCACCCGGCTCAACTGCTGGGCGCGCACCTCGTGCTCATTTTGGGCAAGTAGACGGGTCGACCTGACAGCGGGCGGTATCGAGCGCCCGGCCCGGCAGCGACCCGGGCCCGAAGATGTTGTGGTCGAGCGTGTACGCGTGATTCAGGTCGCGGTAGGCAGCGCGCGGGCGGCGCAGCCTGAGCTCGAAGGAGCCGAGCTCGTACCAGGTCTCGGCGTTCTTCGGCTCGATGTCGACCGCCTTTCGGTACAGCGAGAGCGCCTTGTCGTTCCGCTCGACCAGAGCCTGGGCGAAGATCGCGTCGATCGAGAGCGGATTGAACGCCCGCGCGGACAACGCGTCCGTTCGCGCCTGCCGGAGATCACCGCGCGTCAGCGCGTCGAGCGCCGCTGAGACGCGGTTCGTGGCAAGCCACGGGGAGACCAGCGAGTAGATCGCCGCGAGCGCGCACACGCCGACTGCAGCCGAGGCGAGCCAACGGCGGGCCCTGATCGGGGAAGTCTCGGCGGGACCTGACACGAGTGCCCCCGCGGTCAGGAAGAGCGGCCCCTGCACCGCAAGGAAGTCCCAGTCGATGTCCACGAAGGAATGCACAACGCACAAGGCCGCACCCAGCGAAAGAGCGAGCCACACGCGGGTACGGTCACGCCGCAGGACCGCGAACACTCCCGCCGCGATCACTCCGACGTAGAGCAGAAACCCGACGATTCCGGTCTCGCTCAGAAACTGCAGCGGCACCGAGTGCGGCTCGGTCGTGGCGAGTTGCGTGTTGCGCTCGAGGCGGTCCGTGAGCTCGAACGTTCCCGAGCCGGTCCCCCGCACGGGATGATCCGTAAAGGCATTCCAGGCCTCCGTCCACCAGCGCCACCGGTTGCTCGAGCTCGTGCTGAGGACTCGCCCGGACCTGTCCGGCACCTGGGCGCTGACCTTGTTCGAGAACTCGTGCCAGCGCGCGCTGACGAAATCGCCCGGCCCACCCGCACGCATCACCGAAGCCGCGAGCGCCACGAGCAACAGGACGACGAGCGCAACCGCCGCCGCGCGTGCGACGCGTGCCTCGACCGCGCGCTCGAGCACGAACCGCGACGCGAAGCCGACCACGATCCCGCCCACGAGGAGCACCGCGCCGAACACCAGCCCATCCTGCACTCGCACGGGGTGCGGCTGTCCGTCCGCGCTGACCCCGGGAAGTAGCAACGCCACCGCGACCACGACCGCGCCGACAACCCATGCCACCGCAAGCGGCCCGAGCACCACGAGCCGTTCCTGATCGAGCCAGAGCCACAAAACTGCGGCGACGACCGCGAGCACGATCCCGACGCGCGAGTACGTGAGCACCGCTACGACGAGCGCGCCGTACAACAACAGCGCGCCGCCGAGCCGCGCCCGCCGCTCGTGCCGCGGTCCGACCGCCCACAGGCCGAGCGGAACCGACGCCGCAGCGAGTAACGCGAGCTCGTTCCAGTAGCCCACGGGATACCGCAGCCGCGCCAGACGCTCGTAGTCGGGATATAGCCCCGGCACGACCTTCGCGGCCAACGCGCACGCGAACAACGCGCCGAGCAGCCCGCAGGCTAGAGCGCCGAAACGCCGCAGCGGCACTCCGACGAGCGCGCCGACCACCGCGAACGCGAAGTACACGAGCCCACGGTTCGTGTAGTCCCAGGAGCGGCTCGGCTGGATCGACCAGGCAATCGACACGCCCTGCCACACGACGAAGGCGGCGAGCACACAGAAGAACACCGAGCCCTCGAGCGACAACCGTCTGGGCCGCCAGACCCAGCCGACAGCAGCCACCAGCACCGCAGCCGCCCCGATCCAGAAGAGGCGCGACGGGCTCGAGCCGCCGCTCAGGAAGAGCGCGGCGAAGGCAAGGCCGGCAGCCGCGGCTCCCCAGGCGACGGGCCAGCGCATCGGGCGCGAAGCTAACAGAGGGAGACGCCGCACCCAGGAAAGCCTGCCGATCGATCGAACAAGATGGAAGTCAGCCGATCGCGCCCGCTTACAAAGCACTTACAAGTGACTCATGGCAGGCTCACTCCCGTCCGGCAAGGTGGGCAAGATCGTCGTTAGAGTCTCGCGCTAAGCCGCAGCCCGGCCCCCGCATGCCCAGATCGCTGAAACCCCTCATCCTCGTCGTCGCAGCCCTCGCCATCGGCGCTGCGCTCGCGACCGCTCAGCCGGCGCAGGCACGCACGATGACCACCTGCTCGAAGGCGCTCGTGCACGACTGGTACGTCGACGGGCGCGTAGACAAGACGTACCCGGTGCACTGCTACCGCGAGGCCCTCAACAAGATTCCCGAAGACCAGTTGAT
Organism: Actinomycetota bacterium; assembly: GCA_013816245.1. Lineage (GTDB taxonomy): Bacteria > Actinomycetota > Thermoleophilia > Gaiellales > Gaiellaceae > 3-1-20CM-4-69-9. The sequence goes on along the minus strand of JACDEU010000014.1, from coordinate 11,877 downwards.
CTACGGAAGCCTGCGCGACGACCTCAAGCGCGCACTCCAGCAGGTGATCAGCAAGCACCACGGCCACGTCGATCGCGACACGCCGATTCCGGGGTTTCTCGCCCTCGGCGGCGGCGGTGGTGGCGGCGGCGACGGCCCGGGCGGAACGGGCGGCACAGGTGGAAGTGGAGGCGGCAGCGGCAGCGGCGGCGTCTTTCACTGGCTCGCGCAAAAGCTCGGCCCGAGCACCGCGGACTCGGTCCCGGTTCCGCTGCTCGTTCTCGGCGGGCTCGCTCTCGCGTTGATGGCGGCCGCCGGAATCAGCTTTTTTGCACGCCGGATGCAGGCCCGCCGGGCCGCAACCGATCCGCCGCCCGCCGGCCCCGCCTTCTAGGCCCTAGAGGGCCGAAATTCCGCTTGGGAAGGGGCCTCGCGGCTACACTGGTAGCTACGTCCGGGGCTGTTTCTATGGTCCAGATCCCGATCGGCGGCGCCTCCTTGAAGACGCACCACCACACCGATCGAGATCCATATTCATAGGACTACGCTCGGGAGGGACAAGATGGCGACCGCCAAGGAAATAGAGACTCAGGCACCGGCAGAAGCGCTGGCCGAGAACACCGTCGTCGACGAGACGTCAAGCCTCGCCGTGCGCCGCTACTTCACGATTCCGGGCCGCGACCCGTTCGACGAGATCGAGTGGGAGACGCGCGACGCGTTCATCCCCGGCAAGGACAAGCCGGTGTTCGACCAGAAGGACGTCGAGTTCCCGAAGTTCTGGTCGCAAACAGCGACGAATATCGTGGCGCAGAAGTACTTCCGCGGCCGCATGACCTCGCCCGAGCGCGAGCAGAGCGTCAAGCAGATGATCGGCCGGGTCGTCGACACGATCTCCGGCTGGGGCCGCGCAGACGGCTACTTCGCGAACGACGAGGAGGCCGACACCTTCGAGGCCGAGCTCAAGGCGATCCTCGTCAACCAGCTCGCCTCCTTCAACTCGCCGGTCTGGTTCAACGTCGGCTTCGAGGAGAAGCCGCAGTGCTCGGCCTGCTTCATCCTCTCGATCGACGACTCGATGGATTCGATCCTCGACTGGATCCGGCGCGAGGGCGTCATCTTCCGCGGCGGCTCCGGCTCCGGGGTCAACCTCTCCAAGCTTCGCTCCTCGAAGGAGCAGCTCTCGAAGGGCGGCTACGCCTCGGGGCCGGTCTCCTTCATGCGCGGCGCAGACGCGTCGGCCGGGACGATCAAGTCCGGCGGCAAGACCCGGCGCGCGGCCAAGATGGTCGTGCTCGACGTCGACCATCCCGACATCTCAGAGTTCATCTGGTGCAAGTCGCACGAGGAGAAGAAGGCGCGCGTCCTCGAGCAGGCCGGCTACGACATGTCGCTCGACTCGCCCGACTGGGCATCGATCCAGTACCAGAACGCCAACAACTCGGTGCGCGTCACCGACGCGTTCATGGAGGCCGTCGAGGCAGACGGTGACTGGAACCTGACGGCACGCACCGACGGCACCGTCGTCGACACGGTCAAGGCCAAGAAGATCCTGAAGGACATGGCTGAAGCGGCCTGGCAGTGCGCCGATCCCGGTGTCCAGTACGACACGACGATCAACAACTGGCACACGCTGCCGAACACGAGCCGCATCAACGCGTCGAATCCGTGCTCGGAGTACATGTCGATCGACGACAGCGCCTGCAACCTCGCCTCGCTGAACCTGATGAAGTTCCGCCGGGAAGACGGCGAGCTCGACGTCGAGGCCTTCTCGCACGCGGTCGACGTCATGTTCCTCGCCCAGGAGATCGCTGTCGGCAACTCGTCGTACCCGACGCCCGAGATCGAGAAGAACGCCAAGGCGTTCCGCCAGCTCGGACTCGGCTACGCGAACCTCGGCGCGCTCCTGATGGCGCGCGGGCTCCCGTACGACTCCGACGAGGGTCGCGCATACGCAGCCGCGATCACCGGGCTGATGACGGCCCGCGCCTATCGCAAGTCGGCGGAGATCGCGGGCCGCATGGGCCCGTTCGCGGGTTACAAGCCGAACGCGGCCGCGATGATCGGCGTCATGGCGCAGCATCGCGCCGCCGTTGGGAACATCCAGGACTCCGACGTGATCCCGGCCGACCTGCTGAGCGCATGCCGGCAGGCCTGGGACGACGTGCTCAACATCGGCGAGGTGAACGGCTACCGCAACGCGCAGGCGACCGTGCTCGCGCCGACCGGGACGATCAGCTTCATGATGGATTGCGACACGACCGGCGTCGAGCCCGACTTCTCACTGGTGAAGTCGAAGAAGCTCGTCGGCGGCGGCGAGATCACGATCGTGAACAAGTCGGTGCATCTGGCGCTCGAGAAGCTCGGCTATGCGCCGAGCGAGGTCGGCGAGATCGTGGCGTTCGTCGATGAGCGGAACACCGTCGTCGGCGCGCCGTACGTCAAGGGCGAGCACTACCCGGTGTTCGACTGCGCCGTCGGTGACCGTGCGATCCACTACACGGGCCACACGAAGATGATGGGCGCAGTCCAGCCGTTCATCTCCGGCGCGATCTCGAAGACGGTGAACCTGCCGGAGACCGCAACGGTCGACGAGGTGGCGAAGCTCTTCGTGGAGTCGTGGAAGCTTGGCGTGAAGGCGATCGCGATCTACCGCGACAACTGCAAGGTCGCGCAGCCGCTGTCGGGCAAGAAAGGCGACGGCGCGCAGACGCTCCTGTCAGCCGCCGCAGCTCCGCCGCTCCCCGCAACGCGCCGGCGCCGCCTGCCGGAAGACCGTGTCGAGGTCGGCCGCAAGTTCCGCGTCGGCGACTACGAGGGCTACATCCATGTGGGCCTCTACGACGACGGCACGCCCGGCGACATCTTCGTGGACATCGCCAAGGAGGGCACGACTCTCGCCGGCCTGATGAACGCCATCATGATCTCGGTGTCGCTCGGCATGCAGTACGGCGTGCCGCTCGAGGTGTACGTCTCGAAGTTCGCGCACATGCGCTTCGAGCCGAGCGGGATGACGAACGACCCCGACATCCGGGCCGCGAAGTCGATCGTCGACTACATCTTCCGCTGGATGGGCAAGAAGTTCCTGACCGTCGACCAGCAGGAGGAGATCGGCATCCTGTCGGCGGAGGTGCGAGCCCGGCTCGCGGAGGGCTATCGCAACGGCGGCGACACGCCGGCAGCCACCGCGACGCCGGTGGAGATGGCACCGCCCGGGCAGACGGCCTTGTTCAATGCGTTCGAGGATGCCCAGGAGTGCGCAAGGTGCGGCGGGCGGATGGTGCGGACTGGGTCCTGTTACACCTGTCGGGACTGCGGGACTAACACCGGGTGCTCCTGAGAGAGCTCCCTAAGTCCAGTGCCGGCCGTACCTGGCGGATCTAGAAGTCAACGGTGGGAACAGCGGTGGGCCTGTCTATCTCCAGGAGAACGGGGACGTGATTGGTGTCTGCACCCGGCGTTCGTCACAAGGGCGTCGTGCAAGAGCAGGTGTCCTGACACGGCGACCGGGGTTCCGTCTCGTGGTCGCTCGATCCGGAGTGTCGCCACCTTCGGATTGGCCTTGATTTCGATCTCGCCAATCTTGATGAATGTCGGAAGTTCGGTTTGGAACAGATTCGGATCCATCCGAAGGAGAGCGAGGTCGTGCGTCGAGTCCTCGTCAACAAAGACCGCGTCCACGAAGTAGAAGTTGTTCATCATCGTTACGCCGCTAGTCCCGCCGAGAGAGGTGTCTTCCATGTTTGGCATGGCGAGCGCTGCGACGAACTCCGGCGTTGGAGACTGCGCGAGTCTCCGCCCTTCGTCGATTCGTGCTTCGCGGTCACCACGTGTGCGTCGCCGTCCACGATGAATCCCGTGCCCAGAATGTGATCGCCGTGCGACTTCACACGAATCTGGACGACACTTGGGCGCACGACATCGATCGCGTCAGGCAGACCCAGCAAATGCGACGTCACTATCCGAAATCCCTAGTCGCTGCTGCGAGCCGACCCTCCACCGCGTGGCGTGCCCGCTCGATCGCCGCCGAGTCCTGGGTCGCGACAAACTGCGTGTTCCCGAGGAGCAGATAACCGGTCAGCTCGAACGCAAGCTGCTCGGCGTCTTCCGCCGCATCGATGTGGCCTTCGGCCTGCGCCTCACGGATCGTGCTCACGACGAGCCGCATCCATTCCGCCGACAGCGCCACGGCCTGGTCGCGGACCGGGCCGCTCTGGGCGCCGAGCTCTGCGCCCACCGAGACGTAGAAGCAACCGCCCGGATAGACCTTGTCCTCAACGTGCCGGAGGAACAGCTCGATCAGCAGCCGCAGGCGCCCGAGCGCCGTGGTGCCCACCAGCGCCGGCTCGATCACCAGCTCGTGGAAGAGAGCGCGCGCCGTCTCGATCGTCGCTAGCTGCAGGTCCTCCTTCGAGCCGAAGTGGGCGAAGAGCCCGCTCTTGCTCATCCCGACCGCGTCGGCGAGCCGGCCGATCGAGAGGCCGTTGATGCCCTCGACCGTGGCGAGCTGCGCCGCCTCGCTCAGGATCGCCTTGCGGCTCTTCTCGCCGTCACTACGGCGCTTGCGAGTTGTTTCCACCATTTCCTTGACAAGATAGCACGATCGTTCGTATACTCTCTCGTACGAACGATCGTACTAACTAACTACCAGGGAGGTTCACGATGAACCTGTACGTGATTCGCAGACCGAGCGGCTGGCGGACGCCGGAAGAGCTCGAGGCTGCAGCAGCCCGATCGGCGCAGATCGGCGACGAGGAGATGCCCGCGGACATCCGCTGGATCCGCTCCTACGTCGTGCGAGAGAGAGACGGAGGTCTTGGGACCTTCTGCGTGTACGAGGCATCGAGCCCGGAGAAGATCCGCGAGCACGCCAAGCGTGTCGGTATGCCGGCGGAGGACGTCTTCGAAGTCGCCGACACCGTGCTCGTTCGGCCCGATCCCGTTTCCGTCGCGGCTTGAGCCGCACGGCCTGGCGCGAGGCTCCGGCTACAGCTGGAGCCTCGTCGCGAGCATCTATCCGGACGCGCGTTCCAGCACAACTACCGGGATCTTGCGGTCGGTCTTCGTCTGGTAGCTGTCGTAGTCCGGCCACTGCCGGTTGACGAGTTGCCACAACCGCTCGCGCTCTTCTCCCTCCGCCGTCCGCGCACACGCGGGGAACACGTCGTCGAGCACCTGCAACTCGACTTTCGGCTCCTGCACCAGGTTCCGGTACCAGTCGGGATGCTCGGGCGCGCCACCCTTTGATGCGACGATCACGTACCGGTTCCCGTCCTGCTCGTAGATGAGCGGCTTCGTTCGCAGTCCGCCGCTCTTGCGGCCCTTCGTCGTCAGCAAGAGAATTTTCGAGCCTCGCTTCCACAGGTGGCCGACCTCGCCGTCGGTCTCCCTGTAGCGCCGCACGTGCTCTTCACCGAAGAGAGTCTCCGCTTCGCTCATTTCGACTGCTCCTTCCGCCTGGTGCCGTTTAACCTAGCGACCGTGTCGACGAATCGCTCTGCACCGCCACCCACGGTGACTGCGATGGCCGACGTGAAGATCGCTGTCCCTGCCACCGCCAGGTACGCGACGCCTGTCTTCATCGGTGAATAGCCGAGCACCTGCTGCATGTAGAGCGTGAGCATCAGGAACAGCGAGAACGTCGCGGTGCCGAGGATGAATCCGGCGACGTTGGCGCCGGTGACGGTCTTGATCCGCAGGATGCCGATCCGCATCAAGGGCTCCGGGTGGCGCAGCTCCCACACGATGAAGCCCACGAGCAGTGCGGTGGCTACGGCGAAGTACGAGACCGTGCGTCCGGCTAGCCAGCCGCTCCGACCCGCCTCCGTGATCGCGTAGACGAACAACGACAGCCCGCTCGTCACCAGCACGGCACCGAGTGCGTCGAACGACTTGACGCTCGCGTCACGGCTCTCCTTCAGCAGCACCGGCGCCAGGATGAAGCCGGCCACGCCCACGGGGACGTTGACGAAAAAGACCCAGGACCAGCTGAGCGCGGACGTGAGCACGCCGCCGAGCAGGACGCCCGCTGCGGCACCGATGCCGCCGACCGCGCCCCAGACCCCGAGTGCGATGTTCCGCTCACGGCCCTCCGTGAAGGTCGTCGAGAGGATCGACAGCGCCGCCGGCGTGATCACCGCCGCGCCGAGTCCCTGAATAGACGCGCGCCGAGATCAGCGACGCTTCCGACCACGCCAGGCCCGCGAAGAGCGAGGCCAGCGTGAAAACCAGGAGCCCGGCGCGTCGCATCTCCGACCGGGGCACCGAGATCGTCGTCTACTGCTCCAGCCCGAATTGCTGACTCGGTTTCCGGCCGGGTCACGAGACGCCGGAGATCGAGCAAGCGGTCAAATGGACGGATGCTTACGTGGTCGTCGACAAGATCTCGGCTGCGGAGCCGTTCGTCCAGGACGACCCTCGCGGCGCCCCTTCTACTTAAGGCCCCGGCGACCTGTCGGAGCCGCTCGCGGCCAAGGAGACGTTCGACACAAAGAGAAGCGAAGCCTCATCCGTCGGGCACCGTGCCCGCCTTCAGAGGAGGTCCCATGGAAGCTGCAGTTCCAGTTGGCGCTCCGCGCACAGTTGCCCGCTTGGCGTTTCTCGCAGGCGCGATCTACGTCGTCCTGTTCGTCATCGGGACGATCATGCTCTTCAGCAGCGCGCCGGACAGCAGTTCAGCGCCGGCGAAGGTCGTCAAGTGGTATTCGGACAGCGGTCATCGCGACCGCATCAATGTCGGCTGGATCCTGTTCGGCCTCAGCCTCTTCTTCCTGGTCTGGTTCGTCGCGGCTGCGCCGAGCGGTGAGCCTCGTCGACGGCGAGGGCATCCTGACGGCCGTGGTCGGCATCGGGGGCGGGATCTACATCGCAGTCGCGGGGGCGGCACTCGCGCTTACGGTCGGAATCAGGACCATGAGCGACGACACCTACCAGCACCGCGTGTTCCCCGAGCTGATTCACGCCGCGGACGACGTGGGCTGGGTCATGCATGCGACCGGCGCACTCGGCCTCGCGGCGATGATCATCGCCGCCTCGCTGGCATTCATGTGGGCCGGAACCTGGTCGACGTGGGCGGGATGGCTCGGCGTCATCGTCGGCATCCTGTCGCTGGCCTCGGTCGCCTTCTTCCCGCAGTTCCTCTTCCTGCTGTGGATCCTGATCGTCTCGATCACGATGTTCCTCCGCGGCAAACCAACCGCACGAGCCGTCTAGCCCACGCAGGCCGCATCTTCGCGAGGGCGGCGCGAGTCGCCCTCGCGGAGACACCTGGCACTAGCCAACCGAGCGGTGTCGTGCCAGCATCGGCGCATCGCCCCTTCCCCTGATCCGCTCGGGCTCGACCCCGAGAAGATGCGGGAGCTCGGCTACCGCACCGTCGACGCGCTCGTCGAGTGGCTGACCGACGACTCCCAGCCTCCGCTTCGCCGAGCCAGCGCCGCCGAGATGCGTGCGCGCCTGGCCACTCCGGCCCCCGCGAAGCCACATGACTTCGACGGTGTGCTCGCGCGCCTCTTCGCGGACGTGCTTCCGTACGCGAGCCGAACCGGACATCCCCGCTTCTTCGCCTTCGTCCCCGGCTCTGCCACCTGGCCGGGCGCGCTCGGCGACCTCGTCGCGAGTGCCTGCAACGTGTACGCGGGCTCCTGGATGGAATCCGCTGGGCCGAGCCAGCTCGAGCTCGAAGTTCTCGGCTGGTTCAAGGACTGGATCGGCTATCCCGCGGATGCGTCCGGCGTGCTCGTCACCGGCGCTTCCGCGGCGAACGTGACAGCCCTTGCGTGCGCCCGCGAAACCCTGGCCGGCGCTATGAACGACGACCTCGTCCTCTACGTCGGCGACCAGGCTCACTCTTCGCTCGCTCGCGCTGCACGGCTGCTCGGCTTTCGTTCGAATCAGGTGCGAGTTCTTCCCGTCGACAAGCGCTTCCGGCTCTCGCCCCGCACGCTCGCCGAGGCGATCGACACCGACTTCGCTGCGCGGAGGCGACCGCTCTTCGCGGCGGTGAGCGCCGGTGCGACGAACACCGGCTCCGTCGATCCGCTTCGCGAGCTCGCGGGGGTCTGCCGTGAACGTGGAGTCTGGTGCCATGTCGACGCTGCGTACGGCGGCTTCGCCGTCCTGTCCGAACGCGGGCGCGCTCAGCTCGATGGGCTCGAGCTAGGCGACTCGATCGCGCTCGACCCGCACAAGTGGCTGTACCAGCCGTACGAGTGCGGCTGCCTGCTCGCACGGGATGGAGCCGCGCTGAGGCACGCCTTCGAGATCGTCCCGGACTACCTCCGCGACGCGCAGGCGAACGAGGACGAGGTCAACTTCGCCGATCTGGGCCTGCAGCTCACGCGAACTTCGCGCGCGCTCAAGGTGTGGGTTTCCCTGCATGCGTTCGGACTCGATGCGTTTCGCACAGCGATCGAGCGTTCGCTCGAGCTCGCCGAGCATGCCGCGGGACGCCTCGAGTCGAGCAGCGCCTTCGAACTCTGCGCCCCACCTTCACTCGGCGTCGTTTGCTTTCGGCGCCGCTTCGACGGCGTCGACGACGAAGACGAACTGGAGCTGCGGAACGCGGGCCTCGTCGCCGCGCTCGAGGACAGCGGCCTCGGGCTCGTCTCCTCCACGCGGCTCCGCGGTCGGTACGCAATCCGCCTCTGCATCCTGAATCACACCTCGACGCGTGAAGACGTCGATCGCGTGCTCGACTTCCTCGCTACCGCGGAGCCCGCGCACGTCGACCTGTCCGTCGCCTATGAGCGTCACCCGACGGTGTCCGCGACCTCGCAGGACGACCGGTCGACCGGGTTGCCCCTGTTCCGTTCACTCAGCACCGACGAGCTCGCACGCGCGACGGCCTCCGCGAACGAACGGCGGGTCCGCGCGGGCGAATCCGTCGTCGCGCGCTGGGAGAGCTCACGTGACTTCTACGTGCTTCTCGACGGCAGAGCAGAAGTTCGGATCGACGACGACCTCATCCGCGAGCTCGGCCCCGGCGACTTCTTCGGCGAGCTGGCCGCGCTGGAATGGGGCGCCGGCTTCAGCTACCCCCGGCTTGCGAATGTCGTCGCGCGAACGGACTTGCAGCTCCTAGTGTTTCCCAACGGGACCCTCAACGACCTGATCCGCGACTTTCCATCTGTGGGCAGGGAAATCCGGGCCGCGGCCTCCGAGCGGATCGCACGCCACTGATGCGCTACCTCGCAGCAATACCGTCCGTGCTCGGCGGCGTCTTCCGGAACTCGGAGCTCAGGCGGGTCCAGCTCGGCTTCCTCGGGTTCAACGCGGCGGAGTGGGGTGTCTGGATTGCGATGCTCGTGTTCGCGTACCGACAAGGCGGCGCGACGACGGCCGGGATCGTCGCCGCAGCGCAACTCGTCCCGGCAGGCATCTTCGCGCCCTTCGCCGCAGTGCTCGCCGACCGCTATCCGCCCGCCCGCGTTCTGGCGTGGGGATATGCCTCGCAGGCCGCTGCTCTGGGGGCGACGGCTGCAGCGCTCCTCGGCGGAGCTTCGCCCCTGCTCGCGTACGCGCTTGCCGCTTGCGGCGCAACGGCGGTCACGATCACGAGGCCGACACAGGCAACGCTCGTGCCCGCGCTTGCCCGCACTCCCGACGAGCTCACGGCCGCAAACGTCGTCGCGGGATGGATCGAAAGCGCCAGCATGCTGGTCGCGCCGGCCCTGGCAGGCCTGCTCCTTGCGGTGTCGAGCCCCGGGGTCGTGTTCGCAGTCATGGCCGGTTGCGTCGCAGCTAGCGCTCTGCTGGTCGCGCCGCTCCGTGGGCCTGCGGGGATGGCGTCGAGCGCCGGCGCATTGAAAGAGACGGTCGCCGGCTTTCGCGCTCTGCGCGAGGATCGAGAGACCAGGACGCTCGTCGGTGTCGTCGCCTCCCAGTACATCGCGATCGGAGCGCTGGACGTGCTCTTCGTCGTGCTCGCCTTCAGCCTGCTGCACATAGGCGCCTCGGGTGCGGGGTACCTGAACGCAGCGTTCGGTGCGGGCGGGGTCATCGGTGTCATCGCAACCGTCGCGCTGATCGGACGCCCGCGGCTTGCACCACCGTTGCTCGCAGCTGTTGCCGTCTGGTGGGTCGCCTTCGTCGTCCTCGGAATCCATCCGACGACCGCAGCTGCGTTCGTCCTGCTCGTCGTCGCGGGCGCGGCCCGGACGGTTGTCGACGTCGCGGGTCGCACGCTGCTGCAACGCGCGGCGCGGCCACGCGTTTTAGGGCGCATCTTCGGAGTACTCGAAGGGCTGTCCATGGCAGGGCTCGCGGTGGGCTCGCTGCTGACGCCGGCGCTTGTCGCCGCATTCGGCGGACGAGCGGCCATCGTGTGTCTGGGTTGCGTCCTCCCGATCGCGGCAGTCCTGACTGCGCACCGCCTGCTCGTGATCGATCGCACGGCGACGGTGCCCGTCGTAGAGCTCGGCCTGCTCCGCTCGCTGCCTCTGTTTGCATCGCTCGGCGCGCCGCAGCTCGAGGCGCTCGCGCGGGCGCTTGTTGCGGTCCCGTGCGCGCGCGGAGATTGCGTCATTCGCGAAGGCGACCCCGGCGATCTGTTCTACGTGGTTGCCGACGGGGAGCTGGCCGTGTCGGCCGGGCGAACGCTGCGACGTGGCGATTGCTTCGGCGAGATCGCGCTACTTCGTGATGTGCCGCGTACGGCGACCGTCACGTCGGCGACAGAAGTGCGTCTCTACTCACTTGCCCGTGAGCCGTTCCTCGAAGCAGTCACAGGACATCCCGCCGCGCGGACGGAAGCAGAGCGCATCGTTTCGGAAAGGCTGGCGGTACAGGCGTGATCGATCCACTCGAGCGTTGGCGTGAGTACGGGGAGAAACCGGACTATGCGGGCCTCCTCACGTTCGGTGGTGCGCCGTACACCCAGGATCCGGACCTGCTCGACGGATTCGACATCGCCATCGTCGGGGCGCCAACCGACGATCTCGTCTCGGACCGCCCGGGAACACGGTTCGGGCCCCGCGCGATTCGCGCCGCAAGCTGTCCACCCGGTCCGCATCTCGAGGCGAAGGTCGATGCATTCGCCGAGCTCAAGATCGTCGACTTCGGTGACGCGCCGGTCCTTCCGGCCGACCCGGCGCGCTCACACGCGGCCATCGAGGCGACGGTGGGGCAGGTGCTCGATGCCGGACTGATCCCGATCGTCCTCGGCGGCGACCATTCGGTCGCCGAGCCGGACATCCGCGCGTGCGCCACGCGCCACGGTGCCGTCGGACTCGTCCACTTCGACACGCACACCGACACGGGCCGTGAGGTGTTCGGTGTGGAGATCTCGCACGGCACACCGATGTTCAGACTCGTCGAGGCCGGCCAGGTCGACCCGGGCCGTTACGTTCAGATCGGGCTCCGCGGCTACTGGCCGAGTGAAGCCGAGTTCGCCTGGCAGGCCGAACGCGGCATCACGAGCTTCTTCGCGCACGACGTGCGCGACCTCGGCATCGAGGAAGTGGTGCGCCGAACCGTCGCACAGGTCGGCGACGGCCCGGTTTTCCTCTCGGTGGACGTAGATGTCCTCGACCCCGCCTTCGCACCGGGGACCGGCACGCCGGAGCCGGGAGGCCTGTCGAGCGCGGAGCTCCTGGGAGCCTGCAGGCGCCTCGCGCAGGAGCTGGAGCTCGTCGGAGCGGACGTCGTGGAGGTCATCCCGACGGCGGTCGGCTCGGCCGACATCACGGCGCTCGTGGCGGACCGCATCGTGCGCGAGATACTCACCGGCATCGCGCTGCGCCGACGCGCCTGAAGTCAGACCGTCGTGGCGGCGGCGATGTTGTGGTTGAACCTGAAGACGTTCTCGGGGTCGAACTGCCGCTTCACAGCAAGCAAGCGTTCGAAACGCTCCGCACCGAACTCCGTCTCGAGGCTCTCCGACGACGCCTCGAACGCATAGTT
>JACDEU010000002.1 GCA_013816245.1 Actinomycetota bacterium | reverse complement strand
TAGACACGGTCGATGCGGCCGTCACGTCAGTCGTTCAGGAGCCGGGACGCGCAATCCGGGGTCGCGGCTGCAGAACCGCAGACGGCGAGCGCTGTCGGCGACGAATGCCACCAGCTTGAGCGTCCCCCGAGCCATGCTGCCACCGTGCCGACACGGGCTAAGAGCCTGCTTGGAAAGAGGTAAAGCCTTTCCAAAGCCCGGGTCCGGGCACGCCAGGCACTAGCCTTTCGCCCCATGGCGCAACGGGTCGAGCTGCACATCGTCTCCGACTCCACCGGGGAGACCGCTGCGCGGCTCGTGCAGGCACTCGAGGCGCAGTTCCCTGAACAGGAGTTCGAAGAGGTGCGCCACACCCGCGCCGAGACCGTCGCGGATCTCGAGCGAGCGGTTCTGAGCGCCCGCGGACACGCCGCCGTCGTCATCTACACGCTCGTCGATCCCGAACTGCGGGACGCGATGCGGCGTCTCTGCCGCCGTGCGCGGGTCCACTACTGCGACCTGCTCGGACACCCGATCGACGCTGTCGCCCGCGTCTCGGGGCAAGCTGCGCGCATGACGCCGGGCTCGCGGGCTCCGCTCACGCCCGCGTACTTCCGGCGAATCGAGGCGATGGAGTTCGCGGTCAAGTACGACGACGGGGTGGGGGCGGGGCTCGACGAAGCGGACATCGTGCTCGTAGGCGTCTCGCGCACCTCGAAGACGCCGCTGTCGATCTACCTCGGGTACCTCGGCCACAAGGTGGCGAACGTTCCGATCGTCAAGGGGATCGAGACGCCGAAGGAGCTCTTCGAGCTCGATCCCGCAAAGATCGTCGGCCTCACGATCCATGCCGACCGGCTGGCGGAGATTCGGCGCGCGCGGGTGAGGAATCTCGGCGCGAACAACCGGCTCTACTCGGGCCTGGACGAGGTCTACGACGAGCTCGAGGAGGCGACGTCCATCCAGCGCCGTCTCGGCTGCCCCGTCATCGACATTTCGGAGCTCTCGATCGAGGAGACCGCGCAGCGGATCCTGCGCACGGTGGAGAGCCGAAAGGCCGAGGCCGCGGCCGCCGAGGCGAAGTGACGACAAAACCACTCGTCCCCTGGTGGCGCTGGGCCATCTGGTGGAGTCTGCTCGGCCTCTCCCTCCTTGTCTTCTACGTCCTGCTCACGCCCATCTGGCTGGGGCTGAGAGGGCTAGCCTGGCTGGCGGAATTCCGCTCGCGTCGCCGGCGGGACCTCTGATATAGACCTCTAGACCATGTATATCGAGGGTGCTATACTCCGCGACGAACACGATCGTGGCGGGCAACTCGTTCGGGCAGAACCAGTGGCGTCGAGGAGTGGACTTCATGTACCGGGTCGACACGGCCGCGGTGCAGAACTGGGTCAGGTCGACAGTCGGCGAGGTTCAGTGGAGCCTCGTGCGGATCGTCGGTCTGTAGTCGGGTCTCTCCCCGACGCTGGACCGAGCGGCCTCGCCAGCGAGGCCGCTCGTCTTTCACGTCAGTAGCCGCGCTTCGAGTGGCTGCTCGCCCTCGGGCCCGACCCGGTACGCGGTGGCGCCGGCCCGCGAGGTCACGGCCTCGCGCAAGTCGGTGCCCACGTAGTGGAGCGCGACGTCGTCGTCCGCAGCCAGGCCCGAGGGGAGGCCTCTTGCGATGAGTTCCCTGTAGACGGGTCGGCGCCGCTCCTCGCCGTCGTAGTGCGGGCACGCGCTACCGGGCAGAAATCCGAGGCAGTCCATCGATGCGAGCTCGGGACCGAACGAATCGGTGACGCCGTGCTCGAACCAGCAGATCATCCCCGCGCTCCAGCCCGTCAACAGGATGCCGCGCTCCCAGGCCTCGCGAAGCACCGTGTCGAAGCCATGCGCACGCCAGATTGCGAGCGCGTTGGCGGTGTTGCCGCCGGCCACGAGGACGATGTCGCATCCGAGGACGAGCTCACGTAGTCCCGCAGGAGGCCAGGGCGAGAAGTGCAGATGCGTCATCTCGGCACGTCCGTGGAGCCGCTCGTACCACGACACGGTCCGGGCCGGATCCTCCATGCCGGCGGTCGGGACGTAGAGCAGTCGGTTCCCCGGAGCGATCTCCAGCACGTAGTCGAGCAGCGTCTCGTCGGTGAGCCCGCCCATCGCCACGATCGTCGACTCAGGCATAACGCCGAGTATTGCAGGGGATTTGTGAGAGGATCCCCGCCTTGCCGGCCCACCGCTACGTCTACGACTTCGACGAGCCCTCCGAGGGAGGGCGTGAGCTCCTTGGCGGGAAGGGGGTCGGGCTCGCGGAGATGACGCAGCTCGGCGTTCCGGTGCCCGCAGGCTTCACGATCACGACTGACGCTTGCCGCGCGTACAGGTCGAACGACAAGGCGCTGCCGGACGGGCTCGCCGATGAAGTCGAGCACCATCTCGAGGCGCTCGAGCGAAAGACGGGAAAACGTTTCGGCGACACCGGCGACCCACTGCTCGTCTCTGTCCGCTCGGGTGCTGCGGTCTCGATGCCCGGGATGATGGACACGATCCTGAACCTCGGGCTGAACGACGAGGCTGTGCAGGGCCTGGCCGGTGCGACCGGCAACGACCGCTTCGCAAACGACTCTTACCGCCGACTCATCCAGATGTACGGCGAGGTGGTCGACGGAATCGCGGGGCACCGGTTTGAGCAGGCGCTCACCGATCTCAAGAAATCGCGCGGGGTGTCCCAGGACGTCGACCTCGCCGCCGAGGATCTCGCCGAGCTGATCGCGACGTACAAGCAGATCTACGAGGAAGAGACGGGAGAGAGCTTCCCGCAGGATGCGCGCGACCAGCTGAAGCGCGCGGTCAACGCTGTCTTCGATTCGTGGGATGCGCCGAGGGCGATTGTCTACAGGCGCAGGTACGACATCTCCGACGAGCTCGGCACGGCCGTGAACGTCGTGCAGATGGTCTTCGGAAACAAGGGCGGTGAGTCCGGCACGGGTGTCGCGTTCACGCGGGACCCGTCGACGGGTGAGCCCGGTCTGTACGGCGAGTTCCTCGCGAATGCGCAGGGCGAGGACGTCGTCGCGGGCATTCGCACCCCGGAGCCGCTCGCGCACATGGAGCAGAAGCTGCCGGCGGCGTTCGAGCAACTGCTCGAAACGATGCGGCGGCTCGAGGGGCACTACCGCGACATGCAGGACATCGAGTTCACCGTCGAGGACAACGCGCTCTATCTGCTGCAGACTCGCTCGGCAAAGCGCACAGCCGCCGCCGCGGTGAAGTCCGCTGTCGACATGGTCCACGAGGGCTTGATCTCGCGCGAGGAGGCGGTGACGCGCATCGATCCGGCGCAGCTCGACCAGCTTCTGCATCCGATGATCGACCCGACGGCGGATTGGGAGGTCGCGGCCAAAGGTCTGAATGCCTCGCCCGGCGCCGCCTGCGGGAAGGTTGTTCTCGACGCGGACACGGCCGAGCGACGCGGTTCGGCGGGCGAGAGCGTCATCCTCGTCCGCTGGGAGACGACGCCGGACGACATCCACGGGCTGATCCAGGCGGCGGGCATCCTCACCGCTCACGGTGGCATGACGTCTCACGCAGCTGTTGTGGCGCGCGGGATGGGCAAGCCCTGCGTCGCCGGTTGCGACGCGCTCTCGATCGACCAGGATGCGCGCACGATCACGCTCGGCGCGCAAACGCTGTCCGAAGGGGACGTGCTGACGATCGACGGCGGAACCGGTGCGGTGATCATTGGCGAGGTGCCGCTCGTCGCGCCCGAGGTGAACGACGATCTCGAGACGATCCTCGGCTGGGGCGACGAGCACCGCACCCTGAAGGTGCGTGCGAACGCCGACACGCCGGAGGACGCTGCGAAGGCGCGTGAGTTCGGCGCGCAGGGCATCGGCCTCTGTCGCACCGAGCACATGTTTATGGCCGAGGACCGTCTGCCCGTCGTGCGCGAGATGATCCTCGCCGACGGCGAGGACGGTCGACGGGCGGCACTCGACAAGCTGCTGCCGTTCCAGCAGGGCGACTTCGAGGCGATCTTCGAGGCGATGGCCGGGTTGCCGGTAACCATCCGGCTCCTCGATCCACCCCTGCACGAGTTCCTGCCCCCGATCGACCAGGCGACGGACGAGCGCATGCGCCGGCGCATCAAGCAGCTTCAGGAATCGAACCCGATGCTCGGCACGCGCGGCTGCCGGCTCGGACTGCAGTGGCCGGAGATCTACGAGATGCAGGTGCGCGCGATCATCCGCGCCGCACGTGCGGTGGAGCAGCGCACCGCTGAGGCGCCGGTGGTCGAGATCATGCATCCGCTCGTCGGTTTCGAGGAGGAGCTCCGCCGGTTGCGTGAGCTGACCGTGCGGGTCGCGGAGGAAGAGGCACCGGAGGTCGAGTACCTCTGCGGGACGATGATCGAGCTCCCGCGCGCATGTATCCGGGCCGACGAGATCGCCGGGCACGCCGACTTCTTCTCCTTCGGCACGAACGACCTCACGCAGACCGCTCTTGGTTTCTCCCGCGACGATGCAGAAGGGAAGTTCCTGACGTACTACCTCGAGGACGGCATCCTCGAGAAGAACCCGTTCGAGACGATCGACGTCGGCGGCGTCGGCGACCTGATGCGGATCGCGGTCGAGCGTGGACGCCGGACGAAACCCGACCTGAAGCTCGGCATCTGCGGAGAACACGGAGGAGAGCCGAAGTCAGTGGCGTTCTGTCACGAGCTCGGTCTCGACTATGTGTCGTGCTCGCCGTACCGCGTGCCGCTGGCGCGGCTCGCTGCGGCTCAGGCCGCTCTGGCCTCGAGCGGGACGGCGGCGTATGCGGCGGCTGGCGGCTGATGGGCTACGCGATCCTCGTCGACGGCGAGCGCGTCGCTCGGGTGAAATCCGATGACGCGGTGCGAGCCTGGTTCTCCGAGTACCGCGAGGAACACGCGGAGGACGACCCAGCCGCAGCGCACGTGCAGATCCTCCAGCAGGGCGCTCTCTGGTTCATCACCGGGGGCAAGCTGATCGACCGTGAGCGGTTCCTCTAGCTGAAGAGCATCACCTGGAACGACGTCCGCGCGCGCCGACTTGCCCGGAGTTCGCTGACGAAGCGTGCCTCCGCGCAACGGTTGGTTCAAGTCGTCCGCGACGTCGGCGGCGTGCACGCACAGGTTCAGGCCTCCGCAGAGCTGCAGCTCGCCGCGCGGA
This sequence comes from Actinomycetota bacterium, assembly GCA_013816245.1. Classification (GTDB taxonomy): domain Bacteria; phylum Actinomycetota; class Thermoleophilia; order Gaiellales; family Gaiellaceae; genus 3-1-20CM-4-69-9. The sequence goes on along the minus strand of JACDEU010000002.1, from coordinate 160,135 downwards.
TCGACGGCCTCACGCAGGACGAAGTCCGCGCTGCCCTCTGGGAGCGGCGTGACCTCGTGAAGGCCTGGACCCTACGCGGGACCCTCCACATCCATCCTGCGGACGAGCTGGCGTTGTGGCTGGCCGCGGCGCGGAAGGCGTCGCCCGAGGGACGGACGACCGAGCTGGACGAGTGGGTCGACCCCAAGGGGGTCCGCCATCCCGCGCTCGGGCGGGCGGAGGTGGAAGAGCTACGGGTCGCCATCCTGGCTGCCCTCGACGGCCGCCCTCTTCTGCGTGAGGAGTTGGCGACCGACGTCATTGCCCGCGCCGGGCCGAAGGTCGGCGGGCGGCTCCGGTCGGGGTTCGCATTCTTCGGCGGGGCCGAGCTCTGTCAGGGCCCACCGCAAGGAGCAAAGATCACGCTCGCGCGACCCGACCAGTGGATCGAGAACTGGGTCGAGGTAGACGAAACGGATGCGCTGCGCGAGGTCAGCAGGCGGTTTCTGAACGCCTACGGCCCAGCTCGTGCCGCAGCCTTCCGCGAGTGGTTCTCGTCGCGTGAATTCGATGCAGGCGCCGTCGAAGAGGTGGACGTCGAGGGCCATCGCTCCACAGTGCTCGAGGGTGACACCGAGTTTCCGGAAGCTGAACGTAGTGTCCGCCTTCTTCCCGAGTACGACGTCTACGTCATGGGCTTTCGCGAGCGCGAGCACCTTGTGCCCGCATGGGTCCGACAACAGGTCGCCGCGCACGGACGCGGGCGTTACGAGGGTCCTGCTGGCGTGCGCTTCCTCTTCGTCGACGGCCTTGCGGCGGGGCTATGGGAACGAAAAAAGCATGGGAAACGCATCGAGCTCACCGTCACGCCGGCGAAGAAGTTATCGCGCGCGCAGCGTGTCGAGCTGGAGCACGAGGCCGAGCGCATCGGTGCGTTCCTCGGGTTCGAGCCCGCGCTTACGGTCGAATGACGACCGGGGTGCCGAGCGCATCAGGTAACGCAGGTCGGCGTCGCTCGCGTGAACGCAGCCTGCAGAGACCGCCTGGCCGAAGTCGCTGGAGGAGAGGGTGCCGTGGATGACGAGGCGGTTGCCGCCACTCCAGCCCGCGGGGAGGTTCGGCTGGAACGCGGAGAGTGCAAGGATGCAACAGCCGTACGACGCGCTGTAGGTGCCGCCGTGAGCTTGTCCGTCACAGCAAAGTGGCCGGTCGGGGTCGGTGAGCCTTCACGACCGACTCCGACGCTCACCCGGCGCCGGACGGTGTCGCCACGCTGGGCGGTGAGGCTTCGGTCCGAGAGATCGACGACGAGCTCCAGTTTTGTGCGCTCGTAGCGCAATCCGCTGGCGCGTGCCTCGACCCAGACAACACGGTTGTTGCCGATGCCGGCTTCGGTGACCGCAAGCCAGCGATCGCGTCGCGCCGCCGGGACTCCGAGTGCGCGCGTGGACCCGAACTGGGTCGTCGCGCCAACGGGCAAGCACGGGGCCGAAGGGGCGGCTGCACCTGCGGCGACGCAGACGACAGCGACGAATGCAAGGAGGGCTCGACCCACGCAAGGTGGATCGGCAGAGTCCCTCGATCGAGGCGAGACGGCTCTAGCCGGCGGCTAGCTCGCTTGCGAACGAGCCGCCGCCGATGATGCGCTCCGCCCGATCCCGCACTCGCTCGTGGAGCTCACGGTCTGACGTCACGACCCAGACCGGCGGGTCGAGCTCCCGAACGAGCCGCGCGATCTGGTCGTCCGCTGACTCGCTGCCCTCCCAGACGACGCGTAGGCCGTGGCCGTTCTGCTCGCCCCAGGCTTTGCTTCGCTCGACGAGCTCGTTTTCAGGCATGTTCGGCCAGAGGGAGCAGCGCACGTTCTCGGCATCGACGAGGACCGTTGCCATCTCTGGAGTCTGGTGGGTTTAGCCCGACCCGACCGGGAGACGACGGAGGGATGGAAATCGACAGGAAGCACGTCATCGAGTTGCTCCGGGAAAAGGGCAAGGACGACCGCGTGCAGCACGCGATCGACTCTCTCCCGGAGAAGATCGACCACAACGCACACGCCGAGCAGCTGGAAAAGCTCGGAGTCGATCCGGGCGAGCTCGCCGCAAAGGCGGGCCACAAGCTCCTGGGCTGAGTCGGGGAGGCTACGCCGGTTAGGCGTAGCCTCTCGCTTTCCAGTACGCGACGGCGATCGAGACGAGACCGACCGCGACGATCCCCGCGATCCCGAACAGGCCTGCGCGCCCATAGGCCGCGTGTCCACGGCCGAAACGGGACAACGCCAGCATCGCGGCGGCCCCGCCGATGAGCCCACCGATGTGGCCGCCAACCGAGATGTTGCCGCTCCACGCAAAGGTCAGCACGAGGTTCGCGACGATGACGCCCATCGCGCTCCCTCCGAAGACGTAGTCGCGCTGCCGTTCGAGCACGAGGCCCGCGCCGAGAATCCCGAAGATTGCTCCGGACGCGCCGACCGTTGCGCTTGTGGGGCTGATGACGAGCGCGCCGGCCGAGCCCGCCAGGCCCGAGACGATGTAGATCAGCAGATAGCGCCCGGAGCCGATCCGCTGCTCGAGCAACGACCCGAACCAGTAGAGGCCGAGCATGTTCAGGATCAGGTGGAACGGGCCGTAGTGCAGGAACGCCGCCGTCATCAGCCGCCACCAGTCGCCCTGTCCGACGAACGGCGCGTAGAGGAAGCCCTTCTCGTAGATCGTGCTGTTCACCCCGTAGACGCCGCCGCCCTGGGCGAGCTCGGCCACGTAGACCGCGACGTTGATCCCGATCAGAGCCTTCGTCACCTTTGCACCGGCGCCCTCGATGGTCGCGCGCTGGATTCCGCGTGTCATGCGCTGTACGCCCTGCGGCTTGCCGGAGTGCTCGGGGCACCTAATCCCGACGGGCGCCATCGTCATGCACTCAGTGCAGATGGGGCGTCCGCACTCGGAGCAGGACAGTCCGGTGACTCGGTCGGGATGGCGGTAGCAGGTCCGCTCGACGGGTTCAGCCATGAGCGAAGTAGCGTAGTTGGATGCACATCGACGTCGCTTTCACTCCCGCCGAGACGGCTCCTTCCCCGCTCGGCATCGTCGTCGACGTTCTGCGTGCCACCTCGACGATCGCACAGGCGCTAGCCGCGGGCTACGAGCGGGTCCTCTGTTGCGCGGAGATCGAAGAGGCGCGGACGCTCAGGCAGGAGCTCCCGAGCTCCCTCGTCGGCGGGGAGCGGAAGGCAGTCCAGATCGAGGGCTTCGACGTCGGCGCCTCACCGCGCGAGTTCCTCGAAGCCCGAGCCGAGACGCTGATCCTCTCGACGACGAACGGGACACGCGCCATCCTCGAGACGGCGAAGCATTGCGACGACGTCGTGCTCGGCAGCTTGCTCAACCTCGACGCAGTCACGGCGGCCGTGCGCGGGCGCGACACGATTGTCGTGTGCGCGGGGTTCCAGGGTGCATTCGCGCTAGACGATGCCTATTGCGCGGGCCGTATCGTTCAGCTCGTGGAGGCGTCGCGAACAGATGCGGCGATCGGCTCCGAGCTGATTGCGCGGGCGTACCCGACTGCGCTCGACGCGTTCAACGCACGCACCTACGGGCCGCCCGGGCTCGAAGAGGACATCGCCTTTTGCGCGCGCGAGAACCTGCTCCAGGTCGTGCCTCGGCTGGTCGGGATGGTCGGGCCTGCGGCGGAGATCCGCGCCTCGTGAAGCTCGTACTCCTCGTGGCTGTAGTCGTAGGCGTCCTGATCCTGGCGCCGAGCGCGGGCAGCACGGCCGGCAAGCCGTGGCTCTGGCAGTGCACGCAGATCCACAACGTCGAGGCGCAGTACAACTGCTACGTCAGGTTGCTTCGCAACGACATCGAGGCATCGCGCAATCCTGCGCACGAGGTGCCGCGGATCGACAGTCGCGTGGCTGCGATCGGCGGCCCGGCCGAGGCCGGCTGTCACGTCCTGATGCACCAGGTGGGGAGGGAATTCGCGCGCGACCACCACGTCACGCTCGGCAGCCTGCAGCGCTACGTCCCGCGTTCGAACAATCCCAACTGCTCCGCCGGTTTCGGCATGGGGCTCGTGATGTATCTCGGGCCGCAGATCATCCGTTCGGGCGGCGCTTCGGCAGTACGTTCCTGCGCGGCTCTGCCGACGCGTTATCGCGAGTACACGTGCGTGCATGGTCTCGGCCATGCGCTACTGCGGGCGTATCACGGAAATCTCGGTCAGTCGGTGCGCGCCTGCCGGGCGTTGCAGCGTGCATACGCGCCGGATTGTGCGCAGGGCGTGTTCCACGACTACTGGATCTCGCTCAGGGGCGCCGACGGCACGAGGGCACCGAAGCGGACGATCTCGCCGCACACGTTGTGCGACGGGCGGCTCACCTACATCAGGCCCTGCTGGTACCGGTACTTCCTGGAGCAGCCGCTCGCATTGCCTGTGCGCGACGCGGCGGACCTGCGGCGCTCCTGTCGCGGGTTGCATGCCCTCGAGCGTTACGGGTGCATCAGCGCCGCGGCTCTGACTATCTCGTCGAATCCGTTCGACCAGATGCATGTCTGCGAGCGACTTGGCGCGGCAGATGCGTCGGCCTGTCTGCGAGGCGTGCCGGACCAGGCACTGGCGGGCCGTGCGTCTGAGCAGGTGCGGCTGATCCGGGCGTGCGCACGAGTGACCCCAGGCGCGCGCGAGGGATGCTACGAGTGGCTCGGCCGGACGCTTTCGGTAGTCACGAACGGCACCTTCCGCGAGCGAGGGTGCACGAAGCTGAGCCCCCAGCGCGCACGGCGGGCCTGCGTGACCGGCGCGTCGCGGATGCGCGCGGCCTTAGTGACCTTCTCCTAGCGGAAGAGCGCGCAACGGATCGACCGACGCGTTGCGAACACGAACTTCGAAGTGCAGGTGTGGCCCGGTCGCGTCACCGCTCGCGCCGACCAGGCCGACACGGACTCCGCGGCCGATCCACACGCCGACGCGGACGTCGATGCGAGAGAGGTGCGCGTACATCGAACGCTCGCCCCGACCATGGGCGACGATGACGAGGAAGCCCCAACCGCCGTCTCGCCAGCCGGCCCACACGACCTGACCCGAACGGGCCGAGTAGACAGGCGTCCCGGAGTCCGCGGGCAGGTCGATGCCGGAATGCCAGCGATTGCCCCGTGGGCCGAACCGGTCCCCGAGCACAGGCGCGGTCAGCGGCCAAGCGAGCGGAAGCGGGATCGTGGGCGGCGGCGCGGTGAGCGCGCCGAGCGTCGCGGGGCCGGCGACGCCGTCCGTTTTCAGCCCCGTCCAGTCCTGGAAGCGCCGTAGCGCTACGTCGATGCGCGGGCCGAAGATCCCGTCGAATGAGCCTGAAGGAAAGCCGTGCTCTGCCAGTTGGAACTGGAGCGACGCGACGTCCCACCCCTTGTTCCCGACCAGGAGCTTGCGGCTGCCGAGGCGATGCTTCGCGAAGCGGCCGAGCGCGCGCCTCGTCTGAGGCCCGACCACGCCGTCGACGCTCAGGTGCGCGCGCTTCTGGAGGAGCCGGATCGCATTGGCCGTCCCCGGCCCGGTGATGCCGTCGATCGGTCCCTCGTAGAGCCCATGCGAGTGCAGGCCGACCTGAAGGGCGGCAACGCCCGCATCAGCCGCCGTGGCGTGGGGGGTGATGGCCCCGGCGGCAAGGATCAGGGGCAGAGCAAGGAGCGCTCTGGCACGCATGGGATGATCGTTTTCGACAGGTCTGCAGAGAACCCTTGGCCAGTGCGGTCGACGTGAGTAGTAGGAACCCTTGACGGCAACTATCCCTTCGAGGGAGAGAATCCACCCTCCCAGAGGGCGGGTGGGCTTAGTTGAGCGGCCTAGGGGAGGTACGGCTTCAGGTCGTCCGTGACCGCTTCTACCTGACTGATGAGGCCAGAAAGGGTGGCATCTATTGGGGTTCCATCGACTACGCCCGTATCGGTGAAGAGCACGGTGAAGGAAAGGTCGACCTCCATCTTCATGCCCGATGGGTCAAAGGAAAAGTCGAGGGTCAGGACTTCTGTCTCCTTGCCCACCGCGAGCGGTCCGCCGAACAGGGTGACGCTAAGGGTTTCCCCATCCGGGATGGGAATGTCGGATTTTTCGGGCGCGGTAAATGCCCCGACTGTGTGGAGTGTCCGGTGCTTGTCGATGTTCTCGATCTTGTCGAGGATGCGGAGCGCTTCGCCGGGATGCTCAGAGTCCCCCGCCCAGTTGTACGGTTGCGCCGCCTCGATGATTGCGAGCGGATCAGCAGCGACGCCACTCAGCCTGTAGAGGCCGCCTCCGTGAGCGGGTTGCCCCTTCTTTGCTCCTTTCTTGACAAGTCGGGAGAAATCGTCGCGGCATGTGAACATGGGGAACATCGTGTGTTTTCCACGCATGGCGGGGTCGGCGAGTTCCCAGACGATGTGGTCGAGTGTGCAGCGAAGGTTGTGAAGCGTGTCCCCGACGAGTGGTCCCCACTCGGCGGGTGGCTCCTCGTGGAGCGTCCCAAAGAAAGAGTGCTTTTTTCGATCGCTGCTTTGAGTCGGGCGAACGCTGTAAGTCTTGTCGTCGAAGATGTAGCGCCCGAGGTCAGCCTCCAGGGTGGCGAAGTGTTCTTTCGCCCGAGCCAGTTTCTGCGTGTAGCTCATGGGCTAACCTCATCATGAGTGACCGACAAGCCGCAAGAGCCGAAGCAGCAAACGCCGAAGGGCTTAGAGATACCCGTTCCAAAACGGGAGTCGATCTTTCAGGCATTCCGCAAGGTCATCAAGCCCGTCAAGAAACCCTAGGACGCTCTACTAACGGCTTCCCCGAGCAGTTCGTGGAACATCGACCGCTGGTCATCCCTGCGGTTGTAGCGCCACACATACTCGTTCACGTAGCCCTGGAGCCACTTCTGAGAGACGGAGTGGTAGACGCCGCGGACGCCGTTCTTGAACAGGCCGAAGAATCCCTCGATGGTCTGGGTGTGAACGTCGCCCATCACGTACACCCGCGCGGAGTGGTTGATGCGGCGATGGACGTAGCCCTTCCGCCCGATCTGCCGGTACGCCTGGAAGTCGTCGGTGTAGAGGATCGACTCGGGCATAACGAATTCGCGCACCTTCACGTCGAGCGTTCGCGCTCGACTATCCGGGATGACCTCAGCACGAAGCTTCCCGCCGCGCTGCACAGCGCCGAACACGATTGCTTTGCGATCCCAGTACGCGGTTTGCATGTTCCAGCCACGCCGCGCCACTTCACGGCGGTACGACTCGCGCGGCTTCCCGCCCACGAACGTTTCGTCGGCTTCAACCGATCCCGCAAGCGGCTCGGCTCCCTCTTGGGTCATGAGTTTGTTGCGGATCTTGTTGAACATGCGCCACGCGGTTTTGTAGTGGACGCCAAGCTCGCGCTCCAGCTGCTTTGCGGAGATTCCACAACGGGTGCTAGCCATGAGGTACATCGCGTAGAACCACAGTTGCAGGGACGTGGACGACCGTTCGAAGATCGTTCCGGCCATCGGATGGATGCGGTGGCCGCACGTCTGGCAGAACCAGCATGGCCGCTTCTGCGCCGTTACGTAACGCTTGAACACCCTCTCCGCGTCACAGCGGGAACAGTGGGCATGCTCGCCGTCAGGGGCGAAGCGCTCACGCCACAGCCACACAAGGCAGGACTCGTCGTCGGGGAACTCCCTTGCGAACTCCAGCAGGGAGCAGGTCGATTCGGACGAGGCGGCGCGGATAGGGTTCCGGCGGTCAACTGGGGGCACGTGTCGCTCCTTGTTGGCAAGAAAGCGGTTCGAGCGCTAACTCGGGCCGCTTTCGCTTTATCTAAGCCAAATCTACAGGTCAGATCGGACGGAGCGGCTTGATTCCGTACGAGGAAATCGACGTGGAGATCCGCCGCCTGGTGAGACTCGTGAACGGCCTGCCGGGGATCTCAACGACTGGCTCGTGCGCTGGCCACAAGCCTGGGGACGAGGCCGAAATCGACATGAGGATCGAATCCGGGGCCGTTCTCATGGGGCTGTTCGACGCGCTGCCCTTCTTGGGGTTACGAGGTGGCTTCAGAGAGAACCGTCCCTACGTCCAGACCATCTATCTCTCGGTAGGGCTTTTCCAGGGCGAGCCCCTCTACAAATTGAGGCTCGGAGGGCACCCGTTCTACGCGCAGCGAGAGCTGCTTTTGGCTGTAGAAACAGCGGTAGAGGCTAGATCACGTCTTTGCCGCTCCAAGTGTGATTCTGGCCACACTCGGGGCAGTTGGCCAGTGTGTTGTTCGTCAGTTGAATCTGGCCAGACCTCACTTGCTCAATCGGCATGTCCATCCCGGTCGCAACTGGCTTCTTCTTCACGGGACAGAGGATCATCAGCATCGCCATGGTGTCGCCTCCTATCTGGGTTGAGGCAAGTATCACAAGGGTTGCCGTTTCTAGTCAACATTAGGGCGGCTCTCCCTCAAAGGGATAGTTCCCCCCTTGGTAACTATCCCTTGACAGGGGGTACTATTTATGAGAGGATGAGTCCATGCCTCCCGTGAACCGCAACGAACCCAAGCGAGCAGCCTCATCGGATTCGCAGGTTTCCCTCATGGAATTCATGCGGCAGTTCCCCGACGACAAGACCTGCCTCGACTGGCTCTGGCGCGAGCGGTACGCCCCGGACGGGCACACCGCGCTCTGTCCGTCCTGCGACAAGGAGCGTCGCTTCCACCGCGTCAAAGCACGGCCCACCTACGACTGCGACACCTGCGGCCACCACATCAACCCCACCGCCGGAACGGTCTTCCATAAGTCGTCCACGTCGCTGCACCTGTGGTTCTACGCCATGTGGATCATCACTAGCACTCGATGCGGGGTGTCTGCCAAGCAGCTGGAGCGCGAGCTTGGCGTCACGTACAAAACCGCATGGAGAATGTTCAACTTGATTCGCAATGAGTTGATGACTCAGGACGACAATGGCCCTCTATCTGGCGCGGTCGAAGCCGACGAAACGTGGATCGGCGGCAAGATGCGCGAGTCCGAAAAGCGCAAAGCCAAAGCAGCGGGCGGACCACGCATCGGCCCCTACGTCAAGAAACGAGAGTCAGTGTTCGGGATGGTCGAGCGTGGCGGCAAAGTGCGCGCGGTTGTCGTGCCGAGCAGATACGGCTACACGCTCCGCTCCAAGATTGCCACCCACGTTCTGCCCTCGTCCACGATCTACACGGACGACTACTACGGCTACAACGGCGTCAACCGCAAGTACACGCATCATCGCATCAACCACTCCGCACGGATCTACGTCGATGGAGACGTACACACCCAGACCATCGAAGGCTTCTTTTCGCTCGTAAAGAACGGGCTGCGCGGCGTCTACCACTCCGTTTCCGCGAAGTGGCTTCAGGGTTATCTCAACGAGTACGCATGGCGCTACAACCACCGCGACGACCGCGCCGCGATGTTCCAGCGGCTACTTGCCCGGGCTGCTACGCCGCTTGGGTAGAGGCTTCTGCGCGATCTTCCGCAGGTTGCCGAACAGCTCAAGGCCTGTCGGAGTCTCGACTTCCATCCCCTCAGCCGTGCGCTCATGGCCCGGAGCCGCCGGAACAGACTGTTGCGCCTCGATCTGGTCGCGGAGCTCTTTTGGTGTCTTAGGTGGCATGTGATGAGGTTAGCGCCAATGGTCAGACGGTGGCTTCTGAGTTTGTTCCCCCGCTCGAAAAAACGGCGGGTCCGGATCGCAGACCCGCTCTTGCTCCGGACGTTTCAGAATCAAGTCGTCTTTCAACTTCGCGCGGTCTCGATGGGTGCAAAGGACGTTGATGCAGCAGTCGCGCGCCTCAACAGCGGCGATCGGTCGGCGACGACGCAACTCTGGTTCGCGATCCAGAACATGCTTACCGCTGCCGCAAACGTTTCGAAGGCTTGTTGGGGGCAAAGTGGCAGCCTTGCAAAGGAACGGAAACTGCTCCGCAAGAGCATTGGGATCAGTAATAAGTCGCCCTTGCGGAAGACCGGTATGCGCAACAACTTTGAGCACTATGACGAACGACTCGACATGTGGTGGGAGAAGTCGAAGCAGCACAACCACGCCGATATGAACATTGGGGCGATCGGTGGACTCGCAGCCATAGATTCGTTCCGAGAACTCGATCCGAGCACGATGGAGGTCATCTTCTGGGGCAGGAGATACGACTTACGCGGACTCGTTGCCGAAGCGGAACGACTACTTCCAGTTGCCGAGGCGGAAGCCGCGAAGCCGCATTGGCAGCCGTAGGATTTTCGGAGGCGGCCAAACGCAAAGGCCACTGTGTGGATAGCGCTCGCAGCAATGGTCTGCATGGGCGCTTAGCCACTGTTCCAGCAGCTCAGCCTGCAACTCAGCGATCTCGCGTTCTAGCGCCTGCTTGCCATGCCCTTGCATCTTATACCCCCTGTCATGGGATAAGTACCCCCTTGACAAGGGAACATGTGTTCGTGTAGAACATACGTTCCCATGCTCGCCTGCCTCCTCATCCCCGGCTTCGAGTTGCGGGCAGCGCTGCGCAAGCAGCCGGGGCTTGCGCTGCGACCTGCTGCCCTCTCGCCGGTGGCCGGAACGGAGCCCGTCCTCGGTCCGGTGACGGCCGAGGCGGAGCGTCTCGGGGTCCGGCCGGGAATGCGGCTTGGTGAGGCGCTCGCGACCTGCCCGGAGCTCGTGCTCGTGGAGCAGGATCCTGCGGCGGCCGAGCAGGCCTGGGAAGACATCCTACGCGCGCTCGAAGACTCGGGGTTCTCGGTCGAGCCGGCCGGGGTCGGCTCCGTCTATTTCGAGACGCGCGGAGTGGAGAGGTTGTACGGCGGCCTGGAGCCTGCGCTTCGACGCTCCCTCGCCGCCGTCGGTACTGCCTGGGATCCACGTGCGGGCGCAGCGCAGCGCCGGTTCGCAGCTTTGGCCGCAGCGAACGTCGCGCGCCCCGGGCAGATTTTGGTTGTCTCCGACGAGCGGTTGAGCGACTTTCTCGCGCCGCTGCCGCTCGAGCTCGTCCCGATGGAGCCCCGCCGGCGTGCGGAGCTGCACGAGCTCGGGGTGAAGAGCGTCGGACAGCTTGCTGGGCTCCCGGGTGGCGCCGTGGCCGAACGATTGGGGCCGGACGGCTGGCGCGCCTGGAGCCTGGCGAGAGGGGGCAAGGCCTCACGTGTCCGCGGCCGGCGGCCGCCGGCCGAGATCGTCGAGGCACTCGAGTTCCCGGAAGCGATCGGCAACGAGCTCACGCTGCGGCGTGCATTCGGCGCGCTCGTCGAGATGCTGATGGCCCGGCCTGAGCGTGGAGCGCGGTTTGTACGCAAGCTGGCGCTGTCGGCGCGGCTCGTCGGCGGTGGTTCGTGGCGGCGCAGCGCGACGCTTCGAAATCCGACCACCGAGCTCGATCGCATCAAGGCCGCGCTCGGGCCCAAGCTCGCCGAGCTTCCGGCTCCCGTGATCGAGCTTCGCCTCGAGCTCGTCGAGCTGACGGAGCACGACGGTGAGCAGCTCGAGCTTCTGCCCGCTGCGGGTGGAGAGTTGGACGTTCGGTTACGTGAGGGCCTGCGCCAGGTGCGTGCGAGCACCGGCTCGGGGTCGGTCAACCAGGTCGTGGAGGTCGCGCCGTGGTCGCGCATCCCGGAAGCGCGCGCGTTGTTCGTGCCGCGGGACGACTAAACGAGCCGCGCGCGGCGGTCGTGGAAGCTCGTGTGGACGGAACGCCGATACGAGTGAACCGTTTACCGGTCGAGCTCGTGCGTGAGGAATGGCGCGTCGTCGATCGGTGGTGGACGGAGGAGCCGGTGTCCCGGCGTTACTTCGAAGTGGTATTGCAGTCAGGGGAGAACGCCGTTGTCTTTCGCGACGAGGAGCGCAGCTGCTGGTTCACCCAGCGGGGAGCGTAGAGAACGATCAGTCGGCGGGAGACTTCACCGCGACCATTCAGCTCTGCTTCCGAAGCCACTCGTGGAAGCCGCAACTCGGTGCGTGGATGTTCAGCAGCCGTGCGCGGTCCGGTCCCGGGTTCGAGAACGTGTGCACGACTCCGGTCGGCGCGGCGACGTAAGAGCCGGGGCCGAGACGGAGCGTTTCGCCGCTGACGAAAAACTCGGGCTCTCCGTCGAGCACGTAGAACGAGTCGACCTGGTCGTCGTGGGTGTGCGGGTCCGGCCCGTTGAACCCCGGTTCGAGCTCGAACTCGATCAGGGCGAGTTCCTCGCGCCCGACCTTGATCGTCGCGATCCGCATGTTCCCTTCGAGCCGTTCGCCTTCCTTCGGCCCGAGGAAGACGGCGTCGGTTCCCGGGGGGCCGCTTCCAGCCGGTGCGTCGACGCTGTCGAAGCCTCTGGGCTCGCCGCGGTCTCGTGCCCGCAGATTCCCCGCGAAACCGGCGTTCGGCGTGTGGAAGTTGAGGAAGCGGGCTGGAGATGTGCTCCTGAACCCGTGCACGACTTCGGGCGGCGCGCAGGCGCAAGCGGCCGGAGAAAGGAGTTTTTCGTCGTCGACGACGAGGACGGCGAGCCCGCCTTCGAGAACGTAGAACGAATCCGCGTGCTGCCTGTGAAAGTGCGGGCTGGCTCCGTCTCGCGCGGAATCGAAATGCGATTCGGTGATGCAGAGCTGCTCGAAGTCGGCCTTGATCACGATCCGGCCGTCGAACAGCGACTCGCCCTCGCCGGGCCTGAGCACGACTCCGTCCATTGCGGCCGAGTATGACGGTCGAGCTCCAACCCGAGTTTCCACATCGGACACGCAAGAAGGAGCGCTTCCCGCTGCAGGGCAGCCGCTCGGAACGCGCGCCTGCCGCCCGGGCTCGCCGGGAGCGCGCGTCGGCGGTTCCGTACGTCGAGCTGCACGCACACTCGTCGTATTCGTTCCTGGACGGCGCTTCGTTGCCTGAGGAGCTCGCGGTCCGCGCCGCGGAGCTCGGTTATCCAGCGTTGGCAGTCACGGATCACGACGGGGTGTATGGCTCCCTCGAGTTCGCGCACGCAGCGAAGCATTTCGGCGTGCGTCCCATCACGGGCGCCGAGCTGACGCTCGCCGACCGTTCGCACGTGACGATCCTCGTCGAGACGGCGAAGGGCTACGCGAACCTCTGCCGGCTGGTCACCGCAGCGCATGCCCAGACGCGGCGGGAAGGAAAGGAAACGCAGCCACCGGCCGATCCCGCACTGGATCAGCGTCTGCTCGAAGAGCTGAGCGAGGGACTGATCTGCCTTTCCGGCTGCGCGCGCCACGGCCTCGCGGTTCGCAACCCGAATGGCGCTGCGCGGCTTGCACAGGCGTTCGGCCGCGAACGGTTCTTCGTCGAAATGCAGCGCCCTTATGCACGTGGGGACGCCCGCAGGAACGCCGGTCTTCGCGACCTGGCGTCGTCACTCGGTGTCCGGACGATCGTCACGGGAGACGTGCACGCGCACAATCCACGCCGCGCGGCTTTGCAGGACGTGCTCGTCGCCATTCGCAACAGCAGCTCGCTCGACGGCTGCGAGGCCGAACGTCGTGGAAATCACGAGAGCGTCCTGCTCTCGCCGGCAGAGATGGTGGAGTGCTTCCGGGACGATCGTGCCGCCGTCGCGCTGACGGTGGAGCTCGCCGACCAGCTGCAGTTCGACCTCACCGAAGAGCTCGGCTACCGCTACCCCGACTTCTCCGACAGCCCCGAACCGGCGATCGTGCAGCTCGCGCACGTCTGCAACCGCACGTTCGAGGATCGCTACCCGAAAGGGCACAAGCTTCGCCGTGAGGCACGGACGCGACTCGAAGAGGAGCTGAAGCTCATCGACGAGCTCGGGCTCGCAGGCTTCTTCCTGCTGCACTGGGACGTGCTCGAGCTTGCGCGTGAATGCGCGCTCGAAGTGCGCGGGCGCAACTCTCCGCGTCACGCGCTGCCACCGGGACGCGGACGCGGCTCCTCGGTCGGCTCGATCGTCTGCTACCTCACCGGCCTCTCGCATGTCGACCCGGTCGGAGCCGAGCTCTCGCTCGGCCGCTTCCTGAACCGCGAGCTCGACTCGGTTCCGGACATCGACCTCGACTTTCCACGGGACATTCGCGAGAAGCTGATCGTCGCCGTCACCGAGCGCTACGGGCGGGATCACGCAGCGCTTGTCGCCTCGTTCTCGACGTACCGCTCGCGTGGCGCGATCCGCGATGTCGGCAAGGCGCTCGGCCTTCCCTACGCGGAGCTCGAGCGGATCGCCCGTGTTTCGGAGGGCTGGAACGCGAAGCGCGTTGCAGAGGAACTGCAGCTGCTTCCGGACGCAGACCGCAAGCTGCTCTCCCCGCGCTGGCGCGCCTTCGGCGAGCTCTGTCACGAGATCGCCGGCCTGCCGCGTCACATCTCCCAGCATCCGGGCGGGATGGTGATCTCCTCGCGGCCGCTCGTGGAGCTCGTCCCAGTCCAGCCCGCCGCGATGGCTGGGCGGCAGATGTGCCAGTGGGACAAGGACTCGTGCGCGGACGCCGGCTTCCTGAAGATCGACCTGCTCGGGCTCGGGATGCTCTCGGCGGTCGAGGACTGCGTCGACCAGATCGCACGGTTACAGGGAACACCGATCGACCTCTCGCGGATTCCGCTCGACGACCAGGCCGTCTACGAGGAGATCCAGCGTGCCGACACGATCGGCGACTTCCAGATCGAGAGCCGTGCGCAGATGCAGAGCCTGCTGCGCACCCGTCCGGAGAACATCGACGACCTCACCGTCCAGGTCGCGCTCGTGCGCCCGGGACCGATCCAGGGCAAGGCCGTCCACCCGTACATCGAGCATCGCCAGCGACTGCGCGAGGACTCGTCATTCCTTCCGCCGGTCGACCATCCACTGCTGGCGGATTGCCTGCGCTCGACGCTCGGAGTCGTCGTCTTCCAGGACCAGGTGCTCGAGGTGGCGATTGCGCTTGCCGGCTTCAGCGTGGGGGAGGCCGAGGGACTGCGCCGCGCCATGAGCCGGAAGCGCTCGCACGAGGCGCTCGAGGCATACCGCTCGCGCTTCGTCGAAGGCGCCCTCCGCAAAGGCGTCGATGCGAAGACGGCCGACATGGTCTACGACAAGCTCGTCGGCTTCTCCGGCTTCGGCTTTCCGAAGTCACATGCCGCAGCGTTCGGCCTCCTTGCCTACCAGTCGGCGTGGCTCAGACACCACCACCCGGCCGAGTTCTTGTGTGCACTCCTGAACGCTCAGCCGATGGGCTTCTATCCGCCCGCGACGCTCGTCCGCGACGGCCAGCGGCGCGGGGTCGAGACACGCCCGCCCGACGTGAACATCAGCGCTGCCAAGTGCGCGATCGAAGACGGCACGGTTCGCATCGGCATCGACTACGTGAACGGGATCGGCGCAGAGGATGCCGCCGCAGTCGTCGCGGAGCGAGAGCAGGGCAAACCATTCGCGAGCGTGCGCGACCTGGCACAGCGTACGCAGCTCTCCGAACATGGCCTGGAGACGCTGATCATTTCCGGTGCCTGCGACTGCTTCGGCCTGCCACGTCGCCAGCTCCTCTGGCAGCTCGGCCTTGTGCCGCGCTCCCAAACCGTGCCCGGCTCGGGCGGAGAGGAGAAGCAGCTCGCCTTGCCGCTCGATCCAACCGCGGCGACTCCCCAGCTGCCGGAGCCGACGGTCTGGGAACGCATGCTCGCCGACTACCGGACGACGAACCTGTCCGTCGGCGTGCACCCCATGGAGCTGCTTCGTGCACACCTACCGGCGGGGGTGATCTCGTCTCGCGACCTCGAGAACATGCCGGACCGCGCACAGGTGGCGATCGCGGGAATGGCGGTCGCACGGCAGCGACCTGCGACTGCGAACGGCGTCGTCTTCATGCTGATCGAGGACGAGTTCGGTCCGGTCAACCTGATCGTGCCGCCGTCGGTCTACGACAAACACCGCGCAATCGTCCGGAGCGAGCCGCTCGTGCTCGCGCGAGGTCGCTTCGAGCGGATCCAGCGCAACCAGAACGTCCTCGTTCGCTCGCTCGAGACGCTTGGGCCACTCGCGCGCCGGGTCTCTGAGGAAACCGAGGTGGGCGCCTCGTTGCCGGGTGCCCACCACTTCGGTCATCGCTAGCTGTGAGCCGTGCCCGGAATCGCCCAGATGATGTTGGTCACCCTGCGTGAACCGTCCGCGAACTTCTCGACGATGGTCGAGTTGCCGATCCGGTCACGTCGCTCGGTTGCGATCGGAGCCGCGTCCTCCGACTGCGCCAGACTCGAGGGCGCTGCTGCGCCGACAGTCGTGGTCGAGTCGAGATGCGAGTAGATCGTGAAGAGCTGGTCGTAGTCGTGGTTGTTCGGATGCTGGTTGGTGCTCGGATCGTTCGTGTAGTCCATGCACGTCCCGAGGTTCGAGTTATTGAAGTTCTCGTCCTGATGGTCGAGGCCAAACGTGTGCCCGACCTCCTGGCACGAGACGAGGTTTCGCCATGCCGTCGTGTTGTACTGCGGGGTGTTGAAGTACGTGTCGTTCAGCTTCACGGTGCCCTGGGTGATGTGCAGGCTGCCGCTCGCAAGCCAGATCTGTGCAACACCGAGCCACCCGTTGTTTCCGTACGTGTTGTTGCAGATCTCGTCCTGGCCTGCCGTTGCCCGGCAGCGCTTCTGTGCTGATTGCCCCGCGACGATCGTCGTGTCGAGAACGGTTGACTGGGACCAGTCGGATGAGGTTGTGTTGAGGATGCTCGGCCACGCCCCTGTGAGGTTTTTGCCGAGCTTGACGGTGAACGGATTCGACGTGCGCGCCCAGTGATAGCCGCCCCATGAATGGTTCGCGGCGGCTGTCGACACGAACACGGAGGCCGTCAGAATGACGGCCGCAAACATCAGCGAAAACCGTTTACGCATGGATTGCCCCTCCTCGGAGAACGAATGATGACCAGCCGATACTAGGGGGGCCGGACGACGGATTCAAGACTCGTACGCCGCTGGTTCCTCCTTGGGCGCTCGCTGGTCCATCGGAGAGCTGGCAACCTGCTGGCTGAGGTTGAAGGCGGTGTTCACGAGTGCGACATGCGTGAACGCCTGCGGGAAGTTTCCGAGCTGGCGCTTGGTCTCGGGATCCCATTCCTCCGCGATCAGACCGAGGTCGTTGCGCAGGTCGAGCAGTCGCTGAAAGATGTCCTCGGCTTCGTCGAGCCGTCCTTGGAGCGCGAGATTGTCGGCCAGCCAGAACGTGCAGGGGAGGAACGCGCCTTCCCCCGGCGGCAGCCCGTCGACGTTCTGTCCTTCCTCGTCGTGCGTGTACCTGTAGACGAGGCCGTCGCGGACGAGGACGCGCTCGATTGCCGCGACTGTCCCAACCATTCGCGGGTCGTCTGCAGGCAGAAAGCCGACCAGCGGAATCATCAGCAGGCTCGCGTCGAGCCGCTTCGAGCCGTACGACTGCGTGAACGAGTTGAGCTCCTGGTCGAACCCCTGTTGACAGACCTCGCGATGGATCGCAGTGCGGACCTGCCGCCAGCGCTCCACCGGGCCGGAGCGGCCGAAGCGCTCGACGGCCTGGACGCCACGATCGAACGCAACCCATGCCATCACCTTCGAGTGGGTGAAATGCCGGCGCGGCCCGCGCACCTCCCAGATGCCTTCGTCCGGCTCCTTCCACGCATGCTCGAGGAAGCCGAGCATGCGGCGCTGCAGCGACCATGCCTCCTTGGACAGCTCGAGCTCGCTGACGCGGGCCTGGTGCAACGCGTCGAGGACCTCGCCGTAGACGTCCAGCTGAAACTGTCCCGCGGCAGCATTCCCCACGCGCACCGGTTTCGAGTCTTCGTACCCAGGGAGCCAGGGCAGCTCGAGCTCGAGCAGGCGCCGCTCACCGGCGACGCCGTACATGATCTGAAGGGCGGACGGGTCGCCCGCCGCTGCGCGCAGCAGCCACACACGCCACGCGCGTGCCTCCTCGAGGTAGCCGGCGTTGAGGAACGCGAGAAGCGTCAGCGTCGCGTCGCGGAGCCAGCAGTAGCGGTAGTCCCAGTTGCGTTCGCCGCCGATCTTCTCGGGCAGCGACGTCGTTGGTGCGGCGACGATGCCGCCCGTCGGCGCGTATGTCAATGCCTTCAGAACCGTGAGCGAGCTCTGGACGTCGTCTTTCCACTTGCCGGTGTAGTCGCACCGGCTCGACCAGTCTTCCCAGTACTTCAGGGTGTCGTTCAGGGCGTCCTCGGCCTTGATCGCGCGCGGCGGGCGCTCGTTCGACGGGTACCAGGTGAGCATGAACGGAACGCGGTCGCCCTTGCCGACGGTGAACTCTCCGATCGTGCGCATGTTCTCCCCGCGCTGCTCGACAGGTGTCCGGAAGCAAAGCCCGTCGGGGCCTGCGACCGCGATGCGGCCGTCTGCGATCCGCCTCACCCAGGGGATCGTTCCGCCGTAGTCGAAGCGGATGACGAGCTCGGAGAACATGTCGACGTGGCCGCGCACGCCCTCGACGATCCGCACAATGTCGGGCGCGTTCCCGCGTGGAGGCATGAAGTCCAGCACGCGGACGACGCCGGTATCCGTCTCCCACTCGGTTTCGAGCACGAGGGTGCGCGGGTGGTAGCGGCGGCCGCCCTCCCAGGCATCACCGCGTGGCGCGACGATCCAGCGTCCGTGGGTGGCGTCTCCGAGAAGGGCTGCGAAGCATGCGCCGGAGTCGAAGCGCGGAAAGCACGCCCAGTCGATCGAGCCGTCGCGGCCGACGAGTGCCGCCGTCTGGAGGTCGCCGATCAACCCGTAGTCCTCGATTCGCGCCATCAGCGGTCCTCGATCTCCAGTGCGAAACGCCGGAAACGTCGAAGGACTGCGCGGTTGAACGCCTGCTCGTATTCGTCAGCTGCGTCTTCGTCGAGGGTCGACGCGAAGTTGTCGCGAAGGTCGGCGAGCACCTCGGTTCCCGTCTCCACGAGGTCGACGTAGTCGCCGTAGCGTTGCTCCGCCTCGGCGCGCTCGGCGCGGTTGTACGCGCGCTCGGCCGCGATGCAGTCTTCGATGAGACCTCGCTGCTCCCGCTCGAACAGGTCGAGCTGGCGCTCGATCAGGTCGGTGAAACGCACGCGCCTGAGTCTCAAGCCAGCTCGCGGTAGAGCTGTAGGTGCGCCGAGGCCGCCGCGTCCCACGTCAATGCCTCGCGCGCGCGACGCGCGCCGGCTCGTGCGGCCTCGAGTGCGGTCGTGTCGTCGAGCAGTTCTCGTGCCGCTGCGGCGAGGGCCTCGACGTCACCGGCTGGGACCACGCGCCCGGCACCGAACTGCTCGATGGGCTCCGCGACTCCGGCGACGTCGTACGCGACCGCCGGCACCCCGGCGCCGAGTGCCTGCAGAAGCGCGCCGCTCTGGTCGAGCTCGGGTCGATAGGGGAAGAGCGCGACGGTCGATTGTCCGAGCGCGCGCTCGAGCTCCGCTCGCGAGAGATACCCGAGACGCCACTCAGCCAGATCGCCCGCATCACTGCGATACCCGTTCACAGGTTCGATCGGATCTCCCGCGACGAGCAAGCGTGCGCCGTCGATCAGCTTCGTCGCCGCGATCGCATCGCCGAGGCCCTTGTAGGGCCGGATCGTGCCGAGGCACAGGAGTGTGCGTCCGTCGTCCTCCCGCGGCGGGTCACTCGGAAAGACGGGGTGCGGGATGACCGCTGCTTCGACGCCGAGCGCGCGAAGGCTTTCGCGACCGTGCTCGCTGTGGACGATCACGCGATCGAAGCGAGCGAGCAGCGTGCGCCAGAGCTCGCTCTTCGCCGCGGTGCGGCGTGGCAAGAGGTCATGGGCCGTGAAGACCGCCGGAACGCGCGGCCTGAAGAGCGCGCGGTCGAGCTCAGGCGCCGAAAGCCATTGCATGTGCAGCACGTCCGGGCGGCGCCGCAGGAGCGCAGCTGTGCCCGGGACGTGCTCCGCGACCTTCAACGGCAGGCGGAGCCGCGACCGTTTGAACACTCTCGAGGACAGGGGATAGAAGAGCTCGCTGCGGCGATAGCCGTCCGGATCAGGCGTTTCGCCGAAACGGAAGAGTGATGTGACGAGCTCGACGTCGACACCTTGGCGGGCAAGAGACGCCGCGAGCTCGTGGTCGTACGCCGGTGTGAAGGCCGGAGGGTCGGAGATGACGACGCGCATCGGCAGTACAGTAGAACGCCTGCTTGTCCGGACCTGGAACCTCTTCCACGGGAACACGCAGCCGCCGGGCCGGAAGGCGTTCCTCAGGGAGATGGTGCGGCTCGCGAGCAGCGACCGTCCCGACGTCCTCTGCCTGCAAGAGGTGCCCGTCTGGGCGCTCGACGAGCTCGACGACTGGAGCGGGCTGGCCGCGGTTGGCGAAGTCGCCCAGCGTCCGACGTTCGGGCCCTTCCCGTTGACGGCCGAGCTCGGACGGATCGTCACCGAGCTGGACCATGGGCTGCTTCGCTCTGCGTTCACTGGGCAGGCGAACGCCGTCCTGCTCGGCCCGGAGCTCCAGGTGGTGGAGTCGCGGCACGTGATCCTGAATCCGTTTCGCTTCCGCCGTGCGCAGGCTGGCCGCTTAGGCCTCGGCATCGTTCCGAGCCTCGCTTGGGGCAAGGAACGGCGCATTCTGCAAACCGTCCGTGTTCGCAGGGGCGACGAGACGCTGGTCATCGCGAACACCCACGTGACCGGCTCACGCGACAAGCGCATCCCCGATGCAGAGCTCCTGCGAGGGGCCGTCTTCGTCGACGGACTGGCAGGACCGGACGAACCGGTGCTCCTGTGCGGCGACTTCAACCTCAGCATGCGCAACTCCCGCACGCTCGCCGACCTGACGTCACCGGAGTGGGGTTTCGAGGGACCGACTCCGACGGGAATCGACCACGTCCTCGTTCGCGGGAGCAAAGCGAGCCCGCCGAGAATCTGGCCGAGGGAGTGGCGGGCGCTGGACGGCCGGATGCTGTCGGATCACGCGCCTGTCGAACGGGAGGTTGCATGACCTTCGAGGAAGCCCGCGCACAGTTCCCCGTTCTTGAACGCTTCGCCTACCTGAACGCGGGGACGCTCGGTCCACTGTCGCGCGCGACCCTCGCCGCGCAATCGGAGCGCCTGCGCTTCGACCAGGAGCACGGACGAGGCGGAAAGGCGTGGTTCGAGAGCGTGCTCGCACTGCGCGCTACGATCCGCGAGCAGCTGGCAACGCTCATCGGCACGACGCCGGATCACGTCGCACTGACGAGCTCGACGACGGATGGGTGCAACATCGTCGCGTCGGGTGTCAGCCTCGGTCCCGGGGACGAGGTCGTCACTACGGACTCCGAGCACCCGGGCCTTCTGCTGCCACTAAATGTTTCCGGCGCCCACGTGCGGGTGGCCGAGGTTGCGGCGCGACCGACCGCGAACGCGCTCGAGACGATCATGTCGTCCGTCACGCCGCGCACGAAGCTGATTGCGATCTCGCACGTCCTCTGGACGACCGGCCAGATGATGCCTGTGCACGAGTTGAAGCGGGAGACCGGGTTGCCGGTTCTCGTCGACGGTGCGCAGTCCGCGGGCGCGATCCCGGTGGATGTCGGCGAACTCGACTACTACACGGTGTCCTGCCAGAAGTGGCTCTGCGGGCCAGAGCCGCTCGGGGCGCTCTACGTCCGCGACCCCGACGCGCTCGCGATCAAGATCCCGAGCTACTTCGCGCAGAAGTCGATCGAACCGGATGGAGCATTCGCTCCTGCAGAGGACGCGGCGCGCTTCGACTCCGGGTGGCTGACGACGCCGTCACTCGCCGGTCTACAGGCAGCGCTCGAAGGCGCGCCCGACTGGCGCTATGACCGCGCCGCCGAGGTTGCAGAGCTCTGCCGGCGCGCGCTGCGCGAGCGCTACGAAATCGTTGGTGACGGCAACGCGACGCTCGTCTCGTTCGTCGCGGCGGGCGATGCGCCCGCGGAGGCTGCGCGGCTCTACGACGCAGGCGTCGTCGTGCGCGACCTTCCCGGAACCGGCTGGCTGCGCGCGTCGTGTGGTTGGTGGACGAACGAGGACGACATCGACCGGCTGCTCGCCGGACTGTCCTCCTAGGGGAGCAGCGCGTACAGGTCGATCACGGTGCCGTCGGGGTCGGCGAGCTGCGCGTAGCGCATCCCCCAGAACGCATCCCACGGTTCCTTGTGTGCCGACCCACCCGCAGCTAGGAGCTCCGCGTAGACACGGTTGACTTCCTCGGAAGACTCGCAGCGAAACGCACCGCCGACGGCATGCCCGCCCATCGGTCGCTGCCACTCCGGGTCGAAGGAGCGCATCGTCTCCTCGGTGTCGAGCCCGTAGCGAATTCCACCCGGCAGCTGCGCCTCCACGTGCCCTTCGCTCTCCGCACCTTCGGGGAACTCGAGCCCGAGCTTGCGGTAGAACGCGAGCGAGCGCGCCATGTCGCTGACGACGACGCTGAAGAAGTCGAGCTGCGGGCTCACTCCGCCTCGGCCGCTCCATCGGTCGTCCGCAAACCGAGCTGCGGCGCGATCGGCTGCAACGCCTCGACCACGTTTCGGATGTGGTCGTCGAGCTCCAGGCCGAGACCTTCCGCACCCGCGTACACCTCGTCACGATGCACGCCGGCGGCGAACGACGGCTGCTTGAGCTTCTTCTTGACGGATTTCGGTTCGAGCCCGTCAATTCCGGTCGGACGCACGAGCCCGCACGCATGCACGAATCCGGAAAGCTCGTCGCAGGCGAACAGCGTCTTCTTCAGCGGGGTGTCCCTGGGTATCTCGAGATGCTCGGCGTGGGACAGCACTGCTTCGATCACCTCTTCGGGATAGCCCTCCTCCCAGAGGATCGGCGCGCCGTCCTGCGGATGCTTGTCGAGCGTGGGATGGATCTCGTAGTCGAAGTCGTGGAGGAGGGCGACGACACGCCAGAGCTCCTCGTTCTCGACGAAATGTCTCGCGTACCACGCCGTCGAGGCTTCGACCGCGAGTGCGTGACGTAGCAGGGCCTCACTCCTCGTGTGCTTCGTGAGCGTCTCCCAGGCCCGTTCTCGTGTCGGTCCCACGGCGTGGGTAGGCTACCGCGATGTCCCAGACCGCCGTCATCGGGCGCGCGGCAGAAAGCTTCGTCATCGAGGGCGGGCGCCCGCTGCAAGGGCGCATCCAAGCCGCCGGAAACAAGAACGGAGCGCTGCCCATCTTGGCCGCCTGTCTGCTCACCTCCGCGCCGGTCACGCTGCACAACGTGCCGCGGATCGTGGACGTCGAGACGATGCTCGAGCTGCTGAACGACATCGGCGCAGAGGCCGACTGGATCGGGCCGAACGACGTTCAGGTCCACGCCGCCGACGTCACGAAGCACGAGCTCGACGAGGAGCTCTGCAGCAGAATGCGCGCGTCTTTTCTCCTCGCTGGACCACTGCTCGCGCGTCTCGGAACCGTGAGCGTGCCGCCTCCCGGCGGTGACGTGATCGGGCGGCGGCGTCTCGATCCGCACATCCATGCGTTCAGGGAGATGGGGGCGCAGATCGACGTGGGCCGGCGCTACGAGATGCGCGGCGGCTCGCTCAAGGGACACCACATCTTCCTCGACGAGGCGAGCGTGATGGCGACCGAGAACGCCGTCATGGCTGCAGCGATCATTCCCGGCGAGACCGTGATCGGCAACGCGGCGTGCGAGCCGCACATCCAGGACCTTTGCCGGTTCCTCGTGTCACTCGGCGCACAGATCGAGGGAATCGAGTCGAACGTCCTTCGCATCACCGGCGTCGACTCGCTTCGTGGAGGCGAATGGGAGATCGGCCCGGACCACATCGAGGTCGGAAGCTTCATCGGCCTCGCGGCGATCACCGGCGGGGACGTGACGATCGACGCGGTCAAGCTCGCCGACCTCCTCTCGATCCTGAACAGCTTCGAGAAGTTCGGCGTGCACGTCGAGCGCGGCGAGGACTTCGTGCGTGTGCCGCCGCGGCAGGAACTGGTCATCCAGGACGACCTCGGGGGTCACATCCCGAAGATCGAGGACGGGCCATGGCCCGCCTTCCCCTCCGATCTCACGTCCGTCGCGCTCACCATCGCGACACAGTCGGCCGGGACGATCCTGATGTTCGAGAAGATGTTCGAGAACCGCCTCTTCTTCACTGACAAGCTCGTGAGCATGGGCGCGCGCATCATCCTCTGCGATCCGCACCGGGCCGTCATCACCGGACCGTCGAAGCTCAGCGGGCAGCGGATGGAGAGCCCTGACATCCGCGCGGGCATGGCGATGCTGCTCGCGAGTCTCTGCGCAGAGGGCTCGTCAACGATCGGGGCCGTTTACCAGATCGACAAGGGCTACGAGCGGATCGACGAGCGCCTCCGCGCGCTCGGCGCACAGATCGAACGCGTGGACGCCTAGCGCCAGGCAACCGGGTACGCTCCCTCACCATGGCTGCGACCGGACAGGGCCGCGCAAGCGCGCGGGTCAAGGTTGGCGGGCGCGGCGAGACGAACGTCGCGACCGGCTTGCCGGTGCTCGACCACCTGCTGACGACGCTGGCCTTCTATGCGTCGTTCGACCTTGCCCTCGAAGTCGAGCCGGGCTCTGCCGAGATGGAGATCACGACGGCCGCGCGCTCGCTCGGCGAAGCCCTGAACGACCCGCTCCGTGCCGACGGCGCGCGGGGTCACGGCTCGGCTGTCGTGCCGGCCGACGAGGCGCTCGCGCACGTGGCGCTCGAAGCCTCTGGGCGGCCGCTCCTCGTCTCGAACGTCGATCTTTCGCAGGCCCGGATCGCGGGGCTGGCAGGGGACCTGGCCGCTCGCTTCCTGGAGGAACTTGCTCAAACATCCGGTCTCACGCTGCACGTGCGGCTCGTCGAGGGGAAGGACACGCAACACGTCCTCGAGGCGATCTTCAAGGCGCTCGGAGTCGCACTCGCGCAGGCCTGCCGTCCACGAAGGAGGAGAGACGAATGAAAGAGGTCGTACGCACCGAGGCCGCGCCGGCACCGTTTCAGGGCGCGCCGTACTCTCAGGCGATCAAGACAAACGGGTTCGTCTTCGTTGCCGGGCAGGTCGCCCTGAAGCCGGGAGACAAGGAGATCGCGGGCGAGACGATTCAGGAGCAGACCGAGCAGGCTCTCGCAAATCTCGGTGCGATCCTCGAGGCAGCAGGAAGTGGCCTCGACCGCCTCGTCAAGACGACCGTCTTCCTCCAGAACCTGGACGACTTCCAGGGCATGAACGAGGTGTACGCAACGAAGGTGGGCGACCAACCGCCTGCCCGCTCGACCGTCGAGGTCGCCAAGCTCCCATCCGGCGCGCTCGTCGAGATCGAGGCAATCGCGCTGAGCTAGCCGTGCACAAGACAATCGAGGACTTCGTGCGGGGCCTGGGCCTCGACGCGTACCTCGTCGGCGGCGCCGTGCGGGACGAGCAGCTCGGCATCGAGTCGAAAGACGCCGACTTCGTCGTGCCCGGCGTCGACTACGACGGCCTCCGCGCAGCGCTCGAGCGACACGGCAGGGTGGAGGACCTGGAGGTCGCGGGCCGGCAAGTCGGTGCGCGTCTCTATCCGAAGGACCGCGGGGTACGCGCCCTGGCACCCGCGGGAATCGAGTTCGCTCCGCCACGCGCCGAGCGCAGCACGGGCCCGGCTCGTCACGACTTCGAGATCGTCGCCGACCCGAACATCTCCATCGAGGACGACATGGCCCGCCGCGACTTCACCGTGAACGCGATGGCGAAGCGACTCTCCACGGGCGAGACCGTCGACCCGTTCCACGGTGCCGACGACCTGAAGAACCGCATTCTCCGCACCGTTCGCCCGCGGAGCTTCGCCGAGGATCCCCTGCGGCTGGTGCGCGGCCTCCGCCTCGTCTCCCAGCTCGGCCTGGAGCCGACCGAGGACACTCTGCACGAGATGCGCGAGGCGGCGGAGAGCGTCAAGCTCGTCTCCGGTGAGCGCGTTGGCGGCGGCCTCCACGCCGACGGCATGGGAGAGCTCTCGAAGTTGCTGCTCGGCCGCGAGCCTGCGAAAGCGCTCCGCCTTGCGCGAGACACCGGCGTACTCACTGCGCTTCTTCCCGAGTTCGGCGCCACGCTCGGCTTCGAGCAAAACAGCGAGCGCCAGCATCTGCCGCTCGACGAACACATCTTCGCAGTGGTCCAGGCGGCCGCGGACGCGAACGCACCGCTCATGGTGCGGCTCGGCGCGCTCCTGCACGATCTGGGGAAGCCGCAGTCCAACGGGAGACACGCGGAGCGCGGCGCCGAGCTCGCCTCGGGAGTGCTACGCCGGCTTCGCTATCCGACGCGCCTGCGCGCCTACGTCACGCGGCTCGTGCGTGCGCACTCATTTCCGCTGGAAGACATCGATGACCTGTTCGCGCGTCGCTTCCTCCGCGAGCACGGTGACGAGCTCGCATTCGACCTCGTCGCACACAAAGAAGCGGACCTACATGGAAAGCAGGTCTCGAAAGCCGAGCTCGATGCGGTCGCGAGGCTGCGCGGTCTGCTCGAGCAGGAGCGTGTGCAACCACACCGCTTGACCGATCTCGCCGTCGACGGGGCAGATCTGATCGCACTCGGCTACAAGGAGGGCCCCGCCATCGGAAAGACGCTGGAGACGCTGCTGGACGCGGTGGTCGAGGATCCTGCCCTCAACACACGCGACGAGTTGCTCGAGCGGGCGCGAGCCCAACGCGCGTGAGCGCCACCCTCATCCCGTGGGATACGGGAGGCCCGTACGCGGTCGCCTTCTCCACGCGTCTTGGAGGGGTGAGCCTCGGGGCATTCGAGTCCCTCAATCTCGGTCTGCGCACGCACGACGAGCCCGAGAGCGTGGACGAGAACCGCCGGCGGCTCTGCGAGGCGATCGGGGTAGAGGCGGAGGGGCTTGCGATGAACCGTCAGATGCACTCTGCAGTTGTGAACCGGGCGGAGCCGGGCGAGCGTGGCCGTGACGGCGACGGTCTGTGGTCGGACCAGCAAGGCGTGCCGATGCTCGCGCTCTCCGCCGATTGCCTGCCGGTCGCCCTCGTGCGACAGAACGGAAGCCCTGGGCTGGCACTCCTCCACGCCGGTCGGCTCGGTGTGCTCGCGGGGATCCTCGAAGCGGGAGTCGCTGCACTCGGCGGACGCGTTGCCGCTGCGGTCGGGCCCGGGATTGGTCCCTGCTGCTACGAAGTGGGCGACGAGATCGCCGACGCGTATCGCGCACGTTTCGGGAGCGGTGCTCTGCGCGGACGCAACCTCGATCTCTGGTTCGCAGCCGAGCGCGTGTTGCGGGACGCGGGAGTCGTTTCGATCGAACGTCTCGACATGTGCACCGCCTGCGATCCGGAACGTTTCTTCTCGCACCGGCGTGACGGCCGGATCACCGGGCGGCAAGGAGTGATCGGTCATGTCGCCTGAGACCATCCGGGCGAACTACGAACGCATCCGAGGAGAGGTCGGTGAGGCGGTCACCGTCGTCGCAGCGACGAAGTACGTCTCGCCGGCCGACATGGGCCTTCTCGCCGAAGCGGGCATCGAGGTCGTAGGAGAGAACCGCGCGCAGGACCTCGAGCGCAAACACGCCGAGCACGGCGACGCGTTTCGGTGGCATTTCATCGGCCACCTCCAGTCGAACAAGGTGAAGGTCGTCAATCGCACCTGCGAGCTCGTGCACTCGCTCGAGTCCGAGTCCGCGGCTCGCCGGCTGAGTGTCCCGGCCCTCGTCGAGGTCAACCTCGCAGGGGAGGCGTCGAAGTCCGGGATCGAGCCCGACGAGCTGCCGGCGTTCCTCTCGTCCCACGCGGACGTGCGCGGCCTGATGACGATGCCTCCCGCGACCGGCGACCCGGAGGCATCGCGGCCGTACTTCCGGCGCCTGCGCGAGCTCGCCGAGGAGCATGGCCTGCGCGAGCTGTCCATGGGGACGAGCCAGGACTACAGGGTCGCCGCGGAGGAGGGAGCAACCCTCGTCCGCGTGGGCTCAATCCT
Organism: Actinomycetota bacterium; assembly: GCA_013816245.1. Lineage (GTDB taxonomy): Bacteria > Actinomycetota > Thermoleophilia > Gaiellales > Gaiellaceae > 3-1-20CM-4-69-9. Next base: position 132,352 of record JACDEU010000002.1, on the reverse strand, counting down.
GTACGGGGAGTAACATTTCGCGCGACATGGGCTTTGCGGATGTGTGGAACAAGACTCTCGTCTACTTCGGCATCGCCGAAGAGGAGGACTGGGACGAGGACGCCTACGTCACCGACGAGGACTTGCAGCGGAGCTATGCGGAACGTCCGAACGTTCGGCGGCTCGCGCCTCGCCGGCGGGAGAGGGAATTCGACGACTGGACCGATCCCGAGCCGTCGAATGACCGAACGGCCGATCGGACGGCCGTCCTGCGCCCCAGGGTCGCCGCAGTCCCGTCGCCTGCTTCGGTTCGCGTCCATCTCGTCGTGCCCCGGAGCTTCAACGACGCGCAGCAGATCGCGGACAAGTTCAAGGAGTCGATCCCGGTGATCCTCAACCTCCAGAGCTCCGACCAGGATCTGTCGAAGCGCCTGATCGACTTCGCCAGCGGGCTGACCTACGCCCTCGACGGGGGCATGCAGCGCGTCGCCGACAAGGTTTTCCTGTTGACGCCCCGAAATGTCGAGGTGTCCGCCGAGGAGCGCGCCCGCCTGCTCGAGCGCGGCGGCTTCTTCAACCAGGCCTAGTGCCCTTTCCAGCAATACATGTGGGCTTCTGGCCCGCGATCACGCGGCGCGACCCAGAAACTCGACGGCATTACTGGAAAGGGCACTAGGAACGCCCGGTTTCATGCCGAACTAAGCGCAATGGCCTCCGTTGCCATGCTTGGCTTGCTTTACGACGCGGTCGACAGCGTCGTCAGCTTCGTGCAGGTCTTCATCTACGTCTATTCGATTCTGATCCTGGCCTACATCATCACCTCGTGGGTGCGGTTGCCGTACTCGGTGTGGCTGAACAGGATCCAGCGATTTCTCTACGACGTCTGCGACCCCTATCTCCGGCTCTGGCGCCGGATCCTGCCAACCTTCGGGCCGCTCGATCTTTCGCCGGTCGTCGGGGTCGCGTTCCTCTACATCATCTCGGGCATCCTCAGCCGGCTGCATTGAAAGGGGGAGACTCATGACACTCACTCCCGTCGAGATCCGACACGTCAAACCCGGAAAAAGCTTCATCGGCGGTTACAAGAAAGAGGCGATCGACGAGTTGTTCGACGAGATCGCCGCCAGCTTCGAAGACGTCTGGCGCGAGCGCGCCGATCTTGCGGACAAGGTCGAACAGCTCGAAGACGACCTCGTGCGTTACCGCGAGCTCGAAGGGTTGTTGCGAACGACACTGGTGTCCGCGGAAAAGGCGGCGGTCACACTCAAGGACCAGGCTCGCAGGGAGGCCGACCTGATCGTCGAGGAGGCCCGGTCCGAGGCTCGGTCGATCACCCGCGCCGCGCGCGGCGACCATGACCGATTGCTGGTCGAGGTGCGTCGCATGCGCGCGCTCCTGCAGTCGGCACTCGCCCTCGTCGACGAACAGCCGCCGGCCGAGGTCGAAGCGGCCTAGACTCGAAGCTAGACTCCCTGCATGGAGGCCCTTTCCACGCGGCTGAGGCTCCGCGTCTCGCCGGGTGCGACACGCGGGGGCGTCGTCGGTCGCCACGGTGACCCGTGGAAGGTACGTGTCGCAGCGCCGGCGGAGGACTGGCGGGCGAACGATGCGGTCGTCCGACTTCTCGCAGAGACTCTCGCCCTTCCGCGGGACGCGATGACGCTCGTTTCGGGTCACGGCGCACGGGACGAGATCGTCCGACTGACCGGCCTCGGCCTCTCCCAGATCGAGCGGCGCCTGACTGCGGCGACCGGAAAGGAGCGCGCATCGTGACCATCGATAGCGATCGATTCCGCGAGGCGCTGCTCGAGGAGCGCACTCGGGTTCAGGCGGCGCTCGAGAACCTTCGCGAGGAGACTGCCGGCACGCTCAGCGACGACGCGGGGGAGGAGTCGGCGTACGACAACCATCCGGCCGATACCGCCACCGAGACCTATGAGCGGGAGCTCGACTACACCCTCGAGGAGAACTCCGAGCACGTCCTGGCGGCGATCGAGGCCGCGCTGAAGCGCATCGAGGAGGGCACGTACGGGACGTGCTCGAACTGCGGCAAGCAGATTCCGGAGGAGCGCCTCGAGGCGCTTCCCTGGGCGACGCTCTGCATCGACTGCCAACGCGATCTGGAACGTCGTTGACCGAGCGGGTGACGACGCGACCCGCCGACATCCGCATGGGCTCGACCACGGATGGGCTGACGCCGATCTCGGTCGCCGAGCGCCGGTTCGGCGCGGGCTGGCCGCAGTGGCTGAGCCTCGGCTCGGTCGCGCTCGCCGCACTCGGTGCAGACCAGCTGACGAAGTCGATCGTCACGAGCCGGCTCGACTACAACGACCAGGTCTACGTCGCGGGCCCGTTCTCGATCCACCACGTCACGAACTCGGGGATCGCCTTCGGCCTCTTTGCCCAGGCGACGTCGCTCGTGATCCTGCTGACCGCGCTCGCCGTCGCGTGGATGCTCTACTTCTTCGCCCGGTCGGGATCCCGCCATCCCGTCTTGCCGGTCGCGCTCGGTCTTGTGAGCGGGGGCAGCGTATCCAACCTCCTCGACCGCGTGAGGCTGGGCCACGTCACGGACTTCCTCGACTTCCGCTACTGGCCGGCTTTCAACCTCGCGGACACGTTCATCGTCGTCGGTGTCGCGGCTCTGTTGCTCGCGTTGGTGGCGTCCGACCGGAATGCCGGCCGGCCGCAGCGCGTGCGTGAAACTCCGCGTCCCTGACGAGGCGGCGGGCGAGCGGCTCGACCGCTTTCTCGCGTCGCTGCCGGAGGTCGGCTCGCGAAGCGTGGCCGAACGCCTGCTCGAAGCACAGGCGGTGATGGTCGACGGGAAGCCGATCGCGAAGAGCCGGAAGCTCGTAGGCGGCGAAGAGGTCGAGTTCGAGCCGCCGGAGCTGCACCAGGTCGCGGAGCTCATCCCCGAGTCGATGGATCTCCGCATCGCCTACGAGGACGACGACCTCGTGGTCGTCGACAAGCCCGCCGGCCTCGTCGTTCATCCAGCGCCCGGGCATGCGACCGGGACACTCGTTCACGGGCTGCTCGAACACGACGTGGCCGGGGGCGACGCCGACCGGCCCGGCATCGTGCACCGTCTCGACCGTGACACATCGGGGCTGATGGTGGTCGCGCGCTCGGAGGAGGCGCACAGCCGACTCCAGAAGCTCGTGCGGGGTCACGAGCTCGACCGTCACTACGTCGCGCTCGTCGTGGGGCGTCCACGCTCTCGCAGCGGCCGGATCGAAGCGCCGATCGGCCGCGACCGGCGCGATGCGCTGCGACATTCGCTCGACACCGACACGCCCCGCGAGGCGGTCACTCACTTCGAGGTCAGGGAGCTCCTCCCGCGTCATTCGCTACTCGACGTCCGGCTCGAAACGGGTCGGACCCACCAGATCCGCGTCCACCTCGCCGCGATCGACCTCCCGGTTGCGGGAGATCCGGTCTACGGCCGTCCCCGTGAGCTCGAGCTCGACCGGCAGTTCCTCCACGCCGGCCGGCTCTCCTTTCCGCACCCCTTCAGGGACGAGCGCGTGGACGTGGAGTCGCCGCTGCCCCCGGATCTGACTGCAGCCCTCGCGCGCGCCCGATCCGAGACGTAGTCGCTAAGATACAGCGGTTTTTCGCACCCGACCCGGCGGTTCACCTGGGTGGCGGTGCCGGCGTTCCACGTCGGTTCCAGCCAGGCCCGCCGGAAGCACTGACAACTAACCAGAAAGGGGACCTGATCCCGATGTCCGTCGTCTCTATGCGCGAGCTGCTGGAGGCTGGAGTTCACTTCGGCCACCAGACGCGACGCTGGAACCCAAAGATGCGCCGCTTCATCTTCACCGAGCGGGGCGGCATCTACATCATCGACCTGCAGAAGACCCTCCAGCTGCTGGAAGAAGCACACGAATTCGCCCGCAACATCGCGGAGCGTGGAGGCTCGATCCTCTTCGTCGGCACCAAGAAGCAGAGCCAGGGCGCCGTCGAGGAGCAGGCGAAGCGCGTCAACATGCCGTACGTCAACCATCGCTGGCTCGGTGGGCTCTTGACGAACTGGCGCACGATCTCCGACCGCATCGACCGGTTGCACGAGCTGCGCCGGTTGAAGGAGGAAGGCCAGCTCGACCTCCTACCGGCGAAGGAGCGTATCTCGATGCTCGGCGAGCTCGAGAAGCTCGAAGAGAACCTCGGCGGCGTGGCCGACATGAAGCGTCAGCCCGACGCCATCTTCATCGTCGACCTCCGGAAGGAGCAGCTCGCGGTGCGCGAGGCGAAGCGGCTCAACCTGCCTGTCGTGGCGCTCGTCGACACGAACTGCGATCCAGACGAGGCCGACTACGTGATCCCCGGCAACGACGACGCAATCCGGTCCTGCGACCTGATCGTGCGTGCGATCGCCGACGGAATCGCAGCGGGGCAGCAGAAGGCAACTCCCGCCGACTTCGCTCCGCCTCCGGCAACGAACGGCGCCGCGTCGGAGACTCCCGCCGAACCGACGGCAGAGACGACGCCAGAGGGCGACTACGAGCAGGTGTCGCCCGGCGAGGAACCAGTCGCAGAGTCACCGGCCGCGGAGGCACCTGCCCCCGAGGAGGGCCGCACCGGTGGCTGAGATCTCCGCAGCACTCGTCAAAGAGCTCCGCGACCAGACCGGCGCGCCGATGATGGACTGCAAGCGCGCGCTGCAGGAGACGAACGGCGACATGGGGGCCGCGGTACGTGTCCTCCGCGAGAAGGGCATGGCCGGCGCCGCCAAGCGCTCCGACCGCGAGACGCCCGAGGGCAAGGTCGGTTACCGCATCGGTGACGACAACAAGCGAGGCACGATGGTCGCCGTCGGTTGCGAGACCGAGCCCGTCTCGAACAACGAGGAGTTCCTCGCGTTCGCCAAGAAGGTGCTCGAGGCCGTCGAGTCGGAAGGCCCCGGCGCAGAGGCCTCGCTCGACGAGGAGCGTGTGCTGCTGGCCGGCAAGCTGGGCGAGAACATCGTCGTCGCGGGCACGGCCCGCTTCGAGGCCGTGAACGGCGGGATGATCGCCGCCTACGCGCATCCGCCGCGGAACAAGATCGGTGTGCTCCTGCAGATTCGTGGTGGGTCCGAAGACCTCGGGCGCAAGGTGGCGATGCACATCGCCGCGCTGAGACCGAACTGGATCGGCCGTGACGATGTTCCGGAGGAGACGATCGCTCAGGAGCGCGAGATCTACGCCGGCTCGGATGAAGTTCAGTCGAAACCGGAGGCGGCTCGCGACAAGATCGTCGAAGGAATGCTGAACAAGCGGTTCTTCGGCGCGAACGTGCTCGTCGACCAAGAGTGGATCCACGATTCGTCCAAGAAGGTCGGCGACGCGCTCGGCGGTGAGGGCGCAGAAGTGCTCGAGTTCGAACGGTTCGAGCTGAGCGGCTAGGTGCCCCTCCAGCCGGAAGAGACCTTGGCCGCGCCGGACGAGGCGACGTCGATGTTCCGCCGCATCCTGTTGAAGCTCTCGGGCGAGTCGCTGATGGGGGACCGCGACTACGGAATGGATCGTGCGACGATCGACGCGATCGCCGAGGAGATGGTGGACGTGCAGACTTCGGGAGTCGAGATCGCGATCGTGGTGGGCGCCGGCAACATCTACCGCGGCATGGCCGCCGCGGCCGAGGGAATGGATCGCGCCACTGCCGACTACGCCGGAATGCTCGCGACCGTGCTGAACGCGCTCGCGCTGCAGGACGCCCTCGAGGACCGCGGTGCACACACCCGCGTCCTGTCCGCACTCGAGCTGAAGGAGGTCGCGGAGCCGTACATCCGGCGCCGCGCCATCCGCCACCTCGAGAAGGGACGCGTGGTGATCTTCGCGGCCGGAACCGGCAACCCGTTCTTCACGACCGATACGGCGGCGGCGCTTCGCGCCCTCGAGATCAACGCGGATGCCATCCTGATGGCGAAGCACGGCACCGAGGGGGTCTACGCGGACGATCCCCGGGTCGATCCGAACGCCGTCTTCCTGCCGGAGCTGACGCACCGCGAGGCACTCGAGCGGAACATCCGCGTGATGGACACCACGGCGCTGTCGCTCTGCATGGACAACAATCTTCCGATCTACGTCTTTCAGCTCATGCGGGGCAACATCCGCCGCGTCTTGGAGGGCGAACGAATCGGCACGATCATCTCGACGCCTGCAAAGGAGGAGCGCTGATGGCTACGGCCGACGAATTCATCGAGGACGCCCGGAAACGCATGGACTCGAGCGTCGAGCACACGAAGACGGAGTTCAACACCGTTCGCACCGGGCGTGCGTCCGCCGCGCTGCTCGACCGCGTGCAGATCGAGTACTACGGCCAGCAGACTCCGCTCAAGCAGCTCGCGACGATCAACGTCCCCGAGCCCCGGCTGCTGACGATCCAGCCGTTCGACCCGAGCTCTGTGAAGGCGATCGAGAAGGCTCTGCAGGAGTCCGATCTCGGACTGACGCCGTCGAACGACGGCAAGGTCATCCGCCTGCCGATGCCGCAGCCGACCGAGGAGCGGCGCGTGGAGCTCGTGAAGGTCGTGCGGAAGATCGCGGAGGAGGGGAGGGTCGCGGTGCGAAACGTGCGTCGTGACACCGTGCAGCACCTGAAGGACCTGAAGGACGTCGGGAGCGACGACGAGCGTCGCGCCGAGGAACGCGTCCAGAAGCTGACCGACGACCACACGAAGACGATCGACGATCTCCTGAAACACAAAGAGGCCGAGATCATGGAGGTATAGGCCTCCGTGCCTATGAACCTCCTCACGAAGATCAGGACCCTGCGGCACGTCCGCCCGGCTCCCGAGCCGGATCTGCCGGACGTCGCGCACGCGGTCGCGATCATCATGGACGGCAACGCCCGCTGGGCGCGCAAGCGTGGGCTGCCGATCGCGGCGGGCCACCGGGCCGGCACCAAGGCATTGCGTCGCACGGTCGAGGCAGCAATCGTCCTCGGCGTCGACTCACTGACGGTCTATGCGTTCTCGACCGAGAACTGGAACCGTCCGCCCGACGAGGTCAAGCTCCTGATGGAGATCTTCACCGAGACGATCGAGCGTGAGCTTCCCGACCTCGTCCGCCAGGGAGTGCGCACCCGCTTCATCGGCAGGCGCGATCGTGCGCCGGCTGCGCTGCAGGAACGCATGGCAGCGCTCGAGCGCGAGACGGAAGGCAACGACCGCCTCGACCTGTGGATCGCCTTCGACTACGGCGGACGCGCCGAGATCATCGATGCCGCGAACCGCGCAGTTGCGGCGGGGGCCGAGGTCGACGAGGAGACCTTCGCTTCCTTTCTCACAGCACCCGACATGCCCGACCCTGATCTCCTGATCCGTACCTCCGGCGAGCTGAGGATCTCGAACTTCCTCCTGTGGCAACTCGCCTATGCCGAGCTCGTCTTCGTCGACACGCTCTGGCCCGACTTCGGCGAGGACCAACTCCGCGCCGCACTCGACGACTACGCCAGCCGCAGGCGCCGCTTCGGCGGCCGGTAGTGGGCCCCCTAGTGTCGCGCGTGCTGGTCGCGCTCGTCGGCGTGCCCGTCGTCCTCGTGATCGTCTGGGTCGGAGGGTGGTGGCTCTTCGCGCTCGCGGGAGTCGCGGCGGTGCTGGCGCTGCACGAGTACTCGCTCATGATCCGCACGTTGCGGCCGGTGATTCTTGCGGCCTATGCGGGTGCGATCCTCTCACTGCTCGGCGCGCGACTGGGTGGCCTGGACTGGATGGCCGCCGGCTTCCTCGCCACACTGATGCTCGCCTTCCTGCTCCACTGGATCGCATCGACGCGCCAGTCGGCCACAGTTGCAATCGCATCGACAGTGCTCGGCGCAGGCTGGGTCGGGCTCTGTCTGGCACACCTGGTGTTGCTGCGCGAGATCCCGAAAGACGGCGAGCTCGCCACTTTCACCGTGCTGCTAGCCGTCTGGGCGGGTGACATCGGTGCGTTCTTCGCGGGCCGGATGATCGGCCGCCACAAGCTTGCCCCTGCCCTATCGCCGGGAAAGACCTGGGAGGGGTTTCTCTTCGGGACGGCGGCGACGATCTTCGTCGCCTTCGTCGCGCTCTACAAGCAGGACTTCCTCTCCATTCCGCAGTCGATCCTGCTCGGTGTCGTGATCGCTGTGGCCGCGCCGCTCGGGGATCTCTTCGAGTCCGCGCTCAAGCGGGACATGCAAGTCAAGGACAGCGGTCGTCTGCTCGCTGCCCACGGTGGCGTCCTCGATCGAATCGACTCGCTGCTCTTCGCAGCCGTGGCGTCGTACTACCTGTTGCGCGCCTTCAACGCCGTCTAGCGGCGGCGAACCTACACTTACCGGGGTGAAGAGAATCGCGCTCCTCGGCGCCACCGGCTCGATCGGGCGCCAGGCGCTCGAGATCATTGCTGTCCACCCCGACCTCGAGCTCTGTGCCGCTTCCTCGGGCTCGCAGCCGATCGACGGGCTCGCGCCGCTGACGCAGGTGGGAGGGGACCTGACCGACCTTCTCGAGCTCGCAGCGCCGGATCTCGTCCTCAATGCCGTGGTGGGATTCGCCGGCCTGCCGGCAACGCTCTGGGCACTCGAACGTGGGGTCGATCTCGCGCTTGCAAACAAGGAGAGCCTGGTCGCGGCCGGAGATCTCGCGCTCGAGGCTCAGCGGCGCGGAGGAGGGCGTCTCCTCCCGGTCGACAGCGAGCACTCGGGAGCGTTCCAGTGCCTCGAGGGGCGCTCGGTCGACCAAATTCATTCGCTGGTGCTCACCGCGTCCGGTGGCCCATTCCGCGGTCGAACGCGTGAGGAGCTGGAAGCCGTCGCACCGAGCGAAGCACTTGCCCACCCGACCTGGAACATGGGGCCGAAGATCACCGTCGACTCCGCGACGCTCGCGAACAAGGGACTCGAGCTGATCGAGGCGCACTTCCTCTTCGACCTGCCGTACGAAGAGATCGACGTTGTCGTGCACCCGACGTCGATCGTCCATGCGCTCGTTCGATTCCGCGACGGTGCAACGCTCGCGCATCTGGGCTATCCGGATATGCGCGTGCCGATCTCCTACGCCCTCACCTATCCGAGCCGCAGCGCGACGCCGGTACGGCCGCTCGACGTCACCGCGGGGTTGACGCTCGAATTCGAGCCACTGGATCTCGAGACCTTCCCGCTCCTCGCACACGCGCGCAAGGCCGGAGAACAGGGCGGCACGTATCCGGCGACGTTCAACGCTGCGAACGAGGTCGCGGTCGCCGCTTTCCTCGACGGAGGGCTGCCGTTCCTCGCGATCGCGGACGTGGTCGCAGAGGCCCTCGAAGCAGCCGACGGCTCGCCCGCACATGACCTCGACGAGCTCGTCGCCGCGGACGCGGCAGCCCGGCGTTACGCAGAAGAGGCACTGAAGGTCGCATGAACATTTTCATCTCGATCCTCGGCCTCGCAGTTCTCATCCTCTTGCACGAGGCGGGCCATTTCTTCGTCGCGCGAGCCGTCGGGATGAAGCCGCGGCGGTTCTATCTCGGTTTCCCTCCTGCGCTCGTCAAGGTCGTGCGGAACGGGATCGAGTACGGAATCGGCGCGATCCCGCTCGGGGGTTACGTGAAGATCCCGGGCATGCACCGGCCTGCACCGTCCGATCTGGACATGCAGCTGGGTCCCGCGCTCAAGGAGGAGCCGAGCCTCTTTCCGAAGATGGCACGGGTGCAACGCGCGCTCGAGGGGAGCGATCTGGTCGCCGCACGTGAAGCGTTGCCCGAGCTCGCGGCGGCCGTGGAGGAGGCGAGCCTCAGCCCGGCCTCGGGAAAAGCCGCGCGGCGCGCTGTCGAAGAGCTGCAGGACGGGCTCAGCGACGATGCCTACTGGCGTCAGAGGACGTGGAAGCGCATCGCCGTCATCTTCGCAGGCCCCGGTGTGAACATCCTCGTGGCGCTCGTGCTCATCGCGGTCGCCTTCGTCATCGGCGTCCCGGGCGATGCCGACCGCACGGTGAGAAACGTGAAGCCAGACACGCCTGCCGCGCAAATCGGGCTTCAGGCGGGAGACACGATCATCGCCATCAACGGCCGCGCCACGCCGGGCTTCTCTGCCGTGTCGCGGTACATCCGCGGCTCGAAGGGCGCGCCCATCAAGATCACGGTGCTCCGTGACGGCAAGCCAATGACGCTCGGCCCGGTGCGGACGAAGAAGATCGGCGACCGGTGGGCGATCGGGTTCGAGCCGGGCTGGAATGAGATCCAGTACGGCCCCATCGCTGCGCTCGGGCATAGCTTCCAGCTGACGTGGGACGCGACGAAGGCGACGGTCACGTTCTTGCCGCGTCTGATCACCGGCTCCGGGAGGAAGGAGGTGTCGAGCCCAGTCGGGATCGTGGACTACTCGAGCCAGGCAGCGTCTCTGACCTTCACGCTCTTCCTCCAGATCCTCGGCCTGATCAGCCTGTCGCTCGCCATCCTCAACCTCCTGCCGCTCCTGCCGCTCGACGGCGGTCACATCCTCTTCTCGATCATCGAGGGCTTACGCGGCCGGGCGGTGGGACGCGAGGTGTACGAACGAGTCTCGGCGATCGGCATCGCCCTCTTCTTGGTGCTGATGTTCATCGGCCTCTCGAACGACATCAACCGTCTCGGTGGGGGGTAGGTCCGACTTAGTGGCTCAGAGCCACTAACCGCCTGGCCAGCGGCTCTCCGGGGCGAAGTGTCGTCCTATCCGGACAGCGTCCCGAGTTCGTGGCTCAGAGCCACAAGAGCAGTAAACGACGGCGTTACACTGATACGCAGATGGCTTCCGAGCGTCACATCACGGTCGGCGGAGTCCGGATCGGCGGCGGCGCTCCCGTCGTCGTCCAGTCGATGACCCTGACGAAAACGCACGACGTCGAGGCCACGACCGCCCAGATCTCAGCGCTTGCCTCCGCGGGCTGCGAGGTCGTCCGCGTCGCCGTTCCGAAGAACGAGGACGCCGAGGCGCTCGGCCGGATCGTGCGCTTCTCCCCGATCCCCGTGATCGCCGACATCCACTTCAACGCGAGCCTCGCGCTGAAGGCGATCGATGCCGGTGTCGCGGCGGTCCGGATCAATCCCGGCAACATCGGGGGCTCGGACAAGGTCGCGCAGGTCGTGCGCGCCGCCCAGGCCAAAAGGATCCCGATGCGTATCGGCGCGAACTCCGGTTCGCTCCCGAAGCACCTGAGCGAGCTGGCGCAGAGCGACCAGGCCGAGGCCCTCGTCGAGGCCGCGCTCGAGGAAGTGCGGCTGCTAGAGAGCCTCGGGTTCCGTGACTTCAAGATCTCCGTCAAGTCCAGCCACGTTCCGACGATGATCCGCGCCTACCGGCTGCTCGCCTCGAAGGTGCCGTACCCGCTGCACCTCGGGGTCACCGAAGCCGGCACGCCGTTCGCCGGTTCCATCAAGAGCTCCGTGGGGCTGGGGACGCTCCTCGCCGACGGGATCGGCGACACGATGCGCGTGTCGCTGACGGCCGACCCGGTCGAGGAGGTGCGCGTCGCCTTCGAGATCCTGAAGGCGCTCGGTCTACGCGAGCGCGGGCCGATCATGATCGCGTGCCCTTCGTGCGGACGCGACAACGTCGGCGTGCAGACCCTCGCCGAGACCGTCGAGGAACGCCTACTCGCCTACCCGCAGCATTTCGAAGTTGCGGTGCTCGGGTGTGCAGTGAACGGGCCGGGAGAGGCGGGGGACGCAGACTTCGGAATCGCCGGCGGCCGCGACACCGGCTTCGTCTATGCACACGGGCGCGTGTTGAAGAAGGTGTCGTCCGACATCCTCATCGACGAGTTGTTTCACGAGATCGACAAGTGGATCGCCGACGGGATGCAACGCCCGAAACGACTGAAGATGGCGAAGCCCGCAGCGCTCGCGATGGCCGAGGCCTCTTTGATTCCGATGGAATCGGTTCCGAGTGATCTTGGTTAACGGCCGCGCGGATGAACCGCGCGGCCTCTCAAGCGGCATCGCAAGCGACGCCGCGGCCGAAGCTTCGCTGATTCCGCTCGGCGAGTAGTCTGCCCGGACAACATGCTTGCCCGGGCCTCAGAGCTGTTTCTACCGACACTGCGCGAGCCGCCGTCCGACGCGGAGGCGGCAAGTCACAAGCTCCTCGTGCGCGGCGGTTTCATCCGCCAAGTCGGCGCCGGTCTTTGGACATTCCTGCCGCTCGGCTGGCGCGTTCACCAGAAAGTCATCCAGATCATCCGTGAGGAGATCAATGCGATCGGCGGTCAGGAGATGCTCTGCCCTGTCCTGACGCCGGCTGAGCTCTGGGAACTGAGCGGACGGATCACGATTCCTCAAGTCTTCCGACTCAAGGACCGCACGGGACGTGACTTCGTCCTTGGCTTCACGCACGAGGAGACGATGGCATTCCACGCGCGCGAGCTGCAGTCGTACAAGCAGCTGCCGCAGGTCTGGTACCACTTCAGCACGAAGGCCAGGGACGAGCCGCGGCCGCGCGGGGGGCTCTTGCGCGTTCGCGAGTTCATCATGAAGGACTCGTACTCCTTCGACCGCGACTTCGAGGGTCTCGACAAGAGCTTCGACAAACACAAGCAGGCCTACGACAAGATCTTCGAGCGTTGCGGCCTCGAGGTCCACTTCGTGGAGGCCGAGTCCGGGATCATGGGCGGCAAGGAATCATCCGGCTATCTCGCGCCGACCGGCTCCGGTGAGAACACACTGATCCGCTGCGAGAACGGCGACTACTTCGCGGACTACGACGCGGCGCGAGGCATCCCGCGTGCGCCGGGGTTCCCTCCGCGGCTCGAGGCGCCCACGGAGATCGAGACGCCGGATGCGACGACGATCGAGTCGCTTGCTGCGCTCCTCGGCATCGATCCCGCGTCGACGTCGAAGGCGATGCCCGTGGTCGCGGGCGACCGCGTCGTGCTCGCGCTCGTCCGCGGCGACGATCGGCTGAGCGAGGAGAAGCTCGTCACGGCGCTCGGTGTCGCGTACCGTCCTGCCACAGACGCCGAAATCCGCGACACCTTCGGCGCGGGCGGCGGCTCGATCGGCCCGGTTGGCGCGAAGGTTGACGTGGTCGCAGACGATACGCTCCGCGAGGGCCAGTTCGTCGCCGGCGCCAACCGCGATGGGTGGCATCTACGCGGCGTCGAGGCGGGCCGTGACTACGAGCCGCGGTTCGCCGACATCCGGCAGGCGAACGCGGGCGATGCCTGTCCCAACTGTGGCGGCAAGCTCGAAGCGCAGACGGCGATCGAGCTCGGCCATATCTTCAAGCTCGGGACGTTCTACTCGGAGCCCTTCGGTGCAAAGTTCGTCGACGAGGACGGCCAGGAGAATCCGATCGTCATGGGAAGCTACGGCATCGGCCCTGCACGCACGATGGCGGCGATCGTCGAACAGCACCATGACGACCGCGGCATCGAGTGGCCGGCGGCGGTCGCTCCGTATGACGTTCACATTGTCGTGATCCCGGGTCAGGAGGAGCATGCGGAGTCGATTGCCACGTCGCTCTCCGTGGCCGGCCTCGACGTGCTCGTCGACGACCGTGACGCACGCGCGGGGGAGAAGTTCGCCGACGCAGATCTGATCGGTTGCCCGGTGCGCGTGACCGTCGGGCGAAAGGTTGCGGAAGACGGTACGGTGGACGTTCGCGAGCGCGCGGAGGGGGAGGACAAGGCGGTGAGCGTAAGTGAGCTCGTCTCGACAGTGCGCGAGAGGCTCGGCTGATGGCGCGCAAGCGACGCTTTAGCGACGACGCGTTCGGCCCGACGATCGAACGGCTGATGGCGGAGGCGGGTCTCACGTACCGCTCACTCGCGGAGAAGACACGGCTCTCCGCGGGCTATCTGAATCACCTTGTGCACGGCAACCGGCCGGTCCCCTCCGACGACGTGATCAAGACGCTTGCGCGCGCACTGGGCGTCGAAGCGGAGCACTTCCGCGAATACCGCTTGCGCGTCATCACGGACCGCCTCGAGCGCATGCCGGACCTGATCGACAAGCTGTACCGGCGCTACAGTGCATAGCCGATACGATGCCGCCACGGGGCGTGGCGCAGCCTGGTTAGCGCGCTAGTCTGGGGGACTAGAGGTCCCGAGTTCAAATCTCGGCGCCCCGATGAAAGCCCGCAAAGCGCGGGCTTTCTTTCGATCGGGCACCCCTTCTTTGCGTGCGGGTACACCGCGACCGGATTCGTTGGCCGGACTTGCGCTCGAGCAGATTGCGATGTGCCGATCGGCGCTACTATGCACCCATGCGGTCTGCGGCAGCTCTCACCGCTCTTCTTGTGCTGGGCTATGTCGGCAGTACAGCGGTTGCTGGGCGATCTGCATCGCCGGCTCTGACCATCACTACGGCGCTGCCGACGATCACGACGACCCTTCCGGTCAGCACAACCCTGCCGAAGGTCACGACAACTCTTCCGAAGGTGACCACGACGCTGCCTGTAAGCACGACGCTGCCTGTAAGCACGACGCTGCCGAAGATCACCACCACTGTCCCGAAGACGACCCTGAACGGCGCGCCGACCTCGACGCCGTCGGCGGGCCTGGGAACGATATTCCCGTCGCTGTCGAGCGGAGCGTCACTCTCGTCTGGCCAGAGCGGCTCGGCTGCACCGGGGGCAGCATCCGCCAGTCTGTTCAGCGCTTCTTCGGTTGGCCCGAGTGCCGCGTCTACAGGTGTTACGCGCCTTCGCAGCTCCCAACCTTTCCTCGTCGTGCACGGCCCCAAAGCTCGCCTGTCCGCGATCATCGTGTTCCGCCTTCGCCACGCGGGGCGAGTGCGGTTTACCGTGGTCGAGGTCTTCCCGCTCTGTCGCGTCGTCGGCTCTTTCACAGTGCGCGGCCACGCCGGCATCAACCGCTTCCGCTTCAGCGGTCGCGTCCACGGGAAACGGCTGCCCGTCGCGACGTATCAGATCGGGCTGCGCAGCAGACGCGGCAGGTTGCTCCGCGTCACCATTGCGATCCTGGACTCCGTCAGCTCACCTTCAGCTGTCGCAGCCGCGAGACAGCGCAACGTCTGCGGGGCTACTACGTCGTTCTCGTCCGCTCCAAGTTTCGGTCCGACCGGAGTCGCGGGAAGGTCGACAGCTGCCGGGTCGTCCTCGTTGTTCGGATCCAACCATTTTCTCGGCGTCGATGTCACCGGGCTGGCGCCAGGGAACCTTGCCAGGGACCTCAGCAAGAGCCCGTTCGCGATCGCCGCACTCGGTTTCGCGGTGCTTTTGCTCGGTCTCGCGGCGGTCCCTAGGGCGGCAATTTCGGGACCGCGGACTGCCGACCTACTCGCTCGTCGGCGATCGTTGATGAGCCTTGCCGGAACAGTTGTATTCGCGGCCGCCGTTCTCATCCTCGCGCTGGGCTACTGAGCGCCTCCCGGTAAGGCCGGTCGCTGGTTTTCGCGGCCCTGCCCAACGGCGCGGGTACATGGCGGGTACAGAATTGCGCCAACTCATTCCGAATCACCCCAGCTCAATCCAAAGATCAGGGACGCGGCTTTCGTTGCTCGCAGGTCGGTTTCGCTTGGATAGGGCGATCCCCGTGCACGCGCGGATCGGACTAGAGGTCCCGAGTTCAATCTCGGCGCCCCGACTTCAGGGAAGCCCCGCACATGCGGGGTTTTCTTCTGAGCCACTACCAAACTTGGTAGTGGCTTTGTGGCCTTCTCATGGCACAAACCTCTCTTGAAGGCCGAGCTGGCAGCTGGCCGCAGTTTAGTTGCTGTGGAACGGCGGAAGGACGGCTCTGACACTAAAAGGGAGGTGCGTCTTCAGCATCATCGTGTGGATCCTCATCATCGTCGTCGTCCTCGCTCTGCTTGGCTTCTTCGCGCGCGGGCGGCGCTAGCACCACTGTGTAGGCGAAGTTACGGCGTCCGTCGAGAAAAGCGGCGGACGCCTGACATACGTCTGGGCTAGTTGCTGAACTCGCGTTCAGCGCACGACGGCTCAGGCTTGCGGACCCTCATCTCCACGACCGCGAATGAGACCGATCCCGCATGGTCGCCGGATCGCGTTCGTTCGCGCGAACTCGATCTGGGTGATAAACCGCTAGAAGGAACTCACCAGAGCAGCGAGCGATGCGCCGTTACGACTTCATACGATGAGCGACGTCGTACCGGGTCACTGACGTTCGCTGCCCCGGGGTGTCGCCCGCTGGCATCGCGTTCAGGATCTCGTCGCCGCGCTTGTAGTCGTCGTCCGTCTCGAAGATGACGATCGCGAGCGACTTCTCCGCTTCGGCGTCGTGCAGGACGATGACCTCTGCCGGCGGGAATCCTTCCGGCGGATCGCCTTCGCTCATCTCGCGGTTCATTTCCTCCATGCGGTCCTTGGTGACGCCGTCGAAGGTGACAACGCGTGCGATAGCCATCTGAGCCTCCTGTCGAGTGGTGAGGCAACCCTACCGCCCCGGCGCAGGGGACTCTTCGGTCTGCAGCGGGGCCTAGGAGAAGAACCCGGCGATTCTGCCGATCGAGGTGGCCACCCTGTCCGAGATGGTGGCGAGCGCGATGATGATCCCTGGGACGATCACCCCGAGCACGACGGCATATTCGGCCATCGTCTGACCCTCGTCACGCCTGCTGCGGAACCGAATGCGGTCGATCCAGGCAAGGAAAGCCATACGACCGAATCGGCGCCCGGACTTTGGAACCTGATGCCTCGTCCTGGGGATTCCGAGATCCGCCCGGGATGAGAGGCTATGCGGGATGCGGCGCCCCCTCCTGGCCTTCGTGCTGCTGTTTGCCCTGCCCGTGTCCGGAGCCCATGCGGCCGCACCCAGGACGGCGATCTTCTTCTACCCCTGGTATTCGAACATTCGCCACGACGGGCACTACGCGCACTGGACGCAGGGCGGCCACACACCTCCCTTCGACATCGCCTCCGCGTTCTTTCCCGCCCGGGGTCCCTACTCGAGCGGTGACCCTCGAGTCCTGCGCGCCCAGATGAACGACATCGCTGCGGCCGGCGTCGACGAGGTTGTGAGCTCGTGGTGGGGGCGCGACTCGGCGGAGGACCGTCGATTTACCGCCGTGATGCGTGCGGCGAAGCGTCGGCAGCTTCGGGTCGCCGTCCAGCTCGAGCCGTACCCGGGGCGATCGATCGACTCGATCGCGGCCGACCTCGTCTACATTCGCAGCCTCGGGATTCGGGACGTCTACCTCTACCGCTCGAACGACTTCAAAGCCGACGAGTGGACACGGATCACGCGTCAACCAACGGGTTTGCGCCTGTTCGGACAGACGAGTCTCGTGGGCTTCGCGGCGCGGGCAGGCTTCGCCGGCGTCTACCCCTACGACATCGTCGTCTACGACGCTGCGAAATTCGATCGCCTCTGCGCGCAGGCCCGCACCTACGGGATCCTCTGCGCACCTTCGGTCGGTCCCGGTTACGACGCAGCCGCCGCGACAGGTGACACGCACGTGAAGGATCGTTTGGACGGCGCGACCTACGACTCGATGTGGAGTGCGGCGCTACGGGCCGGCGCTGACCTCGTCACGATTACGTCGTACAACGAATGGGGCGAAGGAACACAGATCGAGCCCGCAGGCCACGGCGGCAGGTACGAGAGCTACGACGGCGCCTACGGACTGCACGGACGCGCCGCGGACCGCGCGTACATCATGCGTACCGCGTACTGGACTTCACACTTCTAGGAACACGTCGGCCGCGCAGCTCGACACGAGCCCCTCGAACACGTCGTCCACACCGCGAAGCGACGGGTGGGCCAGATCGACCACGACGTCGTCCCACTCCTCCAGCCCGAGGGACCCTGCGCCTTCGTCGGCGCCGAAGCACAGGAGCGTCTCCGTGGAGATGACGTTCCGGCGGCCCGCCTGACGCCTCGCGATGCCTTCGAGCTCGCGCAGCTCCTCGAGGGGGTCGATGCGGACGTTCGAGTCTGAGCCGATGCAGATGCCGATCCCGCGCTTGCAGATGCGCTCGACAGGGAGGAAGCCGTCACCGAGATCGGCCTCGGTCGTCAGGCAAGCGCAGACACGCGCGCCGGAGCTCGCGAGGAGATCGAGCTCGGCGCCGTCGGCGTGCGTTGCGTGAACGACGGTTGTTCTCTCGCTCAGGCAACCGGTTCTGTCGAGCAGTTCGATCGGACGGATGCCGTGCTCGGCGAGGCACTCGTCGATCTCGCGCGGCTGCTCGTCGGCGTGCACGTGCAACGGCAGTCGCTCGGCCACCGCGTAACGGCCGATCTCCTCGAGCCAGTCCGGCGGACACGCGCGCACGGAGTGGGGGGCAAGGCCGACTGTCACGCCACGCCCGCGCAGATCCTCTATCTGCCGGAGATACTCCGCGACGGACTCCTGGCGAAAGCGAGGCAAGCCACCGCGCGCATACGCAGCGAGCAGGAGCACGATCCGCAGGTTCGCCTCTTCCGCGGCCTCGACCGCCGCAAGCGCCTCGTCGAAGCCGAGGTAGTGGAACTCGCCGACGGCGGTATACCCGGCCGACCGTAGCTCGCGATAGACGTCGACATACTCCCGGCGCACAAGCTCCGGAGTCTGGCTCTCGGCCTCGGTGAGCATGAGCTCCCGCCAGGCCCAGAAGTCCCCGGCTCCGTGCCTCTTGCCGCGCAGGGCCCGCTGGAACCCATGGCTGTGGGCGTCCACGAATCCCGGCAGGCTGAGAGTCTCGGCCACGGGCGTATCCTTTCCACACTGATGGCCGCCCGCGCCGTTCCTGCCAGCCTGCAGCAGCTTCCCAACGCGCTCACGATCGCGCGGCTGGCACTCATCCCCGTGTTCGTCGTGCTGATGGCCACCGCCGACGGCGGCCACAGCTGGCCGGCGGGCAGCGTCTTCGCGGTCGCCGGGGTCACCGACCAGATCGACGGCTTCCTCGCGCGCCGCTGGCGAGTCGAGTCCGACTTCGGCCGCATCTTCGACCCGCTCGCCGATCGTCTGATGATCGATGCGGCGGTGATCATGCTCTTCATCCAGGATCACATGCCCTGGGAGGGCCTCGTGGTGATCCTCGGCCGCGACCTCCTGCTGCTGGCGGGCTACAAGACGATCGCACCAGATGGGTACGAGATCAACGTGAACTTCCTCGGCAAGGCGGCGACCTGGCTGCTCTACACCGGCATCGGCTGCCTCATCGTCACGCACCGGTCCACCGATTGGCCGTACTGGATCTTCACGACGGGGCTCGTTCTCGCGGTCGTCGCCGCCGTTGCGTACGGAGTCGGAGCCTGGAAGGAGTCGAGGCGATGAAGGCCGTCGTCATGGCCGGCGGTGAAGGCACGCGCCTGCGTCCGCTGACGTCGAACCAGCCGAAGCCGATGGTCCCGGTCGTCGGCAAGCCGTGCATGGAGCACATCCTCGAGCTGCTGCGAGAGCACGGCATGAACGAGGTGATCGTTACGGTCGCGTTCCTTCCACAGGCGATCCGTAGCTACTTCGGCCAGGGCGAGTCACTCGGAATGCAGATCGCCTACTCCGTGGAAGAGTCGCCGCTCGGCACCGCGGGCTCAGTCAAGCTCGCTGCGAACCAACTCGACGAGACATTCCTGGTTATCTCCGGCGACGCCCTCTGCGACGTCGACCTCGGCAAACTCGTCGCATTTCACAAGGAGAAGGGCGCGGCCGTCACGATCGGGCTCAAGTCCGTCGACAACCCGCTCGAGTTCGGGATCGTCGTCACCGATGAGGAAGGGCGGATCGAGCGCTTCCTCGAGAAGCCCTCGTGGAGCCAGGTCTTCTCGGACACGATCAACACGGGCATCTACGTGCTCGAGCCGGAGGTGTTGAAGCACGTGCCGACGGATCGCCCCTACGATTTCTCGAAAGAGCTCTTCCCCTACCTGCTCGAGATGGGCCGACCCATGTACGGCTACGTCATGGACGGCTACTGGCAGGACATCGGCAACCTCGACCAGTTCAGGACGGCCAACTTCGATGCGCTCGAGGAGAACGTTCGGCTGAACATTCCCGGCATCCGGATCCGCGGCAACGTCTGGCTCGGCGAGGGCGTGGAGATCGCAGACCTCGAGCAGATCGAGGGGCCGGCCTACATCGGGAACTACTGCCGGATCGCTCCGGGAGCAAGCGTCGGCTCGCACTCCGTGCTCTCGAACAGCGTCACGCTCCGCGAGCGAACGCGGACGACACGCTCCGTCATCGACGCGTCGACCCACATCGGTCGCAGCTCGTTGATCGAGGGGGCGATCCTTGGCCGTTCGTGCGACATCCGTGGGCACGTCCGCATCCACGAGGGAGTGGCGATCGGCGATGACGTCACGATCGGCGCAGAGAGCGAGATCATGCCGGGCGTCCGGATCTATCCCTACAAGGAGGTGGATTCGGGGTCACACATCACCGACAGCGTCATCTGGGAGTCGCGCGCCTCGACGCGCCTCTTCGGAAGGGACGGCGTCGCCGGGCTCGTCAACGTCGATCTGACACCAGAGGTAGCGGTGAGGATTGCCGCCGCGCTCGGCACGGCGCTCAAACGCGGCGCTCGCGTTGCAGCGAGCCGCGAGTCTGCGCCCGCCTGCCGAATGATCAAGCGGGCGATGATCACGGGCCTCACCTCCGCGGGCCTCGACGTCGCCGATCTGCGCGTGCTGCCCGCGGCAGTGGCGCGCCACCTGCTGAAGACCGAGGGCTACGAGGCGGGCTTCCACGTCGGCACGAGCCAGGCCGACCCGGAGATCGTGCAGATTAAGTTCTTCGAGCAGCCGGGCATCCAGATCTCAACGACGCTCCAGAAGGAGATCGAGAAGAACTTCACCCGTGGAGAGCTGCGCCGAGTCGGCTTCGGCGACATCGGCTCGATCAGCTATCCGGCGCGCGTGCGTGACTCCTACGCGCAAAACCTGCTCGACAGCCTCGACGCCGAGACAATCCGCACTCGAGGCTTCCGCCTCGTTGTCGACTATGGCTTTTCGGCCGCCTCGTTCGTCCTGCCGCTCCTGTTCGGGCCACTCGGCGTCGAGGCGGTGTCCGCGCACGGGTTCACGACCGATCGGACGGACTCCGGCCCGACACTGCTGCGCGAGGCGATCGGCCAGGTGAAGCAACTCGTCCCTGCCGTCGGAGCCGATCTCGGCGTGGTCTTCGACGCGGCGGCCGAGCGGCTCTATCTCGTCGACGAGCACGGGCGCGAGATTCCCGTCGAACAGACCCTGCTCCTCTTTCTGCGCCTGATCGGAAGCGACGGCCGCCGAGGAAAGCTCGCATTCCCGGTCACTGTGACGAGCCAGGTCGACGTCCTGCTCGAAGGCAGCGGCCTCGAGGTCGTGCGCACACCGGCGTCGCTGGCTGACCTGACGAAGGCCGCCGCGGAGGACGGCGTCATCTTCGCGGGCGCCGTCGGCGGCGGTTACGTCTTCCCGGAATTCCTGCCGGCCTACGACGCGATCGCAAGTCTCTGCAAGCTGCTCGAGCTGCTCGCGCCGGTGCGCGGGCCGCTGTCGGAGCTCGTCGCAGATCTGCCTGCCCCGACCCTCGTGCACCGCCAGCTGCCGTGCCCCTGGGCCTTGAAAGGTGTCGTGATGCGCGTCATGACCGAGCGCTTACGGGACCGCAAGCTCGATCTCATGGACGGCATCAAGGTGTTCGAGGAGCGGGGCTGGGCACAGATCCTCCCGGACCCGGACGAGCCAATCGTCCATATCTACGCCGAGGGCCGCACCGAGGAGGACTCGAAGGCCCTCGAGGGGGAATTCCGGGCGATGGTCGAGGAGATCATGCAGACCGAGGGCGCTGTGGCCACGGCCTGAAAGGGCAGAAGTCTCAAGTTGAGGTTGACCCTTTGCCGGCTGGCTGCTTTACTGGGTCGGCCATCGACCATGAAAGGCGGCCTGTGGAACCCCTGCCGGATCTTGGAACGCTGTCAGACCCCGACCTGAAGAAGCTCATCGCCGACCTGACGAAGGAGGAGAACGAGGTCTCCTATCAGCGGCGCCTGCTCCACGGGAAGATCGACATCCTCCGCGCCGAGCTCGTCGCGAGACTGCAGAAGACGGAGGGGAAGAGCGTCCTCGACGAGGTCGACGTCGAGCACCTCACGGCGATCCTCACCTCCAAGGCCGCACCTCCGGTCTAGAGGTGTCCAACATCTACTGCCAGGAGTGCGGCTTTCAGAACCCGGAAGCCGCGAACTACTGCGCCCGCTGCGGCGCTCTTCTGGTGAAGGACGACGGCGCGGAGTCGACCCAGACGTTCACGGCGGAAGAGGGTGACGATTCGTCGGCCGATGCGCTCGAGGATCTCGGCGTCGACGGGCCCGCACTGGTCGTCCGCTCCGGCGGCGGCAGGACGGGGGAGATGTTCCACCCGGAAGGCGAAACGACGATCGGGCGATCACCGGACTGCGGCATCTTTCTCGACGACGTCACGGTCTCGCGCAAGCATGCAGTCGTCGCCGAGCGTGACGGTGCGTTCTTCGTCGACGACCAGGGCAGCCTCAACGGCACGTTCGTCAACCGCAAGCGCGTGGAGTCGTCTCAGCTCGAGGACGGCGACGAGCTGCAGATCGGCAAGTACCGACTTACGTTCCTGAACCGCTGATGGCCACCGTGTCGAAGACACGCATGCTGACGATCGGGACGGTCTGCTCGCTCCTCAAGGACGACTTCCCCGACATCTCCATCTCGAAGATCCGCTACCTGGAAGATCAGGGACTGCTTGCTCCACGCCGGACACAGGGCGGCTACCGCCTCTTCAGCGAGGACGATCTAGAGCGGCTGGAGACGATCCTGCGGCTCCAGCGAGACGAGTTCCTGCCACTCAGGGTGATCCGCCAGGAGCTTGCCTCGCCCGCCGCGCGTGACCGTAAGCGCAGGCGTGCGGGCCTGGGGGAGGAGGAGCTGGAGCTCGATCTGACGGAGCTCTGCAAGCGCGCGGGCATCGACACGCGACTGGCGCGCGAGCTCGAAGAGTTCGGCCTGCTCACCCCGCGGACCGAGGCCGGCGAGAAGCGCTACGCCGAGCTCGACGCGGACATCGCGCTCGCGTGCGGCCGCCTCGCGCAGTTCGGGATCGCGCCGCGCCACCTCCGCGGCTTCCGGACTGCTGCGGATCGGGAAGCAGGGCTCATCGAGCAGGTCGTCGGCCCGTCTCTGCGCGCACGCAGCCCCGAGCGCCGCCGCGCCGGCATGGAGGACCTGGAAGCGCTCGGCGAGCTCGGCCAGGGCCTCGGCCAGCTCCTCTTCTGGCGCGCGCTTCGCCGGCTTGCGTCAACATGATCGCGTGAATCTCGCCGAGAAGGTTCGTGAGATCCCCGACTGGCCTCAGCCAGGGGTCGGCTTCAAGGACATCACGCCGCTGCTCGCGGACCCGAAGGCGCTCGCATACACCGTCGACCAGCTTTCGGAGTGGGGGCGGGAGAAGAAGCCCGACCTCGTGCTCGGTGCCGAAGCGCGCGGGTTCATCCTCGGCGCGGCGATCGCAAAGCAGATCGGCTGCGGCTTCGTTCCCGCTCGGCGTCCGGGCAAGTTGCCCCCCGAGACGATCAGCGCGACCTATGCGCTCGAGTACGGACAGAACGCGCTCGAGCTCCACCCGGACATGATCCCGAAGGGCGCGCGAGTGCTGATCCACGACGACGTTCTGGCAACCGGTGGGACGGTCGAGGCGATCGCAGAGCAACTCATCGAGAAGCTCGAAGGGATCGTCGTCGGTTGCTGCTTCATAATCGAGCTCGGCTTCCTGAACGGCCGTGACCGGCTCTCGAAGTACGACCTGAAGGCGCTGATCGAGTACTAGCCGCTCTCGGGGGTTCGGTCCGACATCCGGGCTGCCGATTAGAAAGGCACCATGTATGACGCGCTGACGGGACGCTTCACGTTCCCGTGCCCCGCACAGGGAGAGACGCGTGTGACCCTGTCGTCTTTCCGCCAGCTCAAGCGCCTTCCCGGGGCTGAACATCCCGCCGTGTATCACGTGCTCTTCGCTTGTGGCTGCGGGGAGGAACACGACGGCCTCGTCAGCCACGACGACCTCGACTGGGCGCCGCTCGGGCTCCAGGGCGGCGTCTTCTACAACCTGATGACCGCTCAGCTCGACGGCTTCGCGGCCGAGCTCTCCGACGCGGCCGCGCGGCGGATCCAGGCTGGCGAGTGGCCGTGGAGCTTCTTTTGCTACCCGGAGGACAGGCCGAGGCCCGTCTTCCCGTCGTCTTTCTTCCTGCTGGCCCCGGGCGACGGTTCGCTCGGTCTCGCGGTGCGCTGCCCGGCCTGCCAGCGGACGTCGGTGAACCTCGTCTCGCACGAGCATGTCGACCTGCCTTTCCACAACGACCCGAGGGTCGGGGTAGTCGAGCACGTCTTCAGCGACGACCTCGCCCGAACGCTCGAGGACTTCAGGGCCGAGCTCTACTCCGCCTCATTCGACACCCGCCGCCTGAGCCTCTAGTCAGGGGGTTCTTTCTTGTCGGAGCCGGGTACCACACCGGCACCGACTAGCGAGGTGATCGAATGTACGGACTTACGAGGGCGACGACGACACTGGTTTTCTCGGCCGTCGCAGGTCTGCTGATCTGGTTCGCAACGCAGATCAGCAATGACCAGATTGGAGGCTATTGGGCCCGGGTCGGCCTCGTCGCCGGCGCGGGATTCCTGATGGCTCTCTCCCAGCTGCTCGGCGGTTGGACGAAATGGGGCTGGCCGCGACTCTCGCTCGCGGTCTTCATCACGGCGTTCATCCCCGTGGCGATCGTTTCGTTGTGGGTCGTCCTGGCCGGCGAGCCCGGCAGCGGGTGGTTTCACAATCACGTGATGGCGTGGACGAGGGACATCCATGTGAGCGGCCTCGTCACCGACTTCCTCTACTACATCCCGGTGCTGGCGTTCGGCACGGGGCTCGTGTTCGGGTTCTCGTTCGATACGACCGGTCCCCGCGTTCGTGACCGCGAGGTCGTCGTGGACCGCGACCGCGAGGTGGTGCAGGACGACAGCCGCCGCGGCTGGTTCAGCCGCCGACGCACGGACACACCTACGACTACGAGTGACGGTCCGGCCGCAGACGAGCCGTTGACGGCCGACCGAGAAGCCACGACTACGAGTACCACCGACTCGACGACAGAGCGCGAGACGGTTTGATAGCTCCACTGAGGCCGCCCCTCGGCACGACCGGGGGGCGGCTTTAGACCTTCCTCAGGGATGAGCTCTGGGCTCTCCGGGTCGATACCTAGAGGGCCATGAAGGACCGCTCGCTACCGCAGGGCGAGAGAGGCGCTGAGCTTCTGCTGGAGCACTGTGCCGCCCTCTCCGAGGCCGCCATCTTTCGGCCTCCTGCCTTTCTTCGCCTCGAAGAGGCGCTCGGCGGAGAGCTCGCTCGGCTGCTTGTCTGCGCGCTCGCCACGCGCACCGCGCGAACGCCCGTCTTTCTGATCTAAGCCTCTTCGTTCTCGCCGTAGACGCGAACGTAGAGAAAGATCGCGCCGAAGGAGATCAAGCCCACGATCGTCGCGGTTCCCTTGTCGACGCCGACTGCGAGCATGAAGCCCCAGGCGTAGAGCGCCAGGACGAGCGCCCAGAGGAAAGCCTTGACGCCGGGATCGATAGCTGGGAGTCGTAGGTGCACCGCGGCGACTATACGCAACCACTACACGGGCAACTAAAGAAACGGCCGCATGAGCCAAGCTCACACGGCCTCCACTGCGTTGTCGCCGAGTCGACGACTTTGGACCAAAAAAATTCGCCGAGCCAGTTTCACTTTCGTCCACCGCTTCCACTGACTTTCGCCTTCCGGCTACTGCCTTTGGACTCGGTTTCGACCTACTCGCGCTCTGTGCTCGGCGCAAGAGGCAATCTAGCGCTTTGGGCAACTGGGTCAAGGGGTCGGAAAAAGGACGTGGCCGCAATTTGCGAAGTTTTCCTTTTTCAACATTTCCACAGCCGATTTACCAACTTGTGGAGACGTCTGTGGAAAGGATGAGCAGCGACCGGAAAATCATTGGAGCGACGCCGCAGCAGCTGTCGGTCAACCGCACGCCGACACTAACGCATTCGCCATACTCGCGCACGTTCGCGCACGTGCGCCGGAGGGAGACAGCGATCGCGGTGGCCGCCGACCGCGCGCGTCGAGCGTGAGGCCTGCCGGGCCGAAGCTGCTTCCGGCGGCAGCGCGCGCGATCGTCGTCAGCCTGCTTCCCACGCGCGAGGACAATCCAGCGGCCCTGGGCGTCCCGTCCGCCGCCACGGCCAGCAGGCCGCGATCGGCCTTCTGAGTCACGACTTCGGCCTGGGCAGGGGAGGCGAGCGCGAGAACGGGCAGGAGCCCAATCCAGGCTGACTTGACATAACGCCGGTTTCCGTGCATTCGATTAGACGGGCCTTCACGCTAAGCCGAATCCTCGGAATCGGAACGCACGACTTGTTCTAGGGACTCGAGGCCAGCGGCCAGATCGTCCCGCGTCGGATGCAAGTAGCCCTGGGTTGTCGCGACTGATTCGTGGCGCAGTAGTTGCTGCGCCAGCACGAGGTCGCCGGTGGCCCGCCAAAGGTTGTCGGCGGCGGAGTGACGAAGTTCGTGCAGCTTGATCTCTTGCGGGAGCCCGGCCTTCTCGAGAGTACGTTTGAACCAGCGATGAACTGACCCGTGATCCATTGGCCGTGTCCGGTCGGCCCTCGGGTAGAGCAGAAACTCCTCAGGTCCGCGGCCTTCGCCAACAAGGTGGAGGTAAAGATCGTGCTTGAGTCGAGGCGCAAATCGCGCACACACAGAAACACGGCGGCGACCCAGCCGCCCGCGTCAAGCAACTCGAAGCGGTCGACACGGAACTCTCTCGAGAAGGGAACTGACGACGATGGCACCCAAACAGCCAGCACCCACCCCGAAGCCGGCACCCAGCAAGCTTCCGCCGGGCGTCGTCCCTTGGAAGGCCCCGAAGGCCCAAATGAACGACGGGGCATGACACTCACCCCATGGGGGCACCCACAAAATTTTCAGATGGCTTCACCCGGCAGCTTTCCGCGATAACAGTGCGAAAGAATCCTGTGACGGTTCAGCCTGACCGTTGCGAGTGTGGGGAGCCCCTTGGCCCGTACAGGGGCGCAGGGCGTCCGAGGAAGCGTTGCGAGGGGTGTGCTGCGGACAAGTCGGGGTTGATGCGGCGGTGGCGCGTGGAGCATCCGGAGTATCAGGCGGCTTACAACGCGAGCCGGCGGGTTGTGCCGTCATATGTCTACGACCAGCAAAGCAAGCGCTGGATACCGAATCCTGATCCGGGGCCGAAGTCGAAGGTGCGTTAAAGGTAAGAGGACGCTGGCCCAGGCGACCTTCCTGCGGCCGGTTAGCGGGTAGCCAAAGACCGCCGCCGCCACCGCTTGTGAACCGGCCCGACGACCGGGTCGGAGAATCGCTCAAGTAGCCGAACGCAGCGGTCAAGCAGGGGCCGCCCAAGCCGGACGATCAAATACGCCGAAATCACCGAGACGACGAGACTTGCGAGCACGTCCGTCAGGTAGTGAGCGCCGACGAGGACGCGGCCTGTCGCGATGAGCGTCGCGACTACGATGAAGAAGCGCCCGACACGCCGATCAACGAAATAGATGCCGAACGCGATCCCGAAGGCCGCGCTGGCGTGATCACTCGGGAATGATGGGTCGTGCGAGTGGGACAGGTGGTAAACCTGCGGATGCGTCTCGTACGGTCGAGGACGGTGCCAGACCAGGTTCCCGATGACTTGGTTGATCAGTAGCGAGAGCCCAGCGGACGCGCCTCCGGCGAGCGCAGCGAGTTTCCAGCGGCGCTCCTCACCGGGCGCGGTGGCAAGCCAAAGCACCAGCACAGCCAACCCGTAGAGCACCACTCCGACCGTCTCAAAGAAGTAGGTGGCGTGGGCCAGCCACTTGAAGTCGACTGCGAACTCGTTGACCGCGTGGTAAATCCTGTAATCCAAGCCGCGCATTGTGCCCAAACCGGCCCGATCAAGCGCGGAGCCCTAGTCCTGGCTCGGGCATCATTCCTGAACCCTCGGGCACCGCAGTGTTGCGTAGCATCTGCTTTGCGTGGAGGCAGGAATACGCACCGGCGGATGTCTCTGCAGGGCGGTCCGCTACAGCGTTCGCGGTGACCCTGTGCATGTCCGGCCGCGTCCTCTCCGCGAAAAACCTGGGCGAGAGGAAGGTCGGGGAGCGGGCGAGGTGTCCCCACACGGCGCCCGCTCCCGAACTTGGGTGACCAGAGCACCCGCGCCGTCGACCTTGCCGTGAAGTGGTGATTGACGGTTCAGTCAAGGACCAAACTCGATCGCTCCCTAGGTGTCGGAAAGGGCGACTCGGCCCAGTTTGACTGGCGAGGTCAGGCCGCCTGGGGCCGCTCGTAGCTACGAGTTATCGAACTCGCGCTCCGCGCTCAGACCAAAGAAAAGGAGCTCGGGACTCAGGCGTGATGGAGCAGGCGCTTCAGCGTGTCGAGACCGACGTTACGCTTGCCGTGCCGAAGCTCGGCAAGCGCTGACGCGGCAAGTGCGACCTCTGCAAGTGGCGGCAACCGCTCATCGATGAACCGTTGAAGCCAGCGCAGCGCGGCCCGTTCGT
This sequence comes from Actinomycetota bacterium, assembly GCA_013816245.1. Classification (GTDB taxonomy): domain Bacteria; phylum Actinomycetota; class Thermoleophilia; order Gaiellales; family Gaiellaceae; genus 3-1-20CM-4-69-9. The sequence continues at coordinate 103,941 of JACDEU010000002.1, read as the reverse complement.
AGCGCGCGGGATCCGCGTTCGTCAGGAGTTCGCAGAGCGACAGCGCGTCAGCGAGTGACAGTCCGCCCATCTCTCGGGCGGCCATCTCGGCGGCCTGAATGTGCCGGCGATGGATGGCGCGCTGGAAGCGGCCGTGTGCTGTCCCCTGCGACGTCATAGCGATTGCCGCTGGGGCGACGGCCTGGGAAGATCCTACTCCTGGAGGTCTACGCGCTCACCAGCTCGCAGCTAATGCACGAAACGCTGGACCTTTTCCTCACGCGGAAGCAGCCGAGGCGGAGCTGCGCGAGATCCTGCAGGACGAGCCCGACTGGAGAGACGTGCTGCCGGTCGAGCTCGACGAGCGGAACGTGTCGGCGAACTAGCCCGAGGGCGGGTGCGATCGGGACGACCGCACCCGCCAGCGAGGGGCCTTTACTAGGCTCCTACGAGCGTGTGGTACGTGTAGATCGCGAGCATGCACTGCTGGTGGGTATTGACCGTGAACGTTACGAACGGCCAATCCGGGCCTTCATCGAGGTACATCCCCGGGTAGGTGAACTTGAACGTCATACCGCTGTCGGGGTCCGTGATGCCGTTCTCGAACTGGGTGCAGCGTTGATCGAGGCCGATGAGAACGTCCGGGTTCTCGTCTGACGGGAACTGGTATGCCGCTACGTCGCTCCAGATCGAGGTCACGCAGTTCGAGAACGACGTGTAACCACCAGCGTGAATCGCAGTCAGCGCCTTACACGCGGTTGCCGGGTTCGGCGTGACGCGGTCGCCTGCTCCGGCCGTTGCTGTGAATGCCGCCGTCAGCGCGAGCGCTGCGACGAGTGATATGAGCACCTTCCTCATTCGTGTCTCCTTCGTTTTCGTTCAGATCGTTTACGAGCGGGCTACGCATTGCGTGTCGGTCTCGCTGCGAGCGCGATCGCTGTACAGGTCGCCGACGTTCTTCTGGCCCTCGAAGCTGGCGTCGCCCGCCGTCAGGTCGTGGATGGTGTGGTTGATGAACGGACGAACCGGATCGCCGTTCGGCAGATCGAGCTGGGCCAGGAACGGCGCGCAGTAGCCCATGTTGTTGTGGAACTCGTGCGGGAACGGGCCGCTATCCGCAGCCGCCGACCCCACGAGCCCAAAAGCAGCCGTGATAACGACAGCCGCCGTCGTCACTCGAAGACGGTGCATTGCTCTCCCCCAACTCGATGTCAGTGCCGCAGTAGTCGATGTCAGTGCCACAGTAGTGGCAGCAGTCCATTCCGGCCCAAGCTGCCAAAGTGATACTAACCCAAACAGGCAGCGTAGGCGCCAAGGAATCCGAAAAACCTCTGGCCGGAGCCGCGCTCGCATCGAAGCTGTCAGACCCGCCCGAGACAAAGCTCAAACGCCAGGTGCGCAAGCGTCTGATCGTGTTCGATGACGGCTCCTCGTTCTGGGATGGGTGCGAGAAGTTCTCGAACACGTCCAGTTCACCGTCGCCCCAGTCTGCAAGAAAGTCCTGATCCGTAAAGCTCGTTTCGTGGTGCGGAACCATCGTCGGATACAGCGGCGAGACCGACGAGGAGCCGCCGCCGGGCGCTCCAGGGCACCCTGGACGGGCAGCCCGCGTCGGGCCGAAGCTCGGGGCATCGAGGCTCGGCATGAGCGTCTACGACATTCCTCCGGGCGAGCCGATCGGGCCTTACCACTTCGAGTGGACCGACGAGGAGTGGCTGATCGCGCTCGAAGGCCACGTCACGATCCGGACGCCGGAGGGAGAGCTTGGCCTTGATCCGGGCGAGGTCGTGTGCTTCCCGGTTGGTTCCGGCGGTGCCCACCAGGCACGGAACGCAACCGATGTGCCGGTGCGTGTGGCCGTTCTCTCGACAATGAACGAGTTCGGCATCGTCGAGTATCTCGAAGACGAGCAGGTCGGAATCTGGGCGGGGGAGGAGCACTACGTGCTCGACCGGCCGAAGCCCCACAAAGGCGGCTGATCCACCAGGTTTCCACGCATTCGGGTGGAGAAACAGGTAGACAGTTGACGCGCACCGCCGCGACCTGAGAGCGTGCGTGTTTGGCATCGCCAGCCCAGAGGCATCAAACCAAAAGGAGATTATGACGGTCGAGATCGAGTCGATCCTCCAGCACGAGGACATCCAAGGACTGCTGGAGAACGCGGAAAGCACGGGCTCGGTTCGCCAGCCCGACGTTGCCGACCTCATAGAAGCCCACCAGCTGGACGCCCTCGAGACCGACGCGATCTGGAACGAGCTCGAGCGGCGCGGGATCGAGATCACGGACACGGAGGAGCCCGAGAAGGAGGAGAAGAAGGAGAAGGAACCTGCGCCTCCCCCGCTCCAGGTCTCGTATGAGACGACGACCGACGCGCTGCAGCTCTTCCTGCGCGAAGCCGGTCGGCATGCGCTGCTCACGGCAGCGCAAGAGGTCGAGCTCGCCAAGCGCATCGAGCGCGGCGACCTCGGCGCGAAGTCCCACATGATCCAGTCGAATCTGCGCCTCGTCGTTTCGATCGCGAAGAACTACCGCAACCAAGGCCTGCCCTTCCTCGACCTGATCCAGGAGGGAACGCTGGGGCTGATCCGCGCCGTCGAAAAGTTCGACTGGCGGCGGGGCTACAAGTTCTCGACCTACGCCACCTGGTGGATCCGCCAGGCCGTGGCGCGCGCTCTCGCCGACAAGGCGCGAACGATCCGGATGCCGGTCCACATCGTCGAGCGCCTGCAGAAGATGAACCGCGCAGAGCGCACGCTCTGGACGCAACTCGGCCGCGAGCCGACGCTGGAAGAGATCGCCGAAGAGGCAAGCCTGCCGATCCAGCAGGCCCACGAGGTGCGGGCGGCCGCCCGCGCGTCGGCTTCGCTCGACCAGCCCGTCGGTGAGGCAGAAGACGCGGTGTTCGGCGACTTCGTCGCAGGCGACGATCCACTGCCGGAGGAAGAGGTCGAGGTGTCGCTCCGCTCGCAGGCGTTGACCGCCGCGCTGCTCTCTTTGCAGGAGCGTGAGCGGCAAGTGCTCGTGCTGCGCTACGGGCTAGACGATTCGGAGCCTAAGACGCTCGAAGAAATCGGACGGCGTCTAGGGCTAACACGTGAGCGAGTGCGCCAGATCGAATTGGAGTCCCTGCGGCGGTTATCAACGCTGCGGGAGATGCAGTCCGTTACGGCATAACCTAGACGGAGCCGCGGGCAAGCCCGAGCGCCGTTCCGTCGAACAACTTCAGAGCGCGTTCGCCGAGACGCTCCTCGGCGAGCGCGTAAGCCTCGTCGAGGTGCGCAGGGCGGGTCATCCGGTGACCGTCTGAGGCGACCACCTTGCCGAGCTCCCGTTCGAGGAGCGACCAGCCGAGCTCCTGCGGCTCGGGCCCGTGACGCCCGAGCAGCGAGGTCGCGTTCACCTGCAGCGCCCAGCCTCTGGCCGCCAGCTGGTCCGCCACGGATGGATCGGCGAGCACTGCCTCCGTGCGTTCCGGGTGCGCGATGATCGGACGGAGGCCCGCCTGGTCCACGTGCTCGGCGAGCGCGAAGAGCGAATCGGGTGGTCCGGAGAACGGCACCTCCATCAACACGCAGTCGGTTCCTCCGAGGACGTAGCGGTTCGGGTCCTCCTGGAGGAGCGGCGCTGTCGGCGTCAGCTCGAACCCGAGCCTCAGCTCGAGCTCCGACCGCAGGCGCATCTGCTCGTAGGCAGCGCGAATCTCGGCCTCCCGCTCTGCGCTCAGCGTGAAGTACGGCCAGACGTGAGGTGTCGCGAAGAGGATTGCCGTGCCGTGCCCGGCGGCACTGCGGCAGAGGTCCAGTCCGTCGTCGATCGTTGCAGCGCCGTCGTCACCGGATGGGACGACGTGCGAGTGACAGTCGACGAAGCGACGGTCCACTTCCAGTAGTAGTACCTCTAACTGCGGAGGTACAGCTCGAGGTCGGGCGCGACAGCCCGGAGCTCTCGAAGCGCGCGCGACTCTAGTTGGCGCACCCGCTCGCGTGTGATGCCGAGCCCCGCCCCCACCTGTTCCAGGGTCTGGGGCGCCTCGCCGTTGAGGCCGAAGCGGAGCGAGACCACACGACGCATGCGTGGGTTCAACCGCAGCATTGCCTCGGCGAGCTCGACGCGGCGGAGCTTTTTCGACGTCGACTCGTCTGGGCGTTCCGAATGAATGTCTTCGATCAGGTCGGCGTACATGCTCTCGCCGTCGCCGACCGGGGTCTCGAGGCTGACGGGATCCTCGACGAGGTCGAGCAGTTCCTGGACGCGCTTCTGGGAGAAGCCGCTCTCCCTTGCAAGCTCTTCCTCGGTCGGCTCGCGGTTCAGCTTCTGGGCGAGTTGACGGCGCGCGCGCATGAGCCGTCGAACCTGGTCCGCGACGTGGACCGGCAGCCGGATCGTTCGACCCTGGTCGGCGAGCGCGCGCGTTACTGCCTGGCGGATCCACCAGGTTGCATAGGTCGAGAGCTTGTAGCCGAGCTTGTAGTCGAACTTCTCCACGGCGCGGATGAGACCGAGGTTGCCCTCCTGGATCAGGTCGAGGAGCGGCACACCGGCCTTCGTGTAGTTGCGCGTGATCGACATCACGAGTCGGAGGTTCGACTCGATCAGCTTCTTCTTGGCCTCTTCGTCGCCGTCGTCCTTTCGGCGGGCGAGCTCACGCTCTTCGGCCGGTGTCAGGAGCGGCCCGTCACCGATCGCGCGGACGTAGAGCTTCAGCGGATCCTGTGTCGCCTCGGCCTTGGCCGCCGGTGGGGCGTCCTCCCCATCCTCAGCCTCGGTGGCTTCGACCTCTTCCTCGGTCTCTTCGGCCTCCTCGGCCTCGGTGTCCTCGGCTTCGGGAACGAGCTCGAGCCGCGGTTCGACCGCGGGGTCCGATGGCACCTCAGGGAGCGGCCGCATGCCACGGGTATCGGCGTTGACGAGAGGACTCTTGAGGCGGTCGTCAACCCTCTGCCGAGGGATAGCCACTAACAAGGAGGACAGCCGATGCGTCTAGAAGGATTGGGCGACCGCAAGGTCGCTTCGCATTTCCCCTAATTACTTTGTGCGGAATCGCCGGATATAGCCTTGCTCCTGGGAGCAGCGTCGAGCGGACAGTCGCCGCCCGCGCCTTGCTGACCGGAATCGCCGAGCGGGGGGCCGACGCGGTCGGCTATGCGTACCGGGTTCCGGGCGACGCTATCGCCGTCCACAAGCAGCGCTCAGGCGCCACTGCGCTCCTCGAGCGGATCAGCGTTCCGGAGGACGCGACCAAGCTCCTCGTCCACGTTCGGGACTTCACCAAGGGCCACCCCAGCCTCGAGGCGAACAATCATCCGATCCGCCACGGCTCCGTGGTCGGAGTCCACAACGGGATCATCAAGAACGACGACGAGCTCTTCGAGCAGCACCGCATCGAACGCGCCCACCCCGAGATGACGGTCGACTCCGAGATCATCTTCGCCCTCGCTGAGCTCGCGCGCGGGCGCACCGCCCAGGCGTTGCAGGAGCTGTACGGGTCGATGGCGACCGCCTGGCTCGACGAGGAACGTCCCGAGCTGCTCCTGGCCCGAGGCCTGGGCCGCCCGCTCTGGCTCGGCCACGGCAAGAACGAGCTTTTCTTTGCCTCCACGCGAGTCGCGCTCCAGCTCGTCGAGAGCTACGCGGCGATCAAGCTCCGCAAGAGCGAGCTGCCCGAAGGGACGGTCGTCGCCGTCGAACACGGCAAGATGGTCGCGCAGGAGCTCTTCCAGCTGGACCGCTCGTTCGAAGAAGAGCCGCTGCCCGCGGTTCGAGCCCCGGACGAGGCTCGCTCGTGCCTCGAGCGACTCGCGCGCTTGCATACCGCCGCGGCGTAGCTCTCCCCACCCGCAGCAATCTTTACGCGGGTCTCAGGTTCCTCTTGAGGTGGTGCAACCGTGAGTGACCGTGCGCAGATCCTTTACGAGGCGTCGCGCACTCGGGGCAGCGGCGGCCGTCGTCGGGTCCGCAGTAGCCGCGAGGCTCTCAGGAATCCCGTCCGCAGAGGCGGCCGACCCGCCGCATGTGCACAAACCCACTCGTGCATGGCTCATCGCACTCGGGCTTCGCGCTCGGAAACACGACCGTCGACCCGAAGGTGCACGGATTCGATCCGAGTCCGATCCTGCGCGACTTCGACTGGGGTAAGACGCGGCGACTTGCGGGCGGGAAGATGCTGCGGGAGTGGGAGCTCGTCGCCTACGACAAAGAGATCGAGATCGTCCCCTGGCGTGAAGTTCTCGGCCCGGACCTACAACGGCGTGTTCCCGGGCCGACCTTGCGTGCCAACGAGGGTGACCTCCTGCGCATGCACTTCATCAACGCCGGCACGCACCCGCACACCATCCACTTCCACGGCATCCACCCCGCGGCGATGGATGGCACGCCGGGAATCGGCGAGGAATCGGCGGCGGACTGATCGACGTCGGAGAGAAGTCGCCAACCCGTGAGAAAGCGCCGCCCCGCCCTTGGCGAGGCAGCCGTGCAGCAGGCGACTTTGCGACCCGGCGAGATCCTGCTCGTCCTGACGAACGAGTCCGAGGAGCCGGCGTGCGTGGCGCAGATCATCCTGAACGACGCATTCGTCGACTTTCACCAGACACAACGCGCCGTGCAACCGAGAGACGCCGAGCGGATCACGATCTCGTATCCCTGGATCTCGGGAGAGAACTACGACGTGCGCCTCATGACCTCGAGCGGCGCAACCGTCGAGTAGGAGATCGAGGAGGACCGCGCCGGGAAACAGGAGGCCTGACTAGCGTAGGCGTCCGTCCGAGCCCACCGCGCGCCCCTCGTCTTCGAGGCGCTCCTTGATCAGAAACTGGAAGGTCGACCAGGCGCCTCTGCGGGCATCGAACATCCGGTAGACCTGCCACTCGGTCAGCAGCGTCTCGTCCTTCTTCCGCGCGGCCGCCCAGTCTGCGAACTTGGGCAGTCGCTTCAACTTCCGTGCCAGCGCCACGCCTTGCTCGACGGCGCGGTCGAGCCGTTCCTCGCCAAGCGGGACGTCGAAGCCGGCTTCGCGCAGCGCCTCGGCGAGTGAGCCAAATGTGTGCCAGTAGAGCGACTTCGACGGCATCGACCCGCGGCGGGCATCGAGGTCCTTCGCAGTAGGGACGCGGCCGAGGTCCTCGCCCAGATCGCGCAGCAGTCCGACGAGCTCCTCGCGCGTCGCGAAGCGGCGCGGGACGAGACCGGCCTCGCGCTTGGCCGCATTCCAGCTGCCGAAGTGCTCGATCACCGTCTGCGGGTGCACGTTCGTCTCGGGATCGGCGGCGAACTCACGCATCGTCGGCGAGCGGCCCAACCGTTCCGCGCTCGCGCGCAGCTCCTGAAGGATCTGGGCGTTCGAGTAGCGCTTGCGGATTCCGGCCTGGAAGGACGCGAGCGCGTCGGGGTCGATCTTCGCGACCGCCCTGAAGGGCGGCTTGCGGGTCATGCCAATAAGGATAGAGCGTTCTGGAAAGAACGCAAGTACGGCTTGAGCAGGCTAGGACGCGACTGCGGACAATTGGGCGCGATCGTTCTCGCCCTGCAGGCTCTCGAGCGGCAGGATCCGCTCGAGGGCAGTGACGCAGCGGGGCAGAACATGCAGCGCCACGCGGAGGAGGGGCACGCATCATCGACCGCCTCGGCTTCCTGAACGACGCCGTGCCCGCAATCCGCCACCACCACGAGTGCTTCGACGGCACCGGCTATCCGGACCGGTTGCAAGGCGAGGACATTCCGCTCGGCGCGGGCCGCGCCCGTCATCCGGCGAGTTGCCGGGGAGCGAGCTGAGATTGACGCTGGCTGCGATGCGGCCGGCGAACTTCGGTTCGGGCCGCGTCGATGCCGGAGTCCACGATCGCGATCGTCGCAGCCGGGGCCGAGGTGTACTTCTGCACGCCGGTGACGAACGGCCACTTCTCGTTGACCGACGAAGCGGACGAGAGGCGGACGCGCGAATCGGCCGTGATCGCCGTCACGTGCTTGTCGGCTGCGACGGTCAGGACTTGCGCACCGGTCGACAGCCACGCCGTCGATCGAGCTGAAGGTTCGAGCGGCCTTCATGGAGAGGCCGAGAACGCCGGCGACCGCGTGAGGGCCTGGTTTTCACCCTTGCCCTGGACGATCACGGAGAACGTGTCGGCCGGCGAAACCGGGCGGATGTGAGGAGCCCAGGTGCCACGAATGCCTCGATGCCCATCGGGCCGGCACGGCCGAAGCCCCGAGCGGCACCACAAGGGTCAGCACGAGTGTGGCCAGAAGTGCCGTGCGTTGCTTACCGCTACCCCAGAGCGCGTTCGAGCGCGACCCTGTTCCACGCTTGCCGCTTCCGAGAGTGCGCTCGCGCGCACATCCCGCCGTTGACCTCCGATCCTCATGGTTCTCCTCTCAAGCCGCAGTTACCAGTCCGCAACGTAGGGGCGAGCTGGGTGATCGACCTCGCCCTTTGCGGTAGGAGCCGCGAAGCTCGCCCCTACGGGGGATCAGTGGCACTTGGGTAGCCTCCCCCCTGCTTTGCGCATGCCCCTGCCGCTCGCCGCCGAGATCGCCGTCGCGCGCGCCGCGGGCAAGCTGTCGCGTCTGGCGCGTGCCGGAGGCGGGACGACCGTGCCCGGAAAGCTCCTGTGGAAGCTCGATCCTGGATCGATCGATCGTCTTGCAGCGCGCCTCCCCGAAGGGTCGGCGGTGATCTCCGCGACGAACGGAAAGACGACGTCTGCGGCGATGGCGGCGCGGATCCTGCGCGACCGCTTTCGCCTGGCACACAACAGCTCGGGCGCGAATCTCGTCTCGGGTGTCGCGTCGACGCTCCTCGACGCGCGCGGCGCCGAGCTCGGCCTCTTCGAGGTGGACGAGGGCGCGCTCCCGGAGATCGTGGCCCGGGTCAGGCCGAAGGCCGTCTGCCTCGGCAATCTGTTCCGCGACCAGCTCGACCGCTACGGAGAGCTCGAGCACGTCGCAGCCCGGTGGCGGGAAGCGGTGCGCGGGCTGCCGACGGGGACGTCTCTCGTCGTGAACGGAGACGATCCCCAGCTCGGCGCCCTCGCGCGCGTGCACTCCGCTGCACTCGTATTCGGGGTGGATGATCCTGGGCTGGCGCGCGCGTCGCTCCAGCACGCCGCGGATTCGAAGTACTGCGTGCGATGTGGAACGCCGTACGACTACGCGGCCGCCTACATGGGACACCTGGGCGACTACCGCTGCCCGGCCTGCGGGGACAGTCGTCCGCCGCTCGACGTGGCGGCGCGGAAGATCGAGCTGGACGGCCTCGAATCGGTCGCGTTCACCCTCGCCACACCGGCAGGGGAGCGGGTCGTCCGCCTCGGTCTTCCGGGTCTCTACAACGTGTACAACGCGCTCGCCGCTGCGTCGCTCGCCCTGAGCCTCGGGGCTTCGCTCGAAGAGATCGTGGCCGGGCTCGAATCCTTCAGCGCCGCGTTCGGCCGTTTCGAGCGGATCCCGATCGGCGACCGCAGCCTCCTGATGCTGTTGATCAAGAATCCGGCCGGCGCCAACGAGGCCGTCCGGACGATCGTCGACGGTGGCGCTCCGCCGGTCGTCGTCATCGGGTTGAACGACGCGATCGCGGACGGGCGCGACGTCTCCTGGATCTGGGATGTCGACTTCGAGCCGCTGCTGGCCGGGCTCGACAGGCTGGTGGCCACCGGCGATCGCGCAGCGGAGCTGGCGCTTCGGTTCAAGTACGCCGGGCTCGACCCGGACCGGATCGCGGTCCTGCCCTCGCTGCAGGCCGGGCTCGACCGTGGTCTCGAGCTCACTCCGGCGGGCGGCGAGCTCGTGGTCCTGCCGACGTACACGGCGATGCTGGCGCTCCGCAAGATCGTCGGGGAGCGCGGCTTCGTCCGCCCCTACTGGGAACGGGCAGCGTGAAGATCGTCGTCGGACATCTCTACCCGGACTACCTGAACATCTACGCCGACCGCGGCAACATCGCGGTCCTTTCCCGCCGGGCGGCATGGCGGGGTCACGAGCTGGAGGTGCGTTCCGTATCGGTGGGCGACCCGCTGCAGCCGAACGAGCACGATCTGCTGTACATCGGCGGTGGCCAGGATCGTGAACAGGCACTCGTCGCGCAGGACCTCGCGTCCAAGGCGGAGGGAATACTTGAAGCGGTCGGCGAAGGCTCAGCAGTACTCGCCGTGTGCGGCGGCTATCAGCTCCTTGGACGCTCGTACCGCGATTTCCACGGACTTGACCTGCCCGGCATCGGCTTGCTCCCCTTCGACACTATTGCGGGCGACAAACGCATGATCGGCGACGTGCTGCTCGAGTGCGAGCTCGAGCCCGGCGTCAGACGCACGCTTGCGGGCTTCGAGAACCATGTCGGTCGAACCCGGCTCGATCCGGGAGCGCACCCGCTCGGGCGCGTCGTCGCCGGGTTCGGCAACGACGGCGAGAGCGGGTTCGAAGGCTGTCGCGTGGGCCGCGTCGTCGGCACGTACCTGCACGGACCACTCCTGCCGCGGAATCCGTGGTTCGCCGACTGGCTGCTCGTGCAGGCCCTGGCCCATCGCCTCGGCGAGGCCCCGGAGCTCATCCCCCTCCCCGACGAACTCGAGACGGAAGCCCACGCGGTCTCAGCCCGCCGAGCAGAATCCCGCGGCGGCCGTCACTGAGCCCTGCACGCACCCCCCACCCTCAAAGGGGGTGGGGTTCTCGGACCCGCCACCCTCGGCGGCGAGCCTAACGCGGAAACGTGTAGGTCTTCCCCTTGCGACAGCGCCGAGACTGGATCAACGTGCCCACAGTGCGCCGAGATAGACGGCTGGATCACCGGGCTGCCAGCGACTGAGGAAGCGCTGGATCGGTGGGTGCAACACCACGTCGTCGAGGTCTCCGACGGGGAAGAGGCTATGTCCGCGGACCGCTGCGTCCGTCGACGTGACCGCCTCGAGCGACCTGCCGCCGAGGTCACCCGCGAAGATGATCTGCACGACGTGCTTCGGTGCGAAGCTCTGCGCGGGTGCGATCGAGTCAACGATTGCGACCGGTCCTTCCACGGGCAGCTGATCGTCGATCCCGATCTCCTCGGCAAGCTCGCGGTGCAGCGCATCGACCAGGCTTTCGCCGGAGTTGACTCCGCCGCCGGGCAGCAGCCAGTACTCCTTACCCGGCTTCTCGTGCCTGCACAGCAGCACGCTCTCCTTCCAGCGGAGGATCGCCGAAACGCGAATGCGGGGCTCCGGCGCCGTCACGCCGCAGAGGAGCCGAAGCCGCGAACGCCACGCTCGCTCGAGGGAAGCTCTTCGACTTCGACGAGCTCGAGCTCGGGGATCGGTAGCACGACGAGCTGGGCGATCCTCATCCCTGGCTCGACTACGAAAGGCTCTACACGATCGGTGTTCAGGAGCACGACGCGCAGCTCCCCGCGATAGCCCGAGTCCACCAGACCGGGAGAGTTGACGACCGTCAGGCCGTTCTGCGCAGCAAGGCCGGAACGCGGCTGAACGAAACCGGCATATCCCTCGGGGATCGCGACCGCCAGACCGGTGCCGACCAATGCTCGCTCGCCGGGAGCGAGCTCGACATGTTCACACGCAGTGAGATCGAGGCCGGCGTCACCGCTGTACGCACGTTCCGGGACGACCGCCTCTGGACGCAGACGCTGAATCGGCAGCTCGATCAACGTGCACGACGCGCAGGCTCAGAGCGCGCCTCCGCCACCAGGTAGCGGGCGAAGCGCCGCAGCTCCCGCCGCGGCAACCGCGCTCGAACATAGACACCGTCTGCCTGATCTTCGCGTTCCTCGATCGGAGCACCGAGTGCATACAGCTCTGCGAGCTTTCCCCCGTCCTCGTAGGGGAGAAACAGGTGAACGGCCTCGAAGCGGTCCGCAAACCGCTCCGCCAGGCGCGCACGCAACCCTTCTACACCTTTGCCCTTGAGCGCAGAGATCTGTATCGCCTCGGGAAAACGATTGGCTAGTCGCCGGCGGCGCAAGGCGTCGACGGTATCGATCTTGTTCACGACCACTTCGAGCGGAATGTCGTCCGCCCCGATGTCGTGCAACACGCTCCGGACCGCGGCCTCCTGCTCGTCGAGCCGTTCGTCCGGCGCCGACGCATCCACGACGAGGAGCACGAGATCCGCGACGAGCGTCTCCTCGAGGGTTGCGGCGAAGCCCTGCACGAGCTCAGTCGGCAGCCGGCGGATGAAACCGACCGTGTCCGTCACGAGATATCGGCGGCCGTCGTGCTCGAACGAGCGAGTCGTCGGATCCAGCGTTTCGAACAACCGGTTGTTTACCGACACGTCGGCGTCCGTCAGGGCATTCAGGAGTGTCGATTTGCCGACGTTCGTGTAACCCGCCAGCGCCACCGTCGGCGACTCCGTGCGCTGACGTTCCTTCCGGCGTACCTCACGCTGCTTGCTCAGGTCCTTCAACCGTCTGCGCAGGAGCGTGATGCGCCGCCGCGCGATTCGGCGGTCGGTCTCGAGCTGCGACTCGCCGGGGCCGCGTGTCCCGACGCCTGCGCCGAGCGAGCCCATGCCGCCGCCGAGACGCTCGAGGTGCTGCCACATGCCGCGCATCCGCGGGAGGTTGTATTCCAGCTGTGCGACCTCGACCTGGAGCTTGCCTTCGGCGCTCCTCGCGTGCTGCGCGAAAATGTCCAGGATCAGCTGGGTCCGATCGACGACGCGCGCCTGGAGTGCGTTCTCGAGCGAGCGCTGCTGGGCCGGTTCGAGCTCGTCGTCCACCAGGAGCACCTCGGCCCCGGACTCCTTGTAGGAGCGTTTCAGCTCCTCCAGCTTTCCCTTTCCGAGGTAGGTCCGTGTCTCCGGTCGGGGCCGGTGCTGCACAAGCTCGTCGATCGGCTCGACGAGGGCTGTTCGGGCGAGCTCTCGAAGCTCGGCCAGCTCGGATTCGGAGTCGATCCCCTGGGCCAGCACGGCGACGATGAACCCACGCTCCAGCGCGGGGTCCGGCTGGCGTCGGGTCACGGACGGATTATGCCCACCAACTGGGCAGAATCCCCACCATGGCCCGCGTCCAGCTCTCACCCGCCCTCACCGCGACCGGGACCTATCCCTTCGTCAAGCTCGAAGAGGCCAAGCGACGGCTCGCCGCGCAGGGTGTCGACCTGATCGATTTCGGCAAGGGGGATCCGCGCGAGCCGACCGAGGCGATGATCCGCGCGGCGCTCGCTGCGAGCCTGCCCGAGATCTCGACCTATCCGCTCGCCGAGGGGCTGCCCGAGCTCCGTCAATCCGTCGCGCGCTGGTGCGCACGTCGCTTCGGTGTCGAGCTCGACCCCGACACCGAGATCATCCCGACCTACGGATCGAAGGAAGCGATCTTCCTGCTCGCGCAGGTTCTCGTCGACCGTGACGGCGACCGGCGACTCGTCGTGACGACCGAGCCGGGCTACCCCGTGCCCGACCGGGGGGCCGTCTTCGCGGGAGCCGAAGTCCTCCAGCTTCCGCTGCTCGAGGAGAACGGCTTCCTGCCAGACCTCGATGAGGTCGACGCCGCGACCTGGAACCGGGCGGCGATCGTCTGGATCAACTATCCGAATAACCCGACGGGCGCTGTGGCTCCCCTCGACTTTCTGAAGCAGCTCGCCGACCTTTCGGAAGAGCACGGGTTCTTGCTCGCCTCGGACGAGGCGTACACCGAGCTCTGGTTCGCCGATCCTCCCCACTCTGCGCTCGAGGTGCGCGACCGCGGGAACGTCGCCGTCTTCAACACACTGAGCAAGCGCTCGTCGATGACCGGATACCGCTCTGGCTTCGCGGCCGCAGATTCGGACCTGATCGGAGCCTTGAAACAGTTCAGACCCTCGGTAGGCACCGCGCCACAGGAGTTCGTGCAGCGTGCTTCGATCGTCGCGTGGAACGACGAGGCACATGTCGAGCGCACGCGAGCGGCGTACCGGCGAAAGCGCGACGCCTTGTTGCCGACACTGGACCGGAAGGGCATCCGGGTCGCCGGGAGCAAGGCGACCATGTTCCTCTGGCTCGAGGTGCCGGAGGGTGAGACGTCCGAAGCGTTCGCGACCGGGCTGCTCGACCACGGCCTGATCGTCTCCCCCGGCACGTTCTTCGGGCCAGCCGGGGAGGGCTACTGGCGCATGGCGCTCGTGCCCACCGAGGCGGAGTGCCGGCGGGCCGCCGAGATTCTCGAGCAGGCGCTGTGAACGCGGAGCGAGTCGAGGCGCTGATCGCGAAGCTCGACCGCGGGGAAGTGCGCGTCGCTGAGCCCGTCGACGGGGACTGGCGCGTGAACCCGGAAGTCCAGGAGGCGATCCTCGAGTTCTTCCGGCTACGGCAGATGGAGCCGCAAGAGGTCGGGCCGTTCGAGTACCACGACAAGATTCCGCTCAAGCACGACTACGAGAAGCTGGGCGTGCGCGTCGTTCCGCCTGCAGTCGCACGCTACGGATCTTTTTTGTCGCCGGGCGTCGTGATGATGCCGAGCTATGTGAACATCGGAGCCTGGGTCGGTCCCCGCACGATGGTCGACACCTGGGCGACTGTCGGTTCGGGCGCGCAGATCGGCGCCGACGTGCATCTCGCCGGAGGCGTCGGAATCGGCGGGGTGCTCGAGCCGCCCGGTGCACGTCCGGTCATCGTCGAGGACGGAGCATTCGTCGGCTCGCGGGCGATCCTGACCGAAGGCGTGCGCGTCGGAGCGGGCGCAGTGATCGGACCGAACGTGTCGCTGACGTCGTCGGTTCCGATCATCGACGTGACGGGTGACGAGCCGGTCGAGCACCGGGGCTTCGTGCCGCCCCGGGCGATCGTCGTGCCCGGCACACGCCCGAAGGAGTTTCCCGCGGGCACGTACCAGCTCGCGTGCGCGCTGATCGTCGGCTGGCGGAGCGAGTCGACGGACCTCAAAGTGAGCCTGAACGCCGCGCTCCGCGAGCACGGTCTCGGCGGCTAGACCAATTCGATGCGGCAGATCTCCTCTGCCGGCCCGGTGAGCTTCGCGCCGCCGTCCGACAGCTCGACGAGGAGATCCCCTCCGGGCAGATGGACGTGCACTGGGCTCTTGCACCAGCCGTTCGCAACCGCTGCGGCCGCCGTCGCGATGGCGCTGGTGCCCGATGCCAGCGTCTCCCCGGCCCCACGTTCCCACACGCCGACCGTCAGGTCGTGCAAGCCGTCGACGCGAACGAGCTGCACGTTCGTTCGCTCCGGAAAGCGCGAGTGTCGTTCGATGCGTGGACCGACTCGCCGCAGTTCGCCGCGTTCCGGCTCCCGGCGCACGACGGCGTGCGGGTTGCCCACGGACACGGGCGTGAACTCCACGCGCTCGTCGCCGAGGTCGAGCGTCTCGGTCTCCCCCACCTCGACGCGCCCGACATCGAGCTCGATCTTGTCGCCCTCTCGAACGATCGCCTCGACTTCGCGTAGGCCCACCACCATCGTCACCCGCTCGGACTGCGATTCACGCGCGAGCCAGGCCGCGACGATTCGCATGCCGTTGCCCGACAACTCCGCTGTCGAGCCGTCCGGGTTCCAGATGCAGACCTCCGCGTGCGACCCTTGGACCTTCATCACCTCGAGCAGACCGTCGGACCCGACGCCATAGTGGTAGTCGCAAAGGCGCCGGACACGATCCGGCGTCAGCGGTTCCGGAAGCTCAGCCCGTTCGACCAGCAGGTAGTCGTTGCCGAGCGCTTGCCACTTCGACAATGTCATGTGCGATCTCGTCCACCGGACGATCGGCGCTGACGCTAACAAGGCCGGGGATGCGTCGCACCCACTTCCGTTGATAGGCGGCATAGCGCCGCGTACGTGTGACGAGTGTCGAAAGCGCTTCTTCGCGTGGAAGCTCGGCCACTTCACGTAGGCCGAGTGCCCGGGCTGCGGTGGAGGAGAGGGGCTCCGCGAGCGCGCGACGCGCCTCGTCGACGACGCCTGCGTCGAACATCGCCTGCGCCCTCCGGACGATTCGGTCCCCCAGGACGGCCCGCGGCACTTCGAGCCCGAAGACGATCGTGGGCAGCCGGGTTTCTGCCGTCCAGAGCCGGTCCGCATCCGGGCTCAGCGACGATCCCAGCTCGGTGAGCTCCAGCGCGCGCACGACGCGGCGTCGGTCGTTGGGATGGAGCCGCGCTGCCGCGTCGGGATCGCGTTCCAGCAGGAGGTCATAGGCACGCTCGGGCCCGAGCCGGTCGTACGCGCGCTCCCACCGCGCTCGTTGCTCCTCGGTCGGCGCCGGTGGAAGGCTCAGCTCTGCGAGGGCGGCGCGAAGGTAGAGGCCGGTTCCCCCGGCGACGACGGGGATCCGACCGCTGCCGACCAGCTCGTCGATGGCCGCGTGTGCCAGCCGCGCATACTCCGCGACCGAGCCCTCGTGATCCAGCGGCCAGATGCCCACGAGACGCGTCGGCCGCTCTGGCTGTGCCGTAAGGATGGGCAACCCCCGATAGGCCTGCATCGAATCGGCCGAAACGACCTCGCCGCCGAGCCGATCGGCAACGGCCTCCGCAACAGCCGTCTTGCCCGAGGCGGTCGGGCCGAAGATGGCGACGACGCTACGAGGAGCTGACGGCCGACTTCCAGCCAACCTCTCCATCCTGAGGGAAGAGGACGTCGGCCGGCAGCGGCCCGTCTTCCTCGGGATGCGCGGCGCGATGCTCCTTGAACCAGGCGACCGAGCGCGAGATCCCCTCCTCGAGCGGGACGAGGGGCTTATAGCCAAGCAGTTCGCGGGCCTTGGTCAGGTCCGCGACGTAGTGCGTGACCTCGCCGAGCAGCGACGGGGCAAGCGCGATCTTCGGATCCATCCCGAGCTCAGCGGCGATCAGCTCGGCAGCGTGCACGAGTGAGTTCCCCTGGCCGTAGGCGAGATTGACCGTCTCGTTGACGACACGCGCCTCGGCCAGCGCCTCGATCCCGCGCGTGATGCCGTCGATGCAATCGTCGACGTAGGTGAAGTCGAGCGTCTTCTCCTGTCCGAACACCGTGACCGGTTCGTCGCGCAGCATGGTGTGGATGAAGAGCGGCAGGACGCGCACCATGCGCGCAAGGTCGTTGTCGTATCGGCCGTAGACGTTCGAGAAGCGGAAGACTAGGTACTTGAGCCCGTAACACCGCGCGTACGAATAGACGAACGCCTCGCCGGCGATCTTCGACGCTGAGTACGTCGACTCGGTGTACGCGAAGTCGGCGCTCGCCTCACTCGCCTCTTCTTCGGCAAATCGATGCACGTCACCGTAGACCTCGCGGCTCGACGAGAAGACGATCGGCAGATTCTGTTGGCGGCAGAACTCGAGGACGTTGAACGTCATGACCGCGTTCTCGAGCGCGCGGTGCGGCTGGCGGACGAGCTGGTGCACCTTCGCGTGCGCCGCCAGGTGCACGACGAGATCGACCTCGGGATACTCGACGCCGCCGATCCCTCCCGGGAAGGACGGGTAGTGCCCGGAGAGGTCCTGCAGGAGGTACTTGAAGTCGTCGGTCCAGGTGTTGAGGCGCTTGTCGACACCGAACACGTCGTGCCCGTCCCGCTGGAGCCGCTGGGCCAGGTTTGTCCCGATCTGGCCGCTCGAGCCTGTGACGAGGACGCGCATCAGGCGGCGACTCTCGCAGCCTGCGCTCCACGCAGGGTCATTGAGGTCGCCCCGTCGATCAGCACGTCGACCAGCTCTCCCGGCGCGGCCTCACCGGAGAAGTTCACGGTCGTGTTTCGGCGCGTCCGTCCCCGCAACAATGTCTGATCGGTGCGGCTCGGCGCTTCGACGAGCACCTCTTCGACGCGGCCGACACGTTCTGCGTTTCGCCTAGCAGCCGTGCGCTGCACCACGTCGACCAGTCGTTCGATCCGATCGCGCTTGACGTCGTCCGGGATCTGCTCTTGCATCGCAGCCGCCTCGGTGCCGGCACGCGGGGAATAAACGAACGTGAACGCGCTGTCGAAGCCGACTTCCTCGACTGCGGCCATGGTGTCGTAGAAATCGTCTTCCGTCTCGCCGGGAAACCCGACGATCAGGTCGGTGCTTAGGGCAAGATCCGGAATGGCAGAGCGCAGCTCATCGACGAGCCGGAAGTACCGCTCCCGGGTGTACGTCCTGCGCATCGTCTTCAGGATGCGCGACGAGCCGGACTGCAAGGGCAGGTGGGCGTGCTCGCACACCGTCTCGCAGTCGGCCATCGCCTCGATGACCGGCCGGCGGAAGTCCTTTGGATGCGGACTGGTGAAGCGAATGCGCTCGATGCCGTCGACTGCGTCGCACGCTCTGAGCAGCTCACCGAACTCCGTGTGGATCTCCGGCGCCAGATCGCGGCCCCACGAGTTGACGTTCTGGCCGAGGAGTGTCACCTCACGCACTCCTTCCACCGCGAGCCGGGTCACTTCCGCGACGACGTCACCTGGACGCCGGCTGACCTCCCGGCCACGCACGGCCGGGACGATGCAGTAGGCGCACTTCGAGTTGCAGCCCATCGAAATCTGTACCCACGCCTGAAACGTACGGTCGCGGTGCATGGGCAGCTCGCCGGCGAAGCTCCGCTCCTCGAGCCCGAAGCTGCCGCGATCGAGCCCGAAACCGCCGGCGCCGAGCCACTCTCCCAGGTGCGGGATCGATCCGGGCCCGAAGGCGACGTCCACGTACGGATAGAGCTCGAAGAGCCGTCCGCGCTGAGCCTCCGCGTAACAGCCGCCTACCGCGATCACCTTGTCGGGGCTTCGCCGCTTCACCGCGGCCGCCTGGGCGAGATGCGCGGCGAACTTCTGGTCGGGCTTCTCCCGGATCGTGCAGGTGTTGAAGACGAGGACGTCCGCGTCCTCCTGAGACGGCGCCTCCCCCAGTCCGAGCTCCTCGAGCATGCCCTTGATCCGCTCGCTGTCGTGAGCGTTCATCTGGCAGCCGAATGTGGTGACGTGGTACCGCCGCACGGGCCAGAATGCTACCCGTGGTCTTTCCGGACTCGACCTCTCTCTGGCTCTTCGCCCTGGCTGCGCTGGCGCTGCTCGCCATTCCCGGCCCTGCGGTCCTCTACGTCGTAGCCCAGAGCGCCGAGCAGGGGCGAAAAGTCGGCCTGGCGTCGGTGGCAGGCGTCCACCTGGGAACGCTTGTCCATGTCGCCGCCGCCTCTGCGGGCCTTTCGGCGGTGATCGTCGCATCGCCTCTCGCTTTCGATGTCGTCAAGTACGCGGGCGCCTACCTCGTCTAATCTCGGGATCCGCAAGCTGCTCGCCCGTGACGGCGCGGATGAGCTTCGGCCACAGCCCGAGCCGCTCCGGCGCGCGTTCTGGCGAGGCGTGGCCGTGAACCTGCTCAATCCGAAGACCGCTCTCTTCTTTCTCGCCTTCCTGCCGCAATTCGTGGAGGCGAGTCGCGGCGGCGTTTGGTCGCAGGCACTCGTGCTCGGGTTCGTCTTCGTCGGGCTCGGCCTCGTCAGCGACTCGCTCTACGCCATGGCTGCCGGAACGGTCGGCGGCCTGATTCGGCGCAAGCGCAGGCTCATCGGGTACGGCTCGGGGATCGTCTATCTGACGCTCGGCGCGGCCGCCGGCTTCGCGAAGCGTGCCTAGGCGGCGTGGTCGGACTGGACTTGCGGCTCCGGGTCCGGTGCCGCAAGCGGCTCGCCGCTCAACGGGGCGCTGCCGTTCGACACGTTGCGGGCGACATCGACGGCGCGGCTCTCTCGGATCACTGTCACCTTGACCTGGCCCGGGTACTCCAGCTGATCCTCGATCTCCCGGGCGATCTCGTGTGAGAGCAGCACCGCAGCGTCGTCGTCGACGTCGGCGGGCCGCACGATGACGCGGATCTCACGGCCCGCCTGAAGTGCATACACTTTGTCTACGCCCGGCTTCTGCGCGGCGAGCTCCTCGAGGGACTCGAGGCGCTTGATGTAGTGCTCGAGGCTTTCGCCACGCGCTCCAGGCCGCGACGCGGAGATCGCGTCGGCTGCGATCAGCAGCACCGCCTCGACCGTTTGCGGCTCGACCTCGTAGTGGTGGGCCTCGATCGCGTGCACGACGTGCTGCGATTCGCCGTAGCGGCGCGCGAGCTGCGCAGAGATCGACGCATGCGATCCCTCCACCTCGTGCGTCATCGCCTTTCCGAGGTCGTGCAGCAGCGCCGCGCGCTTGGTGACCTTCACGCCCGCACCGACCTCCGACGCCATGATCCCGGCGAGGTGCACGACCTCAAGCGTGTGTTTGAGGACGTTCTGTCCGTAGCTCGTCCGAAAACGGAGCCGGCCGAGGATCTTCACGAGCTCGTCGTGGAACTCGCCGCAGTTCGCCTCGAAGACCGCCTGCTCGCCTGCCTGCACGATCGTGTCCTCGATCTCCGCCTTCGACGCGTAGTAGGTGTCCTCGATCCGGGCCGGATGAATCCGGCCGTCCTCGATCAGTTTCGAGAGGGTGAGCTTGGCGACCTCACGGCGGATTCCGTCGAACGACGAGAGCACCACGGCCTGGGGCGTGTCGTCGATGATGAAGTCGACGCCTGTCAGATGCTCGAGCGCACGGATGTTGCGACCCTCGCGGCCGATGATGCGTCCCTTCATGTCGTCGGAGGGAAGCGCGACAACCGAGACAGTCGTCTCCGCAGCGTGACTCGCGGCGACGCGTTGCAGCGCGTCCGCAACGAGGTTGCGTGCGCGCCGCTTCGCCTCGGTGCGTGCTTCTTCCTCGAGCTGCCGCACCCTGCGGGCGAGCTCGTGGCGGACGAGATCCTCGGAGCGTTCCAGAAGGCTGAGCTTGGCCTCGTTCACGGTCATGCCCGAGATTCGCTCGAGCGCCGCGAACTGCTCTTCACGTGCTCCCTTCTGGTCTTCCTGGAGTTGCCTGAGATGGATCTCGCGGTCGGAGACGCCCTGCTCGCGGCGCGCGATCTCTGTCAGCTTGCCGTCGATCTCCTCTTCCTTTGCGAGCACGCGCTCCTCGACCTTGACGATCCTCGTGCGGTGCTCAGCGACCTCCCGATCGATGTCGGCACGAAGCTTGACGGCCTCCTCGCGTGCGGTGATCTGGGCCTCGCGTCGCAGCGTGTCGGCTTCCCGGCGCGCGTCGTCGATCAGTTGCTTTCGCTGCTGCTGCGCGGCGCCGAGCCGCGACTTGCCGAGCGCGCCGACAGCGACGGCACCTCCTAATCCCCCGGTGACAAGGCCGATGAGAATCCCGATGGCGACCTGCATGGGCTGGCTCCTGGGTCGATTGGCCCGCGGTTTGCTACCGCGGAGCCCACCCGGCATTCCGGCCGGCACGAGAGATCCCGAATCGGTGAAGCGAGCCGACACCGCGGCTCGGAGAGCGGTCGCTACCTCGCCGCTGCCAAGAGCCTTTCGGTGTCGGAGTAGGTGATGGTCGACATGCGGTTCAGGAGTGCAGTTGCGATTCGGAAAACGTCTCTGTGCAGGAAAAACATCGGATGAGGCACTCGCATCCTACCCCGGTTCAGGGGTGATGTCCAAAATCGCTCCCCACAGCCTGCTCCAGCACGTCCTCGCCGAAGCCCTTGCCGGCCAGGTAACGCGCTGTGCCCGCTCCAGTGCCCCGCCGGGCCAGGATGAGACCCGCCCGGTCGCGCTCCGGCTCGAGGCCCGCCACGGCCGCCTCGACGAGGTCGGCCGGCACGCCGCGCCGCTCCAGGTCGTGCCGGATCGCCGCATCTCCATAGCCGCGCTCCGCCAGCGACCCGGCTCGATTCTCGGCGAGACGCGCGTCGTCCAGCAGCCCGGCGGCGGCCAGGGCGGCGAGGGACTCTTCCGCTGCGCTCGGGGCGACCGCCCTCTGCTCGAGGCGCATCGCCAGCTCTCGGGCCGACAGGTCGCGCGCCCGTAACGCGCGGCCTGCGACTGCGAGGGCCTCGGCTCGCCGGAGCTCCCGTCGAAGCACACGGAGGGCGGGCCGGTCCAGAGCGCGGCCGTGGGAGATTCCCGCGCGGACGACGACGTCAGCGGGGAACGTGCGCCACGGAGAGCCGTCGAGCTCGACGGCCACCCGGCCGCGCCGGTCCTCGCGCAGCCCGGTGACGGTCGGCACTACTTCTTCGAGGCGGCTTTCTCGATCTTGAGGTCTTGCGTGACTTTTCCGTTCTGCTCGGCCGCGTCGGCGTCGATGGGAAGGAGTCGCGCGGACACAACCTGCTCGGCCCCGATCGCCACCTGGATGCCGGTGAGGATGCCCTGGCAGACATCTGGATGCTCGCGCAGGAACGCGGTCGCATTCTGGCGCCCCTGGCCCAGCCGTTCGTCGCCGAAGCTGAAGTACGAGCCCGACTTCGTCACGACCTTGCGCTCGAGCCCAGCGTCGAGAACGGTGCCTTCCCAGGAGATGCCGGAGCCGTAGATGATGTCGAACTCGGCCTGCTTGAACGGCGGCGCGACCTTGTTCTTCACGACCTTCACGCGCACACGGTTGCCGATCGCCTCTACGCCTTCCTTCAAGGTCTCGATGCGACGGATGTCAAGTCGCACGGACGAGTAGAACTTCAAGGCGCGACCGCCCGGCGTCGTTTCCGGATTTCCGAACATGACACCGATCTTCTCTCGCAGCTGGTTCGTGAAGAGGCAGATCGTGTCGGTGCGGTTCAACGTGCCGGCGAGCTTGCGCAGCGCCTGGGACATCAGCCTCGCCTGCAGGCCGACATGCGTGTCGCCCATCTCGCCCTCGATCTCGGCCTTCGGCGTGAGGGCTGCAACCGAGTCGACTGCGACGACGTCGAGCGCCCCCGAGCGGATGAGCAGCTCTGCGATCTCGAGCCCCTGCTCACCTGTGTCGGGCTGCGAGACGAGCAGGTCGTCGATGTTGACGCCGATGTGCTTGGCGTAGGTCGGGTCCATCGAATGCTCTGCATCGATGAACGCACAGATCCCGCCGCGACGCTGTGCCTCGGCGATCACGTGGTAGACGAGCGTCGTCTTCCCGGAGGACTCCGGGCCGAAGATCTCGACGATACGGCCGCGCGGGAGCCCGCCGATGCCGAGCGCGAGGTCGAGTGAGAGCGAGCCGGTCGACACCGCGCCGATCGAAACGTGTGCGTGATCGTTCATCTTCATGACGGCACCCTTGCCGAACTGACGCTCGATGTGCCCGAGGGCGGCGTCTAGAGCCTGCTCGCGATCCACTTCCATCAACCTCCTAGGGCAAACGATTCGACGACGACATACTGCGCTCCACCGGACCGCAGCACGGAATGGTAGGCAGCGGCATCGGACGGACAGACCTCTCCGAGAGCGGGAAGCGGCGGCTGGAGCCGAGGACGCTCCCGAAACCGGACGACCGTTACGTGCGGGAGCCAGGGCCGGCGCTCGCGCTCGTAGACGCCTAGACGCTCGAGACGGCCCTGCAGGTCGACGGCGAGCCCAGTCGCTTCTCCGGTCGGATCGCTCAGCGCAAGCATCCCGACGCTCCGGGTCTCGCGGTAGCGCTCCGGCAGGAGCCGCATCGGGGCTGCGGCCCTGGCGGCCTCGCGCAGCTCCCGGCAAATCGACTCGAGCTCCGCCACCGGACGGTGACCGAGGAAGGCCAACGTGATGTGCAGGTTCTCGCGGGGGACCGGCCGCCCCCGGTCGATGTGGTCGGCCTGCCAGTCGGACAGTCCGTCGAGCGTCTCCTCGGGGAGACGAAGAGCGCAGAACAGGCGCGCGCGGTCACGGTCGTCCACGCTAGCCGGGAGCGTCACTCAGCTTCGTCGCGAGTCTGTTGCAAAAGACCCCGCAGCAGATGCAGGACGGTGACGGTCGCGCGCCGGCGGATCGAGTCCCGATCGCCGGGGAAGACGAAGTCTGCACCCCGCGAGCCCGCAGGCGTCTCCGCATGGAGATAGACGAGGCCGACGGGCTTCTCTTCGCTGCCGCCGTCAGGACCGGCGATCCCGGTCACGGACACCGAGACGCCTGCTCCCAGTCGCCTCCTCGCACCGGCGGCCATCGCCGCTGCCGCCTCGGCCGAGACCGCTCCGTGGCGCGCGAGGACTTCGGCCGGCACGTCGAGCTCACGCGATTTAACCTCGTCGGAGTAGGCAACGACCCCACCCAGGAAGACGGCGCTCGAGCCGGGAACCGAAGTGAGCCGCTGCGACACCATTCCTCCGGTACAGGACTCCGCAGTCGCTAGCGTGAGCCCCCGGGCCCGGCAGAGGTCGAGGACGAGCTCCTCGACCGGCCGCTCGTCCTGGCTGAAGAGGTTTCGCTCGAGCGGCGCGACGAGCCGTTCCGTCAGGTCGTCCGCTCGGGACCCAGCGCCCGGAGCGACCACCAGGTCGACGTGGATCTCGAAATCGCGCGCGCAGATCGTCGCCTCCACCCCGTTCCCGTCACCGCCAGCATCCGCAAGAGCTTTCGCGACCGCCGATTCGCTGGCGCCGAAGAAACGAAGCTGGCGAAGCTCGGGCGGCTGCGCGCGGCCGAGCACACGCTGCACCGGTTCGCTTTCGAGCGCGACAGACCAGAGGCGTTGCAGCTCGGACGGCGGCCCCGGCAAGACGACGACCACGGTCGTCCCGTGCTCGAGGACGAGCCCGGGTGCGGTGCCTGCCAGCCCGAGAGAGATCGCGCCTTCCGGAATCGTCGCCTGCTTCCGCACCCCTGCCTCGAAGTCGACGTACGGACGCCCGAGGCGTTTTGCGAACGCGCGGGAGACCCCGCCGATCCGTTCGTGCAGCTCCTCGTCGAGCCGAAGGCCGGCACCTGCTGCCCGGGCGACGAACTCGACGGTGCGATCGTCGTGGGTCGGACCGAGTCCGCCGGAGACGACACAGAGGTCGGCGCGCATCCCCTCGGCGAGCGCCAGGGTCAGCTCGTCTTCGCGGTCGCCGACGATCGAGATCCGCGCCGGCTCGACTCCGCGGCGTAACAACTGGGAAGCGAGGAAGGGACCGTTCAGATCGTTGCGGTCACCGCGGACGAGCTCACTGCCGGTGACGACGATGAACGCGCGCGGCGGCGCGGTCACACTGCCGGGCGGATGCCCCGCGGCGTCACGAGCAGCGTCTTCACGCCGCCGACGGGCAAACGGCGCGTTCGCCCGTTGAGGATCGTGATGAGATTCTCGGGCCGATCGAGCGTGATCCAGAGCCTGCGGCCGGTGAACAGCTGCTTCTGTCCCTGTTCGAGTGTGCCCTGGAAGAGAATCGGGCCGGTTGCGGAGCTGCGGTGGACTTGGAGCCAGCATGGACCGCGTTGCGCTTTCACGAGCAGCCGCGCGGTCGCCGGGGCTGCAGGCGGAGTCGTCGTCGTCGTCTTCGTCGGCGTGGTCCGGAGCCCGAGCGGTGTGACGTTCTGGGGCTCGCCGCGCGTCCACGCCACGATGAAGAGAGCCGTCACCGCGGCGATGCCGAGCAGCGTCAGTAGGACGACCCGAGACTGAACCTGCACCCCCCGCGACGGTGGGGCGGAACGTCTAGGGCGGGAGGGCGTTTCCTCCTCCCCGGCGACGAACCGGGAGTTGTACTCGTCCACGTAGAGCTGCCCGTCGAGGCCGAGATACTCGGCGTACGACCGCAGAAAGCCCTTGACGTAGGTCTGCGCCGGGAGAACGTCGAACTGCTCGTCCTCGAGGGCGCGCAGATACTTGCCCCGGATCTTTGTCCCCTGCTCGATCTCGGGGAAGTCCAGGCTCTGGCGATGACGTGCCTCTCGGAGGCTGTTACCAATCTCGAACACGGCGGCGGCCCCATCTTAGGCGCTGCTGGGCTGCACTGAAAGTGGCGATCAGCGCGAATGCTGGTAGAGCACGACGAGCCCGTAGAAACCGACGGAGAGAGCGGCCACGATCGCCAGGCAGAGCGCAACCGCCGCCACGAGGACGGCGACCGTCGCTACCCCGGTCCTGCCCTCCCGCAGCTGGAGCCAGCGGAGGTTCTTGCGGGCGCGCCCGGCCATCACGAACGCGGCCAGGGCGAGGACAAAGGCGAGCGGGACGGCGTACGCCGTGTCGAGCAGGCCGATGCGCTTGGACCGTCCGGCGACCTCGATCGCGGCAGGCATCGTGAGCAGGCTTGCGAGCCCGAGCAGCAAAGCCGCCCAGGCCCTGCGCCTATTGCTTGACGTAAGGACGGCCAGCTGCGGCAGGTGGGACGGAGCGGCCGATGACGCCGGCCACCGCAATCAGGGTCAGGACGTAGGGCAATGCCTGGAAGAGAACGGAAGCGTTCCCCCAGGGCTGGGCGAGCCGGAACGAAAGTGCCGTCGACCCACCGAACAGGAGCGCTGCCGCGAACGCGCCGAAGGGGCGCCAGTTGCCGAAGATCACGGCGGCGAGGGCGATGAAACCGCGGCCCGCTGTCATGTTCTCGCTGAACGAGCCGAGGTATCCGATCGAAAGGTAGGCGCCGCCGAGGGCCGCGAGCATGCCCGACAACACGACCGCCGCATACCGGGTGCCGTAGACCGAGATCCCCACCGTGTCAGCAGCGCGTGGATGTTCGCCGACGGAACGGATGCGCAACCCGATCGCCGTCTTGAAGAGCGTGATGTGCGCGACGATCAGGAGTACGAACGACAACCAGATCATCAGGCTCAGATGGCCGAACACGCTGCCGAGGAACCCGATGTTGACGTCGGGAATGCGCGGAAGGTTCCCAGGCGTCCCGTTCTCGCCGTAGATCTGGATGAAGAAGTAGCCGGTCACACCGAGGGCGAGGAAGTTGATCGCCGTGCCGCTGACGATCTGATCTGCGCGTAAGTGGATTGCCATGACCGCATGCACGAGTGCGAAGCCGCCGCCGGCAATGGCCGCGCAGACGAGCCCCATTTCCCAGGAATTGAATTTGTCCGCGCCGAGCGCCCCGAAGAAGGCGCCCGCAAGCATCATTCCCTCGAGGCCGATGTTCACGACGCCGCTTCGTTCGCAGAACATGCCGCCGATCGCAGCGAAGGTCAGCGGCGTCGCCCACACGAGCGTCGACGACAACAGCGCGGACCAGACCACGACCTGGTCAAGGTTGCTGACGCTGGCACGTGTCGAGAGCAATCCGAGCGCGATGCCGACGAGGCCTGCCGCGATCGCTCCCCAGCCGGGGCGGCGGACGTCGCGCGTCACTGCCCAGATCCCGGCGGCGATCGCACAGAGCCCCGCGAACACCGGCCACCACGGGCTGCGTGCGCTGACGGGCGGAATCGTCAGCCAGAAGGCGAAGAGGCCGAGCACGATCCCGCCGATCGCGATCTGTCGCGTGGTCGGGAGCCACGGAGGCTGTGCGGGGACCGCGTTCACGCGGAACCCTTCGCCGCGTCGGCTGTACCGGGCAGTCGCAACTTCCGCCGTGCCTGCCAGATGTAGAGGATCAAGAGATCGGCCCCCACGAAGAGCAGCACGAGGGCCTGGATCATCAGCGCGAGGTTGCCGGCCAACTGTGGCGGGAACACCTCGGGGTCGAGGCTGCGCGTGGACGTACCTGTCAGCAACCCGCCGAACAGGAGCGCGGCCAGGCCGACCCCGACCGCGGTGTTGCGCCCGAGCAGGGCAACAGCGATGCCGATGAAACCGATGTTCGACACCTGGACGTCGAGCACACCGAGCCGGAATTGCCAGCCGAGAATGTCGATGCCGCCGGCAAGGCCTGCGAAGAGACCCGAGATCGCCATGGCGATGATGAAGTTGCGCGCGACACTGATGCCGCCGTAACGCGCTGCCTCAGGGTTGAAGCCGACAGCGCGTACCTCGTAGCCGAGTGTCGTCCGGTTGAGGATGAGGTAGAACGCGATCAGCGCTCCGACGGCGATGAAGATGCCGACGTGTAACGCCTGAAGATGGGGGTTACCCCACAACGTCGGCAGCTTCGCGTTCTCGACGATGTCGTCGGAGATCGGGACCGCCTTGTTGAAGTGGTTCTGCAAGGGGCCGTCGCGGCCGAAGAGATAGCTGCCGCCCCAGTACGCAATCCAGTTCAGCATGATCGTCGTGATCACCTCGTGCGCCCCGACCGTGGCTTTGAGGAAGCCGGCGATCGCACCCCACAGGGCGCCGGCGAGGGCAGCGCAGGTAAGCGCGAAGAGCACGTGCGGCAGATGGCTCATGTCGGTGAACCGCGAACCGATGTAGACGCCCACGATCGTGCCCATGAGGTACTGACCCTGGCCGCCGATGTTGAAGAGGCCGCAACGGAATGCGAATGCGACCGCGAGCCCGGTGAGAATCAGCGGCGTAGTCGTCACCAGCGTCTGCGTGAGGTTGTAGGCGGCGGTGTGATTCGTGTTCGTGTCCCACAAGAACCACACGTGCGTGTGTGTGAACGGAACCTGGATCGAATGGCTGCCAACATGGAAGAACCAGTTGAGCCCGGATCCTTCGAAAATTGCCTTATACGTGCGCCAGGGATTGTGGCCGGTCGAAAGCACGACGATCCCGCCCATCAAGAATGCGACCACCGCGGTCATCAGCGGTGTGACGATGCCGCCGGCGCGCTGATAAAACGCCAGCCGCCGCGCGACGGTCGGTGCATAGCCCTCCGGATCCGCGCCGAGCGGAGCCTGCGACTGGGGCTCGCTCACGGGGCAGCCTCTGCCCAGTGAGCGAGGGAAGGGGCAAAGGAAACCGTGGGGTTTCCCATCTTGCTCTCCTCGGCCCACGCGGCGATCTCACCGGCGCGGTGACCGAGGCGATCCCTAAAGAAGGGAGTTCGTGAGGGAAACATGGCTTCCCTCACGGGCACGAGCCGAAGGCGAGGGGCGCTCACGCTGCGGCGTCCTCCTTGCGCCCGCCGCCGAGCATCGCAATCCCCACTTCCTCTTCGCTGACCTCCGGCGTGAACTCCGCCACGATGCGCCCTTCATAGAGCACCAGGATCCGGTCCGAAAGCGACATGATTTCCTCGAGCTCGAGCGACACGAGCAGCACCGCCTTACCGGCGTCCCGCTGTTCGACGAGGCGGCGGTGCACGAACTCGATCGCGCCTACGTCGAGACCGCGAGTGGGCTGTGCCGCGACCAGGACGCTCGGATCGCGCGACACCTCCCGCGCGACGACGACCTTTTGCTGATTGCCGCCGGACAATGAGCCGCCGCGTGTCGCTGGCCCACCACCGCGGACGTCGAACTCCGAGAGTAGGCCGCTGGCCCACCGGAGCCAGCGCCGCGGATTCATCCAACCGAATCGTGAGAATGGCTCCTTGCCATAGTCGTGCAGTGCGAGGTTCTCGGCGAGGTTGAAGTCGAGGACGAGGCCACGCCGCTGCCGGTCCTCGGGAATGTGGCCCATGCCCGCGTCAAGCGCCTGGCGCGCCGACGCGTGGGTCAGGTCTTGCCCCCCGACGCTTATCTTGCCGCCTGCGGCCTTGCGTAGACCGGTCAGTGCGTCGATCAGCTCGCTCTGGCCGTTGCCGTCGACGCCGGCGATGCCGACGATCTCCGCCGCTCTGACGTCGAAAGTCACGCCACGCACAGCCTCGAGGCCACGGTCGTCGTGTACGGATAGGTCCTCGATCTCCAGAAGCGGCTCACCGGGTTGAGCCGGCTTCTTGTCGACGCGGAGTAGCACCTCGCGACCGACCATCGCACGTGCGAGTCCCGCCTCGGTCGCGCCTATGCGCGGAATCGTCTCCACTTTCTTGCCTCGCCGTAAGACCGTGATGCGATCGGCGATTTCGAGCACCTCATTCAGCTTGTGAGTGATGAAGATGATCGAGATTCCCTCCCGCTTGAGCGTTCTAAGGATCTCGAACAGCTCCGCCGCCTCCTGCGGAGTGAGAACGGCGGTCGGCTCGTCGAGGATGACGACGTCGGCGTTGCAGTACAGCGCCTTCATGATCTCCACGCGCTGCTGTTGCCCCACCGTGATGTCCTGAATGCGGGCATGAGGATCCACCGCGAAGTTGAACGTCCGCGCGACCTCGGCAACACGCTTCTCAGCGGCTGACTCGTCGAGCAGGACAGCCGCGTACACCGGTTCGTTCGCCAGCACGATGTTCTCTGTCACCGTCATGACCGGGATGAGCATGAAGTGCTGGTGCACCATCCCGATCCCGAGCTCGATCGCGTTCTTCGGCGAGCGGATAGCCACCGGCTTCCCGTTCATGAGGATCTCACCCGAGTCCGGGGTGTAGAGGCCGTAGAGGATGCTCATCAAAGTCGACTTGCCGGCGCCGTTCTCGCCCAGCAAGGCGTGCACCTCGCCGCGTCGTAGGTCGAAGTCGACGTGGTCGTTCGCAAGCACGCCTGGGAACTCTTTAGTGATTCCGCGTAGTTCGAGGACGGGGGGTTCGTCCATGAGGGCGCGATTCTAAGCGGGGATAAGAAAGAGCGGGCCCGAGAGCCCGCTCTTTCAGCGATCCGTTGCGGTGTGGGCTACCCGACGGTCTTCGGCGGCTTGATCTTACCGGCGATGATCTGGGCCTTGAGCTTGTTGATCTGGGTGAGCCAGGCCTTCGGAATCTTGGCCTTTGCGCTGATCTTGCCCAGCGCCACGCCCTGGTTCTTCAGGTTGAACACCAGGTCACCGCCGCGCTTGTAGCCCTTGCCACTCTTTGCTCCCTTGACTGCGAGGAAGATGCCGACATCTACCCTCTTCACGGCGCTCGTAAGGATGTAGTTTCCGAGGAACGACTGGTCGACGTCGACGCCGACGCCCCAGCGGCCGCGCTCCTTGGCCGCATCGAGGGCACCGAGGCCGCACGGACCGGCGACGCTGAAGACCACCTGTGAGCCCGCGTCGATCTGGTTGCTCGCGATCGTCTTGCACGCGGTCTGGTCGATGAACGTCCCGGAGTAGCCGGTCTGGACCGTCGTGCCCGGCGCGCACTTCTGAGCCCCAGCCTTGTAGCCGGCGAGGAACGTGTCCACGGGCGGGATCTTGACGCCTCCCACCACGCTGATGTTCTTCTTACCGCTCCTCGCAGCGACCTTCGCGGCCAGACAGCCGACGAGATAGCTGTTCTCTTGCGTGTCGTACGTCAAACCTTCGATGTTCGAGTGCTTCCTCTTGAAAGCGGCCACCCCTTGATCAGTGATCGCGAACTTCGTGTTCGGGAACTGATCGGCCACGTCCTCGGTCGTATCCGACATCAGGTAGCCCGCCGAGATGACGATGTTGTAGCCGCTTCGTGCCAGCGATGCCATGTTCGGCAGGTAGTCGCCCGCCGAACGGGACTCAACCGCGCGGTACTGAATCTTCAGCGTCTTCGCCGCGCGCTTCATTCCCGTGAGCTGGTTCTGGTTGAACCCCTTGTCGTTGAAACGGCCGACGTCGCTGACCAGCCCAGCCTTGAACGTCGCCTGAGGTGCCGCAGTGCCGCTCGCCGCGAAGCCCACTGCCATGAGAACCATGGCGACAAGGGCAGCCAGCCCGAACGGCACCAGTCGATGCTTGCTCAAAAGACTCTCCTCCTCCTCGAGACCCACCTATTCATCAGGGCGATGCTAACGCCTGCCGCCCCCTGCCAGGGAAGTAAGACGGCCGAGCTGGGCCTATGGTTAGGCCCTGTCCGTAACCCAAACAATTTCGTTCGACCCCTCGGATCCCGGGTTCCTCTCGGATCCCTATCCGGTGCTCAATCGGGTTCGGGAGAGCGCCCGCGTCTTCTACGAGGTCCACCGCGAGCGCTGGTTCGTGACGCGGCACGAGGACGTCCGAAGCTGCCTGCGGGACAGGCGGCTCGGTCGCAACTTCCGGCACGTCCTGGCGCCTGAGGAGATCGGCGCCCCCCGGCTCGATCCTCGCTGGCAGGCCTTCTGGGATTCGGAGCGCTGGAGCCTTCTGTGGCTCGAGCCTCCCGACCACACCCGCCTGCGCAAACTGGTCGCGGCGGCATTCACGCCCCGCAGCGTCGAGAGGCTGCGCGGACCTGCGCACGATCTTGCCGCCGAGCTTCTCGAGCCGCTCGCCGACGCGGGTGAGATGGAGCTGCTCTATGACTATGCGCAGCCGTATTCGATCGCCGTCATCTGCAACATGCTCGGTGTACCCCTCGATCGCCGGCGCGACCTGCTCGACTGGTCGCACCGCATGGTCAAGATGTACGAGTTCGACGTGACGGATGAAGCGGCTACGGCGGCGAACGATGCCGCGGCGGAGTTCCAGGAGTACGTCCGCGAGCTGATCGGCGAGCGTCGCGCCAAGCCGCGCGACGACATGGTCTCGGCGCTCGTCGAGGCCCGCGTCGACGGCGCGCGGTTGTCCGACGACGAGATCGTCAGCACGGTGATCGTGCTGCTGAATGCGGGCCACGAGGCGACGGTGAACACGCTCGGCAACGGGACGCTCGCTTTTGCCCGCCATCCGGACGAGTGGCGCCGCGTTGTCGACGGCGACGTCGCGCCGCAGGCGGCGAGCGAAGAGCTGATCAGGTTCGATCCTCCTCTGCAGCTCTTCGAACGGTGGGTCCTGACTGACGACTTCGCGATCGGCGACGTCGCGATTCCCCGCGGTGCGAAGGTTGCGTTGCTCTTCGGCTCGGCGAATCGCGATCCGCGCGTGTTCGAACGGCCGGACGAGTTCGACGTCCGCCGGGAGAACGCCGCGCAGCACATCGGCTTCGGAGGCGGCATCCACGTCTGCATCGGTGCGCCGCTCGCACGCGTCGAGCTAGCGGCGAGCCTCGATGCCTTGCGGCGCTGGTGGCCGGACTTTCAGCTCGTCGAAGAGCCGCGGCGAACGGGCGCGTTCGTCATCTGGGGGCTCGAAGGCCTCAGGCTCGTCCGGAGCTGACACGAAGCGCTCCGAAGCGCCGCCGGACGGTTCGCACGCTTCCTTGCGCGTTGCCGAGCACGCTGGTCGCGGACGAAGGCGTCTACCGGATATCCACGTGTTTCGTACATGCCTACAAGAACGCCGAACGGCCTACCGGTCTTCTACGGCAAACCGGCGACTGCGGTACGGCCACCCTGTGTCTTAGAGCGTGCTGTGCTCGGTGTCCTCGACGAGAACGCGCCGGGGCTTCGAGCCCTCGTATCCCGAGATGATCCCGCGCCGTTCGAGCATGTCGATCAGGCGGCCCGCACGCGTGTAACCGACCCTGAGCCGTCGCTGGATCAGAGAGACGGACGCGGTCTGGGTCTGGACGACGATCTCGATCGCCTTCTCGAGCAGGGGATCTTCGTCCGGGTCGAACTCGCCGTCGGCTGCATCGACGTCTTCCGCAAAGACCTCCGGCAACTCGAGCAGTGATTCGTCGAGCTCCTGCTCGCGCTGCTGGCCGCACTGGCTGACGACAAGCGCGATCTCCTCCTCGGAGACGTAGGCGCCCTGCACGCGCTGCAAGCGCGAGGTGCCGAGCGGCTTGAAGAGCATGTCGCCCTGGCCGAGCAGGCTCTCCGCTCCCGCCTGGTCGAGGATGACGCGGGAGTCGGTCTGCGAGGAGACCGCAAAGGCAATCCGCGACGGGACGTTCGCCTTGATCATCCCCGTGATGACGTCGACGGAGGGGCGCTGCGTTGCGAGCACGAGATGGATCCCGACCGCGCGAGACTTCTGCGCGAGCCGGATGACCGCGTCCTCGACGGCCTGCGGCGAGATCATCATCAGGTCGGCGAGCTCGTCGATCACGATCAGGAGATACGGGAGCGCCTGCTCCCCACGCTGCCGAAGCGTGCGATTCGCCTCCGGCAGATTGCGCGCACGCAGGATGGACAGCTTCTCGTAGCGGCGTTCCATCTCGGCGACGACGTTCGCCAGCGCGGCTGCAGCCTGCTTGGGGCTCGTCACGACGGGAGCGAGCAGATGCGGGATCGACTCGTAGAAGCCGAGCTCGATCCGCTTCGGGTCGATCAGGATCATGCGTACTTCGTCCGGTGTCGAGCGCAGCAGCACCGACGTGAGGAGGGCGTTGATGCAGCCCGACTTGCCGGATCCCGTCGTGCCGGCGATGAGCAGGTGCGGCATACGTGCGAGGTCAGTCCAGACGGCCGTGCCCGAGATGTCCTTGCCGAGCCAGACAGCGAGCGGGCTCGCCGTCGCTGGAAGGTCGTCGAAGATGTCGCCGAGCGTCACGAGGTTCGGCGAAAGGTTCGGGACCTCGACACCGACTGCCTGCTTCCCCGGAATCGGGGCGAGGATTCGGATCTCGGTCGTCGCGAGCGCGTACGAGAGATCGTCCTTCAGCGCCGCGACCTTGGAGACCTTCGTGCCGGGTGCGAGCTGCAGCTCATAGCGCGTGACACGCGGGCCGGAGATCTGGCCGCTGATCGTCGCCTCGATGCCGAAGTGCTTGAGCGTCTGTACAAGCGCAGCGGCAGTGCGCTCGGCCACATCGCTTGAGACTTCGTTCGCGGTGGAAGAACGGCGGAGGATTGCCCGGTCCGGCAGGGTGTACTCCTCGTGGGCGGCGATCTCGCCGACGTCGAAGAGGCTCGTCTGGTCGGGATCCTCGGTTGAGACCGGTTCGATCAGAAGCGGCTGCGGCTGGTTCTCGCCCACCACGTCGGGAAAGTCGTGCACGACGTCCACCGGGGGCTCGAGTGAGCGCAACGGAATGACGGCGGCGGGGACAACCTCGTCGTCCTCCGGCCGCGCGCGCCGGGCGCGATCGTGCGCACGTCGCACCGCGTGCCCCGAGCGGCGGACGAGCGCACCGGCCGAAGCTCCCGAAAGCAGAAGGGCGCCGATAACCAGCGCGAGCACGCCGATGATCGTCGTGCCGGACGAGCCGACCAGGATGCCGAAGATCCCCTCGAGGCCGCGGCCGATCGCTCCGCCGTGGCTCGCACCGAGTGCCGCGAGCAGGCCAAAGCTCGTCACCGCGAGACCAGTACGAAATGGGTTCACGTCCACGAGCGAGCTCCGGGCCACCATGAGTGCCCCGACGACGACGAAGGCCACCGGAGCGACATAGGCAGCGGCCCCGATAGCCGCTGTGAACCCGTCGGCGATCCAGCCTCCGACCATGCCTCCACTCCAGCCGAGGTAGAGGACCGAAGCAAGAAAGACCCCTAGAGCGAGGAGCCCTAGACCGATCAGCTCGGGATGCTGGGCGTTCTTCGTCTTGCTCTTCTTACGCTTCTTCGTGCGAACGCGCGCCGGCAGGCGCGGTTTCAGGGTGCGCTTTTGCTTACGACGAGGCGCCATGGAGCGCAGCTTCGCCGTGGACGCTTCGCTTCCTACGCGAAAGCTTCGCTTTCGCTCCGGGGTTGGTTACGGCGCTTCGCGCTAAACGTGCGCGGGCAAAGCCCGAACACTCTCATGGTGGGGCCCGCAGAGCGATTGTTCCCTTCCGTGCGGGGACGGACGCGCGTTTTCAACGAAGATTTACCAGCCGGCTGGCGGGATGATGTAGACCCGGGCTGCCAGAGGGCCGAAGCTGTCCGTGAAGCCCTGGTCGTCGGCTCCGACGACCTGACCGCCTCCGACTATGACCGGCGAGCGTCCTCCGATGCCTTCGACGGTGAACTTGGCCTGCAGGGTCGACTCCGTCGTGTTGACCGCGATGACGTAGGTGGCTCCGTTCAGGTTCCTGGCGGACACGCGCACCGACGGGGAATCCGACGTCGCGTTTGCAGCCGGTGCGAGGAGCGCCTGGCTGAGGGCCTTGATCTCACGGTTCGTGCGGGCGATCTCCGAGCCGATCGACGCCGACCAGTGGTTCGGGAAGTAGCCGATCGCGGCTGCCCCACCCGCAATGGCGAGCCACGTCTCGGCCCGCACCGTCGCGGGCGTCGGATCGAGGTACTTCTGTTTCCTGCACTCCTGCTCCATCGGCGCGGCCTCGATCCACTGGAACGTGGGCTTGCCGCCGGACGTCGTGTGCAGTTCGCGCTGAGCGTCCATCACATCTCCGAACGCCGGCCGGCACCACACCTGCAACGGATAGAGATCGAACCCGACCACGTCGGTGATCGACATGAGCAACGGGTACATGCCCTTCCCCTGCGGCAGCGGGCTCGCAAGGCTGTAGAAGTGGTTCGTCAGCGTGAGGAAGCTGATGCGACCCGACTGCGGCGGCGGAATGTTCCTGTCGAGCTCCTGGCGCCTGACCGTGCTTTGCAGGAATGCGTCCCACTCGTCGGGGTAGTACCAGCCGATCACGCCCTGACCCTCGGCCGCAGCGTTGGCGGCGTTGACGATCGAGTAGGCGCGGCCGTCGAGACGTGACGAGAGGTCCGCGTCGTCCTTGCTGCAGCCGTCGCCCATGAAGAGGTTGATGCCGTCGTCGATGTTGCTACCGAAACCATCGGAGCACTGGGCCCAGACGGCTGTCGGGAAGAAGGGCCGGTCGTCGACGACGATCTGCCCGCCGTTTGTCGTGGCAATGCTGCGGCTGCCCATCGACTGGGTCGTGATCGAGACCATTGAGGTTTGCGCCCTGTTCCACTCGTCGACTCCGTGCAAGTAGACCTGGTACGTCGTCGAGAACTCGAGGCCGGTCAGTACGCTCTCGTGTTCGGTGAGGAAGTCGGCGCTCGGCTGAGACCAGATCGTTGGCGCATCGAAGCCGAACGCGGCCTTCGTCTGTGCGGGGAGGTTCGTCTTCCAGATGATGCGCGCGCTCGACGACGTGACGGAGACGACGTGCGCGTCGGAGATCGCCAGGGCCTCGAGCGGCGGGGTGGCCGTCTCGGTGTACGAGCGCCCCTTCTCCGGGACGACTTCGATCGCGGGCGCTTTCGTCGTCTGCACGTGCGGCTCGGGCTTCGGAGGGTCCGCGAGGATCTGGACGTCCGGCGTCTGTTTCGTCGGCACGCGCGTGAATGGCTTGACGCGGGGTGAGACGTTCGCAACCGGAGTCGCTGCGACCGGACGATTGAGACCCTTTACCTGCACGAGCTGCGGCGGGGCGAAATCAGCGGGCTGCGGTCCAGCGGCGAACGACGCCGCTGGGGCGTCGTGGCCTCGCTGGATCACGAGAGCAATCCAGATCCCGCCGAGCGCAATCAGCGCCAGGATGAGTGTCCGCAGCCGCAATTCTCCTGGAGGGCTTTACCAGGCTGGTTTCGGCCCGGATAGCCCCGCCTTTAATTAGGCGCATAGGCGGCACAAAGCATCCCGAAATAGGTTGACGCTTCGTAAGAGAGAAAGGTCCCCGTCCACTCCGTTCCGAGTGCGCCGTGGAGCATTGCCAGCTGCCACCAGCTGTCCGCCTTCGCCGCCTCCACGAAGGCCGGGTCGAGGTCCAGAACGCCGTCCAGGCGGTTGTCCTCGACGAGCTGGACGATGCGCTCGTCGTACTCCGCCGCCGCCGGGTCGAAGCCATAGGGGCCTTCCGGGTCATGGGCATGTCCGTGGTCGGCGCTCGCGATCAGCGCGACGCGCTTGCCGGATGCCTCGGCCGCGCGGGCCAACGCCCGGCCCGCACGGACGTGATCCGAGAGTGAAAGGTCACGAGCGGGGCTCACCACGACCGCCGGCACCTGCGGCTCGGAACGCCCGCCCATGAACCAAAGCGGGATCAGAGCTCCCCAGTCGAGGGGTGCGGTCGCAGCGGACGGATCGTTTGGGCCGAAGCTCGCGCCGACGACGGGCAGGTCGTCGTCATGCAGTGCCACGACCGCTTCCGCGGCGAGCCCGACGTCCACCCGACACGAGAGCTGCACATCCGGCGCATCGAATTCGACGAGCGAGCCCGCGAGGGTTCCGGCCAGCACCACTGCGAAGTGGCCCTCGACGTGAACGTTATGCGGCGTCATGACGATTGTCGCCTCGGGTGCCGCTGCGTCGAAGAGCCGACCCAGCTCTGCAAGCGCATCGTGCGTCTTCTCGGCGCCCGGGACCGGCGCCTCGGGGAGTGTCCCGTGCGGCGCGATCGCGGCGAAGACGAGACTCACTGGAACGAGTTGATGCGTTCGACGAGCAACTCGAGGAAGCCGTCCGAGTCCACTTCGACGCCGACGTGCGCGTTCGGCTCCCGATCGGTGCGCTGCCACAGGTCGACGACCGTCCGGCCGCGGCAGAGCTCTGACTCCGTGTCGATTTCCACGTTGCGCTTCAGCGTTCCGACGAGCTCGGGATTGAGCACGTGTGCCACGGCGAGCGCGTCGTGGATCGGCGAACCGTCGAAGTTGTAGACGGTGCGGTGAAACGTGTCGTAGAAGCGCAGCAATTCCGTGACCATCTCCCCCACCCGACCTGCAAGCCGGCCGATGTGCGCCTGCGTGAAGAGCGCCTTGTGCGTGACGTCGAGCCCGATCATCGTCACGTCGATGCCGCTCGCGAAAACCCGTGCGGCCGCTTCAGGGTCGCACCAGATGTTGAACTCGGCGGCCGGCGTGACGTTCCCTTCCGCGACGGCACCACCCATTAGCACGATGCGCTCTGGCCGTGCGTCGGGATGGAGCGCGAGCAGTAAGGCGACGTTCGTCAGCGGTCCGACCGGAACCAACGTAACCGGCCGCTCAGAGTTGCGGATCTTCTCTGCGAGAAAGTCGACAGCGTGTTGCGCGACCGGCTCGCTTTGCGGCGGCGGCAGATCCGGCCCGTCGAGCCCTGTCTCGCCGTGAACGTATGACGCGACGGACTGCTCGCGCACGAGCGGCCGGTCTGCACCGGCGGCAACGGGGACATCCCCGCGGCCGGCGAACTCGAGCACCCGAATTGCGTTAGCAGTCGTCTTGTCGAGCGTCTGGTTTCCGGCGACCGACGTGACACCGAGGATCTCGACTTCGGGTGACGCGAGCGCGAGCAAGAGAGCGATCGCGTCGTCGTGCCCGGGATCGCAGTCGATGAGGATAGGCGTCGGGCTCACGAGCGGAGTATTGCGTCTACCTCGTCGGCGGTCGGCAGGGAGGGTTGCGCGCCGAAGCGGGAGGCCGCGAGCGCGCCTGCGGCGCATGCTCGTCGAAGAGCCTCTTCGGGATCACGCCCTGCGAGCAGCGAGACGACAAGGCAGGCGGTGAACGCATCGCCGGCGGCCGTGCCGTCGACGGCCTCGACTCGCGGCGGCTTGGCGCGAGCAACTTCTTTCCCTTGCTCCAGAAGCACTGCGCCCTCCTCCCCGAGGGTCACAGCGACAAGCGGCTGGTCGCCGACGAGCTCCGCCTCGTAACGGTTTGCGACCACGAGGTCCGCCTCCACGACAAGCGGTCGTGCCGGTGCGGCGTTGACGCAAAGCCATTGCGCCTGGGCACGCGCCTCGCGGACCGCGTCGTCCGGGATCTCGAGCTGGCAGAGCACGTTGCCGCCGGCGGTGAATCCACCCACCAGCGCGTTGGCCCCCCGGACGACGACGATGACGTTCTCGCCGTCCTCGCCCACCAGAATGATCGCGACTCCGGTCGGGGCGTCGACCTCCCTGACATCGACGGCGACCCCGGCTTCGCGCAAGCCGGCCAGCGCGTCGTCGGCATTCGCGTCCTTTCCGACGGAACCAACCATGCGGACCCTGGCGTCGAGCCTCGCGGCCGCGACCGCCTGGTTTGCTCCCTTGCCTCCCGGTATCCGTTCGAGCGTCGCGCCTGTCAGGGTCTCGCCGGGCCGGGGAAGCCGGTCGACCCGCGCGACGAGGTCGAGGTTGATCGACCCCACGACGGTTAGTTCTAAGGCGTTCGCTTGCGACGCCGACCAGAGGAGGCCGTGGCGGCTTTGCCGGCGCGGCCGTTTACGCAGCAAGTGCGCGCAGATCGACCGAGGCGCGTTCGAGGTTCTCGCGCAGGTCGAAGAGGCCGGCCCAGAGTGACGAGCGGTCCGGCACGGCGTCGATCCGGGCCATGTCCGCAAGACCCTGCAATGCCCGGACGAGCACTGCGAGCTCGAGGTAGGCCTGCGCGACGCGGGTCGGGTTGGCGGTGACGCCAGCGCGCTTCAGCACGGGTTCCCACTCGAGCAACTCCCCTGCACCGGGGCCGCCGTACCAGGATCGTCCCTCGGCCCGGTCGGACTCGAGCTCGAGGAGATACCGGTCGAGCGGGTGGTCGAGCCCCGTCAGCGCGGTCTCGATGCGATCGGCCGCATGACGCAGCGCGGCGTCACGCGCACCTGCCGTCGACGGATAGGCGTCGCCGCGCGCCCAGCGCTCGAGCAAGCGGCAGAACGCAAGTGCTGCGGCCTCGCACGCACCAAGCTGGCTGACGAGGCGTCGAGCGGTCGACCACTCGGCAGCGTGGTCCTCCAGCACGTCGGCCCAGCCAGGCTCTCTGGCGCGAATGGTGGCCACCACTAAACCTCTACCACGACCGGGAGGATCATCGGCCTGCGGTGGGTGCGGTCGTAGACGAGTTGTCCGAGCTCATCGTGCAAATGCTCCTGGATGAGCTTGATCTCCACGATCTCCTTGCGCAAGAGGCCGTCGAGAACCTTGTCCGCCTCCTTTTTCAGCTCGTCGAGCAAAGCCCCGGAGTCGTCGCCGAAGCCGCGCGCGATCAGCTCGGTCGGCCCGGCCGAGCCGCCGTTCGTCGCCGCGATGGTGGCAACGACGATCAGGACGCCATCCTCGGACAGCCGCCGGCGGTCTCGCAGCGCGACGTCGTGCACGTCCCCCACGCCGAGCCCATCCACGAAGGACATGCCTGTCTGGACTTCGCCGACGATCTTGACACCGTCGCGGGACAGCTCGACGACGGTCCCGTTTTCGGCGAGGATGATGTTCGCCGCGGGCACTCCCGCCTCGCGGGCAAGTTGTGCATGCGCTGCCAGCATGCGGAACTCGCCGTGCACGGGCATCACCGCTCTGGGTCGCAAGAGCGCCAGAAGCGTGCGGAGCTCCTCCGAGCAGGCATGACCCGAAACGTGAACGGGCGCGATCTCCTGGTGCAGGACCTCCGCCCCGGTCTTCGCCAGCTGGTTGATCGTGTCGTGGACGCGCAACTCGTTGCCGGGGACCGGCTTCGCCGAGATGATCACCGTGTCGCCGCGTTCCACGTGGATGGCGGGATGATCGTTGTAGGCGATGCGTGTCAGCGCGGAGAGTGGTTCTCCCTGGCTGCCGGTGCAGAGGATCAACTGCTCGTGCGGCTGGAGCTCCTCGAGGTCGACCGGCCGCACGAGCACACCTTCAGGCACGTTCATGTAGCCGAGGTTGCGCGCGATGTTCGCGTTCTTCCGCATCGAGCGCCCGACGATGCAGACCTTGCGGTCGAGCTCGACCGCGACGTCGATTGCCTGTTGCATCCGGTGCACGTTCGAGGCGAACGAGGAGAGGAGGATCCGGCCCTGGCGAAGCGGGAAGATCTGCCTGAACGCCTCGCCGACGATTCGCTCCGACGGGGTGAACCCGGGTCGCTCGGCGTTCGTCGAGTCGCCGAGCATGAGGTCGACGCCCTGGTTGCCGAAGTCCGCGAGGCGGCCGACGTCAGTCTTCAGCCCGTCGACCGGTGTGTGGTCGAGCTTGTAGTCGCCCGTGTGCACGATTCGTCCGGCGGGTGTCTCGAGCACGATTGCGACGGCGTCAGGAATCGAGTGCGCCATGCGGATGAAAGAGATGCGGAACGGCCCGAGCTCTCGGGGCGGGTCGTCGGGATGCACCTCGCGGAGCTCCGCGGCGCGAAGCAGGCCGTGTTCGTCGAGCTTCGACTTCACGAGGCCGAGCGTCAGGCGCGTGGCCCACACCTCGGGAATCGGCACGTCGCGCATGAGGTACGGCAGGGAACCGACGTGGTCTTCGTGGCCGTGCGTCAGGACGACAGCTTTGATCTGGTCGGCGTGATCGCGCAGGTAGCCGAAGTCGGGCAGCACCAGATCCACGCCCAGGTGCTCGTCCCGAGGGAAGGCAAGCCCGGCGTCGACGACGACGATCGAGCCGTCACATTCGTAGACGGTCATGTTCTTTCCGACCTCGCCGAGGCCCCCAAGAGCGATGATCCTGCAGGTGTCAGCCATATCCACCCCAGTCTAAGCGGGGAGCCGATCCTGACCGATACAGCAGGAATGCGGCCTTCTCGCTCAGCTCTGGCAACGATCGGGCTCGGCCCTGGCGTGCTCGCGATCTCGATCGCCAAGCTGTCGGGCGTCGCTCATACGGCCTTCGCGCTCTTCGTGGCCGCGGTCATCCTCGTGGAGCTGTTCGAGGAGTCGGACCGGGAACGCTCGCGCGAGCCGATGCAGTGGGAGCGCTTCCGACTCGCCGCTGCGATCCAGGTGGCTGCCCTCATCGTCCCCGGCCCTGGGCCGGTGCACTTGTCGCGGCGGCCGGGGTCGTCACAGTCGGTCTCTTTCGCGGTCTTGCCCTGCGGGGCATTGTCTTCGACGCAAGCGCAACGGCGATCGCCGCATGCGCGGGCGGGCTCGCCTTCCGCCTCGCCGGTGGCGAGGTCGGCACCCGGCGCCTGCTGACGACCTGATCGCCTTGTCGCACTCGCACTCGCTTTCCTCACGGTCCACACGGTTCTGCTCGATGTCGTGCGCCGGCAAGAGACTTTCGAGCCACGGCTCGTCTCGAGCGCCGGGGAGGTCGGCCTCGGAGCGCGCTTGCCCTGCTCGCGATCGGCCATCCCTGGAACGTCGTCATGCTCGTGCCGGTCGCGATCGCCGTGCAGCAGGTGCAGGTGCGGTTGAGGAGCTTGCAGCACGAGACCCTTCGTGCGCTCGAGACGTTCGCGAACATCGTCGACGAACGCGACCCGTCGACCTATCGTCATTCACTGCGCGTGGCGGGTTACGTGGACGGCCTCGCGCGCGCCTTGCAACTTCCCTTCTCCGAGATCGACCGTCTCCGCTGGGCCGGCCGCCTGCACGATCTCGGCAAGGTGGCCGTCGACGCGTCGCTTTTGCGCAAGCGCGGCACGCTCGACGGAGCGGAATGGGCCGCAATGCGCCGCCACCCACGCCTGTCCGCGCGGTTGCTGCAACGGTTCGAGTTCGTGTCGGCCCAGGCGCGCGCGGTCGAGCTTCACCACGAGCGGATGGATGGGCGCGGGCTACTACGGCGTCGGAGGCGACGACCTCCCACTCGCGTCCCACTTCCTGATCGTCGCCGACAGCTTCGATGCGATGACGACGGACCGCCCCTACCGCGCCGGTCTGTCACATGAGGCCGCGCTCACCGAGATCGAACGCAATGCCGGAACGCAGTTTCACCCCATCGTGGCCCGAGCCTTCGTCGCGGTGCAGCGTGGCAGTGACCCTTCGACCGTGCTGTCGGCCGCTGCGCTGGACGAGCTCCGCGGCGCATCGACCTCGTACAAGATCACGCTCGCCGGCCCGGGAGAGCTCAAGGAACGGCCCGAGCTGGTTGCACTCGGGGGTGCGCTCCATCGCGCGCTCGGCACGGGCGACGAACGTGAACGAGCGTTCCTACGCCTCGCCGATGCCGTTGCGCGAGTGTGGAAGCACGACTGGATCGGCCTCATGTCGTGGGACGAAGACGGCCTCGGTGGAACCATCGAGCATGCTCGCGGCGACGATCCTCCCTCCGTCGGCACGCTCACCGGTTGGCTTGTGCGCGAAGCGGAGTCGGGACGCGACGCCATCGTCGCGGCCGGCGTCGAGCTCGGGCGCGACGGGATCGTCGCGGCCCTGCCCCTTCGCCGCGACAACAGCGCGCTCGTCGGCTTCCTCGTCGTCGCCGCGCCGAAGCTGCCGCCTCGCCACGTGGAGCTTGCCCTCCTCGATTCACTCGACGAGCTCGGGCTCGCCCTTGCGGACCGGCCGGAGCTAAGCGGTGACCGGAGTCAGGATGCCGAGCCGCTCGAGACAGTCTCGGACGGCGGCGATCTCGCTCTCGTTCGCCGAGACGAGCGGTAGGCGCAGGCCGCCCACCTCGTGGCCGAGCAGGTTCAGCGCGGCCTTGATCGCGATTGGATTCCCCTGCACTTTGAGCAGTTCATACGAGGGAGCGAGCTCGTCGTCGATGAGCTTCGCTTCTCCTGGGTTGCCCTCGCGGTAGGCAGTTACCATCGCCTTCACGCGAGGCCCGACTACGTGCGTGTGCACGCAAACGCCGCCGATGCCGCCGAGCTCCAGGAACGAGTAGATGAGATTGTCGTCGCCGGCGTAGAGGTCGAGACCTGACTCGTCGACGATCCGCTTGGCTTGCACAAGGTCGTCATTCGCCTGCTTGACGGCCTTCACGGTCGGGATCTCCGCCAGCTCGAGCACCGTGTCCGGCTCGATGTTGATCACGACCCGGGCGGGAATGTTGTAGACGACGATCGGCTTGTCGCTCTCGGCGGCGATCGCCTTGAAGTGTTCGACGATACCCCGCGGCGGCGGCTTGTTGTAGTACGGCGTGACGACGAGGAAGCCGTCGACTCCGATCTCGTGCGCCGCGCGGGTCA
This sequence comes from Actinomycetota bacterium, assembly GCA_013816245.1. GTDB lineage: Bacteria > Actinomycetota > Thermoleophilia > Gaiellales > Gaiellaceae > 3-1-20CM-4-69-9. The sequence goes on along the minus strand of JACDEU010000002.1, from coordinate 59,982 downwards.
GGTGAATCGAATGCGCGGTTGAGTATGTGCCCGTACCGGCAATCACCGTGGCACCGTCACCCAGCGCGTCGACGGCGACGCGGAAGAGCTCTAGTCGTTCGTCGTCGGAGAGCGTTGGGCTTTCACCCGTAGTGCCTGCGACGACGATCCCGTCGGAGCCGTTCTCGACCAGATGCTGCGCCAGTTCACGGAAGCGTTCGTAGTCGACGGCGCCGTCGTTCTTGAACGGCGTGACGATTGCGGTCAGTACCTCGCCGAGCACGGCCACTAGTCTACTCACGTGCCTTCGACGATCAGAGACGCGCGGGCGTCCGACGCGACGGCGATCGCGGAGCTGCTGGGGGAGCTCGGCTATCCGGCTTCGGAGGCGGCGGTCGCGTCACGCCTGGAGCGACTCGTCATCGTCGGCGACCGGGTCGTCGTCGCCGAAGTCGACCGTGAGGTGGTGGGTCTCGCGCACCTGCACGTCTCCCCGACGATCGAGCACGAACGCCCGGCCGGCAGGCTCGGTGCACTCGTCGTCTTGGAGTCGCACCGCGGCCAGGGCATCGGGCGGCAGCTCGTCGAAACGCTCGAGACGGAGGCGACGGCGAGAGGTTGCGCTGTCTTCTTCGTGACGACGGCGGAGCGCCGGAACGACGCGCATGCCTTCTACGAGAGCGTCGGGCTCGAACGAACCGGTCGGCGTTACGGTCGCACGCTGAGCCAGTAGTCGACCCATTCTTCGCGCTGAGCGCCGACGCGGTCGTAGACACGCTGTGCGCGTGCGTTGTCGTGTGCGGTCTGCCACCCGAGCTTCGCTGCACCGTGCTGCCGGCACTCGTCGAGGCACGCGGCGATGAGCCTGTCCGCAAGACCCGTTCCGCGCGCGTCAGGGGCGACGAAGAGGTCGTGCATGTTCCCGACGCGTGCGGCGCTGAGGGTGTCCCAGCTCCAGTAGACCGTCGCGAACCCGACCGCCGAGTTCGCGTCGTCACGGGCGATCAGCTGGATCCCTTCACGGTTTGGATCTGCGATGAGAGCCCGCGAGAGCTCGAGCAGGTCGTCGTCGCTCGGCGAGACGTCGTAGAAGTCGCAGTATGCGCGGACGAGCGGCAGGAGTTTCGGCAGGTCCGCGACCGTCGCACGGGAGATGGTCAGAGCAGCGCGTCCAATCCAACGGTCAGACCCGGCGGCAGCGTCTCGAGCCGCGCGAGGGCCAGTAGGACGCCCGGAACGAACGCGTCTCGCGAGAACGTGTCGTGCCGGATCGTCAGGAGCTGGCCGTCGCCGCCGAACAGCACCTCCTGGTGGGCAACGAGACCCGGCAGGCGAACCGAATGGATTGCGGGGTCTCGACCGATGAGGCGCGCCGTGGCTTTCGCCGTCCCGGAAGGTGCGTCCTTTTTTGCCTCGTTGTGCAGCTCGACGATCTCGGCGCGCGGCATGTGCCGTGCCGCTTCCTGTGCGAAGCGCATCATCAGCACCGCGCCGAGCGCGAAGTTCGGCGCGTGGAAGCAGGCCACTCCCCGCTCGCACGCGAGCGCATCGACCTTCACCTCGTCGAAGCTCGTCGTGCCGATCACGGAGGGGACTCCACGTTCGAGCGCCGCGTCCACGTTCGCCTCGACCGCGTCGGGGGCGGTGAAGTCGATCATGGCCTCGGCGGCGTCGAGTGAGACGAGCTCGTGGCCTGCCTGTTCCAGGGCCGGGGCCAGTACCTGCCCGACTTTGCCGCCACGCCCGTAGAGGGTGATCCTCATCTACCGAGCGAAGCGATGGTAGTAATCCGGCCCGCGGAAGATGTGCAGCATTTTTCGGATATTCACGCGGCGCGCGCGAGCACGGCGGGATTGATGCGGCGCGCCGCGCTACGAAAGACGCGCTCGCTGGGGCCGATACCCGAGATCGACAGTTTCTCGGGTGTGAACAGAAGCCCTGCGAGATCTGCCACCTCGTCTGCCTCGACCGCCTCGAGCTCCGCGATGATGCGCTCGAAGGAGAGCAGTTCGGTGTCGGTGATGAGCGATTTCCCGAGCCTGCTCATCCGGTTCGAGGTGGACTCCATCGAGAGCATGATCCGTCCCTTCAGGTTCTCCTTGGCGCGCGAGATCTCCTCGGGCCGGAGGTTGCCGGCGGCGATGTCGGCCAACTGCTCGGCCGCGATGTCCACGCAAGGCCCGAGGTTCTCGGCCCGCGTGCCGGCGTAGATGCCGACCAGGCCCGTGTCGGTGTACTGCGAGGCGAATGAATAGACGGAGTAGGCCATGCCGCGTTTCTCGCGGATCTCCTGGAAGAGTCGAGACGACGCGGAACCGCCGAGGATGGCATCGAGGATCGACGCGGCGAAACGACGAGGGTCGGAGCGCGCGATGCCGGGTGCGCCGAGGCAGACGTGGTACTGCTCCGTGTCCTTCTTGGCGAACCGGAAGCCGGGCGGCGGCGCCTTGACGAGCGGCCGTCGGATGCGCGGCCCACCCGCCGGCGGGCGCTGCTGGCTTTGCGCGCGCTGGAGCATGCGCAGGAACTTGTTGTGCTCGACGTTTCCGGCTGCCGCGATGACGACGTTGCCGCCCGCGTACATCTGGCGGTGATAGGTGGAGAGCACTCGTTTCGTCACCGAGGAGATCACGTCTGCGGTGCCGATCACCGGGCGCCCGAGCGCATGGCGGCCGAAGACGGCCTCCGAGAAGAGATCGTGCACGAGCTCTTGCGGCGTGTCTTCGTACATCGCGATCTCCTCGAGCACCACGGCCCGTTCCGAGTCGAGGTCGGTGAAGCTCGGGGCGAACGCCATGTCGGTCATGACGTTGAGCGCGGTTTGCACGTGTCCATCGGGCACGCGTGCGTAGACCATCGTGTGCTCCCTCGAGGTGGCCGCGTTGAGCTCTCCGCCGAGACCGTCGAAGATCTCCGCAATCTGCTGCGCGGTGTAGGCGCGTGATCCCTTGAACAGAAGATGCTCGATGAAATGCGACGCGCCGGCCTTGGCGTCCGTCTCGTCACGCGAGCCGGCGCCGATCCAGAAACCGAGGGCGACCGAGCGGACATTCGGGATCCGTTCCGAGATGACTCGCTCGCCCGAGTCGAGCTCGGAGAGAACGTATTTCTGCACCCCGGCATTATCCCGGCCGGGCGCGACGGCCGCATGGTCCGGCTCCCCTACGGGCTATTCGACTTCTACCTGACGCAGAACGGGTTCCCATCGGGATCCCGCAGAACCGTGAAAGTGACGTTCACGCCCTTCTTCGTCTCGACGACTGACGCCCCGGCACACTCGAGGCGCTCGATCTCTGCCTCTCGATCCTCGGTGCGGAAGTCGAGGTGAATCGGGTAACTGGCGGGCCGCGACTTCTCGCGCCGCTGAAAGAGGAACCGGGGTCTACCCTCGTTCGGGGGTCTGATGGCGTAGAGGGCGCTGAGCTCCCGTTCGTCGACGCCGGCTTTGCGGAGCTGCTGCGAGAAGTTTTCGTCGATCTCCTCCTCGGGCCAGCCGAGCGCCTTCGCCCAGAACGCCCCGAGCTGGGGCGGTTCCGCGCAGGAGAACGTGACGTTGCCGATATAGCGGTGCGGCGGCGTATTCGGCGGGGACTGGATGCAGAAGCCGTTTCGTTCCGGGTCCCGCATCACGGTCCAGGTCTCGGCGAGCTCGCCGATGCTGTGCGAGGTTGTCTCGACGAGCTGACCGCCGAGCTTGAGGATCCGCTGGAGCTCCGCTTCTCGGTCCGGAACGTTGACGTCGAGGTGGATCGGCACCTCGATCGTCTCGGACTTCTCCATTCGGTTGAAGAGAAGGCGCGTCCCCTCCCCGCGCGGGTCTGTCGCGATCCAGCTGTCACCTGCGGGAGCGCGCTCGTAGTCGAGTAGCGTCCCCCAGAACTCGGCGAGACGGCCGGGATCGCTGCATGAGAACGTGATGTTGAGTAGCTGCAGCATGTCTCGAGCCGTGCCGGCTAGCCGACGCAGAAGGGATTTCCTTCGGGATCGCGGAGGACTGTGAACGTTAGGTTCGTCCCTTGCTTCGTCTCGACAACCGACGCGCCCGCCTGCACGAGCCGTTCGATCTCCGCCTCGCGATCATCTGCGGCGAAGTCGAGATGAATCGGGTACGACTCGGGCCTCGACTTCTCGCGCCGGTGGAAGTAGAAGCGAGGCCGGCCACCGTTCGGCGCCTTCACCAGGTGGAAGCCGCTGAGTTCCGGCTCACCCACTCCCGCGTCTCGGAATTTCTGGAGGATCGATTCGTCGATGTCCTCGCCGGGCCAGTCGAGCGCGAAGGCCCAGAAGCGCCCCAGCGGGCGAGGCTCGGCGCACGCGAAGGTGATGTTCCAGATGTGCGCGCGCTTCGTGTTTGGCAGGCCCTCCAGGCAGAAACCGTTCCCCTCGGGGTCGCGCATGATCGTAGTGGTGTCGGAAAGCTCACCGATCTCGTACGACTTCGTCTCGACGAGGCTGCCGCCGAGCTGGAGGACCCGCGCGAGCTCGGCCTCGCGGTCCGGCACGTTGATGTCGAGGTGGATCGGCACGTCGATGGTCTCGGACTTGGCCATCTTGTTGAAGAGGAGCCGCACGTCTTCCTCGTGCGGATCGGTGGCGATCCAGCTCGCGCCGGCCGGAGCTCGCTCGTAGCCGAGAAGCGCCGCCCAGAACTCCGCAACTCGCGCCGGGTCTTCGCAGGAGAAGGTGACGTGCTGCAACCGAAGCATGAGTCAATCCTAGGCCGCCAGGCCGAGTGCCCACCGCGCACCGCGCACCCCCACCCTTCAGGGTGGGGTGAACACCCGCCACCCTCGCGGTCGACGATACCGCCGTAGGGCGCGCGCGTTTGCGCCGACTTCAGGCCGAAACGACGAGGGCGACCTTTCGGCCGCCCTCGCTTCGTCTGCTTGTCGGCGCGAGCCTAGCGGCGCTCGCGGTCGCGGCCGCCACCGCCGCGGCCCCCGCGATCGCCACCGCGCGGCGGACGGTCCTCACTCGGCTCACGCGGCGGAGCGTCCTTCGCCCGCTCGATCAGCTCTTCGGGAGTGACCGTGTTGCCGTTCTCGTGCTTCTGGATCAGCTTGAGACCGATCCGGCCGCGTGCCTTGTCGACCTCCTGCACGAGCACGTCGAGGATGTCGCCGCGATTGATGACGTCCTCGATGTGGCCGACCCGGCCCGGGCCCACGTTCGAGACGTGGAGCAAGCCGTCGGTGCCCTTCTTGAGCTCGACGAATGCGCCGAACTGCGTCGTCTTGACGACCTTCGCATTGCGAAACTCGTCTCCGACCTCGGGCTCCTTCGTCAGGGCTTCGACCGCCGCGATCGCCGAGGCCGCCTTCTGGCCGTCGGTCGCGTAGATCAGGATCGTGCCGTCTTCCTCGATGTCGATCTGCACCTCGTGGTCGGCCTCGAGCCCGCGGATGGTCTCGCCGCCCTTGCCGATCACCATGCCGATCTTCTCCGGGTCGATCTTCACGGTCGAGATGCGCGGTGCGTTCTCGTTCAGCTCGGTCCGCACCTCCGGGATCGCCTCGAGCATCTTGTCGAGGATGATCTCGCGCGCCCGCTTGGCCTGCTCGAGCGCGGCCTGCATGATCTCCCGCGTCACGCCGGTGATCTTGATGTCCATCTGCAGGCCGGTGATTCCTTCGCGGGTCCCGGCGACCTTGAAGTCCATGTCGCCGAGATGGTCCTCGGCGCCCTGGATGTCGGTAAGGATGACGTAGTCGTCGCCCTCCTTGACGAGGCCCATCGCGATGCCGGACACCGGTGCCTTGATCGGCACACCTGCGTCCATGAGCGCGAGCGTCGAGCCGCAGACCGAGCCCATCGACGACGAGCCGTTCGACTCGAGCGTCTCGGACACGATCCGGATCGTGTACGGGAAGTCCTCCGTGGCCGGGATCACCGGCTCGAGCGAACGCTGCGCGAGCGCACCGTGACCGATGTCACGGCGCTTCGGCCCGCGCATGAAGCCCGTCTCCCCGACCGAGTAGGGCGGGAAGTTGTAGTGGTGCATGAAGCGGCGGTCGCTCTCGAGCGAGAGGTCGTCGATCCGCTGGCCTTCCTTCGCGGTGCCGAGAGTCAGCAGCGACATGATCTGCGTCTGCCCACGGGTGAAGAGGCCCGAGCCGTGCACGCGCGGTGAGACTCCCACCTCGCACTCGATCGGCCGGATCTCTTCGGGGCTTCGGCCGTCCGGGCGGTGCTTGTCGACCGCGATCTTCCGGCGAACGAGCTCCTTGTAGACCGCCTCGGCGGCCTTCTTGACGTAGCTCTTCGTAATCGAGTCCTTCGCCGTGACCGCTTCGCCGTCGCCGACCGACGGGCCCACCGGGAACGGCAGCTTAACCGTCTCGATGATGCGGTCGAACAGAAGCTGACGCTTTGCGGACTTGAGCTCCTTCGAGTCCTGCTCCGCGTCGGTGAGCGCGCGCAGATCGGTCTCGAACTGTTCACGCACCGGCTGTAGGACGAGCTCGAGCCTTGTCCGCTCGAGCAGTGCAGCCAGGCTCATCTTGCGCTGCACCTGCCGCAGGACGTCCTCCTCGGTCGAGTCCATGCTCAGCTCGCCGAGCGCCTCCTCGATGACGGCGTCGGCAGCGCGCAGGCCCTCGGCGCTGATCCGCTCGCGGATCTTGTCGCCGAACTCCTGCTCGACCTCCTCCGTCACGCCGTCGTCGAGCCACTTCGCCTTGCCCGCCTGGCGCTGAAGGTCCACCTGCACCTCACAGATCTTCCTGATCTCGTCGTGCGCGAGATCGAGGGCCTCGAGGAGCTTCTCCTCCGAGACCTGGTTCGCGCCGGCTTCGACCATCGTGAGCGCGTCGGGCGTACCGACGACGATCAGGTCGAGCTCCTTGTGCTCATCGACCTCGGGGAGCGTCGGGTTGACGACGAGCTCGTCGTCGATGATCGCAATCCGGACTGCCCCGACGGGGCCGAGGAACGGCATCGGCGAGAGCATCAGCGCCGCAGACGCGCCGTTGATGCAGAGGATGTCGTGCGCGGTAACCAGGTCGGCGCTCAACACCGTACAGATCACCTGCGTTTCGTTCTTGTAGCCCTTTGGCCAAAGCGGCCGGATCGGCCGGTCGATCATGCGGGCGGTGAGGATGGCTCGTTCGGTCGGCCGTCCTTCACGCTTGAAGAAGCCGCCGGGGATCTTCCCGGCCGCGTACATCCGCTCTTCGACGTCAACGGTGAGCGGGAAGAAATCCGCGCCTTCGCGCGGTTCCATCCGCCCCTGGGCCGTCGCGAGCACCATCGTGTCACCGGAGCGAACGACGACAGAACCATCCGCCTGCTTCGCCAACTTCCCGGTTTCGAACGTGATCTCGCGCCCGCCGATCGTCACACTGACGTCGGCCCTGCGTTCGGTGGCAATTGCCATCAGTTGTCCTCCACTCTGCTCTAACGGGAGAGTGGGGACTCGAGTCAGCGTCGGATCGGCGCTCGCTCGAATCTCCACCCTTCCTGGTCTTCCCGTGCCAGACTTCAGTCTGGTTCGGGCGTGCTTTTTATCAGGGCTACCTGCGCAGCCCCAGTTCCTTGATCAGTGCCCGATATCCCTCCAGATCATGCTTCTGGAGATAGGTGAGAAAACGGCGGCGACGGCCCACGAGCTTGAGCAGCCCACGTCGGGAGTAGTGGTCTTTTGGATGTGCACGCAGGTGCTCGGTCAGATCGTTGATCCGCTTCGTGAGCAGTGCGATCTGCACCTTCGTCGACCCCGTGTCTTCCTTGCTCGCCCCGTGCTGCTGGACGATCTCTTGCTTGACTTCCTTCGTAAGGCCCATCTCACCTCCGTAGTCGTCAGTCCCAGCAATCCGCCGGAAGCAGGCGGAAAGCCGCGGCTGCGGTCGGCGGACAGGGTAGCAACGATCTACTTGAGCAGGAGCTTGCCGAGGCGGCGCTGCGCGACGTAGAGGCCGCCGCTTCCGAGGGCCGCGAGATACGCGACGTTCACTAGCTGAGCCCATCCCACGGTTCCCAGATTGAGCGCGCGCAAGAGCTCGATCGCGTGGTAGAGCGGCGAGCAGCGGACGACCCACTGCGCGGCTTCCGGATACGTCGAGATCGGGAAGAAGGTCGCCGAGAAGAGGAACATCGGCAGCTGGACGAGCGAGATCAGCTCGAAGTCCTGCCAGGTGCGCATGGCCGTCGTCGCAGCGATGCCAATGCCTGCGAACGTGAAGCCGATCAGCACGGCGCCCGGAAGCGCGAGCAGACCCCAGACGGATTCGATCAGGCCCAGTGCTCCCGCAACCGCCATGAACGAGACCGCGTAGAGGAACCCCCGGAACAGCGCCCACGCCGTCTCGCCGACCGCGACGTCCGCTGGCCCGATCGGCGTCGAGAGCACAGCGTCGTACGTCTTGATGTATTTCAGCTTCCAGAACACGTTCGTCGCGTCGTAGATTGCGCCGTTCATTGCCGCGGAGGCGAGCAGCGCCGGTGCGACGAAACTCGCATAGTTGATGAGCCGCCCATCCGGCCCCGGCACCTTCCCGACGAAGTGCCCCAGGCCGATCCCGAGCGAGAAGAGATAGAAGAGCGGCTCGAAGACGCCGGAGAAGATGATCAGCCACGCGCGGCGATAGACCATGAGGTTCCGCTCGAAGAGCAGGCGGCCCCGGCTGCCTGCGAACGCCGCCGCCGTCACTTGAGCAGCCTCTCCGCATAGGTGCGCTGGGCCCAGATGAAGCCGACCACTACGAACAGCAACAGATAGGCGGTGTGACCGAGAGCTCGCAACGCATCCACGTTGCCGAGCGTGAACATGCGACAGAGCTCGACGCCGTGCCAGAGGGGTGTGGCATAGGCGAGCCACTCGAGCGCCTGAGGCAGCCGCGACACCGGGAAGAACGTTCCGGAGAAGAGAAACATCGGCACGACGATGAAGCGGTTGACCGGAACGAACGCGGCGTCGCTGTCACGCGTCGCCGCATAGGCCGCGAACGGTGTCGTGAAAGCCGCACCGAGCAGGACAGCCGCGGGCAACGCGAGAATGCCCCACGGTGAGTCGACTCCCCCGAACGCTGCGATCACCGCGAGGTAGACGGCGCTCGTCATCGCGACACGCGCCGTCATCCAGAGTTGATGCCCGAGCACGATGTCTCGCGTTCCAAGGGGCGTGGCCAGCATGGCGAAGTACTGTCTCGTCCACTTGATCGATCCCATCACCGGCCACGACGCCTCACCGGAGGCCACGGTCATCGCGGTCGCCGCGAGCATGCCGGGCGCGACGAAGTCGATGTAAGGAACGCCGAGCGAGTTGCCGGACGACTTGTTCACGAGCGTCCCGAGCCCGATGCCAAGCGCGCCGAGGTAGAAGACAGGGTTGATGACGCTCGTGATCGCCGTGCCACGCCACACGCGCCGGTACTGCATGAGCCAGTACTCGAAGACGCGGAGCGGCAGCGCGAGGCTGCTCAATCGTCCACCAGCGTTCGCCCTGTCAGATGGAGGAAGACGTCCTCAAGCGTGGAGCGGCGGACGAGGACGCTTTCCGGCTTCAGATCGAATTCGTGGACATGCGTTGCGGTAGCGTCGCCGTCATCGGTGTAGAGCAACAGTCGGTCCGGCAGCGCTTCGAGCCTCCGCACCGAGCCGTCGAGGCGCGACTTGAGCTCGTCCGCCACCTCTTCTGGACGGTTCTCCGCGCGGAAGCGAAGCTCGACGACCTCACGCGTGGAGTAGCGGCGGATGAGCTCCTGCGGTGAGCCCTCGGCTGCGATTTTGCCCCTGTCCATGACAACGAGCCGGTCGCAGAGCTGTTCCGCCTCGTCCATGTAGTGCGTCGTCAAGATCTGCGTGACGCCGCGTTGCTTCAAGCGGAAGAGTCGGTCCCAGACGGTGTGGCGTGCCTGCGGATCGAGCCCGGTCGTCGGCTCGTCGAGGAGCAGAACCTCAGGATCGTTCACGAGCGACCGCGCGATCGTCAGACGGCGCTTCATACCGCCGGACAGCGGCTCGACTTTGTCGTTCGCACGGTCGTTCAGCTGAACGAAATCGATGAGCTCGTCGGCCCGCTTGCCGAGGTCGCTGCGCGGCAGGCCGAAGTAGCGGCCGTAGATGATGATGTTCTCGCGTACCGTCAACTCCGTGTCCAGCGTGTCCTGCTGCGGGACGACGCCGAGCTTCGCGCGGATTTCCGCGCCTTGCGTCACGGGATCGAGGCCGAGAATGCGGAGCGTCCCGCCCGAGGGCGGTGAGACGCACCCGATCATTCGCATCGTCGACGTCTTGCCGGCCCCGTTCGGTCCGAGAAAGCCGAAAGCCTCGCCTCGCTGGACGTCGAAGTCGACGCCGTCCACGGCCACGAGCTCGCCGAAACTCTTGACCAGTCCGCGGGCATGCACCAGCGGCAGCTGTGCGGCTGCATCCACCACACCGTCAAACTACCGACGGCGGCAGGCGCCCGCGCGGTAGCTTCTGGTGGATATGCAGGCGGCTGTGGCGGGCGGCCATCCGGCGACGGTGGCTGCAGGAATCGAGATTCTGGAGGACGGCGGCAACGCGGCTGATGCTGCGGTGGCGGCGGTACTCGCATCGTGCGTCGCCGAGACGGTCATGACCGGACTGCTGGGCGGAGGCCACGCCGTCTACTTCGAGCGCGCAACCGGCCGCGTTCGCAATCTCGACTGCTTCGTCGCGGTGCCTGGTTTGGGTGACGAGCCGCGGGACGCCGAGCTCATCCACCTCGACGTCCCCTTCGGCGCCGAGCTCGTCCATTACGCAGTCGGCGCGGCGTCATGTGCAGTCCCCGGATTGCCTGCCGGTCTCGAGGCTCTTTCGCGCGGACACGGACGGTTGCCCTGGCCGCTGCTCGTGGAGCCCGCGGCTCGCCTCGCGCGAGACGGTGTCGAGTTTCCGCCGGCGCACGCAGCCTGTCTCGCGATGCTCGCCCCCGTGATGACCATGAACGAGGGTGCTGACATCTACGCACCGCAAGGTCGGTTGCTGCAAGCAGGCGAGCGACTCGAACAACCCGGGCTCGCCGGCGCTCTCGAGGAGTTGGCTGCTGATCCTGCAACCGTCTACCGAGGCTCGCTCGCGGCAGAGCTGCTCGCTCTTTCGTCGGAGCGCGGCGGTCTGCTCAACCCCACAGATCTCGGCGCGTACGAGCCGAGCTGGGGCGAGCCGGTCAAGGTCGCCTACAACTCGTGGCGCATCGCGACGCGCGGCGGCCTGTCGCGCATGCCGGAGACGATCCGGAGTCTCCCCCGGCTGCGAGGCCTCGACGAAACCGCTCGAGTGCTGGCGCTCGTCGACGTGTTCTCGGATGCGCTCGAGGCGGACGGTGACACGACGAACATCGCCGTCGTCGATGGCGACGGCAATGCCTGTGTCGTCACATCGAGTCTCGGTCTCGGCTCGGGCGACTTCCTCCCGGGCCGAGACCTGCACCTGAACAGCATGCTCGGCGAAGCCGACCTGCTCCGAGGCGCGCTCGTCCCCGGTGGGCGGATGCAGAGCATGATGGCGCCCCTGCTGGCATTCGACGGTGAAGCACTCGCACTCGCCGGAGGCGCCGCGGGCGGCACCCGCCTGCGCACCGCTCTTCTCGGCGTCATCGCGGGCATCCTCGATGAAGGACTATCGGCAGCCGCTGCAGTCGTACGGCCGCGGTTCCATCCTGCTCCGAGCATCCTCCACGCCGAGCCGGGCGTCGACGCCGCCGCACTCGACGAGCTAGAAGCGTGCGGGCGTTCGGTCCGGCGTTGGCCGGCGCCTCACCACTATTTCGGCGGCGTGAGCGTCGTCAGCCGTGCTGGTGCGGCAGGCGACCCTCGTCGAAATGGGGCGGCGACCACGTTTCGGTGAAGGAAAAGGAGCCGACCAGCCCCGCCGCGACCCAGCCGACGTACCCACAGTCGGGACAGCCTGGGTTCGCGCGAACGGTTCCCCCGCTCGACGGTTTCGCATAGACCGCGCCACACTCGAGACAGCGCACGCTTTCGAGCACTGTGAGGTTCAAGGTTCGTCTCCCGAATCCGACTCCACGTGCAAAGAAGACTCCGCTCTTTGCGGAAACTTGCGTGCCGCTCTTTGCAAGGATTCTTACTGTTTGAAAGACATATCGGTTTGGTCGACCGGCACACGCACGGCCAGCCAGGCAGTTCCGCCGCATTCGGGGCATCCGTCTCCGGCGGATGCTAGCTGCGTCGCCGACGCGGGCTCGTAAAGGCAGTGGCAGGCGGCGCAACGTACGAGCTCCGCTCTCTCGGGCTCGATCTGCACATTCATGAAATGCCGGCGCGGCTTGGAACTTGTGCCGCGCTCAGATGGGACGCAGGGCAGCCCGCGTGTCGGCAACGTCGTGCGTGATCTGGGAAACGAGCTCCTCCTCGCTGGCGAAGGCCCGCTCGTCGCGCAGGCGCTGCCACAGCTCGACGACGAGGCGCTGGCCATAAAGATCGCCCTCGAAGTCGAGGAGATGCGGCTCGATTCGCCGCTCGTCGCCGCCGTAGTGTGGGTTGACGCCGATCGAGATGGCAGCGCGGTGCCCGATCGCGGACCCTGCGTAGATGCCGTAGGCCGGGACGACCAGCTCTGCGGGAGCGGCGAGGTTGGCCGTCGGGTACCCGAGCGTCCCCCCGCGCTGGTCGCCGAGCACGACCGTGCCCTCGATCTCAGCCGGACGACCGAGGAGCGCCGCCGCCTTGACGACGTCGCCGTCGCGAAGCAGACCTCGGATCGCAGTCGAGGAGATCCCGGGCAGCACAGGAACCGTGCGAACGTCGAAGCCGAGCTGCGCCAGCAGGCCGGGGTCGCCTGCCGCGCCACGACCGAAACGGAAGTTCTCGCCGACGACGATGATCTCGGCGCCGATCTGTCGAAGGATCGAGTCGGCAAACTCTGTCGGCTCCCGATCGGCGAGACCGGGAGTGAACTCGACGACGAGCGTCTCGTCCACGCCTGCCTCTTCCAGCAACTCGAGACGCCGCTCGAGCGTCGAAAGCAGCTCCACGTGGTTGCCGAGCACGAGTCGAGGGTGCGGCCACAGCGTGACGACCGTGACCGGTTTCCCTGCGGCGATAGCAGTCTCGAGTGCGCGGCGATGACCGAGATGCACCCCGTCGAAGCTGCCGACGGCAGCGATGCGTCGGCCAGACTCGAGCTCTTCCGGACGCCGCGCGACCTTCACAGGCGAGCCAGCGCTTGATCGGGCGAAATGAACCGGTCGAGATCGGCCTCGTCGACCGAGAAGGGGCCGATCTCCAGGCGGCGCAGCGTCCGGCAATGCCCGCCAAGTGCGTCGGCGATTGCCCGCACGTAGGTGCCGGAGCTGACCCGGAGATCAAGCTGGACCTCCTCTCCCGTATACGTGATGACGTCGAGCGCATCTACCCGCGATCGTCGGAGCGGCATCTCGACCTCGACGCCGCGCCGGGCGAGCTTGTAGGCGCGCTCACCGCCGATCTTCACTGCAGAGACAGCAGGAATCGGCAGCTCCACCTCGCCCCGGAGGCGCTCGAGCCGTGCCTCCAGCTCGTCGTCCTTCGGAACGGCCTGTTGCTCGACGACCTCGCCCTCGAGGTCTCCGGTCGACGTGCGCGCGGTCAGGTCGATGTCCGTGAGGTAGCGCTTGTCCAGACCGACGAAGCATTGTGCCAGCTTAGTTGCCGATCCCGACAACAAGAGCAACAGACCTGTGGCGAATGGGTCAAGAGTTCCCGCGTGGCCGGTGCGCGCACCTGTCTTTCGGCGCAGCTCTGCGACGATCGCAAAGGACGTCGGCCCCGCCGGCTTGTCGACGAGGACGATGCCGGCCGGGTTAAGCGCGCGAGGAGGCAAGGAACTCCCGGCGCACGAAGTCCGTGATCTCCTCGATGGAGGCCTCACTCGAAAAGCCCGCCGCCTGACGGTGCCCCCCTCCTCCCGACTTGCGAGCGATCGCGGACACGTCGAGCTCGTCGATGCTCGCGCGCAGGCTCACCCGTCGTGACGGACCATCCTGGCGGGGGGGCTCTCGAATGAGCACAGCCATGTCGGCGCCTTCGACCGCTCTGAGAAAGTCGATGATTCCTTCCGAGTAAGGCTCGGCGGCGCCGACCTCGGCGAAGTCCGTCCGGAAGAGGTACGAGACGACGATCCGGCCGCCTTCGAACACCTTCGCCCGTTCGAGTGCGCGGGCGAGCAGCTTCAGCTTGGCGAACTCAACGGATTCATAGACCCCCTGGAACACGCGATGCACATTGGCGCCGGCGTCGACGAGCTCAGCGGCGAGCCTGAGCGCCTTCGGAGTGGTGTTCGTGTACTGGAAGCGTCCCGTGTCGGTCACCAGGGCGATGTAGAGCGCCTCGGCGATCTCCGGGGTCAGATCGACGTTCAGCTCGCGGAAGAGATCGCGCAGCACTTCGCCCGTCGACGAGGCGTCGGCCACGATCAGGTTGATGCGCCCGAAACGAGTGTTGTCGTGATGATGGTCGACGTCGATCGAGAGTGGCACTCGCCCGAGCACCTCGGGATCGGCGATTCGGCTCTCGGTGGCACAGTCGACAGCGAGCAGTACCCGCTCCGAGACGTCATCCGGCCAACGTCGCTGCAGGTCGCCCAATTTCATGAACCCGTATTCGTTCGGCAGCGGGGCGTCACCGTGGAGGACCATGACCGTGTCCTTGCCCAGCTGCTCGAGTGCGAGCTTCGAGGCGAGCAATGACCCGAGCGCATCCCCGTCGGGGTTCTCGTGAGTCGTGATGACGAACCGGTCGTGATCGCGAATCGCGTCCGCGACCGCCGTCAGATCACTCGCTGTCGTCTGGGGCGAGCTCATCGATCAGCTTCGTCATGCGGACCCCGCGTTCGACGGACGGATCGTACTCGAAGGCGAGTTGTGGGGTTCGCTTCATCCGTAGCTCGCGTGCAAGTTGCGCCTGGAGCACCGAATGGGCCCGCTCCAGGCTGGCGAGCGTCTGGGCGCGTTTCCGCTCCGCACCGAGGACCGAGATGAAGACGCGCGCATGCCTGAGGTCGGCCGAGGTCTCCACCCCCGTCACCGTCACGAAGCCAATTCGGGGGTCCTTGAGCTGGCCGACAGCCTCCGACAGAACCTGCCGGACGGACTCGTTCACGCGACGCATGCGATCCGTCATCGGGGATATTCAAGCGACTGCACGCCCTCCTCCTGGTAGCCGTCGGACTCTGGTGCTTCGCCACTGCGCTTGCGGGCGGTCTCGTCGGCCTGATTCTGGGGAACATTCGCCTGCCCGTCGTCGTGCTCGCCGCCTCGAGCCCGGCTGCGGGGCCGGGGCGAACATCGGGATTTCGGCACTTTCCGCCCTTGCGGCTGCCGTGACCCACATTCGCGCGGGCCGTATCGATTGGCGACTCTTCGCCTGGATGGCGCCGCCTTCGATGGCGGGAGCCGCGGCGGGTGCGCTGGTCTCTGCCGAGGTCCCGGCCGATGCCCTGTTGATCGCCATCGGCGCGACTCTCGTCGTCTTCGGGATCGACCTGATTCGGCCGAAGGCATCCGTGCAGCGAGCTGCGGGTGAAGGACCTCCGAGTGCGCGTACGGCGGTCGTGACCGGAGCGGTGATCGGGCTGTTGGGCGGATTCGTCGGGCTCATTCTCGGCGCGTTGAGACTGCCTGCGCTACTTCGTTTCGTGGGAGCAGATGCATTCCGGGCCGTCGGCACGAACGTTGCCGTCGGGTTCTGTCTCGGTGTCGCCGGGCTGGTCGGGCACCTGACCGGCGGTGGTGTCGACTGGACGCTTCTCGGCGTCGGCGCGGCATCCTCCGTTCCGGGCTCGATCCTCGGTGCGCGGCTCACTGGACGCTTGGACGAACGGCAACTTCTTCGGACCGTCGGCGCCGTGCTCCTCGTCGCGGGCGCTGCACTCGTCGGCCAGGGCATCGCCTAGTCGAGCGTGACGATGTCGCGCTCGCTCCGCACGAGCTCGAAGTCCTGACCCGACAGGAAGCGCTCTGCATCGTCCAGCAAATGTTCCGCCTCGCGGTATTCCCGAGTGACACACGAAAGCGTCAGGCGGGCACGCTGCCATAGCTCGTGATGATCGACCTCCGCGACGGAGGCTCCGAAGCGGTTCTGGAGTTGGGCCTTCGCAGACTTGACGTACTTGCGCTTGCCCTTGAGCGAGCTGCTCTCGGGAAAGTGCAGCTCGACGCTCAGAATGCCTACGTATCCGGTGCCCACTGCCGGGCGGCGGAATCGCTAGGCGGCGGTAGGCGGCTCGGTGAGCGTCGTCCGCTCGACCGCGCGTGTCTCGAAGGCTTCGATGACGTCGCCTTCCTTCACGTCGTTGAAGCCGTCGAGGAGGATCCCGCACTCGAAGCCCTCGGCGACTTCCCTAGCGTCATCCTTGAACCGCTTGAGCTGGGTGATCGTCGACTCCTGAATGACCGTGCCGTCGCGGATCACCCGTGCCTGAGCGCTGCGGCGGATGACGCCGCTCGTGACCATGCACCCCGCGATCGTGCCGAGCCTCGAGACCTTGAAGAGCTGCCGAACCTCTGCCTCGCCGAGGGTCTCCTCGGTCTCGACAGGCTTAAGCATTCCGACGAGAGCCTGCTCAATGTCTTCGGTCAGCTGGTAGATGACGCGGTAGGTGCGAATCTCGACTCCCTCGCGCGCTGCGAGAGCACGTGCTTCGGCGTTCGGGCGGACGTTGAAGCCGACGACCGTAGCGCCGGAGGCCGAGGCAAGCATGATGTCTCCCTCGGTGATGCCGCCGACTCCCTGATGGATGACGTTGACGCGCACTTCCGGGTGCTTGATCTTCCCGAGCTCCGAGACGGCCGCTTCGACCGACCCGACGACGTCGCCCTTGAGAACGAGGTTCAAATCCTGGATCGCACCGGCCTGCATCTGCTCATAGAGCCCCTCGATCGTGACGCCGCGTGAGCCCTGCGCGAGCTGCTCGCGGCGCAATCGCTCACCGCGCGCGTTCGCGAACTCGCGCGCGCGGCGCTCGTTCTCGACGACTCGCCCGAGCTCGCCCGCAGGCGGCGGCTTGTCGAAGCCGAGGATCTCGACGGGGTCACCGGGCCGTGCTTCCTGCACCTTGTCGCCGCGGAAGTTGTAGAGGGCGCGCACCTTGCCCCACGCGTCTCCGGCGACGATCGCGTCGCCGACACGGAGTGTGCCGCGATGGACGAGCATCGTCGCCGCGGGGCCGCGGCCGACGTCGAGCCGCGACTCGATGATCGGGCCCGAGGCCTCGGCTTTCGGGTTCGCGGTCAAGACGAGCTCTGCATCCGCCACGAGCAAGACCTTCTCGAGCAGGTCGTCGAGATTCTCGGCCTGCTTGGCCGAGACATCCGAGAACTGGGTCGTTCCGCCCCACTCTTCGGGCTGCAGGCCTTCGGTGGAAAGCTCGCTGCGCACGCGGTTGGCGTCAGCGTCCGGGACGTCCATCTTGTTCACGGCAACGACGATCGGAACCTGGGCGGCCCGCGCATGGGAGATCGACTCCCTCGTCTGCGGCATCACACCGTCGTCCGCCGCGACCACGAGGACTGCGATGTCGGTCACCTTCGCGCCGCGCGCACGCATGGCCGTGAAGGCCTCGTGTCCGGGCGTGTCGAGGAAGGTGATCCCGCGACCGTTGTGGTCGACCTGGTACGCGCCGATGTGCTGCGTGATCCCGCCGGCTTCGGTGTCCACGACGGACGTCTTCCGAATGGCGTCGAGCAGCGTCGTCTTCCCGTGATCGACATGTCCCATGATCGTGACCACGGGCGGGCGCGGGGCAAGATCGGCCTCGCTGTCCTCGAACGTCTCGGGCTCTTCGTCGTCGTCGGCCGCATGCTTGATCGTGATCTCGCGCTCGGGTGCGAGCTCTGCGGCGACGAGCTCGACTTCCTCGTCGGCGAGCGTCTGCGTGATCGTCACGGCCTTTCCCATGCCCATCATGAACATGATGATCTTCGGTGCAGGAACGCCGAGCGCCTGAGAGAGGTCGCGAACGCTGACACCGGACTCGACCGTCACCGGCCCCGTGATCGGAGCTACCTCACGAGGTGTCTTCGGGCGTGCGGCTTCGCGCTCTCGCTGTTGCTGTCGGGCGTCACGGGGGCGTGCCGCCGCGTTGTCGATGACCACGCGCCGCTTCCGGCGCTGGCCCGCGCCACCCTGGCGCGGCCGCATCGGCCGATTTGGTCTGTTCGATCCGGGTTCGTTGGCCATCAGGTGTTCAAGTGTAGAGGGATGTCAGTTTCTGATCGACCCGGACGGTCTGCCGTAGCGCGCGGTTGAACGCTCGTCGAGAAACGGCGCGCTCGAAGCAGGCGAGCCGCCGGCAGGTATAGGCCCCGCGACCCGGGTCCGTGGTCCCCGAGACGAGCAGGCCGTCCTTCGCCACGAACCGCAGAAGCTCGCTCTGACCGGCCTTTCGCCCGCAGCCGACGCAGCTTCTGATCGGCTCGCTCACGCAGCGGGTGAATGCTCCTCGTCGGCTGCGTCGGGTGTCAGTGGTTCCACAGGGATCCCTGCAGGAACCTGCTCTGGTTCGGCCCGGTTCGCCCCGGCGCCATCTGTGGCTGCACCGTCCGCCGAGTCGATCGGCTCGACCTCCTCCGGCACGTCGGCCAGGCTGTCGGGCCCAATGCTCTCCGCGTCGGGCGGCGCGAGATCGGCGATCGCCTCGAGCTCGGGATCTGCCTCAGCCACGATCGGCTCGACGTCGTCCCCGGTGTCCTTGAGCGCGAGCTCTTGATGCGCGGGAAGCCCGCAGTACCGCGAGCCCGGCAGCGCTTCGTTCGGGCAGCGCTTGCCGTTCGAGAGCACCGCGGAACAGCGACCGGTGAATTCTTCGCCTTCGGCGCCGGCGCCGTAGGCCGCAGCCGCCTCGGCCTGAGCGAACTCGGTGTCGGACTGAATGTCGACCTTCCAGCCGGTCAGCCGCGCGGCAAGCCGTGCATTGAGGCCTTCCTTGCCGATCGCGAGCGCGAGCTGGTCGTCCGGGACGATCACAGTCGCTTCCTTCGTTTCGTCGTCGACGAAGACCTCGCGGACGCGTGCGGGCGAAAGAGCCTTCGCGACGAAGCGCGCAGGCTCGGGGTTCCACGGGATGATGTCGATCTTTTCGCCGCGGAGCTCCGAAACCACCATCCGCACACGCGAGCCGCGTGGGCCGACACATGCGCCGACCGGGTCGACCCCCTGCGCGTGCGACTCGACCGCGATCTTCGAGCGGTAGCCCGGCTCGCGGGCGACACCGCGGATCTCGACGAGGCCGTCGGCGATCTCCGGGACCTCGAGCTCGAACAGCGTCTTGATCAACTCCGGGTCGCGACGCGACAGGATCACCTGCGGGCCTTTGGTGCCCGAGCGAACCTCGGTGATCACGGCCTTGATGCGCGAGCCCTGCTCGTAACGCTCGCCGTCCACCTGCTCGGACCGCGGCAGGAGCGCTTCCACCTTGCCGAGGTCGACGAGGACGTTGTTGCGGTCGCCGGCCTGCTGGACGATTCCGGTCACGACTTCGGTGACGCGGTCGACGTACTCGTCGTACATCATCGCGCGCTCTGCTTCGCGGATGCGCTGCAGGATGACCTGCTTCGCGGTCTGAGCGGCAATCCGGCCGAAGTTCTCAGGGGTGACGTCCTCGCGCTTGATCAGGTTCTCCGGCACATCCGACCAGTCGACGTCGAGGTCGTTGTCGGAGATAAGTGTGTGCGAGCGCTCGCCGGTCTCGACCTCCAGTGCCTCAAGCTCCTCTAGCTTCCGCTCGCGGGCCTCTTCGATCAGGCGCTCCTCGATGTCGGGCGGGAGCTCGACCGCGAACACGCGGAAGTCACCCTCCTCGTCGATCTCGACGATCGCGTGCCGTGCCGCTCCGGGCATCTTCTTGTACGCAGCAAGCAGGGCGTCCTCGAGCGCCGCGACGAGCGTGCCGCTCTCGATTCCCTTCTCGCGCTCGATGTCTCGTACGGCCTCGACGATTTCCTGGCTCATCTCTTCCCCGCTTCCTCGATCAGGTTGCCCCGCACGATCGCCTCATACGGGATGTCTACGGACTTACCGTCGGTCTCGACGGTGACGGCAGCTTCGCCGGCCGCGACCACCTCGCCGCGGACCCGTTTCCGCTCCTTGGTGCGTAGCGCCACGCGCCGCCCCACGGCGTCGCGAAAATGAGCGGGCTTGCGGAGCGGCCGTTCGACGCCGGGCGATGAGACATCGACCGCGTAGTCACCCAGGTAGTCGCGGAGCACGGTGGTCACGCGCTCGCAAAGTGCGTGGTCGACGCCCTGGACATGGTCGACGAAAACCGTGAAGCGCCCCGGGCTCGTGAGCTCGACTGCGAGCACCTCGGTGCCGGGCAGGGCGCCTTCGACTTTCGGGGTGATCTCGCGCGTCAGCTGCCTCTCCTTGTCGTGTGTCGGTGCCAAAACTCGTTCCTGTCACAAAAAATGGGCCCGCAGGCCCACTTCGAAAACCGCTCGAAATGTGGTTTTTGCAGGATAGCAGCCTGCGGCTGGGCGTCGACCTCGGCCCAGGATGATGGTGACGGGCGTTTCATTCACCAGCTCTCGACCGCCATCCGTGCCCCGAAGACGCCCCGAGGGCACCCTCGACTCCCTGCTCGGCGAGAGCCTGTGCCACAATCGGCTCGGTGCGCACGACCGCGCCGCACCAGTCAGCGCCCATTCCAGGAGTCGTAACCGGGTATCGCCCGTGGCTCGACGGCGTGCGCGCCGGTGCCGTCTTGATGGTCGCGGCGCAGCACGCGCTTGGCAACGTGCCGTTCGATGTCGCGTTCGTCGGGGTCGGTCTGTTCTTTGCGCTTTCGGGCTACCTGATCACGTCGCTGCTGCTCGACGAACGCGACCTGCGCGGCTCGGTCTCCTTGTCTCAGTTTTACCTGCGGCGTGGCGCCCGGTTGCTTCCGGCGCTCTTCCTGGTTGTCGTTTGCTGCAACCTGCTGTTCCTTGTCCTTGGCGACTATGCGCCGGTTCGCGGCTCCGTTTTCGCACTCACGTACTTCTCGAATTACGCTCAGATACTGAGGCCGCACTTGGTCCCGGCGTACGGCCCGACGTAGACGCTCGCGGTCGAGGAGCACTTCTACGTGATCTGGCCGATCGCGCTCCTGTTCGTCGTCAACCGCTA
The DNA here is from genome assembly GCA_013816245.1 of Actinomycetota bacterium. Lineage (GTDB taxonomy): Bacteria > Actinomycetota > Thermoleophilia > Gaiellales > Gaiellaceae > 3-1-20CM-4-69-9. Next base: position 38,938 of record JACDEU010000002.1, on the reverse strand, counting down.
CGGGCTGCGTATGGCAGTTCGTGCGACGCTCGTCACATGCGCAGTGGCGTTTGCGTGGAGGGCCGGATTGGCGGCGGCAACGATACGGCTCTCGCTTGTGGAGACGGGCAGCTTCGAGCGCGCGGACACACTGCTCTGGGGGTGCGCTGCGGCGATTGCGGTGCGACTGGGCTGGCGTCCAAGGAGGTGGATACTCGCCGTAGGGATTGCGGGTGTCCTCGCGATGCCGGTGGTGTTCCGCAACGAGACATACACCGCTGCGGTCGTCGGACACGCGGTGCTTGCGATATTCGCCGCAGCGGTAGTCGTCGGGCTCGACTACGCCCCTGGTGGATGGGTCCGCCGCGGCCTGTCGACGCGGCCTCTCGTCATGACCGCGCGTTCGAGCCACGTCGGGTCGCCTCCGGGTGCCGCCGCGGTTGTGCTCGTTGAGCCAAGCGGCTCTACCGTCGCGAACAGCGGGGAGAGCCCCGGCCACTCGGACGCGTCGCAGCCGCGAGACCTGTAGCGCGGAAACCAGGTTGGGTCAGTCCGTGATTCTGACTCCGCGCGCCGTCGAGGCAACCACCCTTCGGCGAGGCCACAACCGCCGTCAGGTGTCGAGCAGGATCGTGACCGGCCCGTCGTTGACGAGTGCGAGCGCCATCCGGGCGCCGAACACGCCCCGTTCGACCGGGACTCCTGTTTCTGCCAGCGCCTCGCAGAAGCGCTCGTATAGCGGTTCGGCCTGCTCTCTCGGGGCTGCGCCTGAGAAGTCCGGTCGAGTTCCCTTTTGGCGCTTGCTATCTGCGAGAAGTGTGAACTGGCTCACGACGAGGGCACCGCCGCGCAGGTCGAGGAGGCTGCGGTCGAACTTGCCCTCCTCGTTCTCGAAGATCCGTAGGGACGCGATCTTGGCGGCAAGCCGGATGCCGTCGCCGTCGGTGTCGCCCCGGGCGACTCCGAGCAGGACGACAAGGCCCGTGCCGACCTCCGCCACGACCTCCCCGCCGACGCTGACACGTGCCTCCGATACCCGCTGGCAGACGGCCCGCATGTTCCGGCCATCATCGCGCACGCACACGCACACACGCGGGCGGACCCCGCTCTTACGCGCCCTCCGTTTGTTGAGGCGCGTGACGCGTTTAGAGGTACTCGCGCGCGTCGCCCCACCCGGGTGGGGGTGTTTCACCCACCTCCCGCTGCGTTCGAGCCTACTTTCGGATTGCGCGCCGAGGATTGACGCAACTGCACCGAATCTGCGCCAATTACTCCGACGTGTCCGGGTCGTCCACGTCTCGGTCGAGATCGAGGATGCGCGACGCGTAATGCTCGTTCTGCGGGCGGAGCGAGCTCGCCAGCTTGTAGTGCCCGTTCGCCTCCGCTTGCTTGCCCTGCTTCTCCAGTGCGCGCCCGAGCGCGTAGTGGGCGTAATGGTCGTCTGGTGACAGCTCGAGCATGACCCGGAACTCCGCTTCCGCCTCCTCGTAGCGCTGGATGCGCAGGTACGCGATGCCGAGCGCCTCGCGAATCGAGGCTTTCTGGGGCTCACGACGCTTGGCTTTCTCGAGCGCAACGGTCGCCTGCGCGGCGCGCCCCTTTCGCAGGTGCGCTCGTCCTTGTTGGTAGAGGTCGTAGGTCTCGCTCATGTCGCTTGGAGGTACGGAAGGTTCTCCTTCACCAAGTCAAGCGGATACGTCAAATCCCGGGTCTTCCCGATCTCGACTGCCAAGATCGTGTGGCCGTCTTCGACCGCGGACTGGAACGCGTTTCCGAGCTCGTACGGTGGCCGGTCGAGGCCGAGCCGCTCCGCCACGTCCGGGCCGATTCCCCAGAGTGGGGCGCCCGACCACGGATTCGCGGGATCCTCGTCCCTCATAGCCAGGACGCGCCCGTCGCTCCGGCGGATCGCGTGGCGACCGGGGCCCGGCGGAGGATCGGTGCGCACCGCCACTGCGCCGGCGGGGTTCGCTGTTCGAAACTCCTCTGCAAAGCGGGCGACATCCCCGCGGCGAAAGAGCGTGTCCGCAGCAGTGACGACGAGCGGGACAACCGCTCCAGCCGCAAGCGCACGTTGCACCGCATCTGCTGAACCGAGAACTGCCGGCTGCCGGACTCCTCGCACTTCGAGGCCGAACGCAGATCCGTCTCCTGCGAGCTGCTCGACCTGCTCGGCGAGGTAACCGGTGACGAGCCAGACACGTCGAAGCTCCGCAGCAGCCAGCTCGCGCAGCAGCGTGGCAAGCACCGGCCGCCCGTCGATCGGCAGCACGGGCTTCGGCCAGCGTTCGGTCAACGGGCGGAGACGTATTCCCTCCCCCGCCGCCATCACGACGGCTTCCACCGGCTAGCCCAGCCCGAGCGAACGCACGGAGAACAACCCGCGCGCGCGATCGAATGTCGCAAGACTCCGACGAAGCCGGCGCTTCAACTCGCGGAGCTCGGTCCGCGCCGCCGCTGCAGCCCTGTTCGCGTCCGCCGGAGGTCCGTAACGCGCAGCGGTCGCCGCGCGTGCAAAGCCGCTCGCGTCGACCCCGAGACGGTCGGACACGGTCCCGCCGAGCTCATGGAACGTCGCAGCTTTCCCTGCGGGCACTCGCTGGTCGTGAAGAAACTCGGCGAGCTCGCGCGCACACGCGACGGCGATCCGCCGTGGGTCTCGCGTGAGGTAGCGCAGCTTCCGCCGCGCCATCTTGAGCAGGACGATCACCGCCGCCAGCGCGCCGGCAAGCAGCAACAGGAAGAGCAGGAGGCTCGGACTGCGCCTCTTCGGTTCAGGGGTCACGGGACTGCCGATCCCGAGAGGCAAGTCGCCCGTGGAGCGCGGAGTACGTCGCTCGGAGTCGTGAGCGATCACGCCGGCCGTGGCCCCTCGTCCGAACACTTCTCCTCCCCGCACGACGAGAGCGAGCAACTTCGCCGCGCTCTGCGCGTTGAAACCGAGCGACGTCGAGCTGTACGACCCGCTCAGACGGCCACGCCCCGGCGTGGGATCGAACGGTAGCCAGCCGTACCCGCGGAACCAGACCTCGACCCAGGCGTGTGCGTCGTGGTCGGTCACCTGCCAGAAGTCGTCGTGATAGCGCCCCGGGACGAAGCCCGCGGCGACGCGCGCCGGAATCCCGAGTAGGCGCAACATCAACGCCATCGCTCCGGCGAAGTGCTGGCAGTAGCCGACCTTCGTCACCGCAACGAAGCCGACGAGAGGCGGCAGTCCAGGCGCGGTGTCCGGCTGCTCGGAATAGCTGAAGCCGCCGGTCGACCTTAACCAGGCTTCGAGCGCGACGACCGCGGCATACGGCGAGCTCGTCTCGCCGGCGACGGCCTGCGCCCGCTGGAACATGTCCGCGTACGGCTGCAGACGTCCGGTCAACGACGCGAACAGCTTTGCGTCGCGGCCCGCTGTCCCAAAGGGCAGCGCGGTGACGCCCGGCGCGACGTCGAGCTCGCGCCTCGGCCGAGTGAGGATCCTCGGATACGCGGGCTGCACGCGAACGAGCTCCTCCGGGGTCGGTCGGGGCGCGTAGCTCCAGACCGCGTAGTGGTCGTCGCGGTGAAGTCCGCCGATTGCCCGAAAGACACCCTGCCCCTCGTACGCGGCGCGGTCACCGAGATCGTTGGAGATCGGCATGCTCGCGCCGATCACATGGTTGTCCTCGAGGGCGACCACATTGACTTCCTGCCTGACGAGGTTCCCTCGGTTGCGCGCAGCCGCCGGTTCGAGCCGCCGGCGTTGACTGCGAGTGTCGCGCCAGACACCCTCGAGCCAGCGCGTCCCGTCGAACCGGTCGAGGACGGTGGCGCGCCAGTAGTACGGTCGACGCGGTGCGCGGATCGTCAGAACGGTCGTCTTCTTCTTCGGAAAGTGCACCCCGTCGTAGCGGGCATCCCAGATGTACTTCACGCTCACCGGCTTTTGTGGACGCGTGTAGAAGTCCCAATGCTGCCAATCGAGGAACGCGCTCTTTGCGACAGCCGGGGAGCTCGACAGCGCGAGCGCTCCCGCGAGAACTGCGCCGGTCGCGATCAGCGCAAGCCTGCTCGGACGATCGGTCATGCCCGCCAGTAATGCGAGCGCTACCGCCAGGATCGCGATACCCCGGCCGAGCTCGTTGCCGCCCGACAGAAGCGTGGCGGGCCAGCCGGCGCCGATGAAGAAGAACACGACAGCCAGGAGGGCGTGGCGCGAAGCGACGGCGAGCGCGACCGCGAGCGTGAAGCCGAAGATCGCGACGAGGATCACGTCGTGCATCGCCGGATGTGTCGTCGAGTCGATCGGCAGCCGGAAGTCGTAGAAGTCGAGGAACCCGCGGGAAAATCGGGAGCGGAGCGGTCCGAAGAACCCCTCGCCGCCGGGCACGAGCGCGAGCGGCGAGAGCGAAAACGCGACGCATGCTGCAAACAGCGCCCCGAGCACGACACCGACCAGACGCAGCCAGAGCGGCCGCAAAAGCACCGGCGCGATCGCGAGCGCTGCCAGGACGAACGGGCGGCCGCCGCCCGACCGCGGCTCCTCGAACCGAAGCCAGTCGACGGCGATCACAAGCGCCGCGGCCGCCGAGAGTGCCACCGTCTTAAGCATGCGCGACCCCCAGGGTCGACTCACCCGAGAGGCGCGCGGCCAGACGGTCGCCCGCACGTACAACGGAGACCGGAACCCCAGCGGCCTGGAGGCGGAGCAGGCCGGGCTCCGCACGGCGGGGCGCACCGTTGAAGCTCGCCGGGTCGACGTAGACCAGAGAGACCCGCCGCCGGGAGAGCGCTCGCTGAACCAGCCGGTCGATCAGTCCCGGCTCGAGACGTGCCGTCACCACCACCAACTCGAGCGCCCGTGCCGCCGGGCTGTCCTCCTCGAGCAGGAGGCGGGCCACCGGCGTGTTGCCCGTCGGCTGAACCGCGGCGAGCAATTCGAGAGCGCGGCGCCAGTCCGCGCCCGGCGAGTGGACGTGCTGGACTTCGCGCCGCTCGGAGTTCACCGCCAGCACCGCCCGCCTCCCGCGGCGGACGTACGCGTCGAGCACCGAGCCCGCCGCTCGCACCTGCACCTCGAAGCTCTCACCGACCACTGCTTTCGCATCCGCATCGAGGAGGACCGCGATCTCGTCTCGAGGCGAGTCCTCGAGCTCCTTCACCATCAGGCGGGCTCGGCGCGCCGTCGACGGCCAGTGCACCCGTCGAAGCGACTCTCCCTGCTCGTACTCACGCACGCTGTGTAGCTCAAAGCCGCTGTTGCGGCGAAGCAAGAGCCGACGACCATCATGCGACCTTTCTCCGGATTCGGAGAAAAGCGGCCCGAGGCGTACGAGCCGTGGATACACGAGGAGCGCACCAGGCGGAGGTAGCGGAACGATCGACCGCTCGAGTGCAAACGGGTCGGACAGCTCGATGCGTACGTCCTCGAACTCGTAACGACCGCGGGGAACGTCCTCGAGCACATAGCGCACGCTCAGGTGCGAGCCACTCCGTCGGAGTACGTGCCGTTGCTCACCGAGGCGTCCCACCGTCTCGACTAGCGTGACCGCGGCCGGCATGACGTTTCCGCTGGGAAAGATCTCGGCGACGATCGGCACGTCGTCGCCCTCAATGTGCTCTCGGTCACCCCAACCGCGCTGGACACGGAAGGGCCGGTCTGCAAGCCGCACCCAGACCCACGCCACGCCGACGACGAGTAGGAGTCCCGTTGCGACCGGATAGAGCGGTTTCGAACCGAATCCCCAGGCGGCCACGTAGACGCCGAAGCCGAGCGCCAGGATGAAGCGACCGCGCTGCGTGAGCATGTCTAGACGGGGACCGGCGTCTTGTCGAGCGTCTCCTGGACGACCTGCTCCCCACTCACCCCGGTCGAGCGGGCTTCGGGCGCGAGGATCAACCGGTGCGCGAGGACGGGAACCGCCACGGCCTTGACGTCGTCCGGCTCGAGGAACCCGCGGCCGTCCGCGAGTGCGCGCGCCTTCGCAACGCGCAGCATGGCGATGCCGGCACGGGGGCTCGCGCCGAGGTAGAGCCGCGAATCGCCGCGGGTCGCACGCAGGAGCGCGACGACATAGCGGTTGAGACTCTCCTCGACGAAGATCGCCTTGGCCTCGTCGGCGAGCGCGATCGCATCTGCCGCGTTCGCCACGGGCTCGAGCGCGTCCAGCGGCGGATCGGCCGTCTGCTCGGTGAGCATCTTCGCCTCCTCCGCGAGGGGCGGGTAGCCGATCGCGATCCGCATCGTAAAACGGTCGAGCTGTGCCTCGGGAAGCGGGTATGTGCCCTCGTATTCGATGGGGTTCTGGGTCGCCATCACCATGAAGGGGCGGTCGAGCTCGTTCGTCACGCCGTCGGTCGTCACCTGCTGCTCCTGCATGCACTCGAGCAGCGCCGCCTGAGTCTTCGGCGAGGCTCGATTGATCTCGTCGACGAGCAAGAGGTTGGCGAAGACGGGACCGGGCCTGAACTCGAACTCGTTGGAGCGCTGGTTGAAGACGTTCACGCCTGTCACGTCCGAGGGCAGCAGATCCGGTGTGAACTGCATGCGGGAGAACGACACGTCGAGCGAGCGTGCGAGTGCCTTCGCGAGCATCGTCTTCCCCACGCCTGGGAAGTCCTCGAGGATCAGGTGGCCCTCGCCCACGAGGCAGAGCACGCAGAGCCGCAGCGTCTCCTCGGGCGCATGCACCACGCGCGCCAGGTTGTCGACGATCGCGCGGATCGTGTCGGCCGCGGCCACCGCCTCGACTCGTTGACTACCGGGTTCGCTCACGCAACAGCTCCTCGGCTCTATCTACGATCGCCGCGGCGATTCGGTGTTTCGGGGCTTTCCCAACGCGACGATCGCCGTCTGTCTCGACCAGCACCACCTCATTCTCCTCCGCGTCGAAGCCGATGTCCTCGCGAGACACGTCGTTGTAGACGACGAGATCGACGCGCTTCCGCTCGAGCTTTTCCCTCGCACGTGCGAGACCCCGCTCTCCGTGGTCGGCCGCGAACCCGATCAATACCTGGCCGTTCGTCCGGCGCTCGCCGAGTGTGCGCAGCACGTCGATGGTCGGCTCGAGCGTCACGTTCCACGCCTCCTCGTCTTTCGGCCGCTTCTCGTCGGACACGCCCGCCGGACGGTAGTCCGCGACTGCGGCTGCCATCAACACGACGTCGGCATCGCCGTGGGCGAGCGCCTGCTCGAGCATCGCCTGGGCAGTTGGAGTCTCGACGACCTCGACGCCACCCGGCACCGGCACGCCGAGGTTCGCAGCCAGGAGCGTCACGTCCGCGCCGCGTTTGCGCGCCTCCTCCGCGAGAGCGACGCCCATGCGGCCCGAAGACCGGTTTCCGACAAAGCGGACTGCGTCGAGCGGTTCGCGCGTACCACCCGCACTGACGAGCACGTGCCGTCCCGCAAGCGAGTCGCTCTCACCGAGTAGCTTCCGGCAGCGGCGGTAGATCTCGTCGGGCTCGGCCATCCGCCCGAGCCCCCACTCTCCTTCTGCGGTCTCCCCTTCATCCGGGCCTACGATCTCTGCTCCGCGTGAGCGCACGGTCTCGAGGTTGGCCTTCGTCGCGGCGTGGGCCCACATGCGCGGGTTCATCGCGGGTGCGAGCAGGACCGGGCCACGGTGCGCAAGCGCGGCCTCGGCTACGAGGTTGTCGGCGAGGCCGTGCGCAAGCTTCGCGAGCGTGTTCGCGGTCAGGGGCGCGACCACGAGGAGGTCGGCTTGCGTCAGGTGCGCGTAGAGGTCGTCGGCGGGCGAGCGCCGGGCGAGTGCGAGGAACGTGTCCGCGCGGACGAACCGGTCCGCACCTGGAGTGACCAGCGGAACGACCTCATGCCCTCCCTTGACGAGCAGGCGCACCAGTTCACACGCCTTGTAGGCGGCGATTCCACCGGTGATGCCGACCAGTACTCGAGCCATGCCGGAATTCTGCCCGTTTGGCAGAGCCCGCGACCGGGCCGGAAAGAACTACTTCGGGTACTTGTACTTGAGCTTGCCCTCGGCGACTTCCTCGAGGGCCATGGTCAAGTAGTTCTTCGAGCGGGATTCCACCAGGGGCGGCGGGGCCTGGTCGAAGCCGATGCCCTCGCCCAGCTGGTGGTGGTAGTCGTTGATTTGGCGGGCTCTCTTGGCAGCGACGATCACGAGTGCGTACCGCGAATCGACGTTGTCGAGGAGCTCATCTATGCGGGGATGGATCATGGACGGCTCATGCTACCTGCGGTTTGGAGCTCTCGGCGGACGATTCCGATGAGCTCGGCGGCCGCACGCTCGACGTCGTCGTTGACGATCGCGTAGTTGAAGAGCCCTTTTTGGGTCTGCTGCCTGTGTGCAAGGTCGAGACGGACCTGGATCTCGCCGGAGCTCTCTGTTGCCCGTTCGCGGAGGCGACGTTCGAGCTCCTCGAAGGTCGGCGCGTCGACGAACACTGTCACGACGCCCGGAATCGTCTCCTGCACTCGAAGCGCCCCGTCGGTCTCGAGGTCGAGCAAGGGCACATGCCCGCGGGCCTGGATGCGGTCGATCTCGGAACGCAGAGTCCCGGAGCGTGCGCCCCAGGGAAGGTCGACGTACTCGAGAAAGTCCCCGTCCTCGACGAGACGCTCGAACTTCTCGGGCGTGATGAACCAGTACTCCCGTCCGTTCACCTCACCAGGGCGCAGCTCGCGCGTCGTCGCGGAGACGGCGAGCTCCAGCTCGGGCATCCGCACGAGCAGGATCTTCTCGAGCGTGCCTTTGCCGGCACCCGACGTGCCGGTGACGACGACGACCAGCGGCTTAGCGGTGGAAGAGGCCAATCAGCTCTGACCGCTGGCGGTCGGAGAGGCCTCCCACCGTCTTCGACTGGCTGATCCGGCACATGTTGAGAAAACGCGCCGCCTTCACTCTCCCGAACTTCGGCACCGCCATGAGCATGTCGAAGACTTTCGCAGTCGAGACATACTCGGGAGGATTGCTAAGGATCTGTTCGATCTGGACGCGGCCGTCCTTCAGATCCTTCTTCAACCGTGCGCGCCGGACGCGGATGTCGTTCGCTCGCTTCAGCGCTTCCATCCGTTGGTCGAGTGAGCGAATGGGTGCCTCGGCCTGGGTCTTGGGGGACACCATGAGCGCGGGAGTCTAACAAGCGACCTGCGCCGGTCAAGCGTCTACGTTTGCGGTTCTGAGCAGGTCTTTTGAGACTTACAAGCTCGACCTGTCATCGAGAGTTGTCCCGACGGACAACGCCTCTTCATGGGCGACTGCATATGCATCTTCGTATGCTCGCCAACCACGTTCCGCCCCGGCGGTGTGCAGCTCTGCGCGCACGCGCGCTGGCGCATCCGGATCTGCGAACAAGATCGTCCCGAGTGCGACGTGCCGGGCGCCGGCCGCGATCAGCTCGAGCGCGTCGAGCCCGTTCTGGACGCCGCCCATCCCGACGATCGGAAGCTGCGTCGCGCGGTAGCAAGTGGCCACCGCTGCAAGAGCGATCGGCCTCAGGGCGGGACCCGAGAGCCCGCCCTGGCCGGGGCCGAGGACGGGGCGAAGCGTGCGGGCGTCGAGCTTCAGCCCACGGATCGTGTTCACGAGCGAGAGGCCGTCGGCGCCCGCCGCCTGCGCGGCGCGCGCGACCTCCGCGATATCGGGCACTGCGGGCGAGAGCTTTGCCCAGAGCGGCTTGCGCGTCGCCAGGCGAGCGGCCGCGACGATCTGCGCCGCGCTTTCCGCCGGCGCCTCGACGTTCGGGCACGAAACGTTGAGCTCGATCGCGCTGACCTCGGCGTGGTCGTCGAGCCTCGAGCAGATCTCGGCGTAGTCGTCTGTCTCGAACCCCCCCACTGACACCCAGATCGGCACACCGAGCTCTCCGAGCCGCGGCAGGTTGCGCGTCACGAACCGGTCGATGCCCGGATTCGCGAGCCCGATCGAGTTGAGCATCCCGACGTCGGTCTCCGCGATGCGTACCGGAGTGTTGCCGTCGCGCGGCAACGGCGTCACCGTTTTGGTCACGAACGCATCGAGGGCACGCGCGACGTCGGGTGCGGTCAGTGCATCGAGACAACCGGACGCGTTAAGCAGCACAGAGCACCGGTCCTTCGACGCAGAGACGCTTGAGCTCGCCGTCGATCTCCACGGCGCAGCCGTAACACGCGCCGTAACCACAGGCCATTGGCGCCTCCCACGCGAGTTGCGCGTCCGGAGCGACCGCCCGGACCGCCTCGAGCATCGGCTCGGGCCCGCAGGCAAGCACGTCCATGCCCTCCGGAATCAGCTGCGTGACGAGCGTGGGCTCGACGCAGGTCTGGGCGTTCGGCACGAGCTCCGCGGCCTGGGCGTGCCACTCCGAGCGAAAACCGAGAACCGCCGGCGGCTGTTTCAGGGCTTCGGACAGGTGCGGCAGGGGCGCGACGCCGATACCGCCGCCGACGAGCAGAGGACGGTCGAGCTCGAGCCGAAAGCCGTTCCCGAGCGGGCCTAGCACCTGTAGGTGATCACCGGGCTCCATCGCGCAGAGCGCCCGGGTCCCGGGCCCGATCGGATCGATGAGGAACGCAAGCTCCCCCCGCGGTGCGAGGCAGAGGCTCATCGGCCGCGGCAACAGCCGACCGGGAGCCTCGAGCATGAAGAACTGTCCAGGCGCACCTGGGTCGAGCCCGCCTCGCTCGATTCGCACGAGCGTGTACGGGCCGACCTCCTCGCCGGCGACGACCTTAAGCCGCTCGCGTCTCATGAACGATCCGTTCTTGCAGCTCTTGCAGCGAGAGCGATTCCTCGCTCCGCGCGTTTGCGATCGCATGCACCGCAGCTGCAGCACCCGAGAGCGTCGTGATGCACGGCACGCGCGCTACGAGCGCCGCCTCGCGTATGAGGTAGCCGTCCGTCCGTGCGCCGGATCCGTGCGGCGTGTTGATGACGAGCTTGCAACGTCCGCGCCTGATCAAGTCGACCACCGTCGGCCCCGTTCCTTCCTCGGTGACCTTGCGAACGTGTTCGACATCGAGGCCGGCGGCGGCGAGCGTCTGGGCCGTGCCTGCGGTCGCAACGAGCTTGAACCCGAGCTCCGCGAGCGTGCCTGCCACTTTGACCACCGCCTGCTTGTCGGCGTCACGCACCGAGAGGAACGCCGTGCCGCCGGTGGGAAGCGGTCTCCCCGCGGCACGCTCGGCCTTCGCGAATGCGGTCGGCAGGTCGGCCGCGCTGGCCATGACCTCGCCGGTCGCCCGCATCTCCGGCCCGAGCACCGGATCCGCGCCGGGGAACCGTGCGAACGGTAGGACCGCCGCCTTGACAGAGACATGTCCCAGGGACTGTCCCTGGGACAGCGCCAGCTCGGAAAGGCGCGCCCCCGCCATGACACGGCACGCCGCGTCGACGAGGTTGACCCCCGTCGCCTTCGAGGCAAACGGAACGGTTCGCGACGCGCGCGGGTTCGCCTCGAGCACGTAGATGTTCTCTTCGACGACCGCAAGCTGCACGTTGATAAGGCCGACGACCCCGAGAGCTTGCGCGAGGGTGCGAACGATCAGCCGGATCTCGGCATCCTGGGCCGGTGCGAGCGACGGCGCCGGCAGAACGCACGCCGAATCGCCGGAGTGCACGCCAGCCTCCTCGACATGCTGCATCACCGCACCGACGTAGGTGTCACGACCGTCGGAGACCGCGTCGACGTCGATCTCGATCGCGCTCTCGATGAAGCGGTCGATCAGGACCGGGCTCTTGATCGGCCCAAGATCATCGCCCGAGTAACAGACACGCATCGCGCGCCCGCCGAGAACGTACGACGGACGGATCAGGATCGGGTAACCGATCCGCTCTGCGATCGCCCGCGCTTCCGTCTCCGTGCGCGCGATCCCCCACTCCGGGCAGCGGACGCCGAGCCGGTCGAGCAATGCACCGAACCGCTCACGGTCCTCGGCGACATCGACGGCGTCGAACGGCGTCCCGATGATCCGGTAGCCGGCGGCCTCGAGCCCACGGGCGAGCTTGAGCGGTGTCTGGCCGCCGAACTGGATCGCGACGCCTTCGGGCTTTTCCCGCTCACAGATCGAGAGGACTTCTTCGAGCCCGAGCGGCTCGAAGTAGAGCCGATCGGAGGTGTCGTAGTCCGTCGACACAGTCTCCGGATTGCAGTTCACCATTACGGCCTCGTAGCCGAGTCGGCGGAAGCTCTGCGCCGCGTGTACGCAGCAGTAGTCGAACTCGATCCCCTGGCCGATGCGGTTCGGGCCCGATCCGAGGATGACGACGCGCGGCTTCTCGCCGTGCGGTGGCGTTTCGTCGGCTTCGCCCCAGGTGGAGTAGTAGTAGGTCGAGGCCGCTTCAACCTCGCCGGCGCAAGAGTCGACTCGGCGGTACGACGGCCGAACGCCGCAGGAGCGGCGGCGGGCCCGGACCGCGTCGTCGGTCGTTCCAGATGCAATTGCGAGCTCCGCATCGGACCAACCACTGCGCTTCAGCCTCACGAAATCGTCCGCCACGAGGTCGTCTAGGCTGAGCTCCTGGAGCTCGTTCGCGAGCTCGACGTGGAACCAGGGATGCGCGCTTTCCGCGAGCTCCCACGTCTCGCTCCCGTCGAGCTCGCGTGAGCGTCGCGCCTTGCGGAAGGCCTCGAGGAACGTGCGGCCAATGCCCATGGCCTCCCCGACCGACTTCATCTGCGTGCCGAGTGTCGTGTCGGCGCCCGGGAACTTCTCGAAGGCGAACCGCGGGAACTTGACCACGACGTAGTCGAGTGTCGGTTCGAAGCTCGCCGGCGTCGTGCCGGTGAGGTCATTCGGAATCTCGTCGAGCGTGTAGCCGACAGCGAGCTTCGCGGCGACCTTCGCGATCGGATAGCCCGTCGCCTTCGACGCGAGAGCGGAGGAGCGGGAGACGCGCGGATTCATCTCGATCACGCGTAGCTCTCCCGTGTCGCGCTCGCGCGCGAACTGGATGTTCGAGCCGCCACACTCGACGCCGACGGCGCGCACGACAGCAGCCGCGGCATCGCGCAACTCCTGATACGCGTGATCTGAGAGCGTCATCTGCGGCGCGACTGTGACGGAGTCGCCCGTGTGCACGCCCATCGGGTCGATGTTCTCGATCGAGCAGACGATCACTACGTTGTCCTTGCGGTCGCGGACGACCTCGAGCTCGAACTCGTCCCAACCTCGCACGGACTCCTCCACGAGCACCTGGCGGATCGGGCTCTCGTCGAGCCCGCGTTCCACCTGCCGATGGAGCTGGTCGACCGTCTCGACGAAACCGCCGCCGTGGCCGCCGAGGGTGAACGCAGGCCTGATCACCGCAGGCAACGAGACTCCCCCGAGCTCGTCGAGGCTCGTGACGATCCGCGAGCCGGGAACCTGCAGGCCCACCTCGCGCACCGCCGTCCGGAAGAGCTCACGGTCCTCCGCCCGTTGGATCACGTCGAGCGGCGCACCGATGAGCTCGACACCGAGCTCTTCGAGGACGCCCTCGAGCGCGAGCTCGCGCGCGAGGTTGAGCGCCGTCTGCCCTCCCATCGTCGGCAACAGTGCATCCGGTCGCTCCCGTGCGAGTACGTCCGTCACTCCTTCGAGGTCGAGCGGCTCGAGGTAGGTGCGGTCCGCGAAGCCCGGGTCGGTCATGATCGTGGCCGGGTTGGAGTTGACGACGATCGTGCGGAAGCCGTCTTCGCGGAGCACCTTCAGCGCCTGGCAGCCCGCGTAGTCGAACTCACACGCCTGCCCGATCACGATCGGGCCTGAGCCGATCAGGCAGATCGATTCGAGATCATGCCGCCTTGGCATACGCCACCTCCTCGACCCACTCGTGGATGATCGGCCACGCGTCGTGCGGCCCCGGGCCGGCCTCGGGGTGAAACTGGACCGAGCGCGCCTGCTCGAGCGGGAAGTCGAGCCCTTCGACCGTCTCGTCGTAGAGCGAGACGTGCGTCGCCTCTCGCGCGTCGGAGGGCGCGACCGCGAAGCCGTGGTTCTGGCAGGTAACGAGCACACGCCCGGAGGCCCGCTCCAACACGGGATGATTCGCGCCGCGGTGGCCGAACGGCAGCTTAAACGTCTCGTGGCCGGCTGCGAGAGCGAGAAGCTGGTGCCCGAGGCAGATGCCGAGGATGGGGACACGGCCGAGCAGCTCGCGTACGACCGCGACTTCCTCCTCGAGCGGTTCAGGGTCGCCCGGCCCGTTGGAAAGGAGCACGCCGTCGAACCGCATCAGCTCGTCGGCCATTGCATCGTGTGGGAACACCGTGACTGCTGCCCCCGCGCCTGCCAGGCGACGCAGGATCGAACGCTTGCAGCCGTAGTCGACAACCGCGACCCGGGTGCGACCGGCGTCGGAGTACACATACGGCCGTGCAGTCGAGACTTCGTGCGCGAGTGCTCGTCCGGCCATCGACGGCTGCGCACGCGCCACTTCGACCGCCTGGTCGACTGAACCGCCGCCCGCTACGACGACAGCGCGCATGGCACCGGAATCGCGGAGCTTGAGAACGAGCGACCGCGTGTCGATCCCGCTGAGGGCGACGATCCCACGCTCGTGGAGCCAATCCGTCCAGGCCGGCCCGCGAGCCTCACGCATCAACACCGCTCGGGCGTGCGCCCTGGTCGATTCGGAGCGGCCCTCGGCGACGCCGTAGTTACCGACCATGGGCGCCGTGAAGCAGACGAGCTGCTCCGCGAAGCTCGGGTCGGTGACGATCTCCTGGTAGCCGGTCATCGCAGTGGTGAAGACCGCCTCTCCGACCGCGAACCCCTCGGCCGCGACGGAATCGCCACGGAAGACCGTTCCGTCCTCAAGGGCGAGGAACCCCGTCATGCCGAGTACGCCAGCCTTCCCGCAGCGATGGTCGCCCGCACCTTGCCCTTAACCGTATCTCCGAGGAGCCACGAGTTCACCGACCGGGAGCGGAACGTCTCTTCGGTGATGCGGTAGCTCGCGTTCAGGTCGAGCAGGACGAGATTCGCGTGCGATCCGACGGCGATCCGCGGCTCCGTGAGCCCGTACGCCTGCGCCGGGCCGGTCGACATGCGGTCGAGCAGTGTCTCGAGCTTGATGATCCCCGGGTCGACCAGGTGTGTGTACAGCGCTGCGAACGCTGTCTCTAGACCCGTGACGCCGAACGGCGCCGCCTCGAAAGGGACGTCCTTCTCGTGTCGCGCGTGCGGCGCATGATCGGTCGCGATCACAGTGATCGTCCCGTCCTTCAACCCTTCGATCAGCGCCGTGCGGTCGGACGCAGAACGGAGCGGCGGATTCATCTTCAGGTTGGAGTCGAGCGATCGGATCGCCTCGTCGGTGAGGCAGAGATGATGGGGCGTGACCTCTCCGGTCGCCTCCACGCCTTCCGCGCGTGCGCGGCGGAGAGCCTGCACCGACTCCCAGGCGGACAGGTGCAGCAGGTGGAGCGGCTGCCGCTCGTACGCCGCGAGGGCAAGGTCGCGCTCGACCATGAGGCTCTCGGCAACGGACGGGTAGCCCGTGAAGCCGAGCTCGGCCGAGACTGCGCCTTCGTGCATCTGGCCGTCCCGCGAGAGCGTCGTCTCTTCGCAGTGCAGAGCGATCCGCCGGCCCGTGACAGCGCCGTACTGGAGTGCCCGCCTCATCAAACCGGGCGCCGCAATGGGCATTCCGTCGTCCGTGAAGCCAGCTGCCCCGGCGGCGGCGAGCTCGCCCATCTCGGTGAGCTCCGCTCCCGACTGTCCCTTCGTGATCGCGGCGAGGAATCCGACGGGAATCCCCGCCTCGGCGCGCGCGGCTTCGATGAGCGAGCCGAGCGTCGCCGCTGAGTCCACGACCGGGTCGGTGTTCGGCATCCCGAGGATCGCGCAGTAGCCGCCTGCGGCCGCGGCGGCCGTGCCGGAGACGATGTTCTCCTCGTCCTCCCGGCCGGGCGTCCGAAGGTGCACGTGGGGGTCGACGAATGCCGGGGCCAGCAGAAGGCCTTCCCCTTCTATCACCCTGTGCGAGTTCGTATCGAGATCCGTGCCGAGCGCGGCGATCACGCCGTCGTCGACGCGCACGTCGAGCACCGCGTCGATGCCCGCGACCGGATCGACGACACGCGCGCCGCGGACGACGATGTTCTCCTTCGTCTGCTCAGGTCCGAACAGCATTTACGCCACCTCCAGCACTGACTCGGTCTTGACCTCGATCGGGCCATTCGTCAGCAGGTCGTAGAGGACCGCCATCCGCGTGACGAGCCCGGCTCGCACTTGCGTCTCGATCAGCGCATCCGCGTGGTCGGCCACTCGAGGATCGATCTCGACACCGCGGTTCATCGGCCCCGGATGCATCACCTTTTGGCCCGGCCGCAGGCGCTCGGGTGTGACCCCCCAGCGTGCCGTGTACTCGCGGAGTGACGGTACGTAGTTCGCGCCTTCCTGCATCCGCTCGCGCTGCATGCGGAGGATGTAGACGACGTCTGCGCCGGCGATCGTGCTGATCTCCGTGGTGGCTTCGCAGCCCATCTCCTCGATGCCCCGCGGCAGGAGCCCCGGCGGCCCGACGAGGGTGACGTGGGCGCCCACCAGCGCAAGCGCCTGGATTAGCGAGCGCGCTACCCGCGAGTGCAGGACGTCGCCGACGATCGCGACGTGCAGCCCTTCGAGCCGGCCGAGGGCTTCGCGCATCGTGTAGAGATCGAGCAGTGCCTGAGTCGGGTGCTGATGCTTCCCGTCGCCAGCGTTCACCACGTGCGCTTCCGTTACACGCGCGACGAGCTGTGGAGCCCCGATCTGTGGATGCCGGATGACGATCACGTCGGGGTCGTAGGCGCCGAGTGTGATGGCGGTGTCCTTCAGCGATTCCCCCTTGTCCACCGAGGAGCCGCTGGACTTGATCGACATCGTGTCGGCCGAGAGCCGCTTCGCAGCGAGCTCGAAGCTCGAGGATGTACGCGTCGACGATTCGTAGAACACGTTGATCACCAGCCGCCCTTTGAGGGTCGGCAGTTTCTTCACCTCTCGCTCGAGGCTGCGCTCGAACGTGCGGGCGGTTGCAAGCAGTCGCTCGATGTCTTCTCGCGTGATGTCCTTGATCGAGATGAAGTGCCGCCGGGGCGGCGTTGCGGGCGGACGCAAGTCCTCCCGCATGACGCGGATGTCAGCCGTCATGGCTCCCCTCCTCTGAGGCTGGAATGAGCAGGATTCGGTCGATCTCGTCGACCTCGACGAGCTGCACCTGGATGCGCTCGTCGCGTGAAGTCGGGAGGTTCTTGCCGATGTAGTCCGGGCGAATCGGCAATTCTCGGTGGCCGCGGTCGACAAGCACCGCGAGCTGGATGCGCTCCGGGCGGCCGTAGTCGAAGAGGGCCTCGATCGCCGCGCGGATCGTCCGTCCCGTGTAGAGCACGTCGTCCACCAGCACGACCGTCTTGCCCTCGAGCGGGAAGTCGAGCGCGGTCGAGCGCACGATCGGCTGCGGGTGCAGCGGTGCGCCGCCGCCGCGTACCTGAACGTCGTCGCGGTAGAAGGTGATGTCGACCGCACCGAGATCCGGCGCAGCGCCGGCGCGTTCCTCGACCAGGCGGCGTAGGCGTTGTGCGATCGGCACTCCCCTGGTCTGGATCCCGACGAGAGCGACGCGCGAGAGGTCAGGGTTGGCCTCGATGATCTCGTGCGCGATCCGCGAGAGCGTGCGCCGGAGCGCATCGGCATCGAGCAGGATCCTTCCGGTCGGAGTCTCCACCGCGTTCACGACGCAGCCAGGGTCGACAGGATGGTGCGGGCAGGCAGGTACATCTGACTCCTTTCCGGCCTCACTGGACCGGGTTAAAGGGGTTCCGTTGCGCGGGACTCTAGACGCTTCGCCGGACGGCGTGCCAGAGGCGGGCCCACTGGCGCGCATCGAGGTCGCGCGGCCGGGCTTTCCGGTCGAAGCCGAGCTCGCCGGCGCAGCGTTTCAGCAGGTGCGGCGTCACGACCGATCGCAGGCCGTCTCGATACCCCCGCGCGAGAAACGCGTCGAATTCGCGGTAGTCGGACTCCTCGACGAGGGGCTCGGACCGGCGCTCGATCCGGAGGAGGCCTCCGTCCGCAGCGGGCGACGGAGCGAAAGCGCCGCTCGGCAACCGGCGGACGACGGAGAGCTCGAACCAGGCTCCCCAGTACGCGCTCAATTTCGTGCCCGGCCAGACAGCAGCGCGTTTCGTGGCGAGACCCCAGTCGACGATCACGTCGGCGCTCTCGAGTGAGACGCGTGGGTCGAGGAGCCGGCGGAGCATGGCCGTCCCGCCGTCGAACGGAAAATTGGCCACGACCTTGAACGGCTCTTTCGGCAACGCGATCGACAGCACGTCTGCCTCGAGCACCTGGACTTCGCGAAACCGTTGCCGCAACGCCGCGGCGAGAACGCCGTCGACTTCCACGGCGATCAGGCGCGGTGTGATGCGCGCGAGTGCGCCCGTCAGGACGCCGGTTCCTGCGCCGAGATCGAGCACGAGGTCGCCCTGCCGGATTCCGGCAGCGTGTACCAGTTCCGCCGCGAGCTTGCTACTGCGGAGGAAGTGCTGGCCGAGGCCGCGACGTTGTCGCGGTCGGACGGCCACGGAAGAACACCATGCACATAGTTGAGGGGATCCTACTGCTAGGGCTCGCCGATGACGTCTTCTGGCTCGGTCATCGCCTCGATCGCGTCCTGCGCCTCTTCGATCGAGCCCTCAGGCACCGAGACGGTCACCGAGTCGTCCTCGCCGTCGCCGATCTCGGCGTCGATACCCGCAGAGCGGAGGATCCCCTGGATCTCCTCGGCCTCAGCCACGTCGCCGGCGACCGCGACTTGCACCATGCCCGTCATTGCGGCGCCGATGATACGGGCTCCGGCTCGCGCCGGTGGAGCGCCCCACTTTTGACGAGCTGAGGCGCGCCGCGCTCTTCGAACGGCACCTCGACGACGTCGAAATCCCTCGGCACGACGGTCTCGGGGAAGACCTCGCACGCCTCACGCGCGATCTCGGGCCCGAAGTAGCGGTTGGAGAGGTGCGTCAGAGCGAGGAGGCCGACGTTCGCGCGCTTCGCGACGTCGGCGGCCTGGGCCGCGGTCTGGTGCATAGTCTCGCGGGCCCGCGCGCGCTCCTCCTCGGAGAACGTCGCCTCGGTGACGAGCACTTGAGCTCCCCAGGCTGCCTCGACGACCGTCTCGTTCGGCGCCGTGTCACCGGTGATCACGAGCTTGCGTCCAGGCCGCGGCGGTCCCACCACCTGATCGGCCGTGATCTTCGCGCCGTCTGCAAGCGTTACTGCCTCTCCATGTTGTAGTCGTCCGCGCTCGGGCCCGTTCGGAACCCCGAGGGCATCCGCGCCGGCAACATCGAAGCGGCCCGGCCGGGTCGCCTCGATCAACGACCAGCCGAGCGCTGAGACACCGTGTGCGACCGCGAATGCCGCGAGGCGATAGCCGTCTCGCTCCACCACGTCGCCGGGCTCGAGCTCGACGAGGCGCAGCTCGTAGGAGAGCTTTCCGACGACCCGCTTCAGCGACGACATCAGATCGACCAGGCCGCGTGGGCCGTAGATCTCGAGCGGGAGCTCGCGTCCGCGCAACGAGAAAGTCTTCAACATGCCGGGCAGACCCAGCACGTGGTCGGCATGGAAGTGCGTCAGGAAGATCTCGGGAAGATCGACGAGCCCCACCGACGAGCGCAGGAGCTGACGCTGGGTCCCTTCCGCGCAGTCGAAGAGGAGCCGGTCGCCGCCCCGCCGCACGAGGAGCGCGGCCGGCGCCCGTTGGGCCGTCGGCATCGAGCCTGCGGTGCCGAGAAAGACGACGTCGAGATCCATCGGGCGATTCTAGGTCGGCCTTCCTGCCGTTAGGCTCGGCGAGTGCACACCGCAACGGGACTGCACGTGACCGTTTGGGGCGAGGGCGAGCCTGCCGTCTTCGTTCACGGCAGCTTTGGCTGGGGGGAAGAGACCTGGGCGAAGCAGCGCCCGCTCGCAGATTCGCACCGCCTGCTGCTCCTCGATCGCCGCGGGTTTGGCGCCAGCCCAGCGGATGGGCCGGTCGACTTCGAGCGCGACGCCGACGACGTGGCGGAAGTCATCGGCGACGGTGCCCACCTCGTCGGACACTCGTATGGCGGTGTCGTTTCGCTTCTTGCCGCAGCAGGGCGACCTGATGCGGTTCGCTCGTTGACGGTGATCGAGCCGCCGGCCCTCGGCCTCGTGCGTGGAGATCCTGTTGTCGAGACGTTCATCACGGGAGTCGACGAAGCTATGCGCGCTGCCGCCGATCCAAGCGATTACCGCACGCGTTTTCTGCGCAACTTCGGGTTTGCAGGCCAACCGCAGGAGCTCGAGGGCGCTGGCCTCGCGGCAGCGCGCTCGTCCTGGGGCGAACGAAACCCGGCGGACGCCGAGATCCCTTTCAACGAGCTACGCGGAATACGCACGCTAGTCGTACGCGGCGACTGGTCGAAGACCCCATCGAGCGCGCGCGAGCGCGGACAGACGATCCTTCACGCCGTTTGCGCCGTGCTCGAACGAGAGCTCGGCGCAGAGTCGGCCACTTTTCCGGGTGCACACAACCCGCAGCTCCTCGGCGAGCCGTTCAACGAGCGCCTGCGTACCTTCTGGGAGGCAAAGTGAGCGAAGACGTCCGCGACCTGATCCGCCGGGACTCGTCCCCGGGGGAGCACGACGAGATCCGAGAGCTCTGGAAGCGCCACTCGATCGCCGAGGACGAACGCGACCTCCCCGGTCTGATCTCCACGCTCACGCCGGACTGTGTCTACGAGCTCGCGCAGACCGGACACCGCTGGGAAGGGCACGAAGGCGCGGCGCGCTTCTACATGGGACTGCTCTCCGCGTTTCCCGACGTCCACTTCGACCTGACGGACATCGTGATCGGCCCGCAGGGAGTCTGCGAGGAAGCGAATGTGACCGGCACGCACCAGGCCGAATGGCTCGGCATCCCGCCGTCCGGCGAACGGCTCGCGTGGAAGGTCGTCATCTTCTTTCCCTGGGATCCAGCGCAAAGGCTCTTCCGAGGGGAGAAGGTCTACACCGCTGGCCTTCCGCTCACAGAGCTCTAGTACTAATAGCTAGGGCAGGACGAGCCGCTGCCCTGGAACGAGCGTCGTCCCTTGCAGGTGATTGCGGTGCTGGAGCTTCCAGATGCCCTCGCGAGGGTCACCCGCGTAGTGGGCGGCCGCGATCGACCAAAGGGTGTCCGTCGGCTTCACCAGATAGGGCACAGGCTTGCCCGCGCCGCCGGATGGCCGGGCCACGACGCCCACCACGAGGGAGATGGCCAGGAGCAAGACTGCGACTCGAGGGAACATGTGTTCGTAGGGTAACGAACACCTGTTCGCCTTGTCAAGTGATTCCTGGATGAGCCTCAGATCGCCGTAAACACGCACGACGTAGACGATCAGCACGATCGTGATGACGACGCAGGCGAGATAGACGAGCGCGAGCCACGTCATGGCTACAAAGTGACCAATTCCGGAGTGATCCGGCCGGCCTGAATGGTCAGGACGATCATCGAGTGGGTCGGCGAGCTTCGGCGCTCGGTCGGCGAGCCCGGGTTCAGGACCCAGAGATGCTGGAACTGATCGACCTGCGGAACGTGGGTATGGCCGTAGACGACGGCCGCGCAGTCTTCGAATCTGGCCGCCAGGCGCGCCTCCCGCCGCGCACGCGGCCCGGCGTCGTGCACCATGGCGATCCGCACCCCGGCAACGTCGACCACGCGTTGCGTCGGCAGCGCCTGCTTCAGCGCCGCTTCGTCCATGTTGCCGGCCACGCCCTCGAGCGGCGGCCCAAGCTTGCGCAGCTCGTCGTGGAATTGCGAAGACACGAAGTCGCCGGCGTGCAGCACGAGATCGGCACCCGCTACGAGGCGCACGCACTCGTCGGGCAGCGCCCGTGTGCCGCGCGGGAGATGCGTGTCGGAGATGACGGCTACGCGGGTCAGGAAGCAGTGACCGGCTCGCGCGCTGCGACCGGGCGGGGCTCGTGTAGGAACTGGCCTGCCTTCCAGACGAGCTCACCGTCGGCGTAGACCTCGCCGTCTGCTCGTAGGTCGCAGATCATGTCCCAGTGGAGGCCGGAGTCGTTTTGACCTCCGAGCATCTTGAAGCTCGACCCGAGCGCGAAGTGCATCGTGCCGCCGATCTTCTCGTCGAAGAGGATGTCGCGGGTGAACCGGTCGATCTCGTAGTTGAGACCGAACGCGACCTCGCCGAGGATCCGTGCACCGTCGTCCATGTCGAGCAGCGACTGCAGAAACTCGTTGCCGTTCCCGGCCTCGGCGTGCACGACGCGGCCGCCCTCGAAGCGCAGCCGGACGTCCTCCACCCCGCGCCCCTGGAAGATCGCCGGAAACGAGAACCGGATCTCGCCTTCGGTCTCCGTCTCGACCGGGCTCGTGAAAATCTCGCCGTCCGGCATGTTGAGCTTGCCGTCCGCCGCGAGCCACTCGCGCCCGGCTACGTTCAGCCGCAGATCGGTGTCGGGCCCGACGACGCGCAGCTCGGTGAAGGTGTTCAGCTCAAGTGCGCGCGCGTTGAGCTCGACCGAGACGGCGCGCCAATGTGCGACAGGATCCTCCTCTGCACGCACGTGGCAGGCCCCATAGACGAAGTCCTCGTAGCCGGCCAGTGACATCTCGGCGTCCTGCGCGTGCGCGTCCGTCGGGAAGCGGGTGCCGACCCACTTTGCCTTGCCCTCGTCGATGCGCTCCCAGAAGCGATTCGTGAGCTGGCGTCGCGACGCGATCCTCTTGCTCACGCGCTCCGGATCCGCTTCGCTCAGCGCGCGCGTGTTGCGATCGGCCCAGATGGTGACGATCGCATCCACGTTCTCGACTTCGAACCGGTCGATCTCGGAGACGAACGTCAGCTGCTCCTCGGAGGCCTCGCCCACTGCGATCACGTCGAGCCCTTCGACCTCCACACGCGTGCGGGGATTGGCGCCCGCGCGCAAGGCCGACCGGTAGAGCTCCCGCACGAACGGGGCTGCCACGGTGCCGCCGTCGAGCCGAACGATGTCGCCCGGTTGCAGCTCGAGCGAGTAGTTGACGAGCAGGTCGGCCAGCTTCGCCACGCGCGGATCGGTCATGTCGATTCTTATACCGCATCCTGGCCGCCTTGCCAGCGGCCAGATTGGACATGTCCGTCGCCTAGCGGCGGAACGTGCGTGAGAACGTCGTCACTCGTCCTACGTTCGTCTCGGCGTGGAGAGCGACCGTCACGCGGTAAGCACCATGATTCAGGCGTGGCAGCTTGAACAGCAGGTCACGGGCGGCCTCTCCCTGCCCCGCTGCGCCGGTGAGCTTGCGCGTGCTGCTCATACGCGTGATCTTCACCTCGTACGAAAAGCCCTCGTCGGCTCGGACGAGGAACGAACGCGGCAGCGTCTTGAAGCTGACACGTGCACCGACGACACGATCGGTGTGGCGCCACTCCACGAGCTTGCCCTTGCATTCGTGGTTCACCATGATCGCGTCCCGCACCGCGGGGAACGACGCACGGCGTGTTCCGTTGGGGAGAACGAGACCGCTCTGCCAGGCCGGGAGGTTCGTTTCGTCGACTGCGTGGGAGAAATTCAGGAGGGCGACATTCGGATCGCACGCCATCATCGCGATCAACTGCGCGTATAGTTGCCCTGCGTCGCCTCGTCGAGGGCGGGAACGTTCTCGCTGCCTGTGTACAGCGCGACCTTCTCGGGCGCGATCTTCGCCTGGTAGCCGACCTCGTCGACATAGATGTGCACATAGGGCCCGGCGCCGTCTTCGCCTGCCTCACGAAAGAGTGGCTGCGCGGTGCCGTGGAACGCGTCCCACCAGGCCTGCTTGAAGCGGTCGAAGTTGGCGCAGCCGATCTTCGGCCACGCGTAGCCGATGGCGGGTGCGTCCGTGTTCAGGTTCGGATAGCAATGAATCGAGACCTCGTCCGCGATCGGCTTGGTGCGGCCGCTCGCGCGATACGCCTCGCCGACCTCCTCCAGGAACCTGATCGGGGAGTGCGAGACGTTGCTCGACGCCTCGAAGTCGTCGTTGCCGCGCGGCGAGACGCCGAAGGCGATCACCGTGATCTTCGGGTCGACCGCCTTGACCGCGTCGTAGCAGGCGGCCATCGCCTGCTCCTGCACGTAGCCGGAGATGCCCTTGCCCGCGTCGTCGAACTGCGGCTGGTGAAAGCGGGGCTGGTTGCCCTCGTTTAGACAGATCACCTTGCGCACGTACGGGTAGCGCTGAACGACCCTCGCTGCGTACTGCGCGAAAAGCTGGATGCCGTTCGGCGTGTCGACCAGGAATCGGGCCTTCTGCGGATAGATCGAGAAGATCACCTCGATGCCCCGCCGCATCGCCTGCGGCATCGATCGGTCGAGGAACGCCTGGTCGACGATCGTGGTCGGCTGGGACGAATCCCAGAAGACCGCCATGCGGTCCTCGGTCATACCGAGGTCGGTGAGCATGTGAAAGAAGGTGCCGCCACTGTCGTCTGCGTATTTGCCGGCATCGTCGGCGACGCCGAAGGTGGTACCGGAAGCACCGCCCGCAAGAGTCAACGCCGCGCAGGCGCACGCCAGGACCGCAGTGATCCGCCACATGCTTGGTTCTTCGGCAGATCAGCGAACGAGTTTGAGCACTGAATCGAGGAGTCTTTCGGCCCCGAAACGGACGGGATCGTCCGTCGGCAGGCCGGTCTCCTCCTCGGCGGCCGCAATCGCCTGTCTGGCCTCGTCCTCGGACACGCTGGACGTGTTTAGCGCAATGGCCGCCACCTTGGCCGGCCGAAGCTTGAGCGACATGCGCTCGTAGAGATCGACCAGTTCGGACAGGCTCAGGATCGGGGACTCGGTCGGATCGCCCTCGACCACGGTCCGCCCCACTTCGTGGCAGAGCACGTACAGGTGCGGGGCGCTCCCGTGCATCAGGCCCACGGTGACGCCCGAGTAGATCGGATGCAGGATCGCGCCCTGCCCTTCGACCCACAGCAGGTTGCCCCGCTTGCCGCCTTCGACGACCAGTCGCTCGGCCGCGCCCGCGAGGAAGTCCGACACCACGGCATCGACCGAGATCCCCCAGCCGGCGATCGCAACGCCGGTCTGCCCGGTGGGGACGAAGACAGACTTCAGGCCGCGTCTTCGAGCCTCGAGGTCGAGCTCGCAGATCGCGGTCATCTTTCCGATCGCGCAGTCGGAGCCGACGGTCAGGACGATCGTCGCGTCGACCTCGAGGTTCTCACCGGTCGCCGTGCTGAGATCCGCAGGGGGCTCGCGCAGGTCGCGGAGCTCGGCGCCGTGCTGCATCGCGAGCTCGGGCAAGCCGGGAATGTCGCGAAGCCGCACGTGGAGCCCGTTCTCGAGGTCGAGGCCGTGGGAGACGCAGCTCTTCAGCAGCTCCTGCCAGTCGCCCGGAAAATGGCCGCCCTGCGTGACGACGCCGACGAGTGCCGTGTTCGGCTCGAAGGCGAGCGCTTCGTCGACCGTGCCGACGATCGGCACGCCGTCCTCCGACTCTCCGGCTCGCGGCGAGTCGAGCATCGCAACGACGTCGTCGCGCCGGTAGCGCATGACACCGCGGGCGGTCTTCGCGTAATGCGGGTCGTGCGAGAACTCTTCGGCCAGGATCAGGTAACGCTTCTCGCTCACGCGCGCAACGCTCACGCACGAGCCGAGGCTGCGACGCCGAGGCCCGGTCGCTCGGACGGCCATTGAATGCCGCCGCTGAACTCGACACCGGGCCACGGATCATCCGCGAGAAGAAGGTTCCCATCGAGGTCGACGTGGTTGCAGAGACTCGCGATCTGCGCCGCTGCAGCGATTCCAAGCCCTGACTCGACCATGCAGCCGAGCATCACGCCGAGACCGAGCGCGCGCGCAGCATGCGCCATCCTCACGGCTTCGCGAATGCCGCCGGACTTCGCGAGCTTGATGTTGATCCCGTGCGCACGCTCGGCGCAGGCCGCAACGTCGCCGAGGCGATGACAGTCCTCGTCGACGTAGATGGGAATCGGCGACGCGGCCTTCAGGCGCGGACCGTCCGGGTCGCCGGCCGGCAGCGGTTGCTCGCAGTAGTCGACTCCGAGCTCCGCGAGCTGCGGCAGTGCGTCGAGCGCTTCGTCGAACGTCCAGTACTCGTTGACGTCGACCTGGAGCGAGGCCCCGGTCACCTCGCGGACGGCACGCACGCGCTCGACGTCGAGGCCGTCGCGCGCGCCGAGCTTCAGCTTGAGGCGGGAGAAGTCCACCGCCCTGGCGGCACGCCGCGCCATGTCGTCCGGATCGCCGAGCCAGATCGTCCACGACGTAGGCGGGCCTTCGCGTTCGACGCCGAGGAGCTTCCACACCGGCAGTTCGACGAGCTTCCCCTGGAGGTCGTGCAGCGCTCCGTCGATCGCTGCGCGCGCAGCCCATTCCCGGGGCGGCAGGCGGTGCTCGATCTCGTCGAGCGCGAACGGGTCGTCGCCCAGAGCGTCTGCGTGCTCCTCGACGTACGCGAGCGCCGACTCGGCCGTCTCCTCGTAGCGGTCGATCGGTGCTCCTTCGCCGAAGCCCGAAACCTTGCCGTGGCGGATCTCGACCTTGACCACTTCCTGGAAGTCGGTCGAATCCCGTGAGATGACGAATGTCTCGGCAAGCTCGAGCCGAGCGATACGGGCGGTCACGTCCACGCCGGAGAGCCTAACGGCCCCCTCCAGATTGGGATCACACTTCGCCGCCGATGCCGGCTCTGCCGGCGTCGGCCGCAACAGCGGGAATCGAAACCCGAACGCCGGGAGATCATCATGGCCGCGAAGCGGCCGGATCTCACGGCGGAGAAGCGGCCGGATCTCTCGGCGGAGTGCGCCTGGCAGGAATCGAACCTGCGACCTTGCGCTCCGGAGGCGCACGCTCTATCCCCTGAGCTACAGACGCGTTGGCGCCAGTGTAGCCGCGGTGCCCGGATAGTCTCGATCCGTGCGGGCGTACCTTCGTAGCCTGAATCCGCAGCTTCCGCGCGAGGTCTGGATCCTTCAGGCCGGCGGGCTCGTGAACATGTTCGGGAACGGCGTGATCGGGCCGTTCCTGATCATCTACCTGCACAACGTGCGAGGCCTGTCGCTCGGCGTCGCTGGCCTCGTAGTCGCAACCGGCTCGCTCGCGGCGTTCGCGTCGGGCTTCGTTGGCGGCGCACTGTCGGATCGACTCGGCCCCCGCGTCGTGCTCAGCGGCGCGCTCGTCGTGGCCGCTGTCGCCTTCGCGCTCTTCCCCTTGATCCGCGAGACGTGGCATGCGTTCGCGCTCAACCTCCTGGTCGGCATCGCCACCGGATCGTTCTGGCCCAGCCAGTCCACGCTCCTAAGCTCACTGGCACCGCCCGAGCGTCGTCACGCAGCCTTCGCCCAGCAGCGGATGACGATGAACGTCGGGTTCGCACTCGGCGCGCTCGTCGCGGGCGCCATCGCGCGCACGGCCCACCCTGGCACCTTCACCATTCTCTTCCTGCTCAACGCCGTGACGTTCCTGGCCTTTGTCGCCGTCTTGCAGTTCGTGCCCTCGACGCGGCATCGAGAGGAGCGGCGCGAAGCCGGTCGGTACGCAGACGTCGCACGGAATCGGGTGTTCGTCTCCTACGTCGTCCTGAACGTGATCTTCATCGGTGCGGGCATCGCGGTCATGAGCGAGCTGCTCCCGCCGTTCGCCAAGAACGCCGCGCACGTCAGTGAGCCCGCCATCGGCGTGATCTGGTTCGTCTTCTCGGCCGGAGTTGCGATCGGCCAGCTACCGATCGTGAAGCTCGTCGAGGGCAAGCGGCGCCTGCGCGGCCTCGCTTTGATGGGCGTCATCTGGGCGGGAGCGTTTCTCGGGGTGCTCGCGGGCGGCGCCTGGTTCACGGGAACGCAGGCGGCGGTCGTCTTCGGCATCGCCGTCGGTGTCTTCGCCCTCGCGGAGTGCCTGCACGGCGCGATCTATGCGCCGCTCGTGGTCGATCTCGCCGAGCCGCAGCTGCTCGGCCGTTACATGGCGTTCTCGAGCTCGTCGTGGCAGATCGGCTTCTTCGTCGGGCCGGCGGTAGGCGGTTTCGTCCTCCAGCACCAACCGCTCGCGCTCTGGCCCGCCGCCGCTGCCATCTGCCTGCTCGCATCGCTCTACGCCCTCGCGATCGAACGGCGCATCCCCGCGCACCTGCACCGCACCCCTCACACGGATTCCCTCGCAGGCGTCCCGGGTACCATGCCGAACATGACGCTAGCGACCGACGATCCCCTCAGTACCAATGCCCAGCCTGCCCCGCATCCGGCGGACGAGGCCTTGCGGATTCGCGGAGGCGGTAGCCCCGCGCCCGGAACCACGCGTCGCTGAGCTAAGCGCCAACGACCTCACCTGGATCCACCTCGACCCGGCGATCGACCCGGAGACGGTCAACGCGCTCCGTGAGCGCTTCGGCTGGCACCCGCTCGACGTCGAGGATGTCCTCTCGAAGCGGCAGCGGCCGAAGATCGACGACTACGCCGACGAGGGCTACCTCTTCGGCGTCCTCCACTTCCCGGCGTACGACAAGAACGTCCAGCGGCTGAACTCGGGCGAGCTCGACTTCTTCCTCGGCCCCGACTATCTCGTCACGATCTCGAACGTCGAGCTCCTGCCCGTCACGCGCCTGTTCAACCGCGTGCAGGAGGACGAGCGGTTTCGCGAGCAGCTTTTCAGCAAGGGATCCGGCCGTCTGCTCTACGAGGTGCTCGACGACCTCTTCGACTACTGCTTTCCCATCCTCGACAAGATCGCGTACAAGCTGGACTCGATCGAGGACGACATCGAGGACCGCCGCTCCGAGGAGATCGTCACAGACATCTCCAAGGCGAAGCAGGAGATCATCTCCTACCGCAAGATCATCAAGCCCCAGCGCCCCGCGTTGCGCCTGCTCGAGCGGCGGATCGAGCGCTTCCTCCCGGAGAACCTCGAGCTCTACTTCGACGATCTCGTCGACGCGTCCGAGCGCATCTGGGATTTGCTGGACAACTACAAGGAAGTGGTCGAGGCGCTCGAGAGCACGAACGAGTCGGTGATCTCGCACCGCCAGAACGACGTCCTCCGGATCCTGACGGTGTTCTCCGTGATCCTGCTGCCGCTGACCCTGATCTCCGGGATCTTCGGGATGAACGTGCTCTTTCCCGGCGAGCACACCCATGCGGCGTTCTGGGCGATCGTGGGCCTGATGGTCGGCGTGATCGTCGGGATGATCGGATTCTTCAAGTACAAGCGCTGGCTCTGAACAGAACGGCCTGGTTAAGCGGCTGGGCCGTTCTTTCTACCGGAAGTTTCTACCGCAGCTAGGTTGGCCCCGAAACCAGCGGTCGGGGCCAACCGCTCGCCTCAACTATGGTCTTTCGCCGGTCCCGCCCTTGCAGAGACCAAGCGTGCCTGGCGCGCCCTTGGGCAGGCCGTAGTACTTCCAAGAGTTCGCCGCAGTCTGAACCTGAGACACGTTCTGTCCCGCTGTCGAGTCGAAGTCATTCAGCCCGCTGGCGGCGCAGGCCGAGTTCGCGTGGTCGAGGGCACCCGTTTCGTTGGGATTGCCACCCGGTTGTGCCGTTGCGGGGCTGCCAGGCGGGCCCTTTACTCACCCGCGAGAGCGGTACCCACGCTCCCACCCGCTAGCGCAACTGCGCAGAACACAGCCGCAAGCATTGATTTCTTGCCCATGCTTACCTCCCCTTCTAAGTGGACCGCAATAGACGCCTTCTCCTGGCGTCCGCCGATTCGATCATCTGCCCAAAAGCCCGTTAGGTCAAGGCGGTGAGGCGTTGATCTTTCTCAACAGCGTTGCCCCGCGCAAGAAAAGGGCGGCGCTTCTGCTCCACGAGTAGCGTTTCCCTGCAAGGCAGACCCCCGCTTGCCACGCGGGAGCCCGCTTCCCTCCACTGCCGTAGTTGCCGTAGAGGCCGCTAAATGCGCTGCCCGTGTGGTCTCGGTGTGGTCTCGGGATTGTTGCCCGCTCAGGCGAACCCGCGCTCCCAGCACTCGGCGCACCAGAACGCCAGGTGATCCACCGGCTCGTCGTCGAGGAGCTCGGCCCGCCACCGCTCCGTGTCGCTGGGAAGCCAGACGGTGCCGCACTCTTCGCATTCGGGGGTTAGCGCGACGTCCTGGGAGTTCACGATCCGGAGTTTACGGACCCGATCTCGGCACTCTCCGCCGCAACCTGTAACGATGGTAGAGACGGAGCCCGGCGCTACCCCACACACTCCCCCAAGTGTGTGAGGCTAAAGGTTGCCGCAGACCTCGCACCAGGCTCCATCTACATAGATCCGCGTGGCGACGAGAACCTGCGCGGTGCCGCTAGTCGTTTCTATTTGGATGCTCGAGCTCGGTCGCTAATTCGGCGACGATACTCTTGATGAAGGGCCTCGAGGTCCGCGTCAAGATCGCGATCTCGATCGGGGTTCAGCCATCCGCGAGGCGAGTCACCACCTGTCTCAATGTCGCCTGCAGGATCGGGGAGAGCGTCGCCAAGAGTTCCGGGGTGATCGTCGCTGCCGGCGGGCGCGTCGAGAGAGAGGACGCGGGGCTTAGGAGGCCTGACGTACTCGTGCGACTTCCAGGTCCATTTCGTTCGTCCAAGCCGTTGGCGCTGGTAGTCGACAAGCCGCACTTTGACTCTGATCCGGGCGGCCGCTTCGAACGGCGCCCCCCGGTCGACGTCGAAGTCGCGGCTGAGTTTCCAGACCTCGGCGACAAGGAAGGCTTCGGCGTCTTCTCGTTCATGCGCAGATAGCCGCACGTCGAGGCGTGAGAGCTCGGACCCAAGCGTGCGGGTGACCAGCTTCCCGACGTCGACCCCGTACAAATAGAAGCCGGCCAGCAATAGCTTCGTTTTAGCAGCGCGAGTAGACGTCGCCCGCCACGAAATTTTCCTAGCCGATACACACGGCTATGGAAAAGACCGAAACGGTAGAGACTGGTGAGGCGCGAAGTCTGCTGAAGGTCGGTGACGTCGCTAGGCGACTCCAGTTGGGGCGGCAGACGTGCTACTTGAAGTTGCGCCGCGGCGAGATCCCGTCCGTGCGGATCGGACGCACAGTCCGTGTCGACGAGCTCGAGCTCGAGCGGTGGATCAGCGCGGGCGGGGATGCGTCGTGACCGCCGCGCCATCCTGGGCACGCGGAACCAAACCCAGCATCGAAGAGAACGCGCAGGAGGAGATGCGGCAGGATGTCGCCGCCGGCCGCCAGCATCTCCGCGGCGTCGGTCATCTTCCGCTCGACCCCGAGAGCGCACGATTCGAGCTGACGGAGGAGGAGCGGGCCAACCGGGGCTCGCGTCCCCTGAGCCGCCGCTGGCGGACTCTTAACCGGCTCGACGAGGAGGTCGACCGGATCACGCAACGCCACGCCGAAGCGACCGGGCGGCTCACCGCTGCGGAGGAGGCGCTTAACCGGGCGCCCGAGAGTGACGCGCGGACGCTTGCCGCCTGGCTCTCCGGCGGCGAGAAGGGAGATCGGCCTTCCGCGACCGTGTACGAGAAGACGCGTGACCGCGACGCAGCCCAGCTACTCGTTGCCGCAGTCGCCGTTGAGCTCGACCAGAAGCTCGAGCAACGCCTACAGCACGTCGCGAAACACCGCGAGAAGATGCTCGCGGACGCGCGTAAAGACATCGACCAGGCCCGCGAAGCGTTGAGCTCGAAGGTGAACGAGCTCGCGCCGCTACGGCAGCAACTCGCAGACGCCCGCGAGGTCTTGCTGTGGGCCGCGAGCTACCCCGGTCACCTTGACCAGTTCGGGTTCCCGGACGCCGTCGCGCTCGGCTTGCGCGAACCGGTCGAACGGACACTCTCCACCCGCGCACAGATCGCGTACGTCAGCCTGATCGCCGCCCTCGAGGAGGACATGGCCGCGCTCGCCTCGGCGTTCTCGGACGAGCAGAAACGGCAACTCGGCCATCCCGACGAGGCCACCCCGATCTCGACGGCGATGTGGAACGACGATCCGCGGGCGGCCGCATGGCGCAAGCAGGAACTGGAGCGAGCACGCACCGGGCGATCGGCGAGTACAGCCCGAACCTTAACCAGGTTGCCGACGAGGCAAGAGACTTCCGCCCGTGAGCACGCACCTTTCTCCTCCCGGGAGGTCTGTGCTCCGACGACGGAGCGGGGCTTTCGTCGGGCCCCGTCCCGTCGACTACCGGGGCGGGTGAACGGGTGCGGGTGAAAGCGTGCTGGTGCGGAAAGATCCGGCTATGCGGCGAGCATCCCCGCAAGACCAAGGGGGGGTCGTTTCTAAGAAGCGCTCCTGTAGACCGCTCACCACACAGCCGGGGAAAAAACTCGAAAAGTTGGGGCCTGAGCCGAAAAGGAAGTCGGTTCGGCCTTGAACCGGGAAGGCTGCCTGACCTTGGCGTTTCCCACGTAATAGGAGTCCGGGCGCCCAACCATCCGAAGGGTCAGCCATCAGGACGGGAGAGAGCAGGTCTCGCGGCAATAGAACACCAGGCGAGAGGAAGGTCGGGGGAGCGGGCGAGGTGTCCCCACACGGTCGCCCGCTCCCGAACATGGGTGGCCAGAGCACCCGCGTGGGCTCTCGGACAGTTCGTCCGCTTGATCTAGGCTCGCCCGATTCGTCGCTTTTGCCGAGGCCGCTTAGGCGGCGGACTAGCTGTAAGGCTTTTCTATCTCTTAACGGTGAAGCTGCTGTTTCCGAGCAGCGGTCCGTAATCGGTCGCACTTCGAGGTCCAAGTCCGGGCCAGACGTACCAGCGATACGTGCCGCGGCTGAGTGTGTAGCGTTTTCCGCCGAAGATCCATGTCTTCTTGATGCGTAGCCCCGGCCGGATCGGCCAGGCGCTGAAGATCTTTTGTGAACCGCGGAACAGT
Organism: Actinomycetota bacterium; assembly: GCA_013816245.1. Lineage (GTDB taxonomy): Bacteria > Actinomycetota > Thermoleophilia > Gaiellales > Gaiellaceae > 3-1-20CM-4-69-9. Next base: position 6,221 of record JACDEU010000002.1, on the reverse strand, counting down.
TGCAAGTTGTAGTAGGTCGCGGATGGCCATGACCGCCAGACGAGGCGTGGTGGCTTCTTCAGGGTCGCTCCGTCGCGCGGCGAGAGGAGCATGAAAAGCCTCGCGGTCGCGGCAACGGTGATCCCGGCTGACCGATTGCCGACGCGATCGACCGTGACAATCACGTAGCGATACGAAGTCCCCCCATTCACGCTCCTATCGGTGAAGCTCGAAGCTGAGCCGCTATAGACCGTGATCAGGGGTGCATCGCTGCTGCTGCTGGAACGTTGCACCTCGATGTGGTCGAAATCAGGGTCGCTCGGCAGCGCCCAGGACAGTCGAATCGCCCGATTGATGCTTTCGACCTGCACCTTTCCAACCTCATGGGGCGGCACTGTGTCGGGTACGGAACGTCCAGGAGGCGGGGGCGTAGGCGATGTGGGAGGCGGCGTGGGAGCAGTAGTGGGAGCAGTGACGGTTACCGCGAAGGTGGCGGTTGCCGTGTTTCCGCGACTATCGGAAGCAGTGCAGGTGACGGTGGTCGATCCGATAGGAAACAACGACCCGGATGCGGGCGAGCAGCTGACCGGCACCGGCCCGTCCACCGAGTCAACGGCGGTCGGAGGGAGATAACTGACGACGGCTCCCCCAACACCGGCCGCGTCCACTTGAACCGCCGGCGTCCCCGCGATCACCGGCGGTGACGTATCCGCCACGGTCACGGTAAACGACGCAGTCGCCGCGACCGCACCGGTTTCATCGATCACACTGCAGGTGACGGTCGTGACACCCAACGGAAAGTGGACCGTGGCAGTCAGCGTGCCGACCGCCGTTGAACCTGGTGGCGCGCAGGAGACTGTCACCGGTTTACCAGCGGGATTCGTCGCCGTGACGGTGTACGTCACATCTGCACCCGAAGCATCCTGAGCCTCAGCGGTGATCGGGCCGGGCACCGTTAACTGCGGAGCCGCTTGCACTGCAGCCGCCGGAACCAGCAGCAAAAACGCGCACACGAAAAACGCAAGCCGCAAGAGACCTCTCATGGCCCTTGACTCTACAGCGCCTCCAGCACGAAACCCGCATCAGCGGTCGGACGGTTTCGGACCTTGCTCCTCCACAGCCGGACCTTGCCGCACTCGGCGCACTGAGGTATGAGGGCGACCTGTTCGGCGCTCACGGTTTGGATTGTCCTCTGCGCCAAAAAACTGGGCGAGAGGAAGGTCGGGGAGCAGGCGAGGTGTCCCCACACGGCGCCCGCTCCCGAACTTGGGTGGCGAAGCACCCGCGCCGTCGACCTTGCCGTGAAGTGGTGATTGACGGTTCAGTCAAGGACCAAACTCGATCGCTCCCTAGGTGTCCGAAGGGGCGACTCGGCCCAGTCTGACTGGCGAGGTCAGGCCGCCTGGGGCCGCTCGTCGCTATCAGTTATCGAACTCGCGCTCCCCGCTCAGGGCAAAAGAAAAGGAGCTCGGACTCAGGCGTGATGGAGCAGGCGCTTCAGCGTGTCGAGACCGACGTTTCGCTTGCCGTGCCGAAGCTCGGCAAGCGCTGAGGCAGCCAGCGCGACCTCGGTGAGAAAAGCCCTGAAGGAGTCCGGACCGCGCACCCGAAATCGGGCGTGGCGCGTTCCACCGACACAGATGCTCACTCTTCAGGCGATCCTCCTCACCTCTTCCCTCCTGATGGTCCTGACCATGGTGGGGTCGATGATGTTCCTGGCGACGTTCCGCGAGCGGCTCGCGGCAGAGTCGGTGCCGGTGGCGGTCGAGCCTCTCGATCACCCGCTCTAGACTCGTCCAGGTGAAACGGCTGTGGGCGCCCTGGCGCCTCGAGTACATCAAGTCGGCCGACGAGGAGCCTGGCTGTGTCTTCTGCGACGCGGTGGAAGGCGACGACGCGGAGCGGCTGGTCGTGCGCCGGGGCGAGAAGGCGATCGCCCTGCTGAACAAGTACCCCTACTCGTCGGGCCACTTCATGGTCGCACCGACACGGCACGTCGGCGAGTACGGGACGCTGGACGAGGACGAAGTGCTCGACCTGCACCGGCTGGCGTCCGCCGGAATGGACGCTCTCGCGAAGCTCTATGCGCCGCAGGGTTACAACGCCGGCTGGAATCTGGGTCGTGTCGCTGGAGCGGGCGTCGTCGACCACGTCCACTTGCACGTCGTGCCGCGCTGGGCCGGCGACACCAACTTCATGCCCGTGCTGGCGGACATCAAGGTGCTACCGGAACACCTCGAGGAGACGCGCAGCCGTCTCGCCGAGGCCTGGCGAGACTAGGCGGCGACGCCCGCGCCGTACTTCGCGCGGAGATACGCCAGGTACGGCTTCGCGTCGATGCGGTTGCCCGTCGCGCGCTCGAGCGTCTCCTGCGGTGAGAACTTCATGCCATGCGCATGGATGTTCTCGCCGAGCCAGCCGCGCAGCGCGGCGAACTCGCCGCGCTCGACCTGTTCCTCGAGATCCGGAACGTCCTCGAGGACCTTCTCCCAGATCTGCACGGACATGACGGTGCCGAGCAGATAGGTCGAGAAGTAGCCGATCAGGCCCGACGCCCAGTGCGTGTCCTGCAGGACGCCGTGGGCATCGTCCGGAACGTCGACACCGAGGTACTCCTTCATCCGCTCGTTCCAGACCTGCGGCAGCTCACGCAGGTCGACGCGCCCGTTGATGATGTCCTGCTCGAGCTCGAAGCGGAGGATGATGTGCATCCCGTACGTGACCTCGTCCGCTTTGATCCTGATCAGCGACGGCTTGACGCGGTTGATGCCGGCGACGAAGCGGTCGAGCTCCACCCCACCGAGCTGATCGGGAAACGCTTCCTGGACGCGCGGGTAGAAGAAACGCCAGAACTGCGGGCTTCGGCCGACGAGGTTCTCCCAGAGCCGGCTCTGCGATTCGTGGATTCCCAGCGAGCAGGAGTTTCCGGTGGGCAGCCGCTCGAGATGCCGCGGGAGTTGGTGTGAGTAGAGGCCGTGGCCGTACTCGTGCATGGTCGAGAAGAACGATTTCATCGTCTGCGGGTCGTAGTTCGTCGTGATCCGGATGTCGTCGACACCTGCGCCTGATGCGAACGGGTGCTCGGTGGGATCCAGTCGCCACGTGTCTGGTCGGAAGCCGAAGAGAGCGACGACTTCCTTCGCGACCCGCTCCTGACGGTCGACCGGGAAGTTCCCGCTCATGAACGAGTCGTCGACCTCGATGTCGCGAAGATCTGCGATGAGCGGCACGAGCTCCGCCTTCAGGCCCGCGAAGATCTCACGCACCTCGGCGGTCGTCGTGTACGGCTCGAAGTCGTCGAGCAGGATGTCGTACGGCTCCTCGACGCCCTCGAAGCAGTCGACATAGCGTCGACGTAGCTCGACTGTCCTTTCCAGGACCGGCAGGAAAAGCTCGAAATTCGACTCCGCCTTTGCCTTGACCCAGATCGGGCGCGCCTGTGCGGATGCGCGCGTCATCTCCGCGCGCAGCTCCGTCGGGACGCGTGACGCCTTTTCGAACTGGCGCCGGGTGACCCTGATCAGCGACGCGTCGTCCGAGTCGGGCTCGAGCGAGGCTTCCAGGGGACGCAGCTCATCGAGCAGGCGTCCCGTCTCGTCGTCGATCAACAGCTCGTGCGAAATGCGGCGCAGAGTCGAGAGATGGTCTGCGCGATGGTCCGAACCGGCGGGCGGCATCATCGTCTGCTGGTCCCAGCCGAGCACCCGGCTGATCCGCTCGAGGTCGCTGACCTTGCCGAGTCGCTCCTTGAGCTGCGTCAGTGCGTCACTCACGGTCGGGCACCCTATCGAGGCGTGCGATCAATTCGTCGAAGGCGGTCTCGAGGCGCTCGAGCCGTTGCTCTATCTGAATGACCCGGTCAGCGCCCTCGTCGGGCACGTGCGCCACGGGCTCGGCGGCCGACTCGGTGTCGCCTCCGAGCAGCTGCTGCCACCGTTCCTCCTTCTGGCCCGGCCGGCGCTCGAGCCGCGTGACGAGCTCCCGCTGGGTGAGTCCGTCGAGTGTCTCTGCGACCTCGGCGATCGAGCCGAAGCGGTGCAGCCGTTCGCTCCGTTGCTTCAGCTCGCCGACCGTTTGCGACCCACGAAGCATGAGGACTCCGAGCAGCGAGATCTCCGGCTCGGAGAGACCGAGCGCCTCGTCGAATAGCTGCCGGTACTTGAGAGCACGGCTGCTCACCCCGCTGGCGAAGCGCGTCCAGCCACGGTTCGACATGCGGTCGAGGGCGGCCTTGATCTCGCGCTCCTCGTACGCGACAACCGGATCCCGGTTCGTCGCCTGGTTGCACGCAAGCCGGAGCGCGTTCAGCGAGAGCGGATAGGCATCCGGCGTCGTCCGCTGCTTCTCGATCAGGCAGCCAAGTACGCGGATCTCGACGGCGTCGACGTCCATGCTCAGAGGTTAGAGACCCGGCTCGAGCGGGAGCTACAATCAACCCGCGCGCGGACGTAGCTCAGTTGGTAGAGCATCAGCTTCCCAATCGGGGGCTTGGGTTCCGCACAGTCCCCGTGTGTGCCGTGACGTACGGAGCGAAGCGCGACGCGGCGGTTAGCGGTGCTGTGTCGTTAGCGCCTGTTCCACCGTGTCCCAGCGTGTCCCGGTAGATGGGCGGTAGATGGCGCAACACACCCACCGGCAAGCACTTCGACCTAGGCGCGCGGCGGATCCGGTTCCTTCAAGTCCTCCATCGGGGAGTTACAGACCTCGCACGTATCACCCTTGGAGGCAGGCTGCCTATTGCTGCAGCTAGTACAGACCTTCATGTAGGCCGGGTTGATCTGCGGCTTTCGCATCCGGCCCGATATTGACAGGTTCCCCGCGCCGCACGAGAGGCCGCAACGCGGAGCCCTCCGTACCCCCTCTATGCTGCGGCTCGTGGCCGAAGGGCGCACCCCATCCGATGCAGAGCGCCGCGAAATGAGCGCATCACCAAGGACAGGGCTCATTAGACAAGAGGCCGACGATCTTGTAGAGAGCGCCAAGGAACTCAACCCCGCACACCTACACGTCAAGTCGAATCCCGGGCCCGGCAGCGGTCCCGGCAATCGACCGTAGGCTGGGCGAGCGTTCACGACTGTCGCCCGAGCGTTTGTGGTTGGCGCTGTGCTGAGGTAGCGTCGGCGGATGGTTGAGGTGCGCTTGAGGACGGTGGATGCGTTTACGGACACACCGTTCACGGGCAACCCCGCGGCTGTGGTCTTCGTCGATGAAGCGCCGGCGGATGAGTGGATGGCGGCGGTCGCGCGAGAGACGAACGTTTCGGATACGGCATTTGTCATTCGAGAAGAGCTCTCCGACGCCGATTTCCGGCTCCGCTGGTTCACGCCGACGGTCGAGGTCGATCTCTGCGGCCATGCGACTCTCGCCTCAGCCCACTGTCTCTTTGACGACGGCGTGAGGGAACCGATTCGCTTCGCGAGTCGAAGCGGTGTTCTTACGGTCCATCAGCGGCCCGATGGCTCGCTCGCGATGGACTTTCCAGCCTGGCCGCCCGCCGAGATTGACGCGCGGAACGCAGCGGCAGAGGCACTCGGAGCGGCGGTGGAATGGACAGGCCAGGCTCACGACGGTTTCTTCCTGCTGGCGCTTCTCGCGGACGAGCGTTCGGTTCGCGATCTAACCCCTGACCCCGCTGCTTTAGGTGGGCTTGATGCCTCTGCCGTGATCGTGACTGCAGTCGCCGATGCAGATCAGCCATATGACTTCGTTTCCCGCCTGTTCGCACCGAAGGTCGGTATCCCTGAAGACCCGGTGACGGGCAGCTCCCATACCGTGCTGGCGCCGTTTTGGGCCGCCCGACTCGGAAGGACGCCGCTCGTTGGCTTCCAGGCATCGGCGAGATCTGGAACCGTCGGCGTTGAACTGAACGGTGACCGAGTGACCGTCATCGGGCGGGCCGTCACCGTCCTAGACGGTGCGCTCACAGCAGTAGCCAAGCCCCGCTAGCGGGAGTCAACTCAGAGGCCCGGGCGACAGTCTGGCCCGCCTGCGCCAGCGTCCTCGCGTCTGAGAGAAACCGCTACGTAACCTGCGCCTCGGTGAGTTGGTGCAGGCGTCGATACCAGAGTAAGGCGCACGCGAGTTGAAGTAGTCCTCGGTAGTTCTCTGCCTTCTTGTCGTAGCGGATCATTGATCGGTCGCGTCACGCAGAAAGCCGTCTAAGCAAACCCTCCGCCAGTCGCATGAGAGAGGAGCCGCGCCGCACCTACGGCACATCGGTTCCTCTCTCTGCCCTGATCGTC
>JACDEU010000013.1 GCA_013816245.1 Actinomycetota bacterium | reverse complement strand
CCATACGCAAGAAGCCTAAGAAGCGCACGCTATCGGCACTAGGTTTTTCGGCTAGACGCCCAGAGCTTCATCTTCTCCAGCGAGCCTGTTTAGGCGGGCCTAGAAAGGAACGTCTCGTAGCGCGCCAACACCGGCATTACTCCGAGAATGCCGCCGTCGTTTCCGCCGGTCGGGCCGATATGCGTTTGCAGTAGCTCGATCGCCCGCTCAAGCCGTCGGAGCTGCGCATCGTCTTGGGAGCTCCCAGCCGTGACTTCGTAAATCGTCACTTGGACGTCGCCGTCGGCATCCCGGATAGCGCTTGGTCGCCATGACGCAGGCCGTTAGTCATGTCGTTGTGGATTGCGAACGCCCGCTCGTTCTCCCAGAGGGCGGCGAGCGCGGTCAGCTCGGCGTCGCGACCAATTCCGTAGGCCAGATGGCCAACACGTTCGCCGTCGCCGAGCACGTTGAAGGCGCGTCGGTCGTAGCTCAGCGCGCGCCAAGCGACGCCGTCGCCAACGGCGCGGATCAGATGGTGTACGGCCTTTAGTGTCGCCTCCTCGTTGACGACACGACCGAGCAGCGCCTGATGCTCCTGAATGGACTCGATCGGCTTGGACCTCTCGCTTGCGAGTTCGCGGATCCGGCGACGGATCTCCATCCGCTGGCCAGGCCCCCGTCCGCAGCTTGAAAGCACCGCTGCCTCGCCGGCTCCTAAGTATGGCGTCCCGGTCTCGGCTTATTCTTGCCTTGACTGCGGTTCAATGTTCGTCGACTTCATTCTCACCGAGGATCCTCCCGCTGCGGACGCGGGCGGCCGCAGAGTCGACGTAGGCCGGCTTGCGGACGGCTTCTTCGTCGGAACCCTGCCAATGATCTGTGAGTTCGGTGGAGTAATCGAGATCAGCTTCGAGAACCAAGAGGCAGGCATCTTTGAAGTCGAGCTCGTAGGGGAGCCAGTCGACCGCGACGACGAAGACCATGCAATCGAGGCGTGGGTCCTCGAACTTCCGCCGCCGGATCCCGATTTTCCCGTCCCGCGAACGCGCGTCCTTACTTTCGCTGCACAGATCGGTGCGGTCGACGAGGTTGAGATGGAACTCGCCGTTTACATACGCGACCAGCTTGATTCCGCGGCCGAGCGGGAGTGGCAAGCAAGCCGTTTCGTCGTGGTCCGCAATCTGTGAACGACGCTATTCCGACGGAGGTCGCCGCCGTTGACGCCGTGTCTTGCGTCTCTGAGGGAGCTTTTCCGACGGCGGCGTCTCCTTATAGGAGATCTCGAAGCGTTTGATCGGTTCGACCGACCAATACGTCTCCCTCGCTTCAGCCCCCTTCTTCTTCTTGTCCGTCACGCTCCGACCTTATACCCGGCAGGCTCAAACCAGGTGCTTTTCCATTTCCGGCAAATGCAGTCGGGATCAGGGTCCTCCCCGCTAATCCGAGCGCCCAAGCCGCTCAAAGTGTCGATCTGGACTGCCAATGGTTGATGCGCCAGGGCGCCAGCCAGCAAAGCGAGAAGGCCCGATGAGGCGATAGCGCCAGCGGACGCAGTCAGAGCTGTGACACTCGGCTCAGGTGCTTCCGCGGAGCCAGTGACGTATCCCTCGGCCATTAGTCGCTCCTTTCGGTCCGCGGGTAGAAGCTCCTCCGCGATTCGCGAAGGATCCAGCCTTCCCCAACACCAGAGACAGGGACCACCTGGAACCTGAATTCGCCGTTCAAGCAGAAGCGAATCAAGGTCACCGTTGCGTCGCACGCCGACCCTGACGCCCATATCGATGAACGTTAGTCCCGCTTTGACGGCGAGCTCGGTCATCACCGCGCGACTCGAATGATTGTCCGTCGCACCAACGACTACATCTGCAGAAAGAAGGTGCTCTTGCAGAACGACGTCGCGAATATCGCCGCGGACACTTAAGACATCTACACCGAGGCCGAGTCGTCGCACACTATCTCCTACTACATCCACTTTCGCTCGGCTCTGAAGTACATCGGACGCAGCCGCACCAAAGATCCGTGGAACGTTCGAATGTTCGACGATGTCCGGATCGATCAGCGTGAGGCGCCCTACTCCCATACGTGCCAGAATTTCGGCGGCTGGCGATCCGGTTCCGCCGACTCCGACGATCGTCACGTGCATGCTTCTAAGCTGCGCGCTGGACGCCTCGCCTAGTGCGCGCCGTTGCCGATCATCGAATGCGATACCTCGCGATCGCCCTTGCCGTCGTCCTGCCTGCACGGAAAGCTTTCGACCGACAAGCGCGATGCGCTCGATCTCACGAAGGTCACCCTGGGCGGTAACGAACGCGCCGCCCCAGCCTCCGGGAGCGACGACGAGCGCCGCGAACGGCCCGTCGATTAGGTCGCTGAACGCCCGCCCCAGCCGCGCCGCGGTGCGACGATCAATGGCGCTCAGCGACGGCGGTCGGTCGTCGAATGGGTGCGTGTGGACGAAAGCGAGTCCTGTTCCGGCAGAGTTGGAACAGGACACGGCCGCTGAAATCGACTGACCATTTGGCGTGAGCAGATCCACGTCTTGACGATCCCAGTGAGATTCAACCTCGAACCGCTCTCCAAGGAGGAGGCGCATTCGCTGGCCGCGTCGAATCGCCGCGAGGGCGTAAAAGCCTCCGGCTTCGCGTGGCGATTCGACGAGGAGGTCCTCCGCGATCGTGCGTGCCCTATCGGCGTCGATTGCGAGATAGACCGTCACTGCGGGCGCTGCAAACGGGCCAGTGCGAACTCGAAGTGTCCGACTATGTCGTCACGCCCAGGCCGCCATTCATTGTTCCTATGCCAGCTGTACCGACGCCAGCTTTGCCCGAACAGATGCTCAATCGACTCGGCGGCAGCAGGGATCGCTCCTCCGGTAAGCGTTAGATCTGTATCGACCCAAAACATGTCCATTGCGGAGGCCGGATAGAGGTTCGTCGTAAGAAGGAGCACGCGAGTTTTGTCCTTGCTGTATCCAGGGGGCAGCTGGACATCGTGCACGACAATCCCAACATGCGGGGGCTCGGTGAGAACATCGATCACAAACCCGATGTCCTCGAGGCGCCGAAGATCGGCCTCGAGGACATCGTTATCTGCTGCCCGCGCCGAAGTTTGCATTGTTCGGGATGGCACGGAAGTGCATGCCGTTTTTAAGAGCGACACTCTCCGACGGCTCCACCTTCCGTCCACCAGTGGGATCTCCCTCGCCCTGCAGAAGGTAGAGGTCGTAATCATTCCCGTAGTCACCGAGCCCGAGGATCTGATCCCCTGTCAGCGTCGCGGCCTCGGTCGAAATCGGGCGTCGGTTTATGTGGATGTGAATTGTCTGCGGAGTCATCTCTACCTCTTTGCTCTAGCGTTGCGAAGGAGCAAGAGAACCTTCACGCGGTTAGTAATCTCGCCCATGGTCTCGGCCTCGAGCGTCCCCCGTTGGTCTAGGAAACGCTCGCGCGAGACAGCCCGAAGGTGCTCAACCATCGCGTCGCTTCGGACATCGAGCCCACCCTCCGGAGGCTCGATTGCGAAATGTGTTCCGAGACTTCGGATCGTTGACGAAAGAGGCACGACATGGTGAAGCTCGGCGGCTGACTCGTTGAACCAATCTGCTGACACAACGATCGCCGGCCGCCGAGCACCCTGTTCGTGACCCACAGGAACACCGAAGTCGACGTTCCACACTTGACTCCAAAGCGGTTCGGCCATCAGTGCTCGATCTCCAGCCCATCTGCGGTGGAGCCATCCAACGTCGCCCGTTCATCAAGCTCCGCCTTCCAAGCGACGTCATCGGCCCTAAGCGCCGCGTAACCCTCAGTCGTCTCGGCAATGACCTGCCGAATGAATGCGTCATCGAGGTCGTTGGCCTCGATGATCAAGCTGGGCCGCAAAAGCAGTCCCTCCGGACGCAACTCCAGCTCGACGGTCGATCCTTCCTCGATCCCTGCAGACCGTCGAACTGATGCCGGGATCGTGATCTGGCCTTTACCGCGCACCCGTGCGCGCTGCCGTTTCTCCATTCTGCCCCTCCTGAGTCATATTTCTTACATCGCACTTCTTGCATCAGAAGTTTAGCCTCGGAATTCAGACTGTGCAAGCGAACAAGCGTTCGCCCCAGAGCGGGTTGCCCTCGCCGTGGGTGAGCCTCCCCTTACTCGATGAGCGCGCATTCTCTGGCAGAGGGAGGCCAATGATTGCCGTGATACCGCAGCGCCGTCACAATTTGGCCCATCTGCCTTTCATGGGGAGGACTTGGAACATGGAGTCGGCTTCCGTAGCCAAGAGATCACCCGTGAGCGTCGGCGCTGCCTCGCCGGACGAGTTCTATGACGCTTACACGTTTGACGTGGAGCCGCGCAGCCTTTGGGTTCGGGCATTTCATAGGTTCTTTCGCCATCGCCTCGCCGTTGCGAGCCTCGTCATTCTCGGCTTCATATTCGCGGTTGGGCTACTGGCGAAGCAGCTAGCGCCGTACCCCTACCAGCATCTTTCGATTGACGCGCTAAGCAGTCCTCCGAGCTGGAGCCACCCCTTTGGGACAAATCAGGTTGGAGACGACTACTTCAGCGACGTCTTGCACGGGCTCGGAACCGAAGTCCGAATCGTGCTTTTCGTGGCGTTTTTCGGAACAACGATCGGGACTCTTATCGGTGCACTCTCCGGGTACTTCGGCGGTCTCCTAGACAACGTTCTGATGCGCCTCACGGATGTTCTCCTGACGATGCCACCACTAGTCACGCTGCTTGTCGCGGCCACGTATCTGCATGCGAACACCCTCTTTAGGGTTGCTCTACTCCTCGCAGGCCTCCTCTGGATGCCAGTCGCCCGCCAGGTGCGGGCGACATGTCTTTCAATCCGTGAGAGGGAATATGTGGAGGCGGCACTCGCGGCCGGAGCGAGCGATGTACGGATCATCGCTCGGCACGTTCTTCCGAACACGATCGGGACCCTCGCTGTTGCCGCCACGGTGATGACTGTCAGCGCGGTGATCCTCGAGACGACCATCGCGTTCCTGCTTGGCGCCGGTATCAGCGGATACGTCACCTCCCACACAGAGCGAAGGCTGCCAAGCCTCGGCGACGTGATGGCCAGCGCCTCGCAAGAAGGCCTCTACAACTGGTGGGGGATCGTCTTCCCAGGTCTCGCGATCGTCTTTCTCATCGTGCCGATCTACTTCATCGGCGACGGTATTCGCGATGCTCTTGATCCCGCCGGACGCCTGAAGGGAGCCCCGAGGCGCGCACGGCGAAGAAGGCGCACGCTGACACGTTTCGCCGCACGCCTTCTCCGCGCCGTTCCACGACCGACTTTCCCTGAGCTCCGCTTCGCAGAACGCGCCGCCCGAATACCACTACCCAGGGTTCGCTTCGAGTTCCCGCTCATTGAGAGGGCGGTGAGCGGCATTCGCCGACGCCGACTAGGTCGGCACCGATTTCTAACGGAAGCTCTCGCGATCCTTTTCGTAACCGCGGCTGCTGCCGGCGCCATATATGTGTTCGGGGTAAGTGACGTTCACAGTCCGTGGCGCGTGGCCGGAATGCAGGTGCAGAACGTTTCTCGCGCCCGTGGCGCGCAAACCGAGGTTACGGTCGCGCTTGCTCCCGCCCATCCGCATCTCCTTTTCGCTGCCTCGAACGATTCTCTTGAAAGAACGGTCAGGGTGTACGGCTCGACCGATAGTGGGCGAACCTGGTCGTCCGGCGTTGGTCCTTCCCTTGGTCTTGACGACTGCGCACGCGGCGAACCCGCGAGCGCTATCGCACGAGACGGGCGCGAATACGTAGCTCTCGTTGTCAATCCCTTCTGCACGGATGAGAGCGCGTCCCCGTACCTCGTCGTGGCGTCGCGCTCGAATGTACGCGGTCGCTGGCGTGTTACGCCGGTGGTTACACCGCGCGTGAACGACAGCTTTGATGCGAAGCCTGCACTTGTAGCCGCCCCCGACGGCCGGATGTACGTGGTTTGGTCGCGTCTTCTGCGCCCAACCTACGTCGCGACCGTTGTTAGCTCTACGAGCAACGGAGGCCGCACGTGGTCAAAGCCGCGCGTCGTCAGCCGTGAACTCAAGTTGCCGAAACTCGCTAGCGCGACTGTCGACGCGCACGGAACGCTCTACGTCGCAGGCGTCGATACTCGCCTCGGAGTCTGGGTCGCCCGATCAGCTGACGCGGGACGACACTTCGTTCTCCGTAAGGTTGGGCCGCTCCGACTGGAAAGCTGGAACGACCCCACCACATGCGCGATCGCGCAGAAGTATCCAACCCCAAACGAGGCGACACGCTGCCTCGGGCCGAATCCCACTGTCGTGACCGCGCGCCAGCGGGTCTACGTCACTTACTCCACGGTCGAACCCAATGGCAGGTATGGCGTCCGCATATCCGCCTTTGACACGAACCTACGCCCGCTGTACGCCGGCCGCGTCGGGCCACTCAAGAGAGGAGCCGCTGATCAGTTCTGGCCAGTCTCCGCGGTGGATCCTTCGAGCGCGACACTCTGGGTGTGCTACTACGACACGACCGGCGACCCGAGCCGCAAGCAGGCGTGGTTCGTCTGCGCGATCTCATCTAACGGGCGGCGCTGGACGACGCCTGTCCGAGCTGCGAACGAATCGGCGAGGGCATCGGTTCTGTGGGAGGACGCGAGAATCTATGGATTTGGTGATGTCATCGGCTACGGCAGTTACCCGGGACTCGTTGTTGGCGACGGGGTAGCGCACCCGATGTGGATTGACACCCGCGGTCTGCAAGGACGCCAACAAGAGGTCATGACCGCGAACCTCAGCGCGAAGGCGATCGGGTCGTAACAGAGCCGGCGGACTTCCACCGCTCTGGCGTTGAAGCCGTTCAGCCGATGAGCGCCGAAAGTGGCGAGTCGGAAGCTCCGAGTTGCAGATGGACGAGATTTGCGTACTCGCCACCGCACGCGAGCAGCTCCTGATGGGAGCCCTCCTCCACGATGCGACCGCCGTCGAGAACGATGATCTTGGACGCGCCGCGATTCGTCAGTTCAAAAATACTCACGCTAAAGCCTCCGGCTAGCTAACAATGCTTCTAGGACCGAGTCGTAGCTCACGTTCTCGTTCCGCCCTATCGAGCGCCCGTATTCGTCAGCCGCGCCCGACCCGCAGACCGACCCAGAACATTAGAAACCAAAGAAAGACGATCGACAGGGCGACCACTGCACCAGCGGTATACGTTTGGAGGTCGATGCCGCCTAAGCCTCCCCGAACGCGGGTGACAAGTCGCCCCCTTGCGCCGGTCGACGTTAAGCGACTTCTCCAGATTGCTAGTACCTCTTGAATCAGCGCTGCTAGCAGGAGTGTCGCAAGCAGGGCGAGGATAAGGATGATTCCGTGGTGGTTATCGGCTAGCTTGGCCCATGCCTTACCTCCCTTGTCGTCACGAAAGTTGCGTTGAAAGAGGAACCCGGCAGCAAGAGTGAGTAGTGCGGCCAGTACGGGCCAGCGGTAGAGACTGAGCACGGTATGACGCCAAGATCGGGAGTGTTGTCTCTTCTTTGAAAACTTCGCTTGGATCTTTTCCCAGATCCAGACACCTGCGGTTCCGATCAATCGAAGGAGGGCGAGTACCGCGGCGACTAACGCGAAGGCGACCGCGAGCCCCGTAGCGGTGTGACCGACGTGCTGGTGGAGGTCCTTAGACATGCTGTGTACACCGGGTTTCCAGGCAACAAGTGCGAACCCAAGCGGCGCGCCGATCAGAACGAGGTACCCGGCGGCGCGAGGAAAGCTGGTTAATGATTGCTCCAGAACACTCGTCGCAATCGTGAATAGGGCAACTCCAGCGGCGACGGTCAGGATCGCGAGTGCTGGAAGGAGGGCTCCGATGAGCGTGTGTTTCGAAAGTGCTGCCCAGACGACCAATCCGACGAGGCCCGCGAACGCGGCAGCGCCTACCCATGGTTCAGCCGCGATCAGCCGTACGACCTTGCTCGTTGAGAGCGTAGTCCCGCGCAAGGAGGCGAGTAGACCGCGCGCGAAGGTTGGCAAGCCGCCACGCTCGCCGGCAAACATCGCTGCTGCGACGGCGACTGCTTGCGAGCCAACATCAAGCACGAGCCGAGACGACGACTCATCCTGCAGCGTTTCGTTTCCGACATGCATGTCGCAGAAGAGGTCTATCCGCTCCTGCGGCGTAAGTGCGCGAGGGCTTCGCTCTCGAAGGTTCCTGTCCGCAACGAATAGCCGCGCGGCCCAGTAGGCTCCGCTTGCGATGCGCGACGAACCACGTCGAACATCGTCGCGAGCCGTCTCGGCGATCCGAAGCAGATCCTGATCGAGTATGCGCAACTGGATGCGTGCTGCCAGCGCGCTGCGGCAGGCCCGCACACAGGCGCGCGACCGCTCTTTGTCGCTCTTTTCCTTGTCGATGGCTATCGCGGCGACTTCGATGAAGGACGCTTGCCTCTTCGCAAGATCCCCGAGGCCACATTGCTTGAGAATCTCGGGCCAGCGTTTCGCCAATGCTTCCCGTTCTAGCGCTGTGACATCGGGATCGTCAGCCGTTGGATGTGCGATCGTCGCAAGATCCTTGGCACCTGCTGTCTCGCGTAGCCGCGGCACGTCGACTACGGCACGCATCACGTGTTCCACGCCGTCGAGTCGTCCCCACAGCCAATCGTTCGCGCGCCAAGAGCGTTTCAAGAAACCGCCGAAATGGTTCAGTTTCATGCCTGCCAGCTTCTCCGCGGGCGTTCGCGCTGCGTGTCCTAGGGAATTCGATACGCCGGCGCTGGCGAGCACGAAATCGAACTGCACAGACGGCTGCTCATTCGGGATGCCTGTCGCGTTGCGGGTGACTTCGTAGTCGATGAGGCTCTGGATACCCAGAGGAGGAAAAGGAGGCTTGGACGGAGGCGCTCCCTTTTTCCGAGGGGCCATGTCCGGCTCTGGGAAAGTTGAGCGGAGTTGCTCGATCTCAGCGTCGAGTCTCTCGAACTCCCGTTGAATCGTTTGAAGTTGGCGCGAGATGCGCTTGTAAGCACGCCGAGCGTGCTGGTCGGCATCAAGCGCATGCCGACGTTTTTCATGAAGGCTTTCATCGAACTCCTGCTGCAATGCGACCTTCGCCTTCCGGACCATCGCGATGAGATGGCTCGCGTGTCGGCGTGCGCGCAGGGCTCCATTGGCGTTGGTGGGACTCGTCGCGTCGCGAAGAACAGCTAGCGCCGATATGGCAATGCGTTCTGCAGGCGCCAAACCCCATTTCCACGCCCCTCCGTCCTTTTCCCATACCCCGTTTTCCGGCAGCCAGGGCGGGTGCTCAAGTTCCTCGGCGTTCTTTGCGGCGATGCTCACTCGGGGCTGCGGGGGCGGAGCCATCATGTCCGGAGCAATCGACGGATCCTGCGCTAGCGCCCCGTCCCCTGGGCGGAAATCCTCCGAGGCCCACGTCCGCCACACGGCATCGGCTGCTAGGGCCCTTGTCTCAACGTAACTGTCGAAGAGGCATTCTGCTGCACACTTGAGCGTGTCGGGTGTTAGCTTGTCGCGCAGTAGTTTGCGGGCGTCTTCCGCGGTGTTTTGGGCACTCATCTCGCGAGTGATCCGCTCAAGACTCTCGAGCTTGGGAAGATCACGAGGAAGAGAACCGGATGCCGAGTAGGTATCCAGCGCCGTTGCCTCCTCTGGAGCGTCACTCTTGAGGGAACCGACCTCCGTCACGTAAGGAACGACGTACATGACTACTCGCTTCACTGGTCCTTCGGCGGGCAGGACACCGATCTTGTCCAGCACTGGATTGAAGGGCTGATTGTCGAGAACGCCGCCGTCAATCAGCCAGTGACTATGGACTTGTTCTGCCCCTTCCACGTGATCAACTATGTCGAAGTGGTGAGGCTCGAAAGCAACCGGAAAGCTGGAAGACGATCGCGCCGCATGAGCCAAAAGATTCGCCGAATCGTCATCACGAAACCACACCTGATCTCGCATCACGTTCATTCGGTCCGGTGGAATCGTTTGCTTCGGACGATCAGGATCGTGCTGGAAACGGAACACACGCCGGTGATCGCTCTCCGCGAACTTGCGTCCCGTGGAGTCGACAAAGTCGTGCGCGAAACCGAAGAGGTCCGTCGCCGTGACGTACAGATAGAAGGGTCGGTTGGGTCCGTGCGAACCACCTTCGTACGCGGTGGCGATCAGGTCACTAAGCCGCGGAAGAACTACCTCGTCACCCTTCATAAGCGAGCGTGGGTTCGGAGGAGACGGGGATCGCAGTAGTGTCCGGAAGTCTCCTATTGAGATCCAAGTCTCACGGAGATCGCTTACGCGCTTCCCGTTGAAAATCGCTGCGGCGAGCAAGACGCCATTGATTCCACCCGCGCTCGCACCCGCTATGACGTCCACTACCACGGTCTCGTCGAGCGTCTCAAGGATTTTCCGATAAAGCGGGCCGGTGTCCTTGCCGTCGTCGGTGTCTGTCTCGAAAGCGAAACGCGCGGCGTCGATCTCACGCGTGACGCCGCCGATCCAGACAGCAAGGCTCACCCCACCGTTCAGAACGAGACCGAGCCTGACTTCTCGTCCGCGGTCGCTTGTGGCTCGTGGCACTCAGCGGTCCATACCACCTCAGGAGCCTTGACTCAAGGCAAAAGCTCGGCGGTCGAACCCTTGGGGGTTCACTCCTGGCGGGAGCACCGGAACGAAGCCCGCCGGATTCCCCCTTACCAGCGGATCGTTCCCGTGCAGCCGTGTCCCGGCGGCTAACGTCGCAGGCCGGCCGCAAGGCCGTCAAGCGGCCCGAAGATGTCCTCGGTATTTGTCGTGGTCGTAGCCGCGGTCGGCGACGACACGGTCGGGCCGTCGTCGCGGCCGGCCGACGCGGCCGCGTACCGGCGGCACCCGGTCGAGCAGCGCGAGCAGCTGGGTGATGTCGTTGCGGTTGGCTACGTGGCGGAGCTCAGGACCCGCTGAGCGGGGCCGCGAATCGCTGCGCTTGCCAGCGTCCCGTCGTCGACCAGCGCCCGTAGTCCCGCAACGGTGCCGGCGCGCTCGATCACGGGCAACACCCGGTCCGTCAAAAGCGCCACTAACTCCTCAATGCGCTGCTCATCGGGGACATCCTCCTCCATATCCAGCAGGTGCACGATCCGATGCCTCTCTTGAGGTACCAGAGTTTCCAGCCGAAGGAGAATGTGGCACTCCGATCCTTTGGGATAACGCTCGCCTTCGAGCTCGCGTAGCCAAAATCCCAGGTTGAGATAGTACTGAGGCCCGTACTGAGACTTCTGAAGATCGACGACAGCAATCACTTCGTCACCACCTCGGTACCAGGCGCCCGACTTCTTCTCCAGGCCCGCTTGACGCCCGAAGCGCTCCAATGCCTCCTGCACTACGTTGCGTGCGGTCATGGGTGAAACCGCGGGTAAGTCACGAGCCTCGTCGTGAACGGCGGACCGGGAAACTCCTTATTCAACTCGTCGGCGTAGCGTCGCAGTTGTCCCTGACCAAGCTTGATGGCGGCTGCCCGGTCCGGCTTGAGCTCTACCACCTCCCGCGTCGTAAGGTTTACCGCGTCCGGACGCGCACCGCTAGGAAGACCGCGGAACTCCTTCACAAAACCCGGCCCGTAGTCGTGAGCCGAATGAACCGCCCGGCCGTACGCGGCAGCCGCCGAGTCACCACCGCGAAGAACAACGGCTCCTTCTTCTACGGCTCGGAGCTCGAGCACTCCTTCTTCGAGGAGCCTTAGCTCCGGCCCCCAAGGTGCAAACGTGCTCCAGAACATGATTGCGTTGAGAGCGCCGCAGCGTCCGATTGCCGACCTGAGCAGTCCACCGATCGAGAGGGCAGAGCTGCAGAGGCCGAGCGGGTCGACCAGATTTGTCGGACTATTGGAGCCGTAGGAGTAGATATTGGCTTCGCCGCCTGCGTACCCGATCGGGTCTTCGGACAGGAACCGCTGCAACGTCGGGCTGTAGTAGCGAGCCCGAAGCTCAGTGAGTCCGTTGGCGTCCGCCTCGCGGCCCGTGTACTGGAAGGTGTTCGTGCTCGCCGCACCGGTCACGGTGCCTTTGCCGAACGGGTCGTAGGTATAGGAAGTGGTGACGGCGCCGGCCGTGTCGGCGAGCGCGACCGTCGAGCCGAGTGCATCACCGAGGAAGCTCTTCTGGTCCGAGCCAATGGTTCGAGCGAACGTCTCGTCGATCCCGAGACCGGTGAGGAGGTTCGCGGTCGCAGCCGACTGCTCCTGGACGACGTTGGCGCCGTCGTAGAGGAAGCTCGTGGTCGTGCTGTTCACTGTTTCTGACTTGCGCCGGCCGAATGCGTCGTAGGCGTAGCTGACCGCCGTTCCCGTCTTGGCCGTCGAGGTGAGTTGGCCGCGGTTGTTCCAGGTGTAGGTCGTGCCAAGTGAGTCGCTGGTGAGGCTGCCGTTCAGGTCGATCGTGGTCGCCTTGTTCGCCCACTTGGTCAGCTGATTCGCGGCGTTGTATGTCGTCGCGGACGTGACCGCAGTCGGCAAGCCCGTCCGCGCATATGTACCCCAGACGGCGGTGCGCTTCCCACCGAAGTCATAGCCGTAGTTCAGGTCGCCGAGTGTCGAGGCGCCGAGCTTGTAGGTAATGCCGGTCAGCTCGGAGGCGTTGTCGTAACCGTACTGCTCGATGATCGCGTTCGGCAATGTCACGTTCGTGCGCCGGTCGGCGTCATCGTAGCCGATCCCGACTGCTGAGGTTCCCTGAGTGACCGAAAGAAGCCGATCGGCGTTGTCGTAGCCGTAGACCACCTGCGCCTGCCCCGCCGCGGTCATCGTCAGCCGGCGATCGGCGTTGTCGTACGTGTACGACACGGTCCCTTGCGGTGTTGTCTCGCTCGTCAGCCGATCGAGGTTGTCCGGAACCTCGGTGATCGTCCCGTTGGCCGAATCGACGGCAGTGAGGAGGCGATTGCCGGCGTCGTAGGTGTGGTCGATCCTCGAGTTGTACGTCTCGTTCGGCGGCGTTCCCGCCGTGCCGAAGCCGACGAATGTGCGCCGGTTGAGAGCGTCGTACTTGTAGCTCGTCACCTGGCCTTTGCGGTCGGTGAAGCGGGTCAGGTTGCTGTTGCCGTCGTAGGCGTAGGTCTCCTGGTGAAGGAGCGCGTCCTTTCGTGTCGCGACTCGGTCGAGGTTGTCATAGGTGTAGGTGGTCACGTGACTCGTGCCGTCCGGGTCGGTGACCGTGGTGAGGTTGTCGTTCGCGTCGTAACCGAACAAGGTCTGCCCGGCCTTGGCATCGGTGATCTTCGTCACGGCGTTCAGGTTGTCGTAGAGGTAGCTCGTCCGGTTGCCGGTTGGATCGGTCAGACCGGCGACTCGGCCTGCGTTGTCTACGAAACGGGTGGTCGTGTTGCCGAGCGGGTCGCTGACCGAGACGAGATCTCCGGCCAAGTAGCCATAGGTGGTCTGGTTGTTGAGAGCGTCTTTCACCTGAGTCGGGAGCCCGGCCGCATCCGGAACGAATGTTGTTTGATGCGTCAGTGGATCTGTGATTCCCGTCAGGGCGCCGGAGGTGTTGTAGTCGTACGTCGTTGTGTGATTGAGCGGATCGGTGACGGTCTTCAGCTGACTGAACTTCGGGTCGTACGTAAAGGAGGTCGTGACAGAGTTGCCGGTCCCGGCGAGCCGCGTCACAGATGTGAGGTTTCCGCGGCTGTCGTGGCCTAGCTCCGTGCGTCGGTTGAGTGGATCCACCGTCGCAATGAGGAGATCGGTGCCTGGTTCGCGCTCGAAGCTCGTCGTCTGTTGCTCCGGTTTGCCTACAGCGTCGATCTCCGACTTGGCAAAGCCGTCGGCGTTGAAGATGACGCGTTGGACGTTGCCGCGCGGATCGGTGATATCTGTTTGAGGATCGCCATTTCCGTTCGTGGAGTAAGCGAACTGGAAGGTTGTCGCGGGCGTATCCGCTTGCGTTTGCGTCTGCACGCGGCCATCTGCGTAATAGCCGATCGACATATAAACGACGTTGCGTGGATCTTTGATCGTCTTCATTTGGTGCGACGCGTCGTACGTATAGGTAGTCGCCCCGCCTTTGGCGTCGGTCACGGTCTGAAGCTCCCCGGTGCCGGTCCCGGTGTAGTAGCTGTATCCGACCGTTCTACCGGCACTGTCTTGGGCCTGGGTGACGCGGTGCGAGGTGTCGTAGGTGAGTTTGATCCAGCGCCCACTCGATGACGTGATCTTCGTGATGTCGCCGAGCTGTCCCTGAGTCCGCGTTAGCGAGATGATGTTTCCGAAGCGGTCGCGAATCGATTGCAGCGGTGCGTTTTCACCGAAGGTGTAGACGCTGCCGTCCGTGCGCGTGAGGTTCCAAGCCCTGATGTTGTCGTTCCAGACGATCGTCGAGTGCAGGAACGGGGTCGGTGTCGTCTTAGCTTCGTAGGCGGCGTCATTCAAACCGTTCCCCGGTGAGATTCGCTGGTAGTGCACGCGAGCCCCATCGGGAAAGATCAGCTCGGTCGACTGGTAGTTGTCCGTCGACCAGAGCCGGAGGTCGTACGGCATCGTCGCGCCGACCCCGAACGAGTACGAATTCGAGTCGCCTTGCCGATAATTACGCGTGATCGCGATCGGAGCGGGACCGGGCTCCACGAGGTCAGTCTTCGTGTAGGCGAAGAGCCCGCTGCTCGGGTCGACAGGGTCGCCGAACAGCTTCCCGAAATTCGGCCAGCGGATCGGCGGGACCGGCAGTCCAGAGATCATCGCGCCGGTGAAGGCCCAGATGCGGGTATCATCGTCGGGGACGACCTGCTTCGCGTCAGGAGTGACGGTGCCCCGTCCGTAGACGTACCAGCCCTTCTTATCCGGGTCGTAGTTCCAGAAAGGAACCCGTTGTCCCGGCGGCAGGTGTGTGTAGTTGGGATAGATCAACTGAGCCGGCTTTGAGAGATACGCGCCACCCGGCTGGATCGTGAAGTAGAGCGGTACCGTCACGCCAATAGGCAGCGCGAACGGCGGGCGATCGACAGGCACGGGTGTGATCGAGACCCTCGTGACCGCGTTGCCGTCGCCGTCTTTGATCGTCGTGCCAGGCTGCAGGTGCAACTCGAGACCCGGGATGTGCGGCGTCGTGATGACGGTCTCTTTCGAGGTCGGCGAATCGATTGTTACTTCGTGGCCCTTATCGATGCGGGTCATCCAGATCGTGTCCGACAACCGAGTCGTTCGTCCCTTGAGCAGATCGACACCGATCTCCACCGTCCCGAAGGGCTTGCCGTTGGTGCCCGCACTCGTGCCGTCGACGATCAGGACCTGATGACCTGCGGGTGCGGGCGCGAGCAGGAATCGCCCGGTCTTGTCGGTCTTCGCCGTCACCGGCGAATCCTCGATCTCGACCGTCACGTTCTCGAGAGGCTGACCGTTCAGGGTGAGGGCCTGGCCGGCGAGCGCGGTGACCTCGTTCGGCGCTTGGAGTGGGGCGTAATGCTCCCAGGGGCTCCTACCGCGATGGGAGCGCCAATCGCCCGTTTGGTTCTTCGCATCCGGCGTCCATTCCTCGGGGCCCGGCGTGGCGTCGGCTTGAGTACGCGCTTCTCCCACTCGGAAGAGCGGGAAGGAAGTGGGTGCCGCGACGGGCTTGATCTGCTTTGCCTGTCGGATCGGCGGCCCCGGCGGGTCGGTGAGGGTCAGCGTCAGGCTGCCTGTGTTCTCGCGCAAGGGGTTGAGTGCGATCCTGTAGGTGTCATCCGCCGGCAGCGTTGCGCTCAGAGTTGTGCCGAGATAGCCAAACTCTGTCGGCGGCAGGACAACGTTGTTGTTCGAGTCGTAGATCGCGAGTGTGATGCCATTCACTGCGCTGACGCCGGGGAAGGGGTAGTTGATGTTCGAGGCCTGCAGGTGGATGTTCTTGCCAGTCGTGCCGGGGAAGGTGTAGTTGGCGTTCTGTCCCGGTGTTGAGATCGTCGTGTCTACGGGCGGCCCGCCGATCGTCGTTGTCCCACTCACGTCGGGCGGGACGTTGTAGAGCGAGAGACGCAGGCTCCCCGTTGTCTCGGTGAAAGGATCGACCACAACTGTGTAGGTCCCCGTTTGGGACAGGGTCGTTGTGTCGATGAAGGTGCCGAGATAACCGACGTCGAGGTTTCGGAAGAGATAGCTGCCATCCGGCTGTACGAGCGACAGCTTGATCCCGTTGCAACAGGTGAAGTTGAAGCCATTCATCGAGACGTTGTCGACGTTCATGCTCACACGGTCGTTTTGGGTGGCGTCGAACGTGTAGCGAGCGTTTTGCCCTGGAGTTCCAATCGACACGGTTGTCGGAGTGCCCGGTGTCAGCGTCCCGGCAGCATCAGCGGGGGTGTCGTAGAGCGAGACCGTCACGTTGCCCGAGTTGCTGGCAGAAGGATCGATTACCAGCGTGTAGGTGCCGGTTCGAGGGATTCGGATCGGCTCGACGAACGCTCCGAAGTAGCCAAAGTCCACGGGACCCGCGATGGCCGCGCCGCTTGGCGAAAGCAGCGTGTAGGTCACTCCGTTGCAGCAGACGCCGCCTGAGGCGGTGACGTTGTTGAAGTTAATCGACAGGTTTTGTCCGCCGACGGTGTCGATGAGGGCCACAGAGACCTTGTTCGCCGCGGTGAAGATCACCCGCGAGTCACCAACCGCCATGTGCACGTTCGTATCGATGTCGCTGGCGCCGTAAGGGGCAGGAGGAACAACGAGGTCGGCGCTCGAGACGGCCTTGCCGTTCGGCGTCACGACCGTGACCTTCCCCGAGGAGGATGCCGGGATCGTCAGGGTGAGACTCGTCGCGCTCGCAGTCGTTACGGGCGCGCGGAGACCGCCGAGCAGTACGACGTCGTTGGCCGCGGTCGTGTCGAAGCCGGTCCCGGAGATCGTGAGCGAGCCGCCGACGCTCCCGACAGACGCAGAAAGCGCCGTGATCGCAGGCCCCGAACCGATTGTGAAAGAGCCACTCGAGGTGGCGGAGCCACCTGGCGCCGTGACACTGATCGTCCCTGTGGTTGCCCCGCTAGGCACGGTCGCTACCAGCTGGGTCGCACTCGCCGACGTGACGGCTGCAGTTGTGCCGTTGAACTTGACCGTGTCCTGGCCGGCCGTTGCACTGAACCCGGTGCCGTAGATCGTCACGACTGTCCCAGCTGTCCCGATCTTCGGACCAAAACTCGCAACCGACACAACTGAAACCGTTTGCCGGGTGATCGAGGTGACGTTTCCGGCCGCGTCGTACGCGTATTTGGCCGCGCCGTTCGCGGGATCGGAGACTGCCACCAGCCGGCCGAGCTCGTCGTACCCATAGGTGATCGCGGACGACGGCGCAGCACTCGCGGCCCCTGCCAGCGACACGACCGCGGCCAAGACAATGAGGAGTAGCGCAAGCCGGACAGCCCTCGTCGAACGAGAAACAAGAACAAGGCATGAACCAAAAGGCATGCCGCGGCGCACCGCTCGGCGGAACGTGATCACATGGACTTCCTCTCGCATCCGGTGGCGGGACGGCGTCCACCCCACCCCTATTCGGCCAGTCGCAAACGAAGCTAGTGCCCCGATCGGACGTTGCCAACCGATAACAGGGGGGATGCCTCTCTGCTCACCAGTTGTCCAAAAGAAGTTGCACTCTGTTCAGTCTTTCGTCTGCGTGTCTGCGTGTACGGGAACTCAGAGTTCCAACGACGACCGTCCAGCATCCGACCCGCGCGGAGGGCAGGAGTTGGTGTTCAAGCTTTTTGACGCAATGATAAACAGCCCACTCTGGCCACGGATGCTGGCTGTGATCACCTACGACGAGCCTGGCGGCTTTTTCGACCAATAATGGTTGCGCTGTCTAGCACCCTACTTGCGCGGTCGCGGGGGATCGCCGATGTAGCGGTGGGCTTCGATGCGCAGAGCCTCGAGTTGCGGACTAAGCGAGCCTTCGACAGCCAACTCTTGCAACACGGCCTGCAACTCGCGTGCGGTTTCGTCGGAGAGCTGCGCGCGTTCCTCGCCGGCCAGTACGGCGTCGATCGCGGCGGTTAGTGCTCGGGTTGCCAACGAAGGATCTGCGCGCTGACGCGCGCCCCGTTTGATCGCCTCTAGATGCGGGCGATACAGGTCGACCTTGGCCAGCTTGCTACCAAAAGAGAAGTAACGCGGGAGCGCACCGACGACGCCTATGACGCGCACGCCGAGTTCTGCCGCGAGATCCTCGCGCGGCGCACTCACCTGCCACCAGCAGCCGTCACTCTGGAACTCGTCGCCAACGCCGAGCTCTTCATCGAGCTCGATATCGAGTGTCCGCTCGTCATTGACAACTAGCAGGTAATGCATGACCCACATTGACGTTAGCGAGTCGTACCTTTGGCCTCGCGAGGAGCGGGCCAGCAGAAAAGCCTGTGCAAATCGAGTCGGGCCGTGGTCGTTAGACCAGGAACTCGAGACGGCATGGATTCCCCAGATGGGGGATTTTCGGCCGATTGAAAGCATTTCCGATGAGTGACGCCCTACCGTCGGGAAGACCATCGAACCCGAGAGGATTTCCATGCCGAACTGGTGCCATAACGTCCTGACCGTCACCGGCTCCGCCGCCGAGATCAGCGCCTTCGTGGAGAGAGCCCGGCCAACGCTCGAATTGAAACGCAAGGAGTACGAGGAAACAGCAGCTCAGAGCAAGACGAAGCCGCCCCTAGATCAATGGTTCCGTGAGAATTACGGCTCCCAGCCGCTGACCTTTCAAGCGTTTGTCCCTCAGCCCCCCGAGGTCAGCGATTGGTACTCCTGGCGATGCGAGCACTGGGGCACAAAATGGGACGCCAGCTTCGACAACCCCGGAATTGCACTCGCCGCCGAGGACTCTACGGCCGACCTAGACGCTTCGCTTCAGGCAAACGGTCTCCTACGAACGCCAACGGTTCTCGTATACCGGTTTGAGACTGCCTGGACGCCGCCGACCGAGGCCGTGGTCGCGATGGCCGCCCAGCATCCAGAACTCGAGTTTCGCCTCCGCTACGGGCAGCCCGGAGAAGGTTTCGCCGGAGAAGCGACCTTCTCAGATCGAAAGCTGCAACAGGACATCGAGCTAGAGGTTGAGGATGTCCTCGCCCCGGAGGAGATGTGGTTCTAAGGGGGCCAAAGTGCTAGCGGCCATCGGATACGCGATCAAGCGGTGGGTTTTTTATACCTCGTAAACCCGTCCTCACCTAAGTCCAAGCGCGCCAGAGCTGCGGTTGAGTATTCGCCGTTCATCACGTCCTCGCGTCGGGCTCTTTCGGCTTCGTCGATCGGCTCGGTCCAGATGCTGCTGATCAAGTCGCAGTAGCGGATGTCAATCGCGGTAATCGAGACTCGCTGAGGACGGCGTGTGACCGTTAAGTTGAAGAGGCGATGGCCGTGCTCGTCGATCACCGGAACTGTGAATGAGTTGCGACGTGCGGCCTCTTGCTCGTCTTCGAAGTACGGAGCGAAGTCCTCAAGCCGGAGGCAACTCATCCTCTTCATCATATTGGTCTTAGGCAACTCAAGAAGCGAGTAACGGTGCGCGACAACCTCCGGGTCTTCAGGAAATCGCTCCTCGGTGCTCCTTAGATAGATCATGCGCTCGTAGCGAGCCAAATGCACCACTGCTTCCTGGGTAGCAATCACGCAGTCCCACGGCCCATTGAGTTCCCTGTGGTGAGGTGCGAGCGAGCTCAACTGAATAGTCTTTTCTGATGGGTTCGTCCGGGCTTCGGTCTTTATCGACATAGCCACCCACTGATTCTGCAGCTCAACATGGGCATCAGCACCATCGTAGTTGCGAGGCGCAAGAAGAACCTTGATTCCAATGTCGCGCCAAGTACCAGCAAGGAGGTCTTCAAATCCCTCGCCGGCGACCGGCCTTCCGACGCTGCGATGCCACTTCTTGATTCGCCGGATCAGAGCGGCAACTGTTTCACGACTATTGAAGAGCGGTTCGTCCCGATAGCAGAGGTGCTCTGTCCGTGAGTACCGAGTCAGTTCGTCCGTCCGCCAGTCAGCGATCTCTTCAGCACTATCTCCATCTGACCGTTTGGCGTCACATTCCTGATCGATGCGCTGCAATCGCTGATCGGTGAGGTTCGGCGCAATGTCGGCGTGCGCGTAGGGCTTGACCTCCGGAGCCGGCCGGATGAGCACGTCAGACCTTTGCTCGAGGTATCGCGTGATCTGGTCCGCTGACACCTCGAAGCTTCGCAGCGACAACTGCTCGGCGACGTAATCAGGCGAGTGGCTGGCGCGGTAAAGATGAACTGCCAACTCGCCCCAGGCACCCGTTTCCGCTTCTCGCCGTTGCGGTTCAGGCCTAACGCGTCGAACGCGCGCAACCACAGAAGCTGACTTACGTTTTTGGCCCCGACCCATACCTCCTTAATAGGTCCGGTACCTCGAGTTCGCTGGTTTTTCGCTTAGCAGAGAGGCCCTAGTCCAGGCACGTGACGGTCACAAAGACAACTGAGCGTCCCACGCGAAACCGTCGCCGCTTGCGTGAACATGCCGTGCGCCTGTCTCTCGCCCTCTATAGAGGTACTGATGATCAAGAAGACGCCGGAGACTGTGGATTATCAGGCCGATAGGTCCCCGCCAGAGGGCACCTCTCTTACCTGGTTGGCCGCGCGCCGCGCCAATCATTCGCACCTGGCATCTGACGCGCTGTCGATGCACTTTGGCACCTCGCACTGGGCAGTCGTTGATTACTGCCAGGGGCAACCACGCCTGACTACAAGCGCGACCGGGCAACACGTCATAGCCGATGAGGACCGGCCGACGCTGCTAGCCGCGCTGTCCTTGGCCCTTGTCCCCGATACTTACTGCCCCGATTGCCTGCGGAGACTTCTTGGTCTCCAGCCCGGTACTTCGGCTACTGAGCTAGGCGCGACTGGCGACTCTGAATCGGGCGAATGGGAGCTCGCCGTCGAGTTCGCTTGCAGCCTCGCTGAGGCTGAGGCGGACGGACCGGCCCACGATCTAGCGGCGGCTGCTCTTCAGCAGATCGAGGATGAAGGTGAGCTCAGGCCTGTTCTCACCGACATGTTTAGGGCCGAACCGCCCACCCTAAGTGCGGCCAACTATCACATTTTGATGAGTAATCCTGGAGCCGACCTTGGAGCGATCAACGATCGACTTCGATGCGAGCCAGAGGTCGATCTCGAAGATCCGAAGCACCTCCGTGCGGCCGAGTCGGTGGCGCTGTTGCTGCTTTCCCGCTACATCGAGCTTGAACGCGTCACGCTCGACGGACCGGCTCATGACGGTCTTCAACTGCGACTTGAGCGAGCTGTCGTCGCAGGTGACGTCGGCGGCGTCGCGCGCCACTTGGCCGACGAATGGCCAACAGCGTCGCACACCCAGATCGGTGACCTAATTGCGTCCATGTTGACCACGGACCAGCGAGCGCGCTTGAATGACGGCGACGGCGACTGCTGGCTGTTGGCTGACGATTTAGCGTCAGAGGTCTGGGGGCATCGTGGCCTTGAGTAGTTCTTCGCTAACAAAAAGGTGAACCGTGATCTCTCCGCGTGCCGCGCAAAGACCGTTCGTGAGCCGGTTGTGGCAGCGGTACGAGAAGTACGCGGGCTCCCTGCTTGGACCGCTGCAGGAGAATTTCCAGTTCGAAGTTCCCGATGGCTACGCGGTACTGATCGGCGCCAATAACTCTGGCAAATCCGGCGTCCTTCAGCTGTCGTTCCGGGTCCCGCGTGGATGCGGCGACGTAGCTCAACGTCTCCTGACTGCGGGGCTGAGCTCAGCGAGTCAGAATCCTCCCTAGCGGGCGAAACACTAGTTCGGCCCGCCCCTCCCCGAGACTTCCCTCAATCTACCGATAGCTTGCGAGCACCCCCGCGTGCGCCAGTGTTGCTTCTTATCTGTGGTGGTGTTGGGGGTCAAGCGTTCGGCATGTTTTCCGCCTTTCTGTTGTGAGCGTGTTGGTGCGCGCGGGCGCCCAGCCTTATCTAGGTGCGCGGATCGTGTCCGGCGACGAGATGATTGATGGGGTGTTGTTCCCGCGGGGTTTGCGGCCGCTCGGTCTATGGAGGCCGGTCAGCGCCGGGGGTGTTGGCGGCGGGAGCATTGCGAGAGCTGGCCGCAAAGACATCGGTTTGATGATGGGCGAGAGCGCGGTGATCACGTCAGGCGGCGTCGACGAGCTTTGCTCTGGGCGGGTCGCTGGGGGCGAGTGCGTCGTCGCCGAGTTCGCGCAGGATGTGGTGGGCGCGTCGGCAGAGTTTGCGTGCGACCGAGAGGCAGGCGCGGTTGTGGTCGATCCGCTTGGCGACCTCCAGGTAGTAGGCGTGGTCGGGTGAGGAGCGGCGGGCGGCGCATTGGGCCGCCTCAAACAACGCCCAACGCAACACTGATGGCCC
The DNA here is from genome assembly GCA_013816245.1 of Actinomycetota bacterium. GTDB lineage: Bacteria > Actinomycetota > Thermoleophilia > Gaiellales > Gaiellaceae > 3-1-20CM-4-69-9. The sequence continues at coordinate 37,781 of JACDEU010000013.1, read as the reverse complement.
CTGGTGCGAGAGGTGGCCGGCGGCGCGTTTTCGGTCGGACTGCCAGACGGTGACGTCGAGGCCGCTGTGGCGGACGGCGTCATCGGAGCTGCGGAAGCGGCGCGGATCGCCCAGTTCGGCGAGGATCGCCGTCGCCGTTACCGCGCCGACACCGTAGAGCTGCTCGGTTAATGCACGGCAGCCCGGCTGCCGGCGGGCGAAGACCCGCAGCGCACGGTCGATCGGCACAAGCTCACGGTCGAGTTGGTCGAGCATCCGCAAATACAGCTCGACGGCCTCGCGGCCTGCGGACGACAACTCGACGCGCGCAAGCGCATCCCGTCCGGCAGCGGTGCCCGGCTTCAGGCCGGGCGGCACGCCCTGGTGGAAGAGCTGCGCCTGCAGCCGCTGCAGCCAGGCCGTGCGCTGATCGATCAACGTCTTGCGCAAGCGCACGCGGGTGCGCAACTCGAGGATCCCCGCGGGCGGGATCCACGCCTCCGGCAGCTCGCCCGCGAGCAGGAGCCTCAGCTGCAGATCGCAGTCGGCGTCGTCGGTCTTCGCGCGCCGCTTGCGGCCCCGCCTGGCGGCCGTCTCAGCGGGATCGGCGAGACGCGCAACATGGCCGGCACGCTCGATCTCCTCGACCACGAACCGCCAGCCCGTCGTCCCTTCGAGCACAAACTCGCCCTCCACACCGTCGAACCGCTCAAGCCACTGCCGTAACGGCTCACGGGCGGCCGGGCTGATCCGCCCACGCGAGCACTCCCCGCTCACCGGCTCCAGCGTCTTGAAGGTGATCTGACGGCGGTGCACATCCAACGCGCCTACGATCTGCATCGGGACCTCCTCGAACTCCGCGGTCTTGTTGACCCGCGTGGCCTAACACGCCTGTGCCGAGGAGGCCCTACCACATGACCCAAACCGTAGGAGCCTGTCCCTTCGATCGCGAACACGCGTCGGCCCGGCGCGTGCTCCTCGACGAGCCTCAGCGCCTCCGCGTAACCGTCGTTGTTCGCGAGCACCGTCGCCTCGACGATGACCGCGCCGTTGGCGACCTCCACGATCGCGAGCGCGTGCGTGTCGCGGTGCGGATCGACACCCACCATGTAGTCCAGCTGATCTGCAAACATCCGTTCTCCGACCTCCAACCCAAGCGTTGGGGAACACAACGGTGTCGGTCTGGGTGGAAACCGCAGGCGACAGAACTGTGACGGGTCACGCGCTCACAACGCAGACAGGCTTCTGATCAGGCCAGCAAGCGCACACCAGACCGACACCGGACCCTCCACCCGGACACATCACTGCAAAGACACCACAGCAGCGGGTCATTCAAGAATCGAGTCACAAACGGAGAGCACCGGAGCCAACCTGACAAACGTCCCAGACGGGACCTGAACCGCTCCGGTTTTCATGCAGGCTGTTTGGTTTGAGTCTCAGCCTCGCGGCCTGAGCTGTTCTGACGGTAGTAGATCTCTTCGAATTCGGCCGGCGGGATGTGCGCGTGGGCTTTGAAGAGGCGACGGTGGTTGAACCAGTCGACCCATTCGAGCGTCGCGAGCTCGAGGTCGTCGAGGCCGCGCCAGGGGCCGCGGTTGCGGACCAGTTCGGCCTTGTAGAGCCCGATGATCGTCTCGGCGAGGGCGTTGTCGTACGAGTCGCCCTTCGACCCCACCGAGTTCACGGCGCCGGTCTCGGCGAGTCGTTCGGTGTAGCGAATCGACAGGTATTGCACCCCGCGGTCGGAGTGGTGCACGAGCTCGTCGAGGCGACGGCCACGCTCGGAGCGGGCCCAGATCGCCTGCTCCAACGCGTCCAGGGCCAGGTCGGAGCGCAGCGACCTGGACGCCTGCCAGCCGACGATCATGCGGGAGTAGACGTCGGTGATGAACGCGACATAGACGAAGCCGGACCAGGTGCGGACGTAGGTCAGGTCGGCGACCCAGAGCCGGTTCGGGGCGCCGGCACTGAAGCGGCGATCGACGAGATCACGCGGCCGGTCGGCCTCATGCCCAGGGATCGTCGTGAACTTCGGCTTGCCACGGACGACTCCGCGAAGCCCAAGCTCGCGCATCAGACGCGCAACGGTGCAGCGGGCGACCCCGACGCCTTCACGGTTGAGCTGCGCCCAGACCTTGTCGACGCCGTACACGGCGAAGTTGTCCCGATGGACCCGCGCCACGTCGGGCTTCAGCTCTGCGTCACGCAACGCCCTGGCCGAGGGCGGTCTGGCTTTTGCGGCGTAGTAGGTGCGCGGGGCGAACTGCAAGGCGCTGCAGATCGGCTCGACCCCGAACCGATACCGGTACTCATCGATGTAGGCGATCACCTCCGCGTTCGACCGTCGAGCTCGGTCGCGAAGAAAAGCGACGCCGACTTCAAGATCTCGTTCGCCCTACGCAGCTCACGGTTCTCGCGCTCGAGCTCCTTCAGCCGCTCCCGCTCATCAGTCGTGACGCCGGCCCGGCGGCCCTCATCGACCTCCGCCCGGCGAACCCAGTTGCGCAACGTCTCGGAGCTCGGTCCGAACTTCTCCGCGATCGACATGATCGCAGCCCACTGCGAGGCGTACTCATGCTGATGCTCGAACACCATCCGCACAGCACGCTCACGAAGCTCCTGCGGGTACCTCCGTGAAGTATCTGACATGGCCCCATCCTCTCAAGGGTCGGAGCCTGCAACTTTCCCGGAGCGGTTCAACCACTCACACACTCACAGTTCAGGAATGTCCCCGAGGGGCCGTCCTCAGCAGGTTGGCGGACTGCGGAAGAGGCGTGTCCGAGCTGGCTCGTGCAGTTGTCTAGAGAGGCGCCGCGCGCTGCCAGTCCGTGTAGAACGTCGCGACCACCGACGCACGAATGTCCTCGCCGAGCGCGACGACGAAGCTCTGCTTGAGCCCGAGCCCGTTCAGGCTCGTCCCGAACATCAGCATCCCGTCGTCGTGGATCAGGAACCGGTCGTGAAGAACGCCGGGCGGCAGGGTGCGCACGTCGAGCGCGATCCCGTGCTCGGTACCGAAGGCCTTCATCGCCTGCTTGAATCCCGCGGGCTGCTTCACATTCACCGTCAGGAGCTGGATCGCGTCCGCCTTCTCGCACTGGGCGAGCATGTCGAGCGTCCGCATCTCGACGTAGGGGTCGCACACGCGCAGCTCTCCGGTAACGGAGCCGAGGATCGCGTGCACTTCGCGGAGCTTCGTGAACGCTTTCGTGGGCTCGATGAACGTGACCGCCGTGCCGATCGTGTCGAGCTGCTTGCTGCCGGTGCCCATGAGCTGGTACGCGTTCTTGCGGTTTTTCTTCCGCTTCGCGACGGTGCCGCTCTCGCGCGAGAGGAACCCCTCGACGCGCTGGCGCGGCACGTCGATCGAGTACACGTCGCGCAGCACGGTCGCGATCTCGGCGGGCGTCATCACGTCCAGGCCGACGATCTGTCCGACGCGCAGCACCCAGAACGCACGAAGGCGATCGTCGAGCTCGTGCGGGTTGGGCAAATCGTCGACATTCACGTTCGCGAACAGCGCGGTGACGGAGCCGTTGGCGTTCACTTCGTGCCCTCAGCCTTCTTCCTCGTCCGACGCCGCCGGCTCCCCTGCGCCGTGGCCCTCTTCACCTCGGCGGAGAACTTCTGCGACAGGGCCTCACGTCCCCTCTGCGTGATGTAGAACTCGCCGGGTTCGTCGTCGTCCTTGGCGATCCACCCGTTGCTGACGACCCAGCTCCAATCTCGCGCGTAGTTCGCGGGCACGGGTTCCGATGCGTTGCGGAACTCCTTCTTTACGTCGTCGGGCGTGAACGTCTCCGCCTCGCGCGAGTCGACCAGGTATGCCGCAATCGCGAGGATCTTGTCCGGGTTGCGCTTCGGCTCGAACTCGTCCATGTGCTCTCGGAGCGACTGCCGGCCTGCGGCGGAACGGCGCGACCGAACGAGGTCGGCGGCATGAGCGCCGCCAACTCCTGCCGACGTCACGCGGGGAAGCGGCGCGCCGCCCATGACGGCGGCGACGATCTGGAACGCCGTCGCCTCGTCCACTTCACGGTCGACGCTGAGCCCACCGCCCGTCAAAGTGAGCTTGTAGGTCTCGCCGTTCGGCGTGTCGTTCGTGGTTGAATCGGTTTGCTCGGACATTTGTCTCCTTGTCTACGTGTCTACGCTATGTCAAAATGTCCTCCAAGTGTACCGGTCGCCTCGGTGTACCCGGCGTCGCCGAACGACACCGCGATTCGGCTGGGCACAATCCGGTCCTGGTTGAGCGCGTGGTGCATCGCCCAGTTATCGCCTCGGCTGCTGATCGAGCCGAACGCGTGTCGGAGGCATGGGACGGCCTCGCTCACCCGGCGCGGCTGGGCCGCCCTCCGGATCACCAACTATCGCAGGCGCCCTGCGCGCGAGAAACTCGGCGGTTGATCTTCCAGCGTGGTAGCAGCCTACACCGGCAATGACCCGATGGAGATGGGCTCCGCAAGGCGATGAACGACGCGACGAATGTGCCGCCAGCCGTGCCTCGCCCAACACCTCCAGCACGCGCCTGTGACGTCCGTGAGGTTGGCGGGGTCGTTGGGTCGTCACCGACGTAGACATAGCGATTCCAGCCGTGCTCGTCGAGCGGATCGTCATCAACATCCCGCTGCGTCCATCGGCCGAGCGATGGATCGTAGTAGCGCAGACCGAATTGGTACAAACCGGAGGCTGTGTCGCGGTAACCCCCGCGTAGCGCCATGGATTTGTCACCGTGCCAGTCGTGCCAGCGTCCGCATTGTGGAGCCGGCTATCGTCGGCGTTGTAGTCGAAGGTGGTTTGCGGGCCGCCTGGCTCTGTGAGTGAGGTGAGGTTGTCTAGGGGGTCGTAGGTGTAGCCGAGGGTGCCGCCCCTCGCAGCTAACTCCAACCGCAACTCGGTCAAAGACGTCGAGGCCTGCGAGTGGTGTATCAGCTGTGCCGGCGTCTGCGTGCTGTGCGAAGACCGTTCGTGAGCCGGTACGAGAAGTACGCGGCCTGACAGACCTAGCGCGGGATGGTCGGGAAGGTGCTCGAATGTCTGGTGGAGGTTGATTTCGAGTCGTCGGGCTGCCTCGAGACGAGACCACCACCCGATGTTCTCCTGTTTGCCGGGGTCGGTCACCGCCAGCTGGTCGAATTGCTGCCTTACTCGGATAGGGAGGCTTCCCGCCCGGCGAGACTTTGCATCTGACTCTCCTATTTCGTGCTAGTTAAATTACATCTTTATCCTCATTATGACCGTGCAAGGGAATTTAAGATGCAACAATCTATCCTATTTTGTGCTATGTTAGTTACATGTCTGCTGCCTCTTTTGCCGTAGCCAAGCGCCCACCCCCCCGGGGACCCAACTCGAGCGCGATCGTCGACGCCCTCCACCGAGCTGGGCGGCGCGTGATCCTTCTGCCGCAGGACTGGTCGCTCATTGATGCCGTCACCGGCGAGCGCCAGCGCAGTAGGGTCGCCGTCCACCGTCTGTCCCGCGCTGGCTGGCTTCGCCCGATTCGGCGCGGCGCCTATGCCGTCCGCGCTGCGAACGGTTCGATCCGCATCTCTGCGCTCGAGCTTGTTGGCGCGCTTACTGGCGGACCGCATCTCCTCACCGCGGGCCAGGCGCTGGCCATCCAGCGCCTGTCTGACCAGGCATTCCGCGAGCTCGTCGTTGTAGTGCCGTACGACCAGGCCTCGTGGAGCTGGCTCGGAGTCCGAGTCCGCTACGTGCGGATGCCCGAGAGTGAGATTTGGGGCGGCCGTGAAGAGAGTTTCAGTGACCTCAGGACCACGATCGCTTCGCCAGAGCGGGCGATCCTCGACAGCCTGGGGCACCCCCGCTGGGGCGTCTCAATCAGCCAAGTCGTCGAGGCCATCGACCGCGCCAGCCGGCGCGACCCCGCATTTATCGACCAGTTCGCCCTCGCCACGGCCCGCTACGGAAACGCGACGCTTGCCCGACGCCTCGGCTTCCTCGTCGAGCGCCTCCAAGGCCCCGACGCTGCCCGTGCCTTCCGTGCCCTGCGCGGCTCGACGCACGCCAGCGCTGACCTGCTGGCGCAGGCGCCGCGTGCCGGTGCTGAGCTCGATTCACGCTGGCGCGTCAGTGAGAACGTCCCATTCGAGCTCCTTGTAGACCATCGGCAGCTCGGATGACAATCAAGCGCCTGATCCACAGTGACACCGATCTGCTTGACCTTGCCGAGCGACTCGACAAGCCCCCGGAAATCCTGGAGCGGGACTACTTGCTGATGGCCGTCGCTGCGGAACTGACGATGCAGTTCCCGGACCAACTTTGCTTCAAGGGCGGCTTTGTTCTGCGCCACTCACTCGGATTCGATCGCCTGTCGGTCGACATCGACGCCACTCGTCACACGCCACCGAAGCACAAGCTTGAGGCTGACGAGGTCAAGATGGCGATTCAGCAGGCCGCGCGTCGCATCAACTTCAACGTGAAGGTGCCCGAGCCGCAACACGATTCGGCGACGGGCCTCGACTTCGACAACATCGGCTTCACCGGCCTCGTATCGCGGGACGGCTTCGTCGACGTGGAAGTCAGCTACCGCGAGGCGGTCTGCCGCACGCCGGAAGACATCGAGATCGGGCCGCCGTTCTACGAGCCGTTCAAAGTGCCGGCGATGCTGCCCTCGGAGATGATGGCCGAGAAGATGCGTGCGCTCGCCCAGCGCCTCAAGCATCACGACCTCGCCGACTCCGGCTACGTGCTCATCAGCCGTCCTGAAAAGATCGACGACGCCGAAGTGCAGGACATCGTGCCGGTAAAGTTCGAGCTCGTGAGGGACGGCGACGTCGCGGCCCGGATCCGGACCAACCTCGACGCAATGGCGGCCCGCTACGACGACGTGATCGGCGCGATCGCGACCGACTACCCGTCGTACGACGATGCCCGGCACGCTCTCGAGTCGAAGCTCGACTACTACCTAGCCAAAGTCTAGGCCGGCCTCGTGACGGCGGCACGCTACTAGCCGCTGTAGGCCTAGCAGCCGACCTATTCGTGAATCAATTTGGCCAGTGCCGCGACTGGGTTGCGCTCGACGGTTCGTCGTGCCAGGCGCTCGAGGTGTCGATCTACGCCTTCGAGAGGCTTGAAGGTCAGGAGCGTGCTGACGTGTTCGAGAGAGTCGATCTCGATCGTGGCCGTTTCGACCAGCTCACGTTCAAGATCAACGACGAAGACGATCCGCGCAGTGAAAGTCGTACGCGCTTGTAGTCGCTCCCGCATCGCTGGACTCTAGGTCCTAGAAGCAGCGTCATGGCCGACCCGCTGCTGAGGGGTCAAAGCGACCAAATTGCCGCGAGCGCGTAGACGTATCGGCGAAACATCGTCTACCCCTTTCGAGTGATTTCTCGGTGAAGGCCCGTCCAAGCGGTCCGGGTTCGAATGGGGACCCCACCTTCGGCGTGTGTCCCGAGATGCCCATGAACACCAGAAGGCGGCCCACGTTCCCGGCGTGCTCACCAACGTGCAGCCAAACGCACAGCCCAAGAGCCGCCTGCGCTGGAGCTCGAACCTGCCGAAGCCCGGCAGTGGCGACGTGCCTTACGCCAAATCACGGCCCGAGCTAAAGGGTTTCAGCGAGGCACAGATCACCCGCCACATCCTTGACTCGGCAGCCTGGAAAGAGGTCGTAAAGCCGATTCTTGCTCAGCTCGACAAGGAGCGCGCACGTCCGGGTAAAGAGCAGCCGCTCTATACGAGCGAGGAGCTTGAGTCAGTGCTCCTCTATCAGCGCGTCTGCGGCTACGGCTCCTTCAAGCGGGCTCGCAATGCTTTGGCCGGCGATCGCAACGAGGCGCGCCAGCTCCTCGGCTTTGACAAGCCGCGCAACCTTAAGCGCCGGGTCGTCAAGCTCTTTGACGGCGTGCCGTCAGAGGCGACTGTTTCTCGCCACCGCGCGCGCATCGGCGAGCGGCGACGGTTGGCGGCCTACCTGGCCCTTGAGCAACGCCTCCTCAAGGAGCATCTGGCACTCCCGGAACTGCAGGAAGAGGCTCGTATCCTCAACCTCGACGGGACAAAGATCCAGACGCACTACACGGCGCCGATCATCGATCGGACGAGCGGGCGGACAGTAAACGACGCCCGAGTCACGGCTCCTGAGGCCGGCTATGTCCCCCACTCCGCTGGCGTCGACAAGTCGGGCCACGGCTGGAACCTGGTCTCGATTACCTCGATTACCGGAATTCCTCTGGCCTGGAAAGTCGTGCCGCTGAACGCATCTGAGAAAGATGTGGCCATCGAACTCCTGCGCGATGAGTTCTCGTCGCGCGTGAAGCCTCACCTCCAAGGCGACAAGCTTTCAGTCCTCTCAGCCGACGGTGCTTTCAACAAGCAAGAACTGCGCGCCGAGCTTCGCTGTCTCGGAATCGTCGAAAATATTCACTTGGTCAGCCACGGCGATGCGCCGGAAAGCCAGGCGAACGCGGCGAAGAACAGCGCCAAGCGGATCCGCATCCAGGGCTATAAGAACTGGTTTACGAACGGCCACCGCGAACTGATCTGCGTCTGCGGCGTTGGCACGACCATCAAGCGCCTGGGCCTTGACCGCAACGGCAAGGCTGTCGTCCGCACCGAGGGCAGCTGCAAGAAGTGCGGCTCGATCACGATTACCTCAGGCGACTGGCGTAGGTCTCAGAACCCCGATAACTGGGTGCGACTCAACCCGCAGAACCCGAACGAGAAGCCCGACCTGCTAATGGGTAACCCGCTGACCTTCAACGACGGTATCGCTGCCGAGTATGGCCGCCGCCGCTTCGGCCACCACGAGGGTTTCCACGGAGCGCTCGTTTCACGCTTCGGCCTGATCAAGGACAAGCGCTGGTTCCGCCGCCTCGACGAGGCCAAGATCGCCACAGCGATGACCTTCTGCGTCATGCATGTCGTCGCTCTTGAGCAGCGACGGCGGCGAGTCGAGGCCGAGGCCGATAAGGCCCAAGCGCCACCGGCTCTCGCGGCCTAGCCGCCGGACGGCACTCACTAACTAAGGAAGGGGCAAGGGCCAGAGCCCCTGCCCGGTTTCGGCATTCCGGGGCCAAGAAATCGCCGGTTTAGACCAAGCGGGCTTGTTTCGGATATTTCACGCCAATTGGTCCCCCGTTTGGGGTCCCGACAGTCATTTTCGGTGATTCCGAGAAGGCCGGGACGCCTGCAAAAGCCCTGCAAACAAGGCTAAACAAGTTGAAATCGGACCAGACCATGAAGTTGAAATTGAGCCCAGCAGCTCTTCGTAGTCGAACGGCTTCGCGAGGAAGTCGTCACAGCCGCGGTCGAGCGCACGCACCCGGTCGACCGTGTCCGACTCGGGAGCGCCGAGAACGATCACGGGCACGTTGCCGTGGCGGGCTCGGCATTCCTCGAGCGCCGCGCAGTCCCCAAGCAGCACGAGATCCGGCCGCGCTTCGCCTTCGACGACCTGGAAGCCGTCGTTTCTCAGGTGGCGTTCGAGAAAGCCACGGGTGTCGGGCTGGGGCTCCGCGAGCAGCAGCGCAGTCGACATGCGAACGAAAGTAGCGCCGTCCCACCCCTCAGACCAGATGTCCTTTCGCGCGAATCAGTGACGAACGATCTACAGCCGACCGCTTCGGACAACGCCCCAAAGGAGCCAGAGCCCGAGCAGTCCCGACAGCGCGAAGCCGATCACCGAGATGACGTTGATCCCGAGCACGTGCGGGCCGGCCTTCGCGAAGATGCCGATCAGGCTCGAGCCGATCAGCCCGCCCGCGACGACCATTGCGATCACGAGCCGGTTGAAGACGACGTCCATGCGGTTCAGCAGGTCGTCTAGACCCTTGTGGACGAAGCCGATCTCGATCTGGCCGTCCCGGAACTCCTCCAGGATGTCGTGGATCTGGTACGGCAGCTCGAGCGCCATCGCTCCGAGCTTGAGCGACTCCTTGCGCGCACGACCGGCCATCCGCTGCGGGGTGAACCGCTCCAGCATCAGGGAGCGCGCATACGGACGGGCCACCTCGAAGACGTTGAAGTCTGGATAGAGATCCACGCCGACCGAGCCGAGCGTCGCGATCGCCTTGTCGAGCAACAGGAAGCGCGTCGGCAGTTGCAGATTCATCGAGTAGATCAGCTGGAACGCCTCCCGGATGACCTGCAGCGGATCGATCTCCTGAAGGCTCGCGCCGTAGTAGCGGTAATACATCTCGCGCAGCTCGGCGAGGAATTCCTCCTCGCGATCCTTCGGGTAGCGCACGCCGAGCTCGGCAAGCCGGCGTGGCAGCGCCTCGACGTTCTCCGCGGCCGCGTCGATGAACATCCTCGTCAGCTTCGACATGTCGTCGTCGGTCAGTTTCCCAACCGCTCCGAAGTCCACCAGTCCGATCTGATCGCCGTGTCCGAGCACGAGAACGTTGGCGGGATGCGGGTCGCCGTGGAAGAACCCGTGCCTGAAGATCATCGTCATCCAGGTCTCGGTCATCAGGTACGCGATGTCGCGGCGATCCTCGATCGACCACTCCTTTGGATCGAGGTCCGCGACCTGGACGCCGTCGATCCACTCGAGCGTCAGGACACGGCTGCGCGTGTACGTCCAGAACACCTTCGGGACTCGCACGTGCGGATGCCCGGCGAAGTTCCGGTGGAATGTCTCCGCGTTTCGAGCCTCCAGCCGGTAGTCGAGCTCCTGGCGGATCGACCGGGAGAACTCGTCGACGAGCTGGTGCGCGTCGATGAAGTCGAGCGCGCGGACCCGCTCCTTCGCGATTCGCGCGGCCTGGTAGAGCAGGGCGACGTCCGCTTCGATCTGACGCGGTGCGCCGGGCCGCTGCACCTTCACCGCGACGCGCTTCCCGTTCGGCAGCGTCGCGCGGTGCACCTGGCCGATGGACGCCGCGGCGATCGGCTTCTTGTCGAACTCGACGAAGAGCTGATCGATCGACAGGCCGAGGTCTTCCTCGATCACCTTCTCGACGTCGGCGAACGGGAAGGCGCGCACGTCGTCCTGCAGGCCGCGCAGCTCGGCGATGATGTCCGGCGGGAGAACGTCAGGGCGCGTCGACAGGAGCTGCCCGAACTTGACGAACGTCGGGCCGAGCTCGTCGAGCATCTCACGAAGGTGCTGACCGCGTTGTGACGGCTGATCGTCGGCTTCGAGACGCGAGCGCCGCGGAAAGAGATCTGTCAGCCGGTGGGTGTCGAACCAGTACCCGAAGCCGTGGCGAACCGCAACCTGCGCGATCTCCGAGAGGCGGCTGAGGTTGCGGGTTGCCGGCTGGGCCATCGCTTCAGTGTGACGGATTACTCCCGCGGGGCAAGCGAAATCGGTCGTTGGCGTGCCCACGGCCCGGGCGGCGTCAGGAGCGACTCCACGCGGAGGTACGCCATGCCGACGAGCGGCAGATCCGAGAGCCGCTCGACGCAGAGATAGCGCGGCCGCCACTCCGGCGCGAACTTGCGGCTGAACACCAGCAGCCGTTCCAACTGGAACAACCGGTCGCCTGCTCGCAGTCCCGCACGCGCGAAAGCTTCTAGCGGGTTGCGCGGCGTGTCTACGAGGAGGTCCGAGAAGACGCAGAAGTTCAGCGAGATCTCCTCCGCGCCGCGGGCCTGTGCCCACGCCATCAGCTCCGCGATCAGGAACTCCATCAGCCCGTTCGGCGTGTCAGGGTCGCGGCGCATCGCGCCGAGCGAGTACCCCTGCCCACTCGGGACGAGGTGCAGGAAGCCGCCGACGGACCCGTCGAGCTCCGCGATCGCGAAGAACGTCTCCGGCTCGCTGAAGTGGTCGTCCATTGCCATCGAGAAGCCACGTTCGACGTTCGAGCCGCGCCAGACGGCGGACACTCGCTCGAGCTCGGCACGCAGCGTGTCGTCGACGTCCCCTGCTGCGACGACTCGGAAGCGGTAGCCCTCCCGTTCCAGACGGGTGACCGACTGGCGGACCTTGCGAATCGAGCGACCCTCGAGCGAGAACGTCGAAGGACGGACAACAGCCTCGTCGCCGATCTTGATCGCCCGCAGGCCGAGCGCGCGCGCGACGGGAACAAGCTCGCTGCGGACGCTCAGCAGCGCGAGCCTCCAGCCGCGCGAGTGGCACACACGACGGAACTCGGCGAGCAGTTCCGGTATCTCCGCTCGTTCGCCGACGGGGTCGCCGCTCACGAGGGCGCAGCCGCCGACCACCTTGTAGGCGACGAAGCTCCGGTGGCTCGGCGAGAAGAAGTAGCTCTTGTCCCGGCGGAGGCTGAAAAACGCGAGGCTGTCGTCGCCGTGCCTGCGCACGAGCCCGCGGACGAGCCGGCGCTCTTCGGCGGACTGCCGGACACGTTCGGTGAGCGGCCGCAGCCACAGGTGCAGTGCGCGAAATCCGAGCAGGAGGCTGACCGCCGCGAGGAGGTCCTCGACCCGGTCGCCGCGGAACCCGCGCAGGTCCAGCACGACGACGAGCGCGGCGGTCGTCGTGCACGCGAGCACCGTCACGACGAGCGGACGTGCAGACAACGGATCGCCGGGCACGTCGAACCTCTTCCTGAACCGAAGGAGCGCAGCGAGCACGAGCAGACCGAACGTGGCTTCCTCGAAGTCGAGCCCTTTGGCGAGGTGCGCCACCGTCAATCCCACGACAAGGACGACACCAAGCTGCCAGGCGCGCCTGCGCCGAAGCGCGAGCGAGCGTGAGAGCCAGATGAGCGTCAGCCCGAACGTCAATGCGGCGATCCGAGCCGCGCCGGGAACACCCGGCGGCAGCACGCCGCGTACGAAGTCCGAGCGGTTGGCGAACTCACGAGTGAGCGCGGAAGCAATGCCCGTGACGCCTACCGCCGCAGCGGCACAACCGAGCACGAGCTCCCCGCGAAGTCGGCGAAGCCGCACGACAACGAGGGTACCTGCGAGGGCGGCGAGCCGCTCTCAGGAAGGGGGAACTGCGCGTGGGCGTGATTCCACGAGCTTCATGCGGTGCTCGATCTGTGCCAGTCGGAGCTCTAGCTCGTCCCATTCGTCCCGCGTGACGAGGCCAAGCTCGCGCAATGCGCCGTGCAACGTCGCCCCGGCGCGGTCGCCGACGCGCATCGCGTCACCACGCCAGCGGTTCGTCGCCTCGTCGATCCAGCCGCGAACCTCGTCCTTGCTCATGCCGCCCCGCTCCGCGAGCGAGTCGGCCAGTTCGTCCGCCCGCTCCGCCGTCAGCGCGACCGCGCCGACGAGAGCGAGCGCGAGCCGCCTAACGGGCTCGTCCATGCGGACGAGCACGTCGGCGTTGGCGGCGCTGCTCGCGCTTTGCAGCCGCAGCCGACGCGGCCGAACCGTCGACCGTCGCAACCGGTGCGAGCGCAGGAGCGGGCTGTTCGGCAGCCAGCTCCTCTGCTTCCTCGAGGGCATCGTCCATGCCTCGCTTCGTCAGTGTCTCGCCCTTGCGTCGTGCGTACTCGGGCTCGCGCTCCTTGAGGATCGCGAGCAGCGGCGCTGCGATGAAGATTGACGAGTAGGCACCCGAGGCGATGCCGACCATCAGCGCGAAGGCGAAGTCCTTGAGCGTCGCGCCTCCATAGAGGAACAGTGCGCCGACCGGCAGGAGCGTGATGAACGACGTCGCGAGCGACCGGCGAATCGTCTCCCACAGCGAGACGTTCACGATCGTCGCCATCGCCGACCGCCGCATGATCGGGATGTTCTCCCGGACGCGGTCGAAGATGATGATGGTGTCGTAGATCGAGTAACCGAGCACGGTCAGGATCGCCGCGACCGTCGAGCTCGTGACCTCACGTCCGAGCAACGCGTAGATCCCAATACAGATCAGGACGTCGTGGAGCATCGCGACGATCACCGGCCCCGCGAACTTGAGATCGAACCGGATCGCGATGTAGAGGACGACTAAGAAGAGGGAGAAGAGGACGGCGATGATCGCCGACTTCGCGATCTGCTTGCCGAAGCTCGACGAGACCGTCGTCGCCCCGGGAGCCTTCGTCTGCAACTTGTCCTCGAGAGCGCGGGAGACCTGCGTCAGCTTGTCGCCGCTCAGCGCCTTCGTGCGGACCTGGAACGTCTTGTACTGATCGGTGTTCACTGCCTTGCCGCGGCCCTGGATGACAGCGTCCGCGTAGCCCTCGGTCTTCATGACGTCGCGCACGTCGCCGGTGGTGTGCGCGACCGGCGTCTTGAACGTCAGCTGCGTGCCGCCCTTGAAGTCGATCCCAAGGTTCAACCCATTGAAGACCAGCGCGCCGGTTCCGAGGAGGAGGATCGCCCCCGAGATCGCGAACCAGAGGTAGCGGCGGCGCATGAAGTCGATCTGCAGCCACTTCGCCGTCTGCTGACCCTGCGCGCCCATGAAACGGGGCTTGTTGAACCAGGAGAACCCGGCGAGCAGTCCGAGCATCGCCCGCGTCGCGCCGACCGCCGTGACCAGCGAGATCACGGTTCCGATCAGCAGCATCAGCGCGAAGCCCTTCACCTGAGCGGTCGCAACCGCGAACAGGACGAGCGCGGTGATGGCCGTGACGACGTTCGCGTCGAGAATCGTGTGGAAGCCCTTCGAGTAGCCCGCCGAGATGGCCGCGCGCACGGATTTCCCGGCGCGCACCTCTTCCTTGATGCGTTCGAACACGACGACGTTCGCGTCGGCGGCGACGCCGATCGTGAGGATCAGTCCCGCGAAGCCCGGCAACGTCAAGGTGACGTGGAAGAGCAGGATCGCGGCGTACATGAACGCCGAATAGATGCCGAGCCCGATCACCGCGACGAGGCCGAGGAAGCGGTAGAAGAACAGGAGGAAGAGCGCGACCACGAGCAGGCCGACGATCGCCGCCTTCCTCGCCTCCTGGAGCGAGTCCTTGCCGAGCGTCGCGGAGACATCGGTGCGCTCCGCAGTCTCGAACTTGACCGGAAGCGCACCGGTCTGCAGGACGAGGGCAAGCCGCTTCGCATCACCGAGGCCGGCACCGCCCATGTCGATCTGCGCCCCGTTGTCACCCGGTATACCGTCGGGGTTGCGCACGAAGTCGATGTACGGCACCGATTGGATCTCGCGGTCGAGCACGATCGCGAAGTGCTGCGCGCACTGGCTCACCGCGTTGCTGTCACGCTGCCCCTGGCACACGAGCGCCCCGCGCTCCGCTTCGCGGCGCGTGATCGTGTGGAAGATCTTCTTGCCCTTGTTCGTGAATTGCATCAGCACGACCGGACCGTTCGACTGCGGGTCGATGTCTGCGCGCGTCCCCGACAGCTTCAGTTCCCGTCCCGTCATCTCCGGGATCGGGTTGTCGGCGTTGTCGCTGTGCTTCAGGAGGTAGAAACCCCGTGGCGTCGTGACCTGCTGGCTGCTGAGACAGTTTCCGCCCGCGACGGCGCAACTCACGACCACCGTGTTCACCGGTACGCGCAGAATCTTCCAGTCCTTCGGGACGTGCTTGCCGAGCCCGCCCGCAGACGTGGGCTTCTGGACGATCTGGCTCGTCAGCAGAACCGCCTTCGTCGGTGCAGGCCCTGCCTTCACGACCTTCTGCGGGCTGAAGAGGTACCACTGCGACGCTCCCTTTTCCGCCAACGTCTGGGTCCCCGGCGCGGCCAGGAGGTCGTACAACGAGCCCATCGCAATCGGGACCTGCGCCAGACCGCTGACCGATGGGCCCGTGAGATCCGCCTCGAAGTCGTAGAACTCGAGGACGGCGGTCTTGCCGATGACCTTCGCGGCGGTGGCGGGATCGTGGATGCCCGCCAGCTGAATGACGATCTGGTTCGAGCCCTGCTTGCGGATCTCCGGCTCGGAGACGCCGAGCTTGTCGATCCGCTTCCTCATGATGTCGATCGAGCGGTTCACATCGTCGGCTGTGAGCTTGTGCCCCTTCGGTGGGACCGCCTTCAGAACGACCTCGAGACCGCCCTGGAGATCGAGGCCGAGGGTCGGCTTCCGGTGGGCAGGCGAGCTCGGAATGGCCAGCATGGCCACCCCGGCGAGAGCCACCAGGATGCAACCGACGAGGATTAGGTGCTTACGGCGCTCTTTCACGAGTGGTCAAGGGTAGCCGGGGTCTCCTCCTCCGGCTCGGCCTTCTCGGGCCTTTTCTCGTCCTCGCTGACGACCCCTGCGACGGCCCTCTTGGCCACCCGAACCTCGACCCCGTCGGCGATTTCGACCCGCACCTCGTCGTCCTCGACGCCGGTGACGGTCCCGTAGAGCCCGCCGGCCGTGACGATCTCCTTGCCGACGCCGATCGACTGGAGCATCTGCTGCGCCTCCTGCTGCCTGCGCCGCTGCGGCCGGATCAGCATGAACCACATGAGGGCCAGCAGGACGAGAATGAAGACGTAGGCAGACACCGGGCGGTCCTCCTCACGCGGCGGAAGCGAGTCGGCCCAGCGCTTCGGCCTTGTACGCCGCCAGCCGGCCCTGCTCGATCGCCGCACGTGCATTCGCGGTCAGGTCAAGGAGGAATCGTAGATTGTGGAGGCTCAGCAGGCGCAGGCCGAGCAACTCCTCCTGGTTGATCAGGTGGCGCAGGTAGGCCCTGGAGAAGCGGCTGCACGCTGGGCAGGAGCACGACTCGTCGAGGGGCTTCGGGTCACGGGCGAAGCGGGCGTTCCGGAGATTGAGCCTGCCTTCCCAGGTGAGCGCGCTCCCCGTTCTCGCCGTACGGGTGGGCAGCACGCAGTCGAACATGTCGACACCGCGCTCGATCACCTCGAGCACCCCCTCCGGGTCGCCGATCCCCATGAAGTACCGCGGCCGGTCCGCCGGCAGTTCCGCGGCCGCCCACGAGGTCGTCTCGAACATCACGCCACGCTCTTCGCCGATCGCAAGGCCTCCGAGTGCGTGACCGTCGAAGCCGAGCTCCGCGATCTCGGCGATCGAGCGGCGGCGCAACTCCGGATCCGATGCGCCCTGGGCGATCCCGAAGAGCAGCTGTCCCTCGGCGCGTGGAGCAGCCAGCTGACGCGTCGCCCACAGCGTCGTGCGGCGAACCGCATCGGCGAGCTCGGCACGCGGGATGTCGGCGGGCGGGCAGATGTCGAGGCACATCGCGATGTCGGAGCCGAGCTTCGACTGGATCGCCGCGACAGTCTCGGGCGTGAAGAGCTCGGGAGAACCGTCGTACACCGAGTTGAACGTCACGCCGCCGTCGTCGACGGCGGCGATCGTGTCGCGGAGCGAGAAGACCTGGAAGCCGCCCGAGTCGGTGAGGATCGGGCCGTCCCAGCCCATGAAGCGGTGCAGCCCGCCGAGCTCGGCGATCAGATCCTCGGTCGGACGGAAGTGCAGGTGGTACGTGTTGCCGAGCAGGATGGTCGTTCCGAGGGCACGCAGCTCGTCGGGATCCACGGTCTTGACCGTCGCCTTCGTCCCGACCGGCATGAATGCGGGCGTCGGCACGTCGCCGTGTGCGGTACGCAGGATCCCTGCACGAGCGGCGCCATCCGTTGCTGTCACGCTGAACGTCTCGCTCATCGGACCGGCCGCTCGTACAGGCTCATGTTCCGGCCGTTCAAGACGAGGTCCCGTCGATGCTCGAAGCCGAGCCCTTCGTAGTAGTCGCGGATTCTCGGGTTGTCACCGAGGCAGTCGAGCCGGAGGAACTCTCGTCCGGCCTCCGCAGCTTCGGCGTTCGCCCACTCGACGACGGCAGCGCCGATCCCGCGGCCGGCGCGGTCACGCCGAACGGCGAACTTGTGGAGGTAGAACGCGTCCGGCGGGCGGTCGGGCCAATACATCGGGTCGTCGTGCAGGAGCGCAAGGGTCGCGACCGGCTCGCCGTCCTCCCCCTCGACGAGGTACACCTCGCCGCGGTCGATCGCGTCGGTCAACTCGCCGCGCGGGAACGGGAGCGGCCATTGATCGAATCCGAGCTCGCCGACCCAGACGGTCGCCTCGTCGAGGAGCCCGGCCACGGTGTCCGCGTCCTCGTGGCGTGCGCGCTTGACGTTCACAGCACCAGCATCGCATCGCCGAAGGAGTAGAAGCGGAAGCGCTCCTCGACAGCGGTGCGGTAGAGCCGTCGGGTCTCCTCCACTCCGGCAAAGGCCATCACGAGCGCGAGCAGCGTCGATCGCGGCAGATGGAAGTTCGTCAGGAGCGCGTCGGTGCGTTTGAATTCGAACCCGGGCGTGATGAACAGATCCGTCCGCCCCGCGAGCGGGCCGCCGCGCGCGAGCGTCTCCAGCACCCGAACGGTCGTCGTCCCGACCGCCAAAACCCTGTGCGCGCCTGAGATGCGCTCCCATGCTTCTGGCGAGACTTCGTACCGCTCTCCGTGCAACTGGTGCTCGGCGAGGTCGTCGACGGCCACAGGCCTGAAGGTGTCGAGGCCGACGTGCAGCGTGACACGCTCGACGTCGAGACGATCGACGAGCTCTCGCGTGAAATGCAGACCGGCGGTCGGTGCCGCCGCCGACCCCGCCTCGCGTGCGTAGACCGTCTGGTAGCGGCCGGGATCCGCGAGTGGCTCTGTGATGTAGGGCGGTAGCGGCGTGTCGCCTGCGGGCTCGCCGTGCAGTCGCAGCCTCCAGCGCCCTTCGCCGAGATGCTCCACCAGTTCCACCGGCCCGTAGCGGCGACCGGGCTTGAGACGGCGCGTGGGCCGGGCCAGCCCTTCCCAGAGCCCGTCCTCGTCCAGACGCTCGAGGAGCAGCACCTCACCCTTCGGCCCTTCGATCGGAATCCGCGCCGGGACGACGCGCGTGTCGTTGACAACCACGAGCGCGTCACCGATCACGTCCGGTAGCTCTGCGAACCTCCGCTCGTGCACCCGCTTGGACAGGCGTTCGTAGAGCAGCAGTCGCGACTCGTCGCGGCGCGCCACGGGATGCTGGGCAATCAGCGCCGGCGGGAGGTCGTACTCGAGCTCCCTCGTTTTCATCCGGCTCCCAAGGTACCCTTGCCGGACATGGACGACGGCGTCGTCGAGCGCGCAAAGGAACGGGTCGGGCAACGTGCCGAGGGCGCAGCGCTCGACGCGCTTCTCACCCGGGCGCGCGAGCAAGTCGAGACGCTCGCGGCCGCCGCGCTCGTTCTCGAAGAGACGCTGCCGGGCCGCGTCGGCGATGCGGTCCGCGACGAGGCACAGCCGATGGCGCGCAACCTCGCAGAGATCCGCGGGCTCATGAACGGCGTCATCCGGCGGCTCGAGCGAATCGACGGCGACCTGGCGGCCGACCGCAATGCGCGCGTGGACGATCTCTCGCTCCTGGTCGACCTGATCTCGTCCGGCTGGAAGGGCGTCGACGCGCGCATCGCGCGAATGGAGTCGCTCATCGGCAGGCTCGAGCAGGGTCTGCAGGAGAGCCGCGGTGCAGTCGTCTACCGGATGGAAGACCGCCGGCCAGACGCCGCAACGTCCTAGTTCCGGTCAGCTCACCGCGAGGATGACGGCCGCAACGAGGGTCCATCCTCCGATGCACACAAGGATCGGCACGTCGCGCAAGAGGACCTCCTCCGGCTCCTCGCCCAGATCGTGGCGGTGCATGAGCAGCAGGTAACGGAAGACGCCGAAGACGACGAACGGAATCGTGACCATCATCGCCTTCGAGTCGCGCGCGGTGAACGTGTAGAGGCAGTACGAGATGACGGTCGATGCCGCGACGATGCTGATGAGCTGGTCGACGAGCGCAAGCGAGTAACCCTCGAGGACAGGCCTACCGGGAGTCGACTCGGCGCCGACGAGCACCAGTTCTCCGCGGCGCTTCGCGAGCGCCAGGAACAGAGCTAGCAACGCCGTGCAGAGCAGGAGCCAGGGCGAGATTCGCACCTCGACCGCGGCGGCGCCCGCCGCAGCCCGGATGACGAACAGCCCCGCGATCGCCATGACGTCGAGCAGGACGACGTGCTTGAGCTTGAGCGTGTATGAGGCCTGGAGCGCGAAGAATGCGCACAAGCAGAAGATGGACGCCAGGCCGAGCGGCGCAACGAGGAGAACGGCCGCGAAGAGCAGCGCCACCGCGACCAGCTCGGCGAGGCGTGGTGACAGCTCACCGCGCGCGATCGGCCGGGCGCGCTTCGTCGGGTGCACCCGGTCGTGCGGCGCATCGCGAACGTCGTTGATGAGGTAGCTCGCGCTCGAAGCAGCACAGTACGCCGCGAATGCAGCGAACGCCTCGCCCCAGCGGGAAAGGTCTCCGAGCTTCGCTGCGAAGATGATTCCGACGAACAGCAACAGGTTCTTCGTCCACTGCCGCGGCCGCAGCGAGATGAGCGCCGCACGCACGCGCGAGCGCCTGCGAGGCAGGTCGTAGACAGGTGCGGTCTCGGGAACCCCCACTTCGGCGCGAATTATTGACCCTGCGGCAGCACGAGCTGGAAGCGGCTGCCCCGCGTCGGCTTCGGCTCGAGCTCGATGCTGCCGCCGAGCGCAGCGGCAAGCTCGTGAGCGATCGCCAGGCCGAGACCGGTGCCGGAATCGTCGCGCGACCAGAACGGTCGGAAGATGCGTTCACGCTCCTCGGGTGCGACGCCGGGACCGTTGTCGTCGACCGCGACCGACACACTGCCGTTCGAGGCGGAGAGCTCGAGCGCGACGCGTCCGCCGTCGGGCGTCCAGCGAAACGCGTTCGAAAGGAGGTTGGAGATGATCTGCAACACGCGGTCGCCGTCCGAGACGATCGTGGGCTTGGCTTCGAAGCGCTTGTCGTAGTCGATCCCGCGCCGGCGCGCCTCCTCGCCGAAAGCGACATAGGCCTGATCGCAGAGGCGTTCCATGTCGACCTCCTCCGAGAGGAGCGTGAAGCGGCGCGCTTCGAGCTTCGCGAGATCGAGGACGTCGCCGACGAGCCGCTCGAGCCGTACGCCTTCGCGCGCGATGACATCGAGCGAGGCGGCGCGGGCCTGGGGGTCTTCGGCAACTCCTTCGCGCAACGCGTCGACGTGACCGCGGATCGCTGTCAGAGGTGTGCGCAGCTCGTGCGAGACGCTCATCAGGAAGTTCCGCTCCTGCTGCTCCGCGACCGATAGCCGTGCTGCCATCTGCCGGAAGCGGTCCGCAAGGTGTCCGATCTCACCGCCGCCCTTCACGTCGGGCAGGTCGACGTCGTAATGGCCGCGCGCGATCTCGTCGGTCGCTCGCGAGAGCGCCAATACGGGCCGGGTGATGCGGCGCGACAGGTACCACCCGAGCAGGCCCGCGACGATGATGCCGCCGAGCGAGGCGATTGCGAGCCGTTCGAGCAGCGGGATCAACCGCTGGTTGAGCTCTGTCTTCGGCTTCGCGACGATCAGGTCTCCGAATGCCGGCCCTTTTTTCTCGAGCTTGAGTGGCCGAGCGACCGCGAGATATGTCTTCTTGGCACTGGGCGGTGTGAACTCGAACGTGATCGTGCGACCGGAACGCCAGTCGACCGTGGTCTGCGGCAGGCGCTCCAGGCCGACGCTCTTTCCCGGGACGGGCGAGACGCCGACGTAGAAGAGCCGGTCGCCGGTCGCGCGTTCCAGCTGCCTCGCGATGCGCGGCAGGACACCCGTGTCGTTCTCGGTGATCGCCTGCTGCGCGAAGGCCTCGGTCAGCCCGATCGCCTCACGCCGCAGATCTCCTTTCGACCGGTTGAGGACGTAGCCCTGGAAGAGTCGCAACGCGATCGCCGCCGCGATCAGCCCGCTCACGACGACGCCCAGCAGGAAGAGCGCCGGCAACCGGAAGCGCAGCGAGGTGAACATCAGGACCTACAAGGTATCGCTAGGCCTTGACCACATCGCGCGCGGGCCCGACCTTGTAGCCGACCCCCCACACGGTGACGATCGGCGAGGCCTCGCCGAGCTTTCGCCGCAGCTGGCGCACGTGGACGTCCACGGTGCGGGTGTCACCGGCGAACGTATAGCCCCAGACCCGCTCGAGGAGCTGGTCGCGCGTCAGCACGAGCCCGCGGTGGTCGAGCAGCTCCCAGAGAAGATCGAACTCTTTCGGGGCGAGCTGGATCTCGTCGTCTCCGACCTTCACCTCGCGGCGTCCGGAGTCGATATGGAGGTCGCCGTGCTGCAGCGTCGCGCTCTCGCGTTCGTTGCGGTCGGGACCCGACCGGCGAAGGATCGACTTCACGCGTGCGACGAGCTCACGCGGATTGAAGGGCTTCGTCATGTAGTCGTCGGCGCCGACTTCGAGCCCGATGATCTTGTCGACGTCCTCGTCACGCGCAGTCAGCATCAGGATCGGAACGTCCGACTTCTGCCGGATGCGTCGGCAGATCTCGATCCCGTCGATGTCGGGCAGCATCAGGTCGAGCACGATCAGCGAGGGCTGCTCGCTCTGTGCCGACGCGAGCGCCTCGGTGCCATTCGCCGCGGTGCGAACCTCGTAGCCCGCGTTCTTCAGGTAGAGCGAGACGAAGGAAGCGATCGACGCTTCGTCCTCGACCACAAGCACCGACTGCGTTGCGCTGCTCACGCGAGACCTCTCAGGGGCTCGTTGCCGACAGGAAAAACGATGCCGGGAAGTCCGGCATGGCGCTGTAGTCGCTGCCGTTGACGGCGTAGCTCCCGTCGTCGCCAGTGCCTGCGCCGTTCAGCATGATCGTCCCTTTGCCGACGAGTGACAGATTGATGCCGCGACCCCTGACGACGATCTTGAAGGTTCCTCCGATCATCCGGAAGCGCACCTTCGTGCCTCCCCAGGTCGTCGTCGTGTCGTTCCGGTCCTTCGACCACTCGTCTCCCGTGACGACCGGGCCGGTGCCGTCGCCGTCGATCGGATCGCTGATCGTCACGGATCCGCGCGCGAAGCTGCCGATCACCGCGCCGCGGCCGTTGATCGTGATCGTCCCCCGAGCGTCGCTGACGGATAGCGTGCCGTCGTTCGGCGCGTGGGTACGCGCAGCTGATGCCGCCGGGAGAGCCAGCATTACGAGCATGGCAAACGTGAGGAGTCGCCTCATCAGAAGTCAGTATCGACCGTTCAATTGTGCCGTGCATCATTGGAAAGTAAGGAAACTGTAAGGCGGTGACCGCCCTCTTGCTGGCCGCCGTTGCGGCCGTCGCGACACCGGGTCCCGCGCTCCTCGGCCTCCACGTGTCGAGCGGCTCGGTTCCCTTCGCGGGCGACCGGTCGCTGCTGACAACGGTCAGCCCGAACGGTGACGGTTTTCGAGACTCGGCGACTGTGCATTTTCGGTTGGCCCGGCCGGCGCGGGTGCGGCTCGAGGTGGTCGCCACGAACATGGTCCGCGCCGGCAAGGGCGGGACCACCGTGGTGTGGCGAACGACTCGGCGCTTCGGCGCCGGACAAGGGGTCCTGACGTGGCGCCCGGCGCGGGGAACCCAGCCGCGCACCTACGTGATGCGGCTTCGCGTCGGGAACCGGATCTACGGCGGCTCGGGCCCGAGCGGAAGGCAGAGCGCACCGGTGGTGCGCGTACAGGGCATCGACGCCGCGTTCACGAAACGGAGCTACGCGCCAGGCCAGACGGCTGAGCTCCGGCTTGCGACGGATGCACGTTTGCTTCGCCTCCAGGTCTTCGCGTACCAGGCGCCGGGGCGTCCGAGCGAGCAGGACGTGAAGACGAGCAGCCTCGCGATGACCGGCCCGATCCGCGTCGACTGGCGAGCCCACCGTGACCGCCCCGCGCTCTTGCGCGTCGTTCGCGCCGGTGAGTGGCCGAGTGGCCTGTACTTCGTCCGCACGAGTGCGGCGGACGGACGTGTCGGCTACGCGCCGTTCATCGTCAGACCACGCCAGCTGGGGACGCATCGCGTCGCAGTGGTGCTCGCCACGAACACCTGGGCTGCGTACAACTTCGCGGACACGGACGCCGACGGCTGGGGCGACTCGTGGTACGTCACCGGTCGGCATCGGAGCGTCGATCTCCGCCGGCCGTTCCTCGACTTCGGCGTTCCCTTCCGCTTCCACGACTGGGATCTCGAGTTCATCGCGTGGCTCAACCGGACCGGCCGGGCCGTGGACTTCCTCTCCGACGACGACCTCGATGCGGTTGCGAACGGCGACGAGCTCGCGCGTCGCTATGACCTCGTCGTCTTCCCGGGCCACGAGGAGTACGTGACGCGTCACGCGTACAACGTGATCGCGCGCTACCGGAACGTCGGGGGAAACCTCGCCTTTCTCGCAGCGAACAATCTCTACCGCCGTGTCGATCGCGTGGGCCAACGGCTCGTGCGCCGCGGGTTGTGGCGAAAGCTCAGCAGGCCCGAGGCGAGCATCGTCGGCGTGCAGTACGTCGGGTCGGATCACGGCCAGCGCCAGGCCGGCTACACGGTTACCGGCGCCGCCGTCGCGCCGTGGGCCTTCGACGGCACCGGTCTTGTGGATGGAGGCCTTTTCGGCCGCTACGGGATCGAGATCGATGCACGCACTGCGGCGTCGCCTCGGGGCATCCAGCTGCTGGCGCACATTCCCGACCTGCTCGGTCACGGCCGCTCCGCCGAGATGACCTACTACGAGACGCCGTCGGGAGCGAAGGTCTTCGCGGCGGGCGCACTGAACTTCGGCGCCTCCCTCGGACGGCCTGAGGTCGACCGGCTCCTCGCCAACGTCTGGGCACGGCTCGCCGCCCCGTAGGGGCTCTTTCGGCCCAGTCCCGTGCCAGGCACGAGACTGGGCCGCCTCGGACAGGAGGACCGTCCGACGCCCTCGCGAAGATTCAAGCCGTGACCGAGCTCTCTCGTTGCGAACGCACGTCCCGCCTCTTGGTGGCACGTCTCGACGCGCTCGCCAGCGTGGTGTCGCAACTCCGGCACGCCGAAGCCGAGCGCCTCGTCGAGCTTGCGTCCATCGCGACGATGCACGCCGTCGCTCTCGAGACGCTCCAGGCCGAAAGAGCCGAAGCGATCTGGCGCGAAGCGCATGCCCGTCACCCGGAGCTGCCCGAGGTCGTCGTCGAGCTGCCCGAGCGGATCGCGGCCTAACTACTACTAGTACTCGTAGAAGCCGCGGCCCGACTTGCGGCCGAGAGTTCCCTCTTGCTGCATGCGCACGAGCCGTTCCGGCGGCGCCATTCGTTCCTCGCCGAGCTTGCCGTGCAACGCAGCCGATGCATACACGTGGACGTCGATGCCGATCAGATCGATCAATGCGCACGGGCCCAGCGGCCAGCCGGCGCCGTTCGTCATGGCCTTGTCCATCGCCTCTGGCTCGACCCCCGCTTCGTCCAGCACGCGCACGCAGTCGTTCAGCAACGGGATCAGAATGCGGTTCACGATGAAGCCCGGCGTGTCGTTGCAACGCACCGGCTGCTTGCCCGCACGCTCCGCCCAGGCATAGGCCGCGTCGACCGCTTCCTCGGAGCTCTCCCGGCCGCGCACGATCTCCACGAGCGGAAGAACGGGCGCCGGGTTGAAAAAGTGCATGCCGACGACACGCTGCGGCCGCTCGGTCGCCTCGGCGATCTCGGACACGGACAGCGCAGAGGTATTCGTCGCGAGGATCGCGTCCGGACGGGTGATCCGGTCGAGCTCGGCGAAGATCTCCCGCTTGAGCTCGAGCTCTTCGAGCGCCGCCTCGATCACGAGGTCGCAGTCGGCTAGATCGGCCAGGTCCGTCGTGAGCGTCAGCCGTCCGAGCGCGGTGTCACGGTCGCCCTCCGAAAGGCGGCCCTTCTCGACGCCGCGCGCTAGATAGCGCTCGATCGTGGCACGCCCGCGTTCACCGAGCTCCGGCGCGACCTCGCGGCCGATCGTCTCGAGGCCCGACTCGACGCTGATCTGGGCGATGCCGGCCCCCATCGTGCCGAGACCGACGACACCGACCTTGCGGATCTCCACTACGCGTCCGCTCGCGCCAGGACCCAGCGGAACGAAACGTCACCGTGCCCGGGCTCGTTCTGGGCGATCACCTCGTCACGCAGCAAGTCGAGCCCTGACTCACGCAGCAGCGGTCCGTACGCGTCGGCGCCGAGCGACGCGAAGAACATCGGCGCACCGAGCCAGTCGTCGTCGACGTCCTCCCCGGTTTCCCCAGAGTTGAACATCCCGAGAAAGAGACCGCCGTCGCGCAGCCAGAGGGCAATCCGCGCGATCAGGCCGGGCTGCTCGTCGGCCGGAACGTGTCCCGACATGAAGAGCGCAACCACCGCATCAAAGGAGGCCGGCGCGACCTCGAGCTCCATCGCGTCGCCATGTACGAAGCTCGCCTCCGGAACGTGGTGGCGCGCCAGCTCGATCTGCACGGCCGAGATGTCCACGCCGGTGACGCGATGGCGGCGTGCCAGCTCCCGGGTCGCAGGGACGCCGCGTCCGCAGCCGAGCTCGAGCACGTCGGACCCGTCTTCGAGGCGCCTGTCCAGATCGCGGACCCAGTCCATCACGGGCGAGTCGATCTGACCGGCCCATTCCGCGTACCGCAAAGCGATCGCATCGTAACCGCGAGCGACGATCTCCTTGGGTTCGCGCGCAACGGCGCGGCCGGCCATCTCCCCCACGCGCTGAGAGTAACGAACGTCTAGACGCGTTCGACGATGCAGGCGATTGCCTGCCCGAACCCGATGCACATCGTGGCGATGCCGTACCGTTCGTTCCGGCGCTCCAGCTCGTTCAGCAGCGTCGCGGTGATGCGTGCACCTGTCGCCCCGAGTGGGTGACCGAGCGAGATGCCGCCGCCGTTCGGATTGATGTCGTCCCAGCGCTCTTCGAGTCGTGCGTCGCGGGCGAACTGCAAGACGACCGATGCAAACGCCTCGTTCACCTCGATGACGGACATGTCGTCCCAGGTTAGTCCCGCGCGCGCGAGAGCCGAATCGCACGCCTGTGGGTTTCCGTGCAGCATCCGATGCGGATCAACTCCGGAGAGCCCGAAGGACACTAAGCGTGCGCGCGGCTCGAGACCGAGGCGCGCCGCCGTGCGCTCGCTCGCGACGAGGACACCTGCCGCGCCATCGCAGATCTGCGAGGAGCTCCCCGCCGTCACCTTCCCATCAGGCACGAAGGCCGGCTTCAGCGCAGCCAGGGCCTCGAGCGACGTATCGCGGCGCGGGGTTTCGTCGACGGCGAAGACGACGCCCCTGTGCGAATTCGTCAGGTCGATCGGGACGATCTCGTTGTCGAAGCGCCCCTCGTCGCTCGCAGCCGCCGCGCGGCGGTGGGATTCGAGCGCGAAAGCGTCCAGTGCCTCGCGCGAGAGCCCCCATTCGTCGGCGATCACCTCGGCCGAGATTCCCTGGGGCACGATCTGCCAGCGCTCAAGCAGCTTGTCCGAGAGGTCGCCGCCGTTCGATCCCATCGGGACGCGGGACATCATCTCGACGCCGGCGGAGACGACGAGGTCGAGCTGCCCGGACCAGATCGCGGCCGCCGCATTGAAGTTCGTCTGCATCGACGAGCCGCACTGTCGATCGACGGTCGTCCCCGCCACGGTCTCGGGCCAGCCCGCGACGAGCGGAACCATCCGTCCGAGATTCCAGCCCTGCTCGCCGATCTGCGTGACACAGCCGAGCTGGACATCCTCGATCGCGGCGGGATCGAGGTCCTGGCGCGCGACGAGGCCATTCAGGACCTGACCGCAGAGCTCGTCGCCGCGGATCGATGCGAGCGACCCGTTTCTCCTGCCGATCGGCGAACGGACTGCATCGATGATAAGCGCGTCCTGCATGCCGGTCTAGACTAGCTCCGTGGTCGCTGCAGCCAATGAAAAGCGCCTGCTCGTCGGCGGTGAGTGGATCGACACCGGCGATTGGCTCGACGTGCGCTCGCCCTACTCCGGTGACATCGTCGGACGCGCCGCAAAAGCGGGCGCTGACGAAACGCGCCGCGCGATCGATGCGGCAGAGCGGGCGATGCAGGAGCCGCTTCCCGCGCACAAGCGTGCGGAGATCCTCGTTCGCGTCGCGGGTGCTCTCGGCCGGCGCCACGAGGAGGTTGCGCGTCTCATCTCCGACGAGGCCGGCAAGCCGCTGAAGGCAGCACGCGTCGAGGCCGCGCGGGCGATGTCGACCTACACGTTCGCGGCAGTGGAGGCACGCAAGCTCGCCGGCGAGATGGTGCCGATGGACGCTGCCCAGGCCGGTGAGGGAAAGCTCGCGTTCACGCTGCGCCGGCCGATCGGGATCGTCGGCGCGATCAGTCCGTTCAACTTTCCGCTCAATCTCGTCGCGCACAAGATCGCGCCGGCTTTGGCCTCGGGCTGTGCCGTCGTGCTGAAGCCGGCAAGCCAGACGCCGATGTCCGCGCTCCTGCTCGCAGAGCTCGAGGAGGAAGCGGGGCTTCCGCCCGGGTGGCTGAACGTACTGGTCGGGCCTGCGTCGGAGATCGGAGACGTCCTGGTCGAGGACGACCGTGTGAAGCTGATCACCTTCACGGGCTCGAGCGGAGTCGGCTGGAAGCTCAAGGAGCGTGCGCCGAAGAAGCGCGTCAACCTCGAGCTCGGCAACGCGACGCCGGTGATCGTCGCGGCCGATGCGGACGTGACGGTGGCCGCCACCAAGGTCGCACAGAACGCGTTCGCATTCGCGGGCCAGAGCTGCATCTCGGTGCAGCGCGTCTATGTCGAACGGGACGCGTACGACACGTTCGTGCAGACGCTCGTCCCGCTCGTGAACGCGCTGAAAGTCGGAGACCCGGCCGATGAGGAGACGGACGTGGGTCCCGTGATCGACGAGGACGCCCGCGAGCGCATCCTCGAATGGATCAATGCCACGAGCGGCGAAGTCCTGACCGGAGGCGACCTGGACGGCGATTTGATTCGCCCAACAGTGATCGCGAATCCCGGCCGGAACGACGAAGTCTCTTGCGAAGAGGTCTTCGGCCCCGTGTGCACCGTCACCGCCGTCGACTCCATCGACGAAGCAATCGAGCTTGCGAACGCCACGCGCTACGGGCTCCAGGCGGGGATCTTCACGGGCAACATCGATACCGCCTTTCGCGCCGCGCAGGAGCTCGACTTCGGCGGCGTCACGGTCAATGAGGCGCCGACGTTCCGCTCGGACCAGATGCCGTACGGCGGAGTCAAGGATTCGGGCAACACACGTGAAGGCCCGCGTTACGCCGTCCACGAGATGACCGAGGATCGCCTGGTCGTCATCGACCTTCCTTCGTAGTTTCGCCGTCGGACCGACGGGAACGCTGGGCGCATGATCGGACTCCTCCTCGCTCTCGTCGTCGTTGCGATCGTCGTCTCGCTCTTCGGAGGCTGGATCTTCGGGATCGCGCTTGGTGCGGTCGCGATCATCCTCTTCGTGGTGTTCCGCGCCGGTTTCGGGCGCCGGGCCGCCTCGCCGCGCCAGCCGTAGCCTGAGCGTCAGGGCTCGCTGTTAGATTGATTCGCGTGGCGCGGCCATCGCTGCTCGCACGCTTTCGCCGTAAGGACGAGCGAACACAGACGAGCGCGCGTCCGGCCGGGCCGCCTCGGCGGACGCTGCCTCATCCCGGGCAGCTGCGAAAAGAGCGACGAGCGTTGCTGCGGGTCCGCGAAGAGCGCCTGCGGGATCTCGGCGGGCTGATGCTCGAGATGTTTCGCCGTGACCAGTTCCGCCAGGATTTGATCGTCGAGCGTTGCGACGAGCTCGTGTCACTGGACGAGCGACTGCAGGAGCTCGACACGTTGCTTGCTGCGGCCGTGTCCGTGCGACGCGCGGCGCCGGCCGCG
Organism: Actinomycetota bacterium; assembly: GCA_013816245.1. GTDB lineage: Bacteria > Actinomycetota > Thermoleophilia > Gaiellales > Gaiellaceae > 3-1-20CM-4-69-9. The sequence continues at coordinate 8,343 of JACDEU010000013.1, read as the reverse complement.
CGGTGTGAGTGTGGCGCCCCACTCGTGTGGGGATCGCACTTCTGCGCCAACTGCGGCCGGCCGGCGGCAGCGACTCCGCCGGTGGTCGGCTGCCCGCAATGCGGCAGTGCACTCGCTGCCGACGCGAAGTTCTGTGCCGTCTGCGGGAAGGCGATCACGCCGGAGCAGCAGTCGGAAGCCGCGGCCGTGGAGCCGCAGCCCGAATTGCTCGAGGCTCTTCCGCAGGAACGCTGGGAAGAGTGAGCACTCCGGAAGGACCGCTCTGCCCTCGCTGCGGTGCCCCGCATGGCCCCGATCAGGAGTATTGCCTCGAGTGCGGGTACCGGCTCCAGCCTGTGGGCGGGGTCTTCGGGAGGCTCGCAGCCACGTGGCAGCAGCGGTTCGGCTGGTATCCAGGGGACTGGGTCTGGCCTGTCCTGCTGTTTCTCGCCCTCGCCGTAGCCGGCGCGGCGGCGGCAATCGTCCTCTCCGAGGCAGGCGCCGGGAACAGCAGCACGATCGTCGCAACCCAGGGCGGCGCGCCACATTCTCCGACGACTGCGCCCGAGACTGCGACGGTGGCCCTGCCGACCGTCCCCTCGGGCACGCCCAGCGGGGCGCCATCGACACCGACGGCTCCGCCGCCCGCCACGACGACCGCACCGCGGCCCGGTGATCTCACGACTTGGCCCGCCGGCCAGACTGGTTACACCGTCGTACTGGAGTCGATCCCGGCCGGGGGCGGTGGCAGGACGTTGGCGTTCGAGCGGGCCCGGGCCGCCTCCCGCGCCGGCCTCCCCCAGGTCGGCGTCCTCGATTCGGGCCGCTACTCGAGCCTCCATCCGGGGTACTACGTGGTCTTCAGCGGGGTCTATTCGTCCAGAGGAAAGGCCGACGGCGCCCAGGTGGCAGCGAATTCCAAGGGCTTCGGCGCCGCGTACGTCCGCCAGATCACCCGCTAGCCGTTCTCAGCGAAGGCAACGAGAGTCCGGACTTTGTAACAAGCCCCCTGGACCGTATAGACTCCCTGAAGTAACGCGGCCCGGACCACGATTTACTGCGGCTTAACAAAGCTTTGCGGGGGATTAATGGGAGCTAGAGATACTGTGATCGAGGAGTACACCGCCCAGCTTCAGGCCTGCATGTATCAATACTCAAGAGCCATCTACAGGTCGATTAAGGACCTCATCGACCCGTATGTGGCGCCGGAGCTGCATCTCGAGTACCGGCGGGCCGTGCTCGAGGAGTGCGAGCAGACGATGGAACGGCTCGCGAAGGATCCCCTCTATTTCGCCAAGCCGGACCGCGCCCTCTTCCAGGACATCCGCCGCTACTTCCCGATCACGGCGCAGGCCGAGGTGGCGTGGACAGTGAAGGAAGGCGTGGCTGCCGCAGTCGCCTTCATCGAGGAGCAGATCGAGTCGGGCGTGCTCGACGGAGGCGTCGCACGCTGCCGCGCCACGACGCGCAAGGGGAAGCCATGCCAACGCACGCCCCTCCCGGAGCGCGACTACTGCCCGTCGCACCAGCACCTTGAGCGCTCCAAAGTCGCCGCCTAGCGAGGCGAGCGCACCACCCTAAGAGCCGACCGTTTCAGCCCAGTCCGGTGCCTGGCACGTGACTGGGCTGCGCCGGAGCTGGCACAAAAGGCGCTCGGGCGCTGGTCGGCTCCCGCGCAGCGCTACGGTCGGACGATGGGACGTCCCCTCCGGGACCTCGTTCCGGGCGGTTACTACCACGTTGGGAGCCGCGGGAACAACCACGCACCGATCGTCGTCGACGCGGAGGACCGGATCGTCTTCTTCCACCTCCTGCGGCGTGTCGAACGCCGATACGGCTGGCGCATCCACGTTAGCTGCCTGATGGGGAATCACTACCACCTCGTCCTGGAAACGCCTGCTCCCAACCTGGACAAGGGGATGCGCGACTTGAACGGTGGTTACGCCCGGGCCTTCAACGAGCACCACGGACGCAAAGACCACGTCTTCGGACGCCGCTACTGGTCGAAGTCGATCGAATCGGAGGACCAGTACGAGGCGACGCTCGAGTACGTCCTCCACAATCCTGTCCATCACGGCTTCGTCCGCCGGCGGGAAGACTGGCGCTGGGCGTCGGGGCCTATGGTCCGTCCGATAGATTCGCCCGGTGTCTCACGACACAGACAAGCTGATTCGCCAGCTGTCGCTCGTCGCCTTTCTCATGGCGGAGCGGCGCCTGCTGACCGCCCGCGACGTCAAGTCCAACGTCGAGGGCTACTCGGAGATGTCGGACGAAGCCTTCGCGCGCCGGTTCTACTCCGATCGCGCCGAGCTGCTCGCACTCGGCGTGCCGCTCCAGTCCCAGCGCGACGAGTTCACCGGCGAAGAGCTTTACACCCTCCGCTCGGAGAACTACTTCCTCGAGAAGCTCGAGCTCGACGACGACGAGCTGGCCGCACTTCAGACCGCGCTCTACCTGCTCGAAGGACAGTTCGCGTACTCGGAGCCGCTACGCCTCGCGCTCCAGAACCTTGCCCTTGGGCGGCCCGGCTTCGGCGAGCCCGCGACGGAGACGGCCGTGCGCGTCGAAGTGTCCGACCCCGATTACTCGGCGGAGATGCCCGGACGCCTGGGAAAGCTCGAAGGCGCGATCTCGAAACAGCGCACGATCAAGTTCCCGTACTACTCGATCTCCCGCAACCGTCAGACCGAGCGCACGGTCAACCCCTACGGGCTCCTGTCCGACAACGGCAGCTGGTATGTGATCGGCCAGGATCTCGACCGCAAGGACATCCGCACGTTCCGCGTCTCGCGGATCCGGGGGGACATCCGCTTCGCGACGCGTCGCGAACGCGACTTCCGGATCCCACCCGAGTTCGACATCGACCAGTACCGCGGCCGGCCTCCGTGGCAGATCGGAGACATCGAGGGCGAAGCGCGGATCGAGCTCGCCGGCGACACCGCCTGGTGGGTCGAACGGGCATTCGGCAACGCCGGCCAGCTGGAGGACGACGCCTTCGTGACGGGTTACTCATCGCTGCCGCAGCTCGCCTCCTGGATCCTCCGCCAGGACGGCCGCGCGATTCCGCTCGAGCCCGACGAGCTCCGACGCGAGGTCGCCGACGCGCTGCGCGCGGTGCGCGAACGACACGAGGAAGCGCCACCGAAGCTCGCGGCACCCTCCCCGGTCCCGCGTGTCGACGGAACGGGCGAACGACCCGCCGGCCCGGTCGTGCCCGAGCGCTTCGCCGTCCTGCAGGCACTGCTCGCCTACCTGCTCGCGGCCTGCGGCGAGGGTAACGACGCGCTCATCCCGGCCCAGGAGATCGTCGAGCGCTTCCACATCCCGGCCGAAGAGCTCGAGGAACACCTGCAGCTCCTCAACCTCGTCAACTTCGGCGGCGGCTGCTACACCGTCTACGCGGCGCTCGACGGCGAGAAAGTCCACGTCGACAAGGAGCTCTACGGCGACACGTTCCGGCACGCCCCCCGGCTGACCCCGCTCGAAGCACGCGCGATCGTGCTGGCACTCGAGTTCGTCGGGCCGATGATCGCGGCCGATGCACACACGCCGCTCGACCGGGTGCGCATGAAGCTCGAAGAGACTTTCGGACAGTTCGAGCTCACACAGACGCCGAACCCGCAGATCGCCGAGGCAGAAGCCGATCTCGTCGCGACCCTGACTCAAGGAATCCGCGCCCGCTGCCTCGTCGAGATCGAGTACCAGAAGGAAGGCGAGCAGACGTGGTCGAAGCGCGTCGTCGAGCCGTACTCCCTCGAGCGGGAGCTACCGAACTGGCGCGTGCACACCTGGGATCGTTCGCGTGACGCCGAGCGCAGCTTCCGCCTCGACAGGATGAGAAGCGCGCAACTCACGCAGGAGAGCTTCGTGCCACGTCCGGCCTTCGAGCCGCGCGGGTTTCGCGACGCACGCAGTGCAAAGATCCTCTACCTCAAAGGCGTCGCAGCACGCTGGGCGGCCGAGCGTGGAGCGACGCCCCTCAAGGACGGCACCGCGCTCGCCGAGATGCCTGTCGGAAGCGCGGAGTGGCTGATCGGCGAAGTGCTGTCACAACGCGGTGAAGCCGTGTTGCTCGAACCGGAAGAGATGCGCAAGCACGTCGCGTCACGCGCACGCGAGCTCGCGAACGAGCTCGGCGTCTCGCGCCTTCGGGCCCGCGCCTAGACTTCGCCCAACGGCAGTTCGAGCGTGAAGACAGACCCGTGCGCAGGCGCGGAGTCGACGTCGAGCGAACCCCCGTGTGCCTCGGCGATCGAGCGTGCGATGAACAGGCCGAGACCCGTGCCGGGCTTGGTCCCACCCTCCACCGTTGCCCGCCCGAACTTGTCGAAGATGATCTTCTGGTCGTCGAACGGAATGCCGGGACCGTCGTCGGCCACAGCGATGCGCAACCAGCCGTCATCCGAATTCGCGCTGACTCGCACCTCTGCGCCGGCAGGCGAGTACTTGACGGCGTTGTCGACGAGGTTCTGAACGATTTGACGAAGACGCTCCCTGTCCCCGCGAACATGCGGCAGCGCTCCGCCCACCTCCGCGCTCACGCGTACTTCGTCCTGCGCAAGATCCGCAGCTGCGACGACGTCGCGAAGGACCTCTCCCAGGTCGACGTCGCTGAAGGTGAAACTGAAAGTTCCCGCCTCGATCCGCGACGTGTCGAGGACGTCACCGATCAGATCCGCGAGCCGCGACGTCTCGTCCCCGATAAGCGCGAGGAACGACTGCCGCTGGTCGGCTGTGAGCTCCCGCCAGCGCGCCTGCAAGGTCCGGGACGCTCCGATGACGGCAGCCATCGGGCTCCGCAGCTCGTGCGAGACGAGGGAGACGAAGTCGGCGCGTAGTGCCGACAGCCGGCGCAGCTCGTCTGCCGTCGTTCGTTCGGCTTCGTAGGCGCGGATGTTCTGCACCGCGGTGGCGACGAGCCGGCCGAGGAGTGACACCAGTTCGATCTCCTCCGTGGAGAACCCATCCTCTTCGGCCCGCACGAACCCCAGCATCCCGATCGTCCGCGGCCCCACCTGCAGCGGCGCCAGGACTCGGCTCCGCAGCCCGAGCGCGAGGAGATCTTGCTCCTCGGGATAGAGATCGGCCTGCATGGTCGGCCTGTAGACGAGCTTTCCCTCCAGCACATCCTCGAGCACCGAGCCTCGGACCGGCCGGGCCGAGCCTGCTGGAAACACCGTGTCCGTCCCCCGCCCCGCGGCAGCGAGCACCTCCGCTCGACCGGCCTCGACGAGGACAATCGTCACTCGGTCGCAATCGATGAGGCCCCGCAGTTCGCGAATGAAGGCCCCGAAGGCGTGGTCGATCTCGAGCGACGATGCGAGCGCACGGGCGCAGCGATTGGTCGCCTCGAGCAGGTCGACACGTCGGCCCAGCTGGTCACGCAATGACTCCGCCTCGGCGGCGCGTGTGTCTGCAAGCACCGCTTCGCGACTCAGCCGGTTCACGAGCCAGCCCACGATCAGCCCGGTGATCAGGAACACGCCGAACGGGAAGGTGACCCGGTCGACGAGGAAGCCGGGACCGTCGAACTCGCGCGAGCGCCACCATTCGATGAAGACGAGGTAAGGCACGAGTGCGATCGACACCCCGGTTGCACCGAGCACCCCGTAGCGCAGCGCTCCCTCGACGACGACGAACATGAGCGCCCAGCTCGTGGGACTTCCGTACTCGAAGGAGTAGAGCGTCGCGAACGCTGCGATCACGGCGGCGTCGAAAACGAGCGCCGCGAGACCGATGAGGGGAGTGAAGGCCTCACGCGTGACGAAGAAGAAGACAATTGCCCCCACCGCGAAGAGCGCCGTCGTGATCCACGCCACCGTTTCGTAGCCGGACGGGTAGTCCTGAGTGAGCACGCCGACCTCGAGGACGGCGAACACAACCGCCAACAGCCGGACGCGCGCGATCCAGAGCTCTGTCTCCTGAGCCCGTCCGCGGCGCTGCTCAGCCGGCATGCCGCTCCTCGAGCCTGGCCATCGTCCAGCATGCCTGCTCTCGAAGGAGCGGATCCTCACCGTCGGCAAACGGCCTCGCGAGCTCGAGGTCATCCGCGCTGCCGACGTTGCCGAGTGCGACCAGCGCATTGCGCCGGAGGTAGCGCACGTCGTTTCTCGGCACGTACAGGCGGTCGTAGCGCTCCGTCACGACGTCGGCCTCGTCCTGAAGCCAGTCGGCCAGGCGGATGTGGGGCTCCGCACCCGGCACCGTCGACCTGTCTTTTCGCCGCTTTTCGACACCGCGGTTCCAGGGACAAACGTCCTGGCAGATGTCGCAGCCGTACACCTGCGCACCGAGCTCGGCACGGTACTCCTCAGGAATCGGCGCCGGCGCCTGCGTCCAATACGACAGGCACTTGGTCGCATCGACGACGCCCGGCTCGTCGAGCGCTCCGGTCGGACACGCCTCGATGCAGAGGGTGCACGAGCCGCAGTCGAGGTCGAGCGGCGCCGTCGCTTCGACGTCCGCGGTGGTGACAAGGGTCCCGAGCACGATCCACGAGCCGTGCAGTCGGGTGATCAGCATCGTGTTCTTCCCGTAGAAGCCGACACCGGACCGTGCCGCTCCCTCCCGGTCGACGTGCTGGTTCGCATCGACCAGGACCCGGTAGTCGCCGCCCAGACGCCGCCCGAGCTCATCGAGCCGTTCGCGCAGGACGGCATAGCCGTCGTGCCACGTGTACCGGGCGAGCCTTCCCTCACCGGGCTCGAGCGGCGGCTCCGGTGCGTAGTAGCAGTGTGCGGCCGAGACGACGGTTCGCGCTCCTGGCAAGAGCGTCTCCGGATGACACGAGACTTCGGGCTGAGCCATCGTGAAGCGCATGTCCGCAAAAAGCCCTCGCGCCTGTCGCTCCGCGATGTGGCGTTCGGTGCTTGCATAAGCCGACGCCGGAGCGGCGCCGACGACGTCCAGCTCCAACTCCTCGGCGACTCGTTCCAGCTCCGCTGCTGTCATGTGCGAGATTGTGCCCCGTGAAGGCGGTGCGCATTCATGAGGACGGCGGACCGGAGGTGCTCCGCTACGAGGACGCACCCGATCCTGTCCCCGGCCCGGGAGAAGTGCTGATCGAGCTGCGCGCCGCGTCGCTCAACCATCTCGACGTGTGGATCCGCAAGGGTCTTCCTTCGGTGTCGAAGCCGCGCATCCTCGGGGCCGACGGCGCCGGAGTCGTCGTCTCCGGGGATCGCTTCAACGCAGGCGACCGGGTCGTGATCAATCCCGGTCACGAGCTCGGCGACGGAAAGATCTCCGTCGTCGGAGAGCACTCCGACGGTACGCACGCCGAGCTGATCGCAGTACCGGCTTCCCAGGTCTATCCGCTTCCGGACGAGCTCGACTTCGAAACCGCCGCCGCGTTCCCGCTCGTATTCGAGACGGCTTACCGCATGCTGGTCACGAGAGCGGGACTGCGGGAGGGGGAATGGGTGCTCGCGTGGGGCATCGGCAGCGGCGTGTCGACCGCGACGCTCGCAATCGCAAAGGCGCTCGGCGCGCGGGTGATCGTCACTTCGTCGAGTGCCGAGAAGCTGGACCGAGCCCGCGAGCTGGGCGCGGACGGCGCGTTCAACCATGACACCGACGACATCGTCGCGGAAGTGAAGGAGCTCACCGGCGGCGGCGCGCACATCGTGATCGATCACGTCGGCGAGGCGACGTGGAAGCGCACGCTCGACGCCGCGCGGGAGTCCGGCCGGGTCTGCGTCTGCGGCGCGACGACCGGGCCGAATCCGCCTGCGAACCTCCATCGCATCTGGTGGAAGCAGTTGACGGTCTTCGGTTCGACGATGGGAACGACGGAGGACTTCGAGGCGGTCTACGAGCTCGTCAAATCGGGCCGCGCCGTTCCTGTCGTCGACGAGGTGTTGCCGCTAGCGGAAGCCGCCGCCGCGCACGAGCGGATGGAAGCGGGCCGCCAGCTCGGCAAGATCGTGCTCCGCATTCCAGACTAGGGCGCGAACTACCCGAGCCGAGAATGAACTTCGCGTCGACGGACATGCGGTCTCACCTTCTAGGTTACTTCGGGCTGCACACTGGCGCAGAACCTGCTCCGAATCAGCCCACCGCGAGGTTTTTGTAGCCCGAAGAAACCTCTTTCTATCTCCTGCCTGTGCCCGGACTGTATCCTCCGTCGCCTGTTGAGACAACGTACAGCTCCGCGCCGCGAGCCAACCACGGCCGGCGCCGAGAACATGGGTCATTCCCGCACGCTCGCCCACGGGGCAGCCGCCTCCTGGGAGCCGGTTTTCACGCCAGGGCTAGGTCCCTGCGGGTGCGACCTGAGCTGACGCGCGGGTGTGCAGTGCGAGGGCTGCTGCGGCTAGCCACGTAACCAGCATGATGACGCCACCTGCCAAGACGTTAAAGATG
>JACDEU010000096.1 GCA_013816245.1 Actinomycetota bacterium | reverse complement strand
CGCCGCCCGCGCTCGACCCCCTCTAGATCCCCGACGCCGCCGTCATCGCCTTCAGTGGGGAGACTGCTCTGACTGACCGCGCAGCTGGGTTGCCGTAGAGAGCCGAAAGACGGCACGAGGCCCGAAGCCCCGCTCGGTAGCGCGAGGGTCAGGTAGCGCGAGGTTCATGCTACACGCGCACGCGCGAATATCAGATCCCCAAGCCGCATCGCAACCAGAACCCCAAAACGTGACTCCAGCAAAGCCTTGAAGCGGCGGTGTAGACAAGACCCGTCCGTTGAGACGGTCGCGCTGCGCGTCGTAGTCGACGGGTTTCTCCTTCCGTTCGAGCGCGCGAGCGACGCGGGAGCTGGGCGCTAGGCCGCGCTGGCCGTACCCGCGCGCCTCGAGTAGCCTCAGTGGTGCATGGACGAAGGCGTTCGGCTTACGATTGTGCCCGGCGAGATGGAAGCCGATGTGGTGTGCGGGCTGCTTCGCTCCGCCGGGATCGAGTGCGGTCACAGGGTCACTGAGGAGACGGACTCTCTGCTTGAGGGCATCGCCTCCGACGGCCCGCGCGAGATCCTCGTCCACGAGTCCGACTTGGAAGCTGCTCGTGCGCAGCTTGACGCCCAGCGCTGAGCGCTAAGTGGTGGGTCGTGGAAGGGAAGGACGCGATGTGCCTGCCCTACGCCGAGCGACGCGAGCTGCCGGCCGACCTCGAGACGGCCGAGCTCTGGCGGCCGAGCTAGCCACCGGCAGGCTCCCACAGACCCCCGAGAACGTACCCTACGAGCCGTTTCTTCGGCACAAGCACGCCGTTGGAACCGTCTCCGGCTGTAGTTGTCGCGGAAGGCACGCCGCCACCGTGGCGGGGAGCCGCGCGCGCCCGGTGCCGCAGTCTGGCGGGCACAGCCTCTCCCCATCTCTCATTGACCGCAGCATCAGCGATCACGCGCTGGACGAACGTCTAGATCGGCGAGAACACCGTCGACGCGAGCGTTGTCGCTTTCGGTGGAACAGCGACACCTTCTTCTCTGAGACGATGGTTGCGCAGCGGCCGCTGGCGTCGAGGTGTTTAGGACGACATCTAGTTGTAGTTCCTGAGCACGTTGTTCATCCGGGCCTCCTTGGAGGCTGGTGGTTGTCGAAGACCATCAGTCCAAGGAGGACACCGGATGAGGATTCACGGTAACGCTAGGACCTGCCCGCATTCCGGCTCTTGCTGTGCCGCCGGGTTCTTGAGCAGCGTTGGTCGCTCGCGACGGCAGCGGAGGCCGCCGGCGTGAGCGAGCGCACGGCCGCGAAATGGCTCGGCCGCTACCGGGCCGAGGGTGAGGCCGGTCTCGCCGATCGATCTTCAGCGCCGGGCCAGGTCGCCAACCGCACCCCGCAAGAGCGGGTCGAGCTGGTCGCTGGCTTGCGGCGGCTGCGGATGACGGCAGCCGGGATCGCCGAGGTGCTCGCGATGCCAGCGTCGACCGTTTCAGGGATTCTGACGCGGATCGGGCTCGGCCGCCTGTCGCGCTTGGAGCCGCCCGAGCCTGCCAACCGCTACGAGCGGAAGCGTCCAGGCGAGCTCGTCCACATCGATGTGAAGAAGCTGGGACGGATTCGCGGCGCCGGCCATCGCGTCACCGGCAGCCGGGCCAGCCAACGCAAGACCCGCCGCGAGGGACGCCGGGCCGGAGTCGCCGGCTGGGAGTTCGTCCACGTCTGCGTCGACGACGCGACCCGGCTCGCCTATGTCGAAGTGCTCCCCGACGAGAAAGCCACGACAGCGATCGGCTTCCTCCGCCGTGCCGTCGCGCATTTCGCCGCCTACGGCGTCCAGGTCGAACGCGTACTCACCGACAACGGCTCCGCTTACCGTGCCATGATCCACGCGCTCGCCTGCCGAACACTCGGAATCAAACACCTCCGCACCCGCCCCTATCGGCCCCGCACCAACGGCAAGGCCGAACGCTTCATCCGCACCCTGCTCGGCGGCTGGGCATACGGCGCGATCTGCGGCAGCTCAACCGAACGCGAACGAGCCCTCGCCGGCTGGCTGCACTTCTACAATCACCGCCGACCACACTGCAGCCTCAGCCACCAAGCACCCATAACGCGCCTACACGCGCTCATGAACAACCTGGTCTGGTCCTACATCTAGCCGGCGAGGCGCCGAAAGAAAAACGCGAGGCGACGCCAAATGTTCATCGAGTGCTCATGGCGCTGGGTCGGCGCGAACACCTTGGCTTCGACCTCGCGTGCGCCTGCAGCCAGCGTCTCGCCGAGGCCGCCCTTGCTTTCCGGCTCGATCACTGCGCTCGTCGCCGGTTCGAGATACTCGCCCAGCTGGTCGACCTGGCTTCGAGTCAGTGACAGGCGCACGGCCCCTTCGGTGATCCCCGCGACTTGCTCCGCCGGCACGTAGCGCGGTTTCCCGAACGCACTCGTCGCGATCGCCAGCCCATCGAAGATGTCCTCGGTGTCGTCGCCCGCCACCTCGTCGACCTCGCCGACCTCGCTGCCATCAGCGGCAAGCACCTTCCAGCCGGCCCGGATCATCAGCCAAGAAACAGGATCGCCCATCAAACTCGACAGTCTGACGGCTCATGCTGCTCCCTGGCGCGACCGCCGCTCAGGCGCGTAGCGTCGTCTCAGAAAGGAAGGTGTCGCAGTTCCACCAGAAAGCGACAACGCTCGCCTTGGGGCCGGTTCTTCGACGTCACGGATTGCCCCGTCGCCCGACGCGCCGAGTCTGCCGTTGGCTGATGTCGCAAGATGTTCCCATCGCGGGACGTGCGGAAGATCAGCAGCGGATGTACGTGTAAGCAATGCGAAGGCGGCTCGAGTGCCGTCAACGGGTGTTCGAGTACCACGTAAACGCCCGGGAAGAACGAGTAGTCTCTTTGCCGGTGTTGCAGTCCGCGGACTCTGGGCTCGCCGTCGCGGAGCGGCAGATCGAACGCGTACAAGACGCACGGTTTCTCGGCGCTGGGTTTTGGGCGGGAGACGGTCGTTCCGACCGGGAACTGCAGCGACTCGTCGCGGAAGGCGTGGAGAAGGGGTTTCTGACCTATGACGAGATCGCCGCGGCGCTCGAGGACGTCGAGCTGACGAGGGAGCAGAGCGACGACTTCTACGCCCACCTGGTCGACCGTTCGATTGAGCTGGTCGAAGGCGAGCAGCACAAGTGTCCGCCGCACGCGCAGCCGGCGCTCGCCGAGGACGAGACGAAGGCGGCGCCGAAGCTCGATCTGAGCGTGGAGCCGTCGCTCGACTCGCTGCGCCTCTACCTGCGGGAGATCGGGAAGGTGCCGCTGTTGACGGCCGACCAGGAGGTTTGCTTGGCGAAGCGGGTCGAGCGTGGGGACCTGGCGGCGAAGACGCAGATGATCGAGGCGAATCTCCGGCTGGTCGTCTCGATCGCGAAGCCACACATCGGCCGTGGCCTCTCCTTCCTCGACCTGATCCAGGAAGGCTCGTTGGGGTTGATTCGCGCCGTGGAGAAGTTCGACTACCGCAAAGGCTTCAAGTTTTCGACCTACGCCACATGGTGGATCCGGCAAGCGGTGGGGCGCGCGGTCGCCGACAAGGGGCGGACGATCCGCATCCCCGCTCATATGGTCGAGAGGTTGAACAAGGTCGTGCGCATCGAGCGGCAGCTCGTCCAGCAACTGGGGAGGCAGCCACGAGCGGAGGAGATCGCCGCCGAGCTCGCGATCACGAGCGACGAGGTGCGGGAGATCCGGCGGATGGCTAAGCTTCCCGTCTCGCTCGAGAAGCCGATCGGCGAGCAGGAGAACGCGAAGCTCGGCGACCTCGTCGAAGATCAGCTGGCCGAGTCGCCTTTCGAGGAGGCCGCGGTCTCGCTGCTATGCACGGAGATCGAGCAGGCGCTGTCCGCGCTGCCCGAGCGCGAGCGCCAGGTGATCGAGCTCCGCTTCGGCCTCCACGGCGGCCAACCACAGACCCTAGAAGAGGTCGGCCGCGCCTTCGGTGTCACCCGCGAGCGGATCCGCCAGATCGAGAACAACACGCTCAAGACGCTCGCGTCCCTGCCCGAAGCGCAAGGCCTCAAGGGCCGCAGCTAAACGCGCAGCGGCGACGATTGCGCGGGCCGGAGCTCGTATCCGAATCGCAGCGCAACAAGTCCAGCGTTGACTACTTGGCCTCTGGCGCCATGACCAGTTCGTCGGTCTTGGCTTCGACCTCGCCCGCGCCGCGATCATGGCCGACGACTCGCGAGTCGACCTAGCGCAAGCACGCCGGCTCGTCGCATTGGGCTGCCCGCTCGAAACAGCATCACGCATCCTCCTGTAGACAAGCCACATCCGCTCGAGGCCAGCAGGCTTCAAGACCCCGTGCGTCTTTCGGCTCTTCTGCGACAAGCAGCGCCCGGCTACGCCCGACGACAGCGCGGTCTCGTCGGGGAACTACAACTAGCTCGTGAGAGGCGGTTGCCGAACGGTGCAGGTCACGTCCCTGCTGGCGAGCCCGAGCCTCCAGAGCTCGTCGTCTGGCACGAGTTCCTCGATCAGCGGAAAGAGCTGTCGCTCCTCAAGCCGGATGTGTGCGTCAAGCAGTCCCCCCGCCGCATGCAACGTCTCTCGATCGACGCTGCCGGCCGCCACGGCGATGTCGAGTTTGCGAGCGAACCCCTCGAGCTGCATGTGTTGGACGCGTGCCTGGCGGAGGGGAGCAGGCTGCGACTGGACGTGCCTGAGGAAGAGCGGGAAGAGCTCTTCTTCCTCATCCCGAAGGTGGACACGCTCTTCGTTCTTGAAGAACTCCACGAATTCCCTGGCGGCCGCGAGCCGAGCCGAAGCATCTCCGGCCGCGGCAGCACGGCGCAGCCGCAATGCCTGCACGAGTCCATCGTGATGGTCGCGCGAGAGCGGGATCAGGGCGGGGTGGCGCTTCATTCCACGACTCTAGGGGTAAGAGCGTCGTCCCGGTCGTGCTCGCGGAGCTCACTCGTCGTCGACACCACCCCGTACCGGAGCACGGCGCTCACGTCGTCAATCTTGTTCTCGCGCGCCTAACCGGTGTCGCTCTTTGGCGGAAGTGCGACACGCTCCCTCTCAATTAATGGTCCTCCGCCCGCTGCTGAGGTAGCCTCACCCCGGAGGGTTCGGATGGCGAGAAGGGTATGGGGTCTTTCGAAGAAGAAGGCGAACTACAAGCCCGCGCCCGAGCCCGGCGTGCGGTGCGATCAATGCACGTACATGTTCCCACCGGTCGCGCTTGGCGGCTGCAGGTTGGTCAGGGGGCTGATCCAGGCGTCCGCCACCTGCGACGAGTTCAGGCGCCGGCCGCGATCTTGACGCCGGCGACAAGCCGCCCCTGGCCGCTCAGCCGCAACAGCATCCTCGAGCTGCCGCCGACAAGCCAGTCGTCATCAACGCGCCGAGAATTCGTCGCTTCTCGAGACAGAAGCCGCAAAGAGCGAGGGAAACCGCCCACAGGGCACAGACCGGCGTTCGAGGCCCCGCGACGCGCCCATGGGGATTCTAATCGCGCACGCGTTTTACGAGACGAAGCGGCGGACCTGACACCCACTTCCCGCGAAACCGCGAAACCTGAATCCGCCTGCCGGCCTCTCCCTCTAGCGGGCGGGGTCGAAAAGGTCCAGGATTGCGGGGTCTAAGGTCCTGAGCCTCCGGCGGGCAAGGCCCGGGGATCGAGGATGAGGGGTTCGCGGGAAGAGCTGCGCGACCTTCGGGAGAGGTGGGGAAGCCCGCCGCCGAGCAATTCCAACGACGTGCCTGAGGCGCCCGTTTGGCTCTCACGGTACGGGGCATCCCAACAACCGACAGCGACTGAAGGAGGACCGTGCAGATCAAGGACGTCATGAGCAGCGAGCCGGTAGCCGTTCGCGTCGACGCGACGATCCAGGAGGCCGCGGTCGGTATGCGCGATGCCGACGCAGGCGCGCTTCCGGTCGTGGCCGATGAGGGAAAGCTCGTCGGGATCGTCACTGACCGGGATCTCTCGGTGCGGGCGCTGGCGGAGGGGCTCGGGGCGGAGACGACGGTCGACCGGGTGATGACGCCAGGGG
>JACDEU010000046.1 GCA_013816245.1 Actinomycetota bacterium | reverse complement strand
CGTAGTCGACGATCTCGTAGACCCCCGTCTCGGGATCGATCTCGACCGCGCACGCATGGATCTGCGTCGCGTACGTGAGCGTGAGGTTGCCGAACTTGCGCTCGAGGTCCGGCTTCTCGAAGTGGGGTCTGTAGACGTATCTGACGTTGAGGGTGACGTCGAGATCGGGCGGTAGGCCGGCGTTGTTCGCGTTCAGGATCGCGCCCAATGCCATGAAGGGCAGCGCAGCCTCGGGATTGCCCTTGATCCGCGCCTGGCTCTCGACGAGCTCGATGTCGTCCGGCGTGCAGCCGAACACAGCGGCGGCGAGCTCCTTCATCTCGCCGGCGAGCTTGTCGGCGGCGCCTTTGACCGCACCGAGCCCGGTGACGGCGAACTGCGACGCGTATGTCCCAGAGAAGCCGGCGGTCGAGTTCCAGTACGTGTCGTGACCCGCACGCACGTTGATGTCGTCGGGAGTGCAGCCGATGATGTCTGCGACGACCTGGGCTGAGGTGGTCTCGTGCCCCTGACCCTGCGGGACGGTCCCGAGCGTGACGACGACCTCACCGAAGATGTCGAGCTTGACGGTCGCCACTTCGTTGTTGCCGGAGAACTGCAACTCCGGGTTGATGATCATCGACTGCCCGAAGTTGTTCGTCCCCGAGTCGAGGGTGGAGCCGATGCCGATCCCGAAGAGCTTGCCTCGGGACTCCGCATCCCGCCGCTTCTCCTCGAGCGAGTCGTAGCCGATCAGCTCGAGCGCGATGTCGAGGCAGCGAGCGTAGTCACCCGAGTCGTAGATGCAACCGTTCGGGGTCTCGTACGGGAACTCCTCGTGTTTGACGTAGTTCTTCTTGCGAACCTCGATCGGGTCGAGACCGAGCTCGCTCGCGACCACGTCGACTATCCGCTCGGTCAGCCACAGATGCTGCATCCGGGAGTAGCCGCGGTTCGGCGCGACCGGAGACTTGTTCGTGCAGACCTGGGTGAAGTCGACCCGAATGTTGCGCCACCGGTAGCAGCCTGGTGTGACCTGGGCCCAGATGATGCAACCGAGCGGTTCATAGCGCGGGAACGCGCCACAGTCGTCGATCGCTCGCACGGAAAAGCCGAGCATCGTCCCATCGGCCTTCACAGGCACCGTTACGTCGAGGAACGTGCGCTCGTTGCCGTGGGTGTTCGCCGTGTGCTGGTCCGTTCTCCACTCGGTCCACTGGACCGGGCGGTTGAGCTTCCGGGCGAGCAGGCAGCAAGCCGTGTACTGAGGGTGGAGCGTGATCTTGTTGCCGAAGCCGCCGCCGATGTCCTGGCTGACGAAGCGAAGCTTGTCGATGCCGACGCGCAGCGCTGGCGCCATCCAGATCGCCCCCACTCCGGGCATCTGGTGATTCCCGTGGATCGTCCACTGTCCGGTGCCACGGTTGAATTCGACGAGGCAGCCGGAGCACTCGAGCGGAGTCGACGCGAAACGGTCGAAGTGCAGCCGTTCGATGCGGACGACATGGTCCGCATCCTCGAGAGCGGCGTCGAAGTCGCCCCAGTCGAACTGCCCCGACCAGACCGTGTTCGAGCCGGCGTCCTCGTGCAGGACGACCTCGTCCTTCAGCGACTCCTCTCCGTCGAGAACGTGCGGCAGCGGCTCGTACTCGACCTCGACGAGCTCGCTCGCGTCACGGGCCAGTTCTCGGGTTCGGGCCACAACCGCTGCGACCGGATCGCCGACGTGGCGCACGCGGCCGACCGCGAGGGCGTAGTCCTTGATGTGCGCGCCGGGCGGCGTCGAAAGCTCGAAGAACGGATCCGTGAGGATCGCGACCTCGTCTCCGGTGAGCGTTCCGTAGACGCCGTCGAGCTCGAGCGCCTTCGACACGTCGACGGACTTGATGCGCGCATGTGCGTAGGGCGAGCGCACGAAGTGGACGAAGCCCATCTCGTGCCGCTTGACGTCGTCGAAGAAGACGCCTTCGCCCTGGACAAGCCGCTTGTCCTCCTTGCGCGGAACGTTCTGCCCGATGAAGCCGGCCTTCGACTCGCCTTCCTCGACGACGAGCGGCCGCTCCGGAGTGACCGTTGTCTCGGTCACGGTGCCGCCGCCTTGATCGCCTCGACGATGTTCACGTAGCCCGTGCAGCGGCAGATGTTTCCCTGGATGCCCTTGCGGATCTCTTCCTCGCTCGGTGAGGCGTTCTGCCGCAACAGCGCGGTTGCGCTCATCAGCATCCCGGGAGTGCAGTACCCGCACTGGAGCGCGTGGTGGTCCGAGAACGCCTGCTGGAGCCCGTTGAGCTCGCCCTCGGACGCGAGTCCCTCTACCGTCTCGATCTTGGCCCCGTCGGCCTGGACGGCGAGCATCATGCAGCTCTTCACGAGGACGCCGTCGACGAGGACGGAGCAGGCGCCGCAGTTACCCGTGTCGCACCCGATGTGACTCCCGGTCAGCCCGAGGTCGTCTCGGATGAAATGGATGAGCAGGCGGCGAGCCTCGACCTCACGCTCGTACTGCTCGCCGTTGACGTCCACCGTGATCGTCCTGCTCGAGACAGCGTCCATCTAGTTCCTTCCTGCGGCCAGGGCGACCGCGCGTAGAGCGAGAACCTCGGCGAGGTGCCGCCGGTAGTCCGCAGTGGCGTGCACGTCGGCGGGTGGATCGAGGTTCGCGCCGCGAACCGATGCGCGCACGGCATCTTCCTCCACCGAGTCTGGCATAAGGGCGACGGGCACGGCGTCGACACATCCGATCACCAGACGGGGCGTGCCGCCGTCGAGCGATGCCGCCACGTTGACGATGCACGTTCCATCGCGGCCGATCGGAACCGACGCGAAGCCGTCGCTCTTCCCTGGCGGCACCGAGATCTTCGTCAGCAGCTCTCCCGGTCCGGCGGCCGTCATGTAGACGCCGAGAAAGAACTCCTGCGCGGGCACGGAGCGCTCCCCGCCCTGGCCGAGAATCGTCATTGTCGCGCCGACAGCCACAAGCAGCGGCGGCAGGTGGTTCGTCGGATCGTTCGAGCAGACGTTGCCGCCGATCGTGCCGCGGTTGCGAACCTGTACGTCTGCGATCTGATTGCAAACTTCGCCGAGGATCGGCCGCGCACGTGCTTCCGCGGACTCGACGATGTCAGTGTAGGTCGTCATCGCGCCGATCTCGAGCGTGCCGTCGGAGCCGAGCTCGATGCCGCGTAGCTCACCGAGGTCGGCGAGATCGACGAGCACGTCGGGCGAGGCGGCCCGCGCTTTCATGACGTTGATCAGCGTTTGGCCGCCCGCGAGCGCACGCGCACCGTCGTTGGAGCCGAGCAGGCGCAGGGCTTCCTGGACGCTCGCAGGACGAGCGTATTCGACCTCCCTCAGGAGCATGCGCTATTCAGTGCAGAAACCCCTGCTCAGGTCAAGAATCAACCGCTACAAGCTGAGGAGGTTTTGGAGGTGCTGATGCTCGCGGGCGATCTTTCCCTGGAGCTTCGAGATCCCCAGAAGCCGGTTGTCGTATGCCTTGACCGCGTTGTGCTGTGCCTGCGTGACGTTCGGCTGATGTGCGAGCAGGAAGCGAAAACGCTTGATCAAGGCCTGCGTCGCGTTGGCATCCCGGGACGCGCAAGCCGGTCGCCAGGGTGTGCCCCGTGTCGACGATCTGCTGCAGCCGCTGGATCTGGGCGCGCTGCCACGGTCGAAGTGCCGGCGGCAATGCCAGGCGCCGGAACCGTTCGACGACCCTCTTCACCGCAGTGCCGTAGCCGTCCAGGCACCTTCGGTTAACAGCCGAACCGATGGGGGTCACGTCACGTCCGCACCATGGAGTTAGGCGGGTTTGGGTCCTGTGAGATGCGCTGAGATTCGCTCAAGTCGGTACCAAAAGCGGTACCAAGTCCGCGCCTGCGCTACAAGCGAACAGGCAAGGGTGGCCCTCGGGATTGTTGCTGGCTACAGGCCGAACTCGAGCTCCCAACAGTCTGAGCACCAGAAGCCGAGGCGATCGTCGGGGCCGTCGTCGACGAACTCGGCCCGCCACCGCTCCGCGTCGCTGGGAAGCCAGACGATGCCGCACTCTTCACGCTCGGGGGTTAGCGCAACGTCCTGGTAGTTCACGATCCGGAGTTTACGGACCCGATCTCGGCAATCTCCGCCGCAACCTGTTAACGATGGGTAGAGACGGAGCCATGGCGCGAACCCCATCGCTTCTCAGACCCCCGAGGCGTGGGGTTATAGGTACCTCGACCTCGCGCCAAGGCTCCATCTAGATAGATCCGCGTGGCGACGAGAACCTGCGCGGTGCCGCTAGTCGTTTCTGTTTGGATGCTCGAGCTCGTTCGCTAACTCGGCGACGATACTCTTGATGAAGGGCCTCGAGGTCCGCGTCTCTATCGCGATCTCGATCGGCGTCCAGCCATCCGCGAGGCGAGTCACCACCTCCCTCAATGTCGCCTGCAGGATCGGGGACAAGGTCGCCAAGAGCTCCGGCGTGATCGTCGCTGCCGGCGCGCGCGTCGAGCGAGAGAAACGTGGGGCTTAGGAGGCCGGACGGACTCGTGCGTTTTCCAGGTCCATTTCGTTCTTCCGAGCCGTTGGCGCTGGTAGTCGACGAGCCGCACTTTGACTCTGATCCGGGCGGCGGCCTCGAACGGTGCCCCCCGGTCGACGTTGAAGTCGCGTGAGAGCTTCCAGACTTCGGCGACAAGGAAGGCTTCGACGTCTTCTCGTTCATGCGGCGGTAGCCCGTGGAGGAATGCGCCGGGGGCGTGGCCTCGGCCGCCGTTGCGCAATTGGACATCTACGCGCGTCGCTGCACGAGGGGTGATGACGAGTCGTCGCTCCGGGGACAGTCCCCCTGAGTCCCCATCCGCTCTCAAGCGAGCGTGACGGCGACCTCCTGGATCGGGTGACGGTGGAGCTCGCCTGCGATTTCTTCAGCAGCGTGTGTTCGCCGCCGCGCTGATTCATGATGATGTTGTGCGGGGCGATCTCCCTTCCGGAACCGTCACGTTCCTTTTCACCGACGTCGAGGGCTCGACGCGGTTGTTGCAGGAGTTGGGGGACGGCTACGCGCCGCTCCTCGCCGAGCACCGGCAGGCGCTCCGAGATGTCTTCCTGCGCCATCGGGGTGTCGAGGTGGACACACAGGGCGATGCGTTCTTCGTGGCGTTCGCCCGGGCTTCCGATGCCCTGGCTGCGGCCGCCGCCGGCCGGGAAGCCCTGTCCGACGGGCCCATCGGCGTCCGCATGGGTCTTCACACAGGTGAGCCGCTCGTCATCGACGAGGGCTACGTCGGCATCGACGTCCATCGTGCCGCCCGGATCGCATCCGCGGGTCACGGGGGTCAGGTGCTCGTCTCGCAGGCGACCCGCGACCTCGTCGGAGCCGAAGGGCTGCGTGACATGGGAGAGCATCGGCTGAAGGATCTGTCCGCGCCGGAGCGGATCTACCAGCTCGGCGACCACGACTTTCCGCCGCTGAGGAGCCTCAACGCGACGAATCTGCCGATCGCCGCGAACCCGCTCGTGGGCCGCGAACGCGAACTGACGGACATCGTCGCTCTGCTCGGCGGCTCGGCGCGGCTCGTCACGATCACAGGCCCTGGCGGAACCGGAAAGACGCGGCTCGCTCTTCAGGCTGGCGCTGAGCTCGTCCAAGAGTTCTCGGGCGGGGTGTTCTTCGTCCCGCTCGCCGGCGTGCGCGAGGCGGAGCTCGTTCCCGCCACGGTCGCCTCGACGATCGGCTTACACCAGTTGGGGGAGCTGGGTGACCGCGAGGCGCTGCTCGTGATCGACAACTTCGAGCACGTCCTAGACGCGGCGCCGGTCGTCCGCGACGTCCTCTCTGCAGGAACGAGGTCGAAGGTGCTTGCGACGAGCCGTGCGCCACTCCGGATCGAGGGAGAGCGGGAGTACCCGCTCGATCCGCTCCCGGATGACGATGCGCTCGCACTGCTCACCGAGCGCGCCCGGGCCGTCCGTCCGGACTTCGCGCCGGATGAGGCGACGCGGGAGATTTGCCGTCGCCTCGACGGATTGCCGCTTGCGCTCGAGCTCGCCGCACCGCGGCTTCGATCGCTCGGCTCGGCCGCTCTGCTCGAGCGGCTCGACCGGCGTCTCCCTCTGCTCACGTCGGGGCGTCGCGACGCGCCGGAACGGCAACGAACGCTCCACGCGACGATCGAGTGGAGCTACGAGCTGCTCGACCCCGCATTGCAGAGGCTGTTCGCGCGGCTCGGCGTGTTCGCCACCTTCACCCTCGAAGCGGCCGAGGCCGTCGCCGACGCGCACCTCGAACGAATCGATGCGCTGGTCGAGTCGAGTCTGCTCAAACCGACCCGCGGCGACCGCTTTCTTATGCTCGAGACGATCCGTGAGTTCGCGCTGGAACGCCTCGAGACGAGTGGCGAGGCGGAGGCGATCTGGCTTCGACACGCCGAGTTCTTCCTCGACCTTGCGCGACGTGCGAGCCTCAACCAGGAGTCGGAGGGTCCGATGCGGCACGACCTCGTGATCCCGGAGCACAACAATGTCCGCGCTGCACTCGCGTGGACGACCCGAGCGGGACGTGGCGAGCTTGGGCTTTCCCTTGCCGGTGCGCTCGAAAATTTCTGGATGACGACCGATCCCTGGGAGGGGCGGCGGTGGATTGAAGACCTGCTGCCGATCGGTCCGACGGCACCGTCGCCGACCCATGCGCTCGCGCTCAGGTGCCTCGGAAACTCCGCGACAATGGCAGGAGAGGACGATTCCGAGTCGTTGTACGAGCAGAGCCTCGCCGAGTTCCGCGAGCTCGGGGACGAACTGCGGACGGCGGTCGGCCTCCACAGGCTCGCTGGCCATGCGCTTCGGCGCGGTGACGAGGCTCACGCTCGTCGGCTCGCCGACGAGAGCCTCGCCTCGCACCGCCGGACCGGCTTCAAGAAGGGCGAGGCCGGTGTCCTCGGATTGCTCGGCGAGCTCGAGCGTCGGAGCGGTTCGTTGGAGCGAGCCCTCGAGCTGTACCAGCGCAGCACCGCGCTCGCCCACGAGACGGGTTTCACCTGGTGGGAGAAGCACGCGCTCACCTCGCAGGCGATTACGTATTTCTCGCTCGACCGGCCGGCCGAGGGTGCGGAGAGACTGCGGACCGCGCTCGAGCTGGCACAGCGGATGGGCGACAGGATCGGAACGCTGGAGACGCTCGCCCTGCTCGCAAGGGCTGCCGTCGAGCAAGGCGATCTGCCGCTAGCCGGACGTCTCTGGGGTGCGATCGAGGCCGAGGTCGCGCGCGCCCCCGTGTCAGGCTGGGACCCGGAAGACCAACACATCGCGCCGGTGGCGCGCCACTTCGGCGATTCCGACTTCGAGGCCGGCCGTTGCGCCGGGCACACCCTGCCGATCGACGACGCGGTGGCGACCGCGCTGAAGGCGGTCGATGGCTGAGCTTCCGCGCGGGACCGTCACGTTCCTCTTCACCGACATCGAGGGATCGACGCGGCTCTTGCACGAGCTCGGGCCGGCGCGCTACGTCGACGCTCTCGATGCGCACCGGCGGATCGTGCGCGCGGCGATCGCCGCGCACGGCGGCGTCGAGGTCGATACGCAGGGGGACGCGTTCTTTGTCGCGTTCGCGTCGGCGGAGGGGGCGGCCGCAGCCTCGCGCGAGGCGATGGACGCGCTCGCCGACGGGCCCATTCGCGTGCGCGCGGGCCTGCACACGGGCGTGCCGACGCTGACCGCCGAGGGGTACGTCGGGCTCGAGGTACACCGCGGCGCGCGAGTCGCTGCGCTGGCGCACGGAGGGCAGATCGTGGTGTCGCCGACGGCGGCGGCGCTGCTCGAGTCGCAGCCCCTGCGCGACCTCGGCCAGCATCGGCTGAAGGACTTCGCCGGGCCGACGCGGGTTTACCAGCTCGACGGGGGCGAGTTCCCACCTCTGCGTACCCCGGGAAGCGTGGAGCTACCGAGCCCGCCCACGAGGTTCCTCGGGCGCGAGCAAGAGCTGTTCGACGCCGTCTCGCTCGTGTACGAACGCGACCCGCGCGTCCTCACCGTTCTCGGTCCCGGCGGCACGGGCAAGACGCGGTTCGCGCTCGAGCTCGCCCGCCTGCTTGCGGACGAGGCGGACGGCGGAACTGTGTTCGTGCCGCTCGCTCCTCTCAGGGACCCGGAGCTCGTCCTGGGCGCGATCGCGGATCGTCTGGGCGCCACAGCGCCCGATGCCGCGGCGATCGCGGCTCGCGTCGGCGAGCGTCGGACGCACGTGGTCTGCGACAACCTCGAGCATCTCCTGCCGCACGCGGCTCGCCCAATCGCGGAGCTCGCCGCGGCCGCGCCGAAGCTGCGCCTGATCGCAACGAGCCGCGAGGCATTGCGCATCCAGGGAGAGGCGGAACTCGACCTCCCGCCGCTCGTCGAGGACGAGGCCGTCGCACTGTTCTGCGAACGCGCGCAGGCAGTCCGACCTGACGTCGCTCCGACCCGGACGGTTGTCGAGCTCTGCGACCGGCTAGACCGCCTCCCGCTCGCGCTGGAACTCGCAGCGGCGCGAACGAAGCTGCTTACGCCCGAGCTCCTCCTAGACAGGCTTCGCGACCGCCTCGACCTTCTCAAAGGCACGCGGGATGCCGACGAGCGGCACGCGACCTTGCGGGCGACGATCGCGTGGTCCTACGACCTGCTCGACGAAGACGAACAACGCCTGTTCGCGCGGCTGAGCGTCTTCCGCGGCGGCTGCACCCTCGAAACTGCCGAGGTCATCTGCGACGCCGACCTCGACACCCTCGCCTCGCTCCTGGACAAGAGCCTGCTCCGCCGGCGAACGGGCCGCCTCGGAGAGGAGCGCTATTGGATGCTCGAGACGATTCGCGAGTTCGCGAGCGAGGTCTTGGAAGACTCAAGCGAGGCGGAAGAGGTCCGCCGTCGGCACGCCGAGCGGATGCTCGAGATCGTGCGCTCCGCGCACTTGCGTTCCGAGGACGTCGGCGAAGGGGAACAGCAGATGGATTGGGTTCTCGCGGAGCTCGACGACGTGCGCGGGGCGCTCGAGCGGGCGCTCGGAGCGGACATCGCGCTTGCCGTCGAGCTCTTCACGAGACTCGAAGCCCTGCTCGTCACGACGGCTCCGCCCGAACGACTGCGATGGGCGCACGCGCTCCTGGCACACGAGGCGTCGCTGCCGCCGGAGCTGCGCGCGCGGCTTCTGCGGACGGGCGGCGCCATCTTGATCCTGTCGGGCGAGCCGGAGCCGGGCGAGGAGCGTTGCGAACAGGCACTCGCGCTGTTTCGCGAGCTCGGCGACGACTACAACGCAGTCGAGCTCCAGGCCCGCTGGGTCGTGTACTCGGCGTCGCGAAGAGATCCTGACGAGGTTCGCCGCCTCGTCTCGGAGGTGCGTTTGCTCGACGCGTCCGTCCGGCACCCGCACGTTGAGCCACAGATGCTCGCGACCCTCGCGGACCTCGCCGCGCGCCAGAACGACCTCGAGGAGGCTCGGGCGCTCTACAGGCAGTCGATCGACGCCGCCGTGGCCACCGGGTTTCTCAACTGGGAACTCTGGCAGCTGACAGCTCTCTTCGACCTCGAGCTTGCCGGAGGAACGACGGAGGCAGCCGGCGCCGCCGGAAGGCGCGCGCTTCTGGTCGCTCGACAGCTTCAGGACCGACAACTCACGCTCCGGACGCTTACGGGTCTCGCGGTCGTCGCCGCCCGGCAGAGCGACCTCGACGCAGCCGGTCGCTTGTGGGGACTGGTCCTGGGAGAACTCCCGCGCGCTGCATTTCAGCGCCCCGAAGTCTTGTACGAGCTGGCCGCGCCCATAGCCGATCTCACCGACGACTGCTTCCTCGCCGCGTCGAAGTCGGGCGGTCGTCGACCATCGAGGAGGCGGTCGTCCTCGCTCTCGGCAAGCTCGAGCCGCCTCAGATCGTGCCGTAGAGAGCGAGCACGATCCGGATGAACTCCCTCGTGTCGTCGAAGATCCCGCGCTGGCCACCCGCCTAGAAGTACTGACACAACGGGGGATCGCCGCGGCCTGGGCTGGGATCCAGGGTTTCGTGGCTTGCGGTACCAAGAAGGGCGCTCCATTCGGGGCGCCCTTCGCGTTTCAGCCCTTTTGCAGCGTCTTCGAGGCTCCCCGGGTTGGACTCGAACCAACAACCCTTCGGTTAACAGCCGAATGCTCTGCCAATTGAGCTACCGGGGAAAGCAGCGGCGCTAGTTTAGCCGCTGAAGTCGGAGTTCGACCTCGCTCAGATACGCAGGATCTCGTGCCTGTGCGCGACTCCGAAGCGTCGCATCGAGCCCCGTTCGGATCTCCTCGACAATGGCCTCGACCGGGATCTCCGTCTCGCCGTTGTCGACGATGAAGAGCTTGCGCGGCTCCGGCTGCGCGCCCCACGCCGCGTGGAACGCAACGAGGTTGCGCCACGCGTAACCAGGCCAGACCGGGAGCACACACACGTGGAGCGAAGCGGGTTCGAGGGCCCGGGCTACATCCGTCGCCACTTCTCTGCTTGCGAAGAGGGGCTGCGCGTCACCTGCAGGAACGAGCTCCAACTCGCCGTTGTCGTCCAGTTCGCCAACCGCGTAGAGCGGGTTGCCCGAGGTCGGCGGGCCAAGGGCGAGTGCTTGCTCCAGTTCCGCGCGCTGCGACTCCGCCGGGCGACGACCCGTGAGGAGCCGGTGAGCGTGCTGCCGGGTGACGCCGAGCTGCCCCGCCAGGTCGGTGACGGAGAGACCTTTCCTCTTTAGAAGCGCTTGCCAGACCTCGGATTCATCGCGCATGGGCGACGATCGTAACCCGAATCTGCAGGAGTTACGAGCGGAGCCTCAGCGCGAAAAGACCTGTGCGGCCGCGAGTTCCTCGACGGTTGCGTGGATTCTGGCCAGTGAGGCCTGGAGCTCCATGGTGCGTGCCGGGTCCGCGTCGATCAGCTCGCGGCGGATTTGCCGCTCCCGAAGCCGCAACAGCAGCTGCTCCGCCGTGCGCTCGTCGATCCCCTCGGACGCAGCCCTGGCGTCGAGTTCCGCGAGAAGACCTACGAGATCTCCTTCTGGTTCGGCGTCCGTGAGGAGCTGCTCGCGAAGGCGGCGGAGCTCCTCGCGGTCGAAATGCTCTGGCCCCAGCTCGGCGAGGATCGGGAGGAGCGAGCGATGAGCGGCCACGCCGGCGAGCGCATTCTGCTCGAGCCGCTCACCCGCGTCGAGCAACCTCGCCGAGACCCGGCCGGTCGACGACGCCGACTTGCTCGGGGCAAGTCCTTGCTGGGTCTCCTTCGGCAGGTCGAGCTTGTCGGCCGCATAGCGGATCGCGTCCTGGCGCTCGGGTGATTCTTCGAAGCGTGCGAGCACCTCGCGCACGCGCACGAACCCCTCCTGGCGATCCGCCGCCCGCTCGATCTCGAGCCGCACGCGGTAGCCGAGATACGTCTCGGCTCGCCCGAGCCGCGCCTCGAAGCCGTCTGCGAGATCTGCAGGATCGAACCCCGCGGGCAACGCGACGACACGGACGTCCATGCCTTGCGCCGCCGCGAGTTCCATGCCGCGTAGCGTTGCCGCCTCGCCTGCGGCATCGCCATCGAAACAGAGCCACACACGGTTCGTGAGACGACTGAGCTCCTTCAGCTGTCGCTCAGTGAGCGCCGTTCCCATCGACGCAACGACGGGCTCGATGCCGGCCTGGCTCAGCGCCAGCACATCCGTGTTCCCTTCGACGACCACGGCGCGCTCCTGCTTCGCGATCGCAGCCCGCGCGCGGTCGAGCCCGTACAGCAGGTCGCCTTTGCGGAAGAGTTCCCCCTCGGGCGAGTTCACGTACTTGGCCTTGAGCGGATCGTCTTCGCGCAGCTTGCGCGCCTGGAAGCCGAGCACTCGGCCGCGCGCATCCGTGAGCGGGAACAGGAGCCGCCCGAAGAAGTAGTCGTTGCCTCTGCGGTTGCCGAGACCCGCGGCGAGCAACTCCTCGCGGGTAAAGCCGCGTTCGAGCGCCTTGCGCGTCAGCGTCGTGCCACCGAGCGCGAGACCGAGTCTGTACTGACGGCACACCTCTTCGCGGAGCCCGCGACCGGCGAGATAGTCCCGGGCGAGCGACCCTGCTTGCGAGTCCCAGAGGTAGCGCTCGTAGAACGATGCCGCAGCCTCCAGCACCTCGAGCAACCGCTCGCGGCGGCGGCGTTTCGCATCCTGCTGCGGCGACGTCTCCTCGTATTCGATCTGGACGTTGAAGCGCTCCGCGAGCCACTCGATTGCGCCGGCGAAGTCGAGCTGCTCGGTCTCACGGACGAATGTGATCAGGTCGCCCTTGGCGCCGCAGCCGAAGCAGTAGTAGAGCTTGTCGACGGCGTTGACCGAGAAGCTCGGCGTCCGCTCTTCGTGGAACGGGCACCGGCCGACATACCGCGCACCGGCCTTCCGTAGCGGGGAGCGGGCGGAGACAACCGACACCATGTCGGCAGCCGCTTTAACCTCGTCGACCGATGCGTCTTTGATCCGGCTCATCTACAGGTCCGCAACGTAACTGAGGGCGAAGCGGTCCGTCATCCCTGCGATGAATTCCACGATCTGGTCGGGCTCGTCCCCATGGTCGGCGAGATGGTCGAAAATACGCCGGACGGCCAGTCGCGCCCTGTCCTGCTCGCGTTGCGTGTGCGGTCCGAGGTAGACCCGCTCGAACATGAATGTCCGCAGCGCGAGCATAGCCCGGCCTATCTCCTCACTCTGCACGATGTCGCCTGCCCGCTCCGAGCTCTCGACGAGATCGTGGACGAGCGTGTCGATCCGCCTCGAGCCGCGATCTCCGAGCAACGCCACCTCCGCGAGTGGCAGTTCCGCGGGGTCGAGGATCCCGAAGCGGACGGCATCGTCGATGTCATGGTTGATATAGGCGACACGGTCCACGATGCGGACGACCTTGCCCTCGAGGCTCGCCGGCTCCTGCTGGCCGGTGTGCGTGAGGATTCCGTCGCGAACCTCTTCCGTCAGGTTCAGCGACTCGGCGATCCGGTGCGATTGTTCGTTGTGCCGGAAGCTCCTGCCGAAGCGCTCTTGCAATGCCGCGTCGAGCGCCTCTTCACCTGCATGGCCGAACGGCGGGTGGCCCATGTCATGGCCCAGGCCGATCGCCTCGACAAGGTCTTCGTTGAGCCGCAGCGCCCGCGCGACGCCGCGCGCAATCCCGGTTGTCTCGAGCGTGTGGGTCATCCGCGTGCGGTAGTGATCGCCCACGGGATCGATGAAGACCTGGGTCTTGCCTTTCAGGCGGCGAAACGGCTTCGAATGCAGGATCCGGTCGCGATCGCGCTGGAAGGGCGTGCGCAGGCGACAATCGTCCTCCGCCCGCAGTCGCCCACGCGTCTCGTACGACCGAACCGCCAGAGGAGACAGCCACCGTCCCTCGAGCTCGCGCACCTGCAGCTCGAAGGTTTCCGCGACTGTTCCTGCAACCTCGGGCATCAGTGGTCCTGCCAGTGACATTGTCGGATGCCTGGGTCGCGAGCACCAAGCGTGATCGCGGGCCAGGCGCCGACGAATGTTGCTGGCAAGACCACAGAAACAGGCTAGATGATGATCGGGACGGTTCCACCATCGGCGCTCCAGGCGGAACCTGTCACGTAGGAAGCCCGCTCCGAGCAGAGAAATGCAATGACAGACGCGATCTCCGCCGGCTCGGCAAGGCGTCCCAAGGGACGACCCGCTCCAACGGCCTCTAGTACTTCTACACGCGTCTTAATAGAAGCAGCTGCCTGTTGGTCGGCCAAACCGCCTTCGCCAAGCCAAGCTGGAGTCGCCGTCGGGCCCGGTGCAACAGCATTGCAGCGGATGCCGTGCTTGGCATAGAGATCGGCCACGAGCCGGGAAAGCGAGAGCACGGCCGCCTTCGTCACGGAGTAGTTCGGCATTCCGGTAGAGGGTCGCTTGCCCGCAGTCGACGAGACGTTCACGATCGTCCCTGCTTTCGCCTCTTTCATGGCGGGCAGGGCCGCCCGGATGCACCGGACGTAGCTCATGACGTTCAGCTGCCACATCGCGTCCCACTGCTCGTCGGTGAGCTCCTCGAAGCTGGCCTGGTAGGCCTCACCGACGTTGTTCACGAGGCATTCGACGGGGCCGAGCGCCTCCGTCGCTTCGATCACCAGCGCCTCGCCGGCCCCCGGCTCGGCTAGGTCACATGCCACTCCGAGCGCAGCACCCACCTCGGCACGCGCCTCCTCGACGCGATCGGGGTCTCGCCCGTTGACCACGACCTGCGCTCCCTCGGCTGCCAGGAGCCGCGCGGTCTCGAGCCCGATCCCCGCAGTCGAGCCGGTGACAAGACAGATTCGATCCTTGAGGCCGAGGTCCATCGGCTGGGTAGCCTAGACCGTCTGCTATGGAGTCCATCGGGTCGACCGGTCAGTTCAGACGGACGCGCGGGCGAAGCCCGTACGTCCTGAGGACGGCACCGCGAGCGGCGCCTCAGTGTCTATGACCACCCTGCTGCTCGTTCGCCACGGAGAGACCGATTGGAACCGCGAAGGGCGGTGGCAGGGGCTCTCGGACACGAGCCTCAACGACCTCGGCCGCGAGCAGGCTCACGCTCTCGCCGGCGACCTCGACGGCACCGTCGATGCGGTCTATGCGAGCGACCTGAGCCGGGCGCGTGAGACCGCGGAGATCCTGGCGGAGAAGCTCGGGCTCGAAGTGCGCCTCGATCCACGCCTGCGCGAGCGCGGCTTTGGCTCCTGGGAAGGACTCACGACGCCGGAGATCGAGGAGCGCTTCGCCGAGACCCATCGACTCTGGCGGGCCGGCGAAGGTTCAGGCGCAGAGGACGCCGAGCCGTTCGAGGCGTTCTCGGCACGAATCGAGGCCTTCCTGGCTGACGTGCTCCGACAACACCCCGGCGAGGAAGTGCTGGTCGTCTCGCATGGCGGCTCCATCCGCGCCATTCATGCGGTGGCGACCGGACTGGATTACGTGCGGGATCACAGGCTGATTCCCAGCATCGCGAACTGCGTGGTCACCCGCTACGCGGCCGAGGACGGGAAGCTCGCTCCCCTCGACTGACTCCGCCTTAAGTCATGTCCTCGTCGTGCATGACTTCGTACATCCCCGCCGAGACTCTCCGCCCCGAGCCCCCGGAAGGAGTCATGCCGTTGAGCGCCTCGTCGGCCTTGCGCATCTCTTCCTCCGTGTCGCAAAAGATCAGAGCAAGACCCGTCCCTTCGTCACGATGGATCGCCTCGACTACACGCGTCACGCCCTCGAGCCCCGGAGGAAGACCTCGACTCCTCAGCTCCTGCAGGTTTTGCTTCGACCGGGCCATCTCGGCGTCGAGGCCCTCCGCTGTTCCGCCCTCGAATCTGGCCACACGTATCCACATCGGGATCACCTCCACTCGTCGGAGGGGCGAGCCTATAAGGACGATGCGGCGGCACCGTTTTGACCGCAAATAGGGCGACGGCGACCCGTTCGGCCAACTCGGACCGGCTACGCTCCCGGGGATCGAGGACTACACGAACTAGTCCAAGCACCCCGGAGCCATGCTGGTTTGCCGGCTTCTGCTTCGCTGCGAGCTCTGCGACGCACTCCGCGATATCGCTTGCGGTCAGTTCATGCAGATCGTGACCGTCGAATCTTCCGCAGAACCCGTTGAGCGTTGAGTGGTAGTTCGAGATCGTGTTGTCGTCTCGGTCGAGCAGGCGATCGCGGCTGGCTATTTGCCGCCCGGCGGGCAGGTGCCGCCGCCGCCGGGCACATGTTCCACGGGGCCGACGGGGAACGTGGGCTATCACTTCGAGAATCAGGCGCTGATGACGGACGGCGTGATCAACCTCACTCAGCCCGAAATTCTGCTCTACGAGCGCAAGCCGAACGGACAGTTCAAGCTCACGGCTGTCGAGTACTACATGCAGGCCAATCAGGTCGCCACGGCGCCTTTGATCCTCGGCCAGACGTTTCTTGGGCCCGATGGCACCCCATCAGGGGGATGACGGTTCACTACGACCGCCACGTGTGGCTCTGGAAGGACAACTCGAACGGGCTCTTCAACAACTGGAACCCGACCGTCTCCTGCCCCTAGAAAAAACCGGCTCGAGAGCGAGACGAGGCGCGAGCCCGGCGCCTTTTAAGATGGCACCGCCCGTTTCGTTTGCTCGATGCGGTGGGAATCACCGCGGATCAGGCCGCGCTGGCTCTCTCTGCGGCGGAAGAGTTGGCGGGCCTATACACGAGATCGCCGCCGAGACCCTGCGGCAACTCGCAACGCAATACCGCCTCGACGCCGTTAGCCCGCGTCCTAGACCGCGACCGATAAAGAGAGGGGGCGGTTCCTCGCGGGGAGACCGCGCCAGCAACTGCGGCGAAGCCAACGCGGAAAAGACGAGGGCCGCCCCCTTGACCCACGTACGACCTGCCCTCGTAGGATCCTGCCGTGAGCGCCGAGCAGGTCGCCCTAATCCCGCAGTGCGCCGAATGCCTAGAGGTCTCGCTTCCAGGCCGACGAGGGCCGCTAGCGCTTAATGATGTTGTGCACCTCGAGCACTTCTGGCTCACCCGGGTCGATGCCGAGTTCGGCGAGGATCGGCATCAGGCGGGCAGCGAACGCGTCGAATTGCTCCTTTGAGTCCCATACCAGGCTCACCTTCATCTTATCCCCGGAGCCGAAGCACAGTTCATAATCCAGACCGTCGGCGGGAACAAGGTTCTCCTCATTGAGCCTGCGCACAACGCGGTCGTACTGATCTGACGTCAGAGATTCGGGCGCGAAACGGACCACGAGGCTCATCAAATCCTCCAAGCTAGGGGCCCGCCACTCTTGCAGATTGCTGGTCTATGGGTCGACAAGAACTCACGCCAGGAGTACCGCACCTCGGGTGGCATCCGCGAACGAACGGGTTGCCTCGGTAGAGCGCGATGCCATTGCGTCGCCCAACTAGTTGCTGCGAGCAACTCAGCCAGGCAGGGTTGCAGCAGCTGGTTTGGCCTAGCTTCGAGCCAGCGGTGTGAGTCGCTCCAGTAGTACTTCGGGATGCATCGCTTCCCAGGTCTGGAGGTAGCCGTCAAGCTCTATGTCCGCGTACTGCGCGGCGAAAGATTCCGGCTTTGCCGTCGCTTCGATAACCAGTAGGTCGATCACCGTGACAATGCAGCCGCACCTCTGCAAGTAGTTAGCAAGCGAGGCTGAGGAGGTTGATGAGTCGGTTCGTATTCGCATTGCCGCAGTCACGGTTTCCCCCCAGCCGTCTGAGCGGATCCGCCGCCGGGACCCCGCTCAAGACGACCGGTTCTTTGGCCGGTCAAGGCTCCGCCGCATCGAGCCCTCAACGACTGTGCGCTAATCATCGGGGACGAAACGCGCTTGATCCATCCCCAATCCGTGGTTGATTGAGCTAGTTGACTTCCCGGTGATCAGCGTGCGGCCTACAAGACGCCTGGCGAAGCTCTCGTGCAATGCTTCCACGCCCGCCGGACCCCGTCTCCTCGCACGCACCCGACCGTCGATGGGACGACGCTTCGCCCGATAGGCCTCAGGGTGGTGCAACCGCCGGAACCGCACGTGTCCGGCGACAGCCAAGCCTCGGAACTCTGGCAGGCATGTTGTGAGGCGGCCGCCTTTCATGAACCCGACCCTCAAGCTCGACGCGTCCGCCGATTCGGCTGGGTACTCGGCCGCCCATCTTTGCGCCGCGACACAGTCGACGGCCTCGGCACGTGCCTCCTCGCAGGCGCTGATCGTCTGCTCCAATCTCTCGATCGCGCGGGCTCGAGCCTTCGATGCTTCACGCACAAGCCGGGAGCGGTGCTTCGCTACGAATCGTTCTTTCTCGTCGAGCACACGCTCGGTCGCGGTCGTGAGCGCGTCGCGTTCCTGTTCGAGGTCCACGATCCGCCGCTCGATCCCAGGCAGCAGCGGTAGGGGTCTGTCGCCTTGCCGGTCGACAACCCATGCGGCGAGCCGCTCGCGGTCGGTGTCGTGCGCACTGCGAAGCTGCTCCTGCGCCGCGATGATCTCCGCGTTCAGGCCGGTTTGTTTCCGTTCGAGCACGAGCACGCTGGTGTCGAACGCGGCGACTTCTTTTCAGCGGTTGCGGCCGGGTGACCAGCGCTTGCGCTGATACGCGCCGAGGCTCGTGTCGATCGCCAGCTCGTCCGGGCGGGTCTGCCTGTGCAACGGCACCGTGCCCTCGGGGAGCGCCGGGCCTCTCCACCTTCGTGCCCGCCGGCAGGTCGATCGAGCCGACCAGCTTCTTGCCCGCGATCAGGTCTCCGCGGGTCACGCCGCTTCCCCGTCGCGGTCGAGCCCAAGCCACTCCCTCACGCGCGACTCCAGGACCCGCAGAGCAGAGGTACTGCCGCCGAGGCGAACGGCACGAATCTCGCCGCTCGCGATCTTCCGGTAGACGGTCCATTTCGACTGGCCGATCCGCTCCGCCACCTGATCCACGGTGCGCACCACACGGGGGGCGCATTTAGCGACCTGTACGGCAGGGGCAACCACGGAGGAAAGCGGGATCGCGCTAGGCTCCGAGGCATCGAGGACTACACGAACAAGTACAAAGGCGAGCAGGTCGAGGTCGCCCTCTTCGGCGGGGAATACCAGGAGGGCGTGCTGACCGCCTACTGCTACGTCGAGGATGTCGCGCACATCGAGCTCAACGGCCACATCCTCGTGCCGTTGCAGAACATCGCGTCGCTTCATTGCTCGAGCCGCTGCGACGCTCCGGACGACGACTGGCCTCCGCGCGGGCTCGAGCAAGAGGACGGCAATTAGTGCCAGCCGCCTCCTCGTCTTTCGCAACGTCCTGAAAGCGTGGGCGCTGCTCGTCGGCGCCTGCTCCGTGCTCGGGCTCATCGGCTGGGGCCTCGGCGGCTATCGCCTCCTTTCGATTTTCGTTTTCTGCGGTGTGCTGCTCGCCGGCGCGCTCTACTGGTATGCCGACCGGGTCGCGGTCGGGCTCACCGGCGCACGCGAGCTTCCCGTCGGCGAAGCACCGGGCCTGCATTCCGCCGTCGAGCGGCTCGCCGCGATCGCAGGCGTCGCCAAACCGCGGCTCTACCTGATGGAGGACGGACTTCCCCGCGCATTCGCCGCGGGGCGTGGGGTTCGCGGGCATGTCCTTGCGCTCAGCGCCGGCTTGCTCTCTGCGGCATCACCGGCTGAGCTGGAGGCGGTGATCGCCCACGAGCTCGCGCATGTGCGAAATCGAGACGTCGTCGTGCAGACCTCGGTGGTCGTCCTGGCCGCAACGCTCCTCGAAATGACACGCGTCGGGGGGTGGTTCTCGCGCGCGCTCCTGTTCGTCTTCGGCCCGGTGGCGGCGGCGTTCGTTCACCTGATGCTCTCCCCCAAGCGCGAGTTCGCCGCCGACGCCGCGGCTGCCGCCATCTGCCACTCGCCCCACCCGATGGCCGATGCGCTCGTGCGCCTGGATCAGGCGTCGGAGCTCGTGGCGTTTCAAGGAAGCCCGGCGACGGAGCCGCTCTACACGATCAACCCGTTTCTCGAAGAGGGTCTCGCTGCGTTGTTCGTGACCCACCCCTCTGTTGGGGACCGCGTCCGCCGTCTGCGCGAGCTCGATCCAGATTGGCGTGAGAAGCTCCGCGCTGCATGACTCTGGCGATCCAGCAGTCCGAGTACGAAGAGCGCCTCGCCGGCCTCGCTGAACAGCTAAGCGAACGAAGCCTCACTGGGGCCGTGCTCTTCGACCCCTACTACGTCGTCTACTACGCAGGCTTCGCATTTGCGCCGACCGAGCGGCCGATCGCCTTCGTCCTCAACGCGGAGGGTAAGGGCGGGATGCTCGTTCCTCGCCTCGAGCGCGAGCACGCACAGGCGAACGCGAGCGTCGACCACGTCGCGGACTATCCCGAGTATCCGTCGGAGACCCATCCGATGGAATCGCTGCGCGGATTGCTGGACGAGATGGGTGTTCGCGAACCGTTCGGCGCCGACCAGGACGGGTATCCGTGGGTGCTCGGCTATCGCGGTCCGTCGCTCACGGAGCTGACCGGCGCGACGCCCGAGAAGATCACCGGCTTCGTCGAAGACCAGATGGCGATCAAGAGCGCGGCCGAGATCGAGCTGATCCGGGAGAGCTCGAAGTGGGGAAACCTGGCGCACGTGCTGCTCCAGCGCTACACCCGGCCGGGCCTGACGGAGAGCGAAGTGTCTCGCCGTGCCAGCACCGAGGCGTCACTGGCGATGCTCGATGCGATCGGCCCGATCTACCGGGCCCAGAGCTTCTTCTTCGACGGCGCGAGCGCCGGTTACCGCGGCCAGATCGGCCGCAACGCCGCGATTCCCCACGCGCTGGCGAACAACATCGTCTTTCAGGAAGGCGACGTCCTCGTCACCGGAGCGACAGCTCCCGTTTGGGGTTACCTCTCGGAGCTCGAACGAACGATGGTAATCGGCGAGCCTTCGGCCGAGCAGCGGCAGATGTTCGACCACATGGTCGCGCTGCAGGACACCGCGTTCGCTGCGATCACGCCGGGCGCGCGCTGCTCGGACGTCGACCGCGCCGTCCGGAAGTACTACGACGACCACGGCCTGTGGGACTACTGGAAACACCACGTCGGCCACGCGATCGGCCTTCGCTA
Organism: Actinomycetota bacterium; assembly: GCA_013816245.1. Classification (GTDB taxonomy): domain Bacteria; phylum Actinomycetota; class Thermoleophilia; order Gaiellales; family Gaiellaceae; genus 3-1-20CM-4-69-9. The sequence goes on along the minus strand of JACDEU010000046.1, from coordinate 1,097 downwards.
CCACGAAGGGCCGTTCCTCGACATCGGCGACGACAGGGAGATCAAGCCCGGCATGGTGTTTACCGTAGAGCCCGGTCTCTACGCCGCCGGCGTCGGCGGCTTCCGCCATTCTGACACCGTTGCGGTAACCGACGACGGCATCGAGTTCCTCACGTATTACCCTCGGGACCTCGAAAGCCTGACCCTGCCGGCCTGAAGCAAAAAGGAAAGGGCCACTTTCGCGGCCCTTGAAGATTTAATCGGCGGCTGCCTACTCTCCCGGGAGGTTGCCCTCCGAGTACCATCGGCGCAAGCAGGCTTAACTTCTCTGTTCGGAATGGGAAGAGGTGTTTCCCTGCCGCTATGACCGCCGAAGTTGTCAGGGCGCTGCGCATCTCCGCGCACCCTCAAAACTCCATAGCTCCACACTCGGTGTTCAAAATCAAGACCTCGAGCAATTAGTACGGGTCCGCTAAACGCGTTGCCACGCTTGCACGTCCCGCCTATCAACGTGGTGGTCTCCCACGGCTCTTACTCCCTCTAGGGGATGGGAAGCCTCATCTCGAGGTGGGCTTCCCGCTTAGATGCTTTCAGCGGTTATCCCATCCAGACGTGGCTAATCAGCAGCGCCGTTGGCACGACGACTGATACACCAGAGGTCTGTTCGCTCCGGTCCTCTCGTACTAGGAGCGACTCCTCTCAAGCTTCCAGCGCCCATGGTGGATAGGGACCGAACTGTCTCACGACGTTCTGAACCCAGCTCGCGTACCGCTTTAACGGGCGAACAGCCCGACCCTTGGGACCTGCTCCAGCCCCAGGATGCGACGAGCCGACATCGAGGTGCCAAACCCTTCCGTCGATGTGGACTCTTGGGAAGGATAAGCCTGTTATCCCCGGCGTACCTTTTATCCGTTGAGCGACGGCAATTCCACGCTTTACCGCCGGATCACTATGGCCTGCTTTCGCACCTGCTCGACTTGTCAGTCTCGCAGTCAAGCTCCCTTATGCCATTACGCTCTACGCACGATTTCCAACCGTGCTGAGGGAACCTTTGCGCGCCTCCGTTACAGTTTAGGAGGCGACCGCCCCAGTCAAACTACCCACCTGACGCTGTTCCA
>JACDEU010000012.1 GCA_013816245.1 Actinomycetota bacterium | reverse complement strand
GAGCCTGGTGCGATCGCGGTGATCACGGGTGTTCGAACACCGTCACCCGCGTGGATCCGTACTTGCGCGACGTGCGCACGGCCAGACCGGCCAACTCTGGTTCGATCTTCGCGGAGGATTCGAGGACCAGCAGGCCGTCCTCGGCGAGCACGCCGGGCAGGTAGCGAGAGAGCGAGTCGTAGTTCGTCATGGCATACGGGGGATCGGCGAGCACAAGATCGTACTTTCTGGCCGCTCCTGCCTCCTGAGCAAGACCGGTCCCGCCGTCGAGACGCACGATTCTGGCGCCGGTCAGCCGGAGCTTGTCGAGGTTGCGCTCGATCGCACGGACGGCCTCGGGATCGGACTCGACGAACACGGCCGCGTGCGCGCCGCGGGACAGCGCCTCGAGTCCCATCGCTCCCGAGCCTGCGTAGAGGTCGAGCACACGCGCCTCCTCGACCCAGGGCGCGACGATGTTGAAGACGTTCTCACGCACTCGATCGGAGGTGGGCCGTGTGTCGAGGCCCTTCGGCGCCTGGATGGTGTGCCCCTTGCGCGAGCCCGCGATGATCCTCACGCCGGCGGTGCGAGGATGCGTTCCGCGTCTGCGACGAGCTCCCGGACGATCTCGGCGGCGGGCTGAGCGTGAGTCACGAGGCCGACACCCTGACCGGCCCAGTTCGGCATCGTCTCGACGTCGCCCGTCATGCTCGAATGCGGCGTCGACGAGACATAGCGCTTGATCGGCGAGCCGTCCGCGCGCGCGGCGACGTCGTCGGCTTCGCCAGGTCGTACACCCGGCTCGGGCCGTCCCGCTGCTTCCCAGGCTTCGACGGTGGTGTTCCGCAGGGCGCGGTGCGGCGCATCCGGCCAGCCCACGTCGAACAGCGTGCCGTAGTACGTGTCGGTCTCGACCGCGTCGAACAGGCGCTGCCGGTAGTCGTCGTGAATCGGCGCCTCCTGCGCGGCGAGGAACCTCGTTCCGATCCACGCACCGCTCGCGCCGAGCGCAAGCACCGCCGCGACGCCGCGGCCGTCCGCGATCCCACCGGCGGCGACAACGGGAACCGGGGTGACAGCGTCCACCACTCGCGGAACGAGCGCGAGCGTCGTCACCGTGCCGCGCACGTGGCCGCCGGCTTCCCAGCCCTGAGCGACGATCACGTCCGCCCCGGCAGCGACGGCTCGCTCGGCCTCGTCCGCGCTCGCCACTGTGACGAACACGAGCGCGCCACCGTCGTGCGCCTCCTGCACCAACTCTGCCGGGTCGCCCCAGAAGAGCGAGATCACGGGCGCGCCTGCCTGCAAAGCGGAGGCCAGGCGTTCGCGCTGATCCCACTCGCGGATCAGATTGACCCCGAACGGCGCGTTCGTCAGCGCCTTCATCTCGGTGACGATCTCGCCGACCGCTTCCGGGCTGTTCCAGCTGACCGCCAGCATCCCGATACCGCCGGCGTTCGAGACCGCCGCGGCGAAGTCGGACGTGACCGCTCCTCCCATGGGCGCGAGGACGATCGGAGCGTCGATCCCGAGCAGCTCCGTGAATGCAGTCTTCACCGCGCCATTGTCGCACCCAGCAACTCGTGCAGGGTGTCGAGGTAGGCGCCGTAGCCCGAGGGCGACGCCCATTCCCGCGCGCTCTCGACGGACGTTCCCTCGGGCCATTCGTTGAACGTGAGGACGAGCTGCCACCGAGCGTTCGAGGCGAGCATCGCCTCGATGTCGCTTCGCCATCGCCCCAGGTCTCTGGGCAGGCGGGCCGTGGGCTCGCTCTTCTCGTCGAAGCCGGGAGCGATCATGAAAGAGTCCGGGGCCAGGTCGTACTGCGGGAGGGCGGCCGAGTACTGATGCCAGGCGTCCGGCTGCACCGCGCAGGTCCGGAACCCTGCGAACGCCTTGAGGACGATGTATGCGCCGACCGTGTTCGCCTCGCGCCAACGTCTGGCGGTCGAGTCGCAGCCGTCATCCGAGTTGCCGTAGACGTATACGACGAAGCGCCCGTCCACCTTCAAGTACGCGGGCTCCGTCGCATAGCGGTCACGGATGTACTCGAGATCGGAGCGAATCTTCTCGACGCTCGGGTCGTCGTAGCCCTCGCGCTCGTAGTAGACCGCCCAGCGAAGCGGTGTCGTCCGCGCCGCCGCGAGGTAGCGCCACAGTCGGAGATCGGTCGGCGGATAGCCGTCCGGTCCCCACCACGAGTAGATGCCGGCGTCGAGGCGCGCGTAGCGGAGCGCCTCCGTGTGCGCGCGAACAACACGTGCATTTGCAGCGCTGTAGTACTCGAGCGACGGGTGGAACAGGCTGTACGGAAAGGCCGGATCGCGGAACCACGCCTCGGGATACCACGCGTAGTAGAACGCGGCCCGGATGGGGAACGAGGGCTGCGACGTGTCCGCGGGCGGCCCGCGGAAGTGCGTGATTCGACCCGGCCGCGTGAACGTGAAGCGCACCGGCACTTCGGTGTCGGTCAGCGTGTCGCGCGCAACGCCGTCGAACAGGAACCCCTTCCGCAACGATCTGGCTGTCCGCGTCGTGAACCTGAGCTCGTACTGCGGCCGGTCGGTTTGACTTGCATCCGTCACCTCGTAGGGCCGAGAGGCGAGGACCGTGCGCGCGTGCGGGAGCGTCCACCCATGTGGGCTCGCCAGGAGGAGCAGGCTGACGATGGCCGCGGTCACGACCCTCACCTTAGGCGCGAATCAGGCGGTCATCACGAAGCAGGCGTCGTGTGAGGACGGTGACACCTGCACGCGCCGAGCGAGGCGTCCCTGCCGGTCGAGTACACAGAACGTGCCGCGGTCGAGCGACGGGGTGGTGATCCAGCCGAACGCCTCCTGCACGTTGTACGAACCGTCCGGCACATCGGTCGTCCGTAGGACGCGGCCGTCCTTCAGTGAGTGGACGCGCAGCGTGCCGTCCTCCCCGCTCGTCACGTAGGCATGCGGCCCGAGGAAGGTGACGTGCTGCGGCGGCGCGCCTGCTGCGAGGCGTCGGAGAACGGCGCTGCTGCGACGGTCGTAGACCGCGAGGGACTTACTGTCTCCCGAGCTGACCCAGACGTGACGGCCACCCGGCGCGATCCCGACGTCGTGCGCGAGGAACGGCGGGGTGAAGCTTCCGAGAAGTCGCGGCGCCGCGGGCTTCGAGACGTCGACGACCGCGACGTGTTCCGCCTTGGAGCCGAGCGACACCCAGAGCATCCGCCCACTCGAGTCGATCGAGACATGACGCGCAGGCCCCCCGACTGCTAGGCACGCGACCTTGTGGCCCTGGACGACGTCGATCGTCACCACCTCGTGCCGGCCCGAATCGGTGATGAAGGCGTGTCTTCCGTTCGGAGCCGCGGCGGTGTAGCGCGGCTCGTCGAAGCCACGGAGGACGTGACGGACGGCGAGCTTCGGCCCATCGATGATCGAGACGGCACCCTGCACGGTGTGACAGACGACGCCGAAGCTGCCCGAGGCGGTCTCGATGCTCCGTGGCCCCGGGAGGGTGTGGATCGAACGCAGCACCTTGCCGGTCGAGAGCTCGACGACCGCCACCCTTGACTGCGTGTCCGCGGTGACGAGCGCGACGGGTGTACCACCGGCCAGCGCCTCGGGAGCGAGACGGAGAGCGAAAGGCAGGGTCACGGCGCCGACGACGAACTCGCGACGGTTCATGAACAGGGATACGGGCTCAGGCGGCCGAGAGGTCCCGTTCGGAAAAGGCCTGCTCGACTTCGTCGGAGAGCGGTCCCTCGGCGTCGACGAGCTCGTCGGCCAGCGCGCGTGCCCGCTCCAGCAACGGCCGATCCTTGCGCAGGTGCGCGAAGTGGAGATCGGTCAAACCCGACTGGCGCGTTCCGAGCAAGTGGCCGCTACCGCGGATGTCGAGGTCGACCTCCGCGAGCTCGAACCCGTCGTTCGTGCGCACGAGCGCCTCGAGTCTTTCGATCGCCGGATCTGTCAAGTCCTCGCGCGCGCGAGAGATCAAGAGGCAGTAGGACTGTTCGGAGCCGCGGCCGACACGTCCCCGGAGCTGGTGCAGCTGCGCGAGACCGAAACGATCAGCTTCCTGCACGATCATGATCGTCGCGTTCGGGACGTCGACGCCGACTTCGATCACGGTCGTCGCGACGAGCACGTCGAGCTCGCCGGCCTTGAAGCGCGCCATCAGCTCCCGACGCTCGGCGGGCCGCAGTCGTCCGTGCAACAGGCCGACGCGGTAGCCGCGGAGCTCTCCTTTCTGCAGGCGCTCGGCTTCCGCCTCTGCCGCTCTCGCCTGCGTCGTCTCCGATTCTTCGATCAGCGGGCAGACGACGTACGCCTGCCGGCCTGCGTCGAGATGCTTCCGTAGGCGGGTGTACGCCGCTCCGCTTCGGTCCTCGGTCACCCAGGCGGTCGTGATCGGCTTGCGATCGGCGGGAGGCCGCACGATCTCCGACACGGCGAGGTCGCCGTAGACGGTGAGTGCGAGCGTGCGCGGGATCGGCGTGGCGGTCATGTGCAACACGTGCGGCGAGCGGCCCTCGGTGAGAGCCTTGCGCTGCTCGACGCCGAAACGGTGCTGCTCGTCGACCACCGCAACCGCAAGATCGCGGAACTCGACCCCTTCCTGGATCAGGGCGTGGGTGCCGACGACCACGTCCGCATGCGGGGCGAGGTCGCGCTCGCGCTTCGCGGTGGAGCTCGTCAGCAGTGCACACGTCACGCCGAGCAGGCGGCAGGGCTCTTCGAGCGTGAGGAAGTGCTGCTCCGCGAGTGTCTCGGTCGGCGCCATCAGCGCCCCTTGTCGTCTCGCCTCCACGGCGCGAAGGAGACCGTAGAGCGCGACGACGGTCTTGCCCGAACCAACCTCGCCCTGTAGCAGCCGCTGCATCGGGACCGTGCGCTCGAGATCTCCGTCGATCTCCGCGATGGCGCGCTCCTGATGCTCTGTGAGCTGGAACGGTAGGACGTCGCGGTAGCGCGCGACGAGCTCGCCCGGCGGGCCGAGCGCCGGAGCAACCTCGGACTCACGCTCCCGTCGCCGACGCGCGAGCCAGAGCTGCAGCAGCAGGAGCTCGTCGAACGCAAGCCGGCGCCGTCCGGCTTCCGCCTCGGCGAGCGACCGCGGGCGGTGCAGCGCCCAGAGCGCGTCGTCGCGACCGGGCAACGCTTCGCGCTGTTTCAGGTCTGCGGGCAGCGGGTCCGGGAGAGAGGCCGGCAGCGCCGCGCCGACGATCTCTCGGAGCTTCTTCGCCGCGAGGTCCTCGCTTGCCGGATAGACGGGCGCGAAGTCCGCGGTCGCCTCGGCATCGCCGATGTCGAAGCTGCGGACGTCGAAGCCGTACTTACCCTGGCGCCCGCGGAGTCGCACCTCGGTTCCCGCCAGCAGCTGCTGCTGGAGCCAGGGCTGGTTGAACCAGGTCGCCGAAATGGTCGCAGTGCCGTCGCTGATCCGCGCGGTGAGCATCTGCAGCGGGCCGCGGCGCCGGTTCGAGACGGACAGGACCTCGCCCGAGATCGCCACGTCCTCGTCGCCCTCGAGGTCGGCGATTCGCCGCTCGGGCACGGGCTCTTCGTAGCGGAAGGGACGGTGGGTGAGGAGGTCGCCGATCGTCCTGAGCCCTAGGCGCTGCAGCTTCTTCTTCACTGCAGGCCCGACGCCCGGCAGGACGTCGACCTCGCGGGCGAGCGCCTCAGGCCTCGGGAAGCCCCGCGGCCTCGACCATTCGTCCGCCTCTGCGCCGGCGAATCCCACCGGCAGGAGTACTTCGACCTTCGTCACTCCCTGTCATCGAACCAGAAGAAGCCGACGGTACCGGGCCCGGCGTGCGTGCCGACGACCGCTCCGAGCGTCGTGATCAGCTCGATCTCGGCCTGTGGCCGCTCGGCGCGCACCATCTTGCGCAGCTGTTCCGCGCGCCCCGGCGCATCCGCGTGCGCGATGGCGATCTTCAGCTCCGGTGCATCCTCGGTCGTCGACGTGAAGGCTTTGACGAACTCCTGCATCGCCTTCTGGTTCCCACGAACGCGCTTCAGCGGAACGACCTCGCGCTTGATCGTCAGGATCGGCTTGACGTGCAGCAGCTGACCCGCCCACGCACTCGCCCGCCCGATGCGGCCTCCGCGCCGCAGGAACTCGAGCGTGTCGACGGTGAAGATCAGACCGGCCCGCTCTTTGAAGCGTTGGATCAGCGCGTCGATCTCGTCGTCGGTTGTCCCGTGGTCGAGCCGGCGCTGGATCGCAAGCCCGAGGATGGCGATCGCCGCGGAGGCGGTTTCGGAGTCGACGACGCGCACCCTGTCGTCACCGAGCTCGGTCGCCGCGGTCATCGCGCTCTGGTACGTCCCGGAGAGAACGGACGAGAGGTGCAGCGAGTAGATGCGGTCGTATGAGCCGAGCTCCTCGTAGGTCTGGAGGAAGTCGCCCGGCGTCGGTTGCGATGTCGTCGGCAGCTCCTCGGCGGTGCGTAGCCGGGCGTAGAACTCCTCCGGCGTGAGCTCGACATAGTCGCGGTAGCTCTGGTCGCCGAAGAGAACGTAGAGCGGAACGACGCGCCAGTTCGGGAACCGCTTCGGTGAATCGGGGAAGTCGGCCGTCGAGTCGACGACGATCGCGGTGTTACTTGCGGTGAGGTTCATGCCGCGTCGCGGATCGCTTTGATGATCTCGTCCAGCTCCTGATCCTTCGAGAGACACGCGACCGCGCCGGCCTCGAAGAGGGCGTCGACCTCACGCAAGTTCGCGGAGGCTGTGAGACAGACGACCGCGACGTCGGGTGAGGCCTCGCGCACAGCGCGTGTGGCCTGGACGCCGTCGAGCCCGGGGAGCCGGTAGTCCATCAGCACGACATCGGGTTGGTGCTTACGCACGACAGCCGCCGCGGACGAGCCGTCGGCGACAGAGGCCACGACCTCCATGTCCGCCTGCAGACCGAGCAGCAATTCGAGCGCCTCACGGAAGCCCTGATTGTCCTCGACGACGACGAGGCGGATCCGGTCAGCCACTCCCTGAGCCTATTCGGCAGAGAGGAGGAGCGGATAATGCGGCTGGCCGCCCTCCTGCACTTCCAGCTCGAGGCCGGGATGGAGCTCCTCGATCCGCTTCACGAGCCCCTGTAGGTCGGGCTCGTCGGCTCCCTTGAGGAGGGTCAGCAAGCCGCGCGGCTCCGCCAGCAGGCGTTCGGCGACTGCGGCCGCGACTTCCTCGAAGTCCGGGCCACCCGCGATTGCCTCGCCGTCTGCAAGCCCGAGCCACGCGCCCTTGCGAACTTCGAGCCCGTTCATCTGGACGTCTCGTGAAGCTTTCGTCACCTCGCCGGTCTTCACGCTCTCGAGCAGTTCGCGCATGTCCGTCGCGTTCTCCTCCGCCGACCGGTCGGGCTCGAACGCGACCATCGCGGCGAGACCGGCGGGGATCGAGTCGGTCGGGACGACCTCGACGTGCTTCGACGCGACACCTGCCGCCTGGTCAGCGGAGAGGATCACGTTCGAGTTGTTCGGGAGGACGATCACCTCGTCGGCGGGTGTTGCCTCGATCGCAGCGGCGAGCTCGGCGGTCGACGGGTTCATCGTCTGCCCACCCTCGACGATCCTCGAAGCTCCGAGGCTTTCGAAGAGCCGACGGTTGCCGTCGCCCGCAACGACGGCCACCACGCCGCTCGCTGCGGGTGCTGCATCCGGCACAGCCTGGAGGAGTCGCTCCTCGCGCTGGTGGGTCTGCACGTGCATGTTCGCTATCTCGACGCGGTCGATCGTTCCCAGGCGCGTCCCGACGTCGAGTGCGCGGCCCGGCTCGTCCGTATGCACGTGCACCTTCAGCGCCTCCGGGTCGCCGACGACGAGCAGCGAGTCGCCGAGCTGCCCCATCTCGGCCTCGATTGCATCGCTGTCGAGGTCGTCGCCCTCGATCATGAACGTCGTGCAGTAGCGGTACTTCGACGGTTCCTGATGGATCGCGTCAGTGTTGATCTCTTCCCGCTCGAAGGGCGCGTCCGGGAGTGCCTCGCCGGAGACGGTTGCCGCGATACCGCGCACGATCTCGAGCAGGCCCGTACCGCCGGCGTCGACCACTCCCGCCTCGCGGAGAACGTCGAGTTGCTCGGGCGTGCGCGCGACGGCTTCTTCCCCACGGCGGACGAGCCGTGCGAGCAGCTCGGGAATGCTGTCGTCGTCGGCGCTCTCGCTCTCCTCCGCCAGCTCGCGGATCACGGAGAGCATCGTTCCCTCCACCGGCTCGCGCACCGCGCGATAGGCGGCATCGCGCGCAGCCTGAAACGCTTGCGCGACGACGCGTGCGTCGACCGTCGACTCGCTGCCGAGCACCCTTGCGGCGCCGCGGATGATCTGCGACAGGATGACGCCCGAGTTGCCGCGCGCACCCATGAGCGCGGCACGCGTCACTTCCTTGACGAGTCCCGGCCTATCCTCGGTCGTCGTTTGCTCCAGCTGGTCGACGACGGAACGCGCGGTGAGCGTGAGGTTGGTCCCCGTGTCGCCGTCGGGAACCGGGTAGACGTTGAGGTCGTCGATGCGCTGTCGGTTGCGTTCGAGCGATTCGAGCGCACCGCGCGCAAGCTGACGAACGGTGGTGAGATCGCTCACGCGCTGGACCTTTTCACGTCCTGGATCCTGACTTCGACCTCGGCGACCGGCAGTCCCGTCAGGCGCTCGACCTCGTACTGGACGCGGTTCCGCAACGTCGAAGCTACTTCGCCGAGGTTGAGGCCGTACTCGACGACCACGCTGAGCTCGATCGTCACGCCGTCCTCGGCGCTGCCGCCGACGCTGATCCCCTGTCGCAGCCGGTCGCGGGTCAGCAGGCGCTCGCGCGGATTGCGCGGTGCCATCCCGACGACGCCGTAGGCCTCGGCGGCAACGCGTCCGACGATGTGAGCCACCGCCTCGTGGGAGATCGAGATCCGTCCCAGCGGGGACGACAGCGAGGGAGCTCGAGCGGCCTCCACGGCCGGATTAGACCGTGCTGCGAGGCTGGAAGTTGCTGCTCAGATGGCCTTTTGCACCTTGCCGCCCTTGAGGCAGCGGGTGCAGACGTATGCCCGGGTCGCCTTCCCCTTCAGGAGAACGCGGACGCGCTGGAGATTCGGGTTGAAGCGACGCTTCGTGGCGACCATGGAGTGACTCCGGTTGTGACCGAAGCCGGGCTTCTTCCCACAGACTGCGCAGACCTTGGACATCGGCCGGGCAGTGTAGCCGACTCGTCCCGGACGGCTGGGGTCAGACCCTTGCTGTTCGGGACGTGGCTCTGCTGGGTCAGCGGGACGCCGAGGCGCGCAGCTGCGCGAACGCGTCCGCCATCTCGAGCGCCGTTCGCACGGCTTCGGCACCCTTCTCGACTCGGGCTTCCGCCTGCTCGACGACATCGACGGTCAGGACGCCGAACGCGACCGGGACGCCCGTTTCGAGCGCCGCCAGCTGGAGCCCGCTCGCCGCCTCCGAGGCGATGAACTCGAAGTGCGGCGTCTCACCGCGCACGACGCACCCGAGCGCAACGACGCACGCGAAGCGGCGCGTCTTCGCGAGCGCCATCGCCGCGAGCGGCAGCTCGAAGGCACCGGGCACCGGCATGACGGTGATCGCCTCGCGGCGCACTCCCGCCTCTTCCAACTCCTCGAGCGCCGACGCGAGCAGCTTGTTCGTGATCTCACCGTTGAACCGCGCCGCCACGATCGCGACGCCGCGGCGCGTGCCGTCCGGCTCGCCTTCGATGACATTGACGTCGTCCGGGATGTCGAGCTCGCCCTCGGCGTGCTGCTGGTCGCCGGGGGCGCGCAGCAGCGGCTCCTCTTCGTGGTCATCCTCCTCCGCCGCAGGCAGCTCCTCCTCTTCCTCGAGCTCGTCTTCCTCGACTTCGTCGCGCTCGTCCAACTTCGTAGGTTCGGCCGGCCAACGCTCGCTCATTCGCCCTCCAGGGGCTCGTACTTCAGATCCTGGTGATGAAGCTTGTGGCCGAGCTTGTCACGTTTCGTCGCGAGATAACGGGCGTTCTGCGCGTTCGGCGTCGTCTCGATCGGCACCTGCTCGACGACCTCGAGCCCGAAGCCCTCGATACCGGTGATCTTCTTCGGATTGTTCGTGAGAATCCTGATCGTCGTCAGGCCGAGCTCGGCGAGGATCTGATTGCCGATGCCGTAGTCGCGCATGTCGGGCTGGAAACCGAGCTCGAGGTTCGCCTCGACCGTGTCGTAGCCGTTCTCCTGCAACTCGTAGGCGCGCAGCTTGTTGAGCAGCCCGATGCCGCGTCCCTCCTGCGCCATGTAGAGCAGCACGCCCTGCTCCTCGCAAGCGATTCGCTCGAGCGCCTGCTCGAGCTGCTCGCCGCAGTCGCAGCGCAGCGAATGGAAGACGTCGCCGGTCAGGCACTCGGAGTGCACGCGGACGAGCACGTCTTGCGCACCCTCGAGGTCGCCCTTGACGAGCGCGACGTGATGCTTGCCGCTGAGCTTCTCGCGGAACGCAACGGCGGTGAAGTCGCCGAAGACGGTCGGCATACCCACGGTCGCGACGCGCTCGACGAGCTGCTCGTGCCGGCGCCGATACTCGATCAGGTCGGCGATGGTGACCAGCTTCAACCCGTGACGTTCGCAGTAGGGGATCAGGTCGGGGACGCGCGCCATCGTCCCGTCGTCGTTCATGATCTCGCACACGACGCCCGCGGGAATGAGACCTGCGAGCCGCGCGAGATCCACGGCCGCCTCCGTCTGGCCCGCCCGGGCGAGGACGCCGCCGTCGCGGGCGCGGAGCGGAAAGATGTGGCCGGGCTGGACGAGGTCGTCCGGCTTCGCGTCGGGATCGACGGCAACCTGGATCGTGCGCGAGCGGTCGGGCGCGGAGATCCCGGTCGTAACACCATCACGCGCCTCGACGGAGACCGTGAACGCCGTGCCGTACGGCGTCTCGTTTCGCTCCGTCATCTGACGGAGCCCGAGCTCGTCGCAACGATCCTCGGAGAGGCAGAGGCAGATCAGCCCGCGCGCCTCTTTCGTCATGAAGTTCACGGCCTCGGGCGTCGCGAACTGGGCCGCGATCGTCAGGTCGCCCTCGTTCTCGCGGTCGGCCGCGTCGACGACGACCACGAACTTCCCTTGGCGGATGTCCTCGATCGCCTCCTCGACGGTGGCGAATGCGCTCTTTTCCTCGACTTTCACTCCGCTGATCGTAGCCCCGGGAGGAGGCGCTCCACGTACTTGGCGAGCACATCGGCCTCGAGATTGACCGGATTCCCGGTTGCCAGGCCCCCGAGCGTGGTCACGGCCAGGGTGTGCTGGACGAGCGCAACGGCGAATCCCGCCGCATCCAGGTCCGCGACCGTCAGCGACACGCCCTCGACGGTGATCGAGCCCTTCTCCACGAGGTAGCGGAGCAGGTCGGGCCGGGCGTCGATCCAGACCCGCGTCCCGTCGCCCTCAGGCTCGACCGAGCGGACGGTGCCGACGCCGTCGACGTGACCCTGGACGTAATGACCTCCGAGCGGTTCACCGGCCCGGAGTGCCGGCTCGAGGTTCACCTCGCTGCCGAAGGGCTTCACCCGGTCGAGCGTCTCGACCATCACGTCGAAGGCGAGGTGCCCGTTCTCGGAACCCGCGAGGGTCAGGCAGACGCCGTCGACCGCGACGGAGTCGCCGATCTCGGCGGTGATCCCGCTCTCGACCACGAGCCGCCCGCCATCGAAGGAGACGACCCGGCCCTTCTCGCGCACGATCCCGGTGAACATGACCTAAGGCTACAAAGCGGAACGGGCCCCTCCAGGCCCGTTCGCTTCATCCCCTCGGTGGAACTAGGCGCTGGCCAGACCGCGAGACCGGGACCGCCGCCCGAGCCCGACCGCGGTGAGCAGCAACAGCGCGGCGCCGAAGGAGACCGAGGCGCCGATACCGGCGTCGCTCCAATTGAAGCCGTCCGAGCCCGACGTCGTTGCGAGCTGAGCCGGAACCGGCAGAGCCGAGTGCTGCTGATTCGCGAGCGCTGCGCCCGCTGCCGTGATGCCCGTCTGGTTCTCGTACTGCTTGGCCATTGCCTGCCAGCGCAGCCCTTCGACCGTGAGCTGCGAGACCGGCGACTGGACGGACATCTCGGACCTGACCGTCTGGTGCGACACCGCCCGGATGTATCCGGCCTGGACTCCCGGGGTGGGCCCGTCGACGTAAACGGCTGCCTGGGCAGTGGGCGCCGCGACTGTGGTGGCGAGCGCGAAACCGAGAGCGATTCTCTTGAGTCGGAAATGCTTGCGGATCATCGTGGTGCTCCTTCCCCACTTTTGCTGACCGTTCGAGAATCGCTCCTGCCGGTAACGGGAATCTCACGGGGGACCCACGATCGCCCACGGGGCGGTAACGGTGTAGGTTCAAGCCCGGTCGCCATGGACTACCGCATCCTCGGGCCGGTCGAGGCGCTCGACGGCGAGCGAAGGATTCCGCTCGGCGGCGCGAGACAGCGCGCTGTCCTCGCTCTCCTGCTCCTGCACGGCAACGTGACGCTGACGCGGGACGTGATCATCGACGAGCTGTGGGGCGACGAGGCGCCGCCGACCGCGGCGAAGGTGCTGCAGAACTGCGTCTCGGCCCTGCGCAAGGAGCTGCCGCCGGACACGATTCGAACTGTCAGCGGCGCCTACTGCCTCGCCCTCGAGCCCGACGAGCTCGACCGCGACCGCTTCGAGCGGCTCCTCTCCGAGGGCCGGGCAGCCCTGACGGCCGGTGATTACTCCGACGCGTTGGACCGTCTGCACGCGGCACTTGCACTCTGGCACGGCGCGCCGTTGACGGATCTGTCGTACGAGCGGTTCGCGCAAGACGAGGTCACACGGCTCGACGAACTCCACGTCGCGGCGCTGGAAGACCGCTTCGAGGCCGAGCTCGCGCTCGGCCGTCACGACGAGCTGGTGCCCGAGCTCGAAGCACTCGTCACGCGACAGCCGCTGCGCGAGCGTCTGCGCGCACAGCTGATGCTCGCGCTCTACCGCGCGGGGCGCCAGGCAGAAGCGCTCGACGCCTATCGCGCGGCACGGCGCACGCTGCTCACGGAGCTCGGGATCGAACCGGGACGGGCGCTTCACGAGTTGGAGCACGCGATCCTCGCGCAGGACCCCGCGCTCGACGTCGCGCTCCGGCAGCACGCGGGCGACCTCTCCCCCAGGCCGCGCTGCCGCCGCACCGCTCGAAGGGCACGATCAGGAGATCGCGCTACTCCAGGCCGGGCTCGAAGACGCGCTCGCCGGCCGCGGCAGGCTCTTCGTCGTCGTCGGGGAATCAGGGAGCGGCAAGAGCCGACTCGCCGACGACGTGGCCAGCACCGCAAAGCAGCGCGGAACGCGAATCCGGTGGGGTCGTGGCTGGGACGGCGGCGGCGCTCCGCCGTACTGGCCCTGGACGCAGGCGTTGCGCGACGCGTTGCCGGATTTCCCCGCAAAGCCCGAAGAGCAGTTCCGTTTCTTCACCGCAGTCACGGAAGCGCTGCGGACTGAAGCGGCCGCGCAACCGATCCTGCTCGTGTTCGACGACCTGCAAGCCGCCGACGAAGACTCGATCCTGCTGCTCGAGTTCGTCGCTACCGCACTGCCGGAGATGCCGGCGCTCGTGCTCGCGCTCGGACGCCCCGAGACACCCCGCCTCGACGAGCTCGGCCGCCACGCGACGCGGACGCTTCGGCTCTAACCGAGCGCGACCGCTTCGAGCGTCTCGCGGACGACCATCTCGAGATCGCCGCCGCCGTTCGCCTTCGCGAGCTCCTCCCGCAGTTCTTGCACTGCCTCACTCTGCATTGGACTGAACTGCGAAACATCGAGAGCATCGACCTCACGCTGCAACTCTTCGTTGTCGACATGCCGCGCAAGCCAGTGCGACAGGACGTTGACGAGCTGATTCTCAGGGCTCGTGGACATAACCGCTCAGCAGGAGGTCGTCACCGACTTGCTCGGATGTGAAACGCCGCAACTGCACGGGCGCGACCAGCTCAGGCGCGAATGGGGGACCGCTGCTCGCGATCGTCGGAGCGACGAACAGCAGCACCTTGTCGACCAGGTCTTCGCGCAGGAACGACTCGGCGAGCGTCGGACCGCCTTCCAGCAACAGCGACTGAACACCCTCCTCCGCGAGAGCGGCGAGCTCGTCGGCGAGCGCACCGCTTCGCAGTTCGAGCCGCACGCCAAGCGGGAGAGGCCCTCGCCCGAACGCGAGCCGCCGCGGCTGCTTGACCGCATCGACGCCGCGCGCCGTCAGCTGCGGATGGTCGGCACGAACGGTCCCCATGCCGACCGCGACCGCGTCCGTGTGGGCGCGCAGCTCGTGGACACGGCGACGCGACTGCTCGCCGGTGATCCAGCGGGATCCGGGAATCGCCACCCGGCCGTCAAGGGTCAGCCCGAGCTTGAGGACGACGAACGGCCGCTTCGCTGCGACCCAAGTTCGCCAGGCTTCGTTCTGGGCGCGCGCCGCGAACGAGTCTGCGTGCTCCACCTCGACACCGGCACGACACAGCACCTCGAGGCCGCCACCGGCTTCCGGGTTCGGGTCGAGCGAGCCCGCGACGACCTTCGCCACCCCGGCGGCGAGCACGGCCTCCGTGCACGGCGGCGTCGTCCCGTGATGAGCGCACGGCTCCATGGTCACGAAGAGGGTCGCGCCTCGCGCACGTTCGCCCGCGGCACCGAGCGCGATCACCTCGGCGTGCGGCTCACCCTTCCGTTCGTGCCAGCCCTCCCCGACGATCTCGCCGTTCCGAACGACAGCAGCCCCTACGACGGGATTCGGGCGCGTCGTCCCGCGCCCGCGCTCTGCGAGTTCCAGCGCACGCTCGAGGCTCACGCAAGTTCCTGGATCAGATGGCGATAGGCGCGCGGCAGATCCTCGCGACCGAAGATCGACGAGCCGGCGACGAAGAGCGACGCGCCCGCGTCGCGCACGGACTTGATGTTCTCCGGCCCGATGCCGCCGTCGACCTGCACGTGAACTTGGGGCGGCAGCACGGAGCGCACGGTGCGGATCCGGTCGTAGGCCTCCGGCATGAACTCCTGGCCCGAGTACCCGGGCTCGATGCTCATGACAAGCACCATGTCCACGCGCCCCGAAAGCGCGGCGTGAGCGGCGTACGCCGGGCTCGTCTCCGGCTTGAACGCGAGGCCGATCTGGAGGTCGAGCGCACGCGCGTCGAGAACGACGGAGCTCAGATCCGGGCACGCCTCGTAGTGGACGGTAACGCTGTCACCGCCGGACCTCTTGATTGCGGCGAAATGTTTCTCCGGCGTCTCCGTCATCAGGTGGCAGTCGACGAACCCGCCACCTTCATGGATGATCGGCGAGATCCACTGCAGGACGATCGGGCCGATGGTGATCGGCTCGACGAAGTGGCCGTCGCCGATGTCGAAGTGAAAGATGCGCACGCCTGCAAGAAGCAGCACCTCGATCTGCTCGCCGAGCCGCGAGAAGTCGGCCGCGTAGAGCGAGGGCTCCACCTCAACCGTTCTGATCCAATCGTTCCAGCCCACGCGCTGCGAGTCTAGGTTCTGAGCCGGGCGACGAAGAAGCCTGCGGTTCCGTGAACGTGCGGCTGGGTGAGGAGAAACTCGGGCCGGTTCGGGTGGCGGAACTGCGGCCACTCCTCTCCGAGCTGCTCGGTCTGGAGACCCGAGGCGTTTACGACGGCTTCGTTCTCCTCGGGGTCCATCGTGCAGACGGAGTAGACGATCGTGCCGCCAGGCTTCACCCGTTCGGCTGCGACGCGCAGCAGTTCCTGCTGGAGCTCGGGCAGCGGCCGGGCACGCCAGCGCAGATCGGGCCGCGCCGCGAGCACGCCGAGCCCGGAGCACGGAGCGTCGACGAGCACACGGTCGAAACCGGTCAGCTCGGGCGGAAGCTTCGTCGCGTCGGCGTTCACGACCGTGACGTTGTCGGCGCCGAGCAGACGGCAGTTCTCCTGCAGTTCCCGCGCACGTCCTGGATGGAGCTCGACGGCGACGACTTCGCCTAGGAGCTGTGTCGCTTTGCCGCCTGGTGCAGCGCAAAGGTCGAGTGTCCGCTCGCCCGGCTGCGCGCCGACGACGAGCCCGGCGAGCTGCGAGCCACGGCTCTGGGGCCAGATCAGCCCTGCCCGTAGCGCCTCCTCGTCGATCCGCTCGACGTGTAATGCATCCGGGAGATCCGGGTCGGGCCGCCCTTCGACCTGACCGGACTTGCGGCGGTTCAGCCGAACGACTCGCTCCGGCGGTTCGTTCTGCGCTCGCATGAGCGCGAGCGCCTGCTCCGGCCCGAGCTTCTCCCACCAGAGCTCTGCGATCCAGTCCGGGTACGAATGCTTGAGCGCCGCGGCCGCAGGCGTGTCCTCGAGGAGCGCGTCGAGCAGGCCGTGGATTCCTTCCGATAGCCTGCGCATCACCGCGTTCGTGAAAGGGACGGCGCGCTCGAGCCGGGCACGACGCACGAGCTCCACCGTCTCATTCACTGCGGCGTGCTGCGCGACCTCGGAGTAGCCGAGCTGGTACGCACCGAGCCGCAGCGCGGCGCGAACCGGTGGGTCGAGCTTGCGAACAGGACGCTTGCCGAGCTTCTCGATCGCGTGGTCGAGCGTGCGCATGCGCTGCACCGTTCCGAACGCGAGTCGCTGCGCGAGTGCATGGTCGCGGCTGTCGAGGTTCTTCGCGGCGCTACGGAGCACGCGATCCGCGTATGCGTCGTCCTCGAACACACGCAGGACGACTTCGTACGCAGCCTGACGCGCCGTCATCGAAGTCCGCGCTGGAACTCGTCGTACGTCATGCGCCGCTTGCCATCCGGTTGCACCTCGAGCGGCTCGAGCCTCGCCCCGGCAACGCGCGCCTTCCAGATCGTCACGGGCCGCCCATCTAGCTCAGCCCTCGCACCGATGTGCGGCGAAAGCGCGCGGATGCGATTGAGGAGCTCGTCGGGAGAGCTGCTCCAGTCGAGCTCGCGGTCCGTGGCCGTGATCTTCTCTGCGTACGTCGCGCCCTCCTCGTCCTGCGGGGTGAACGCCGGCTCTGGCAGGACAGCGTCGAGCAGGTCGACCGCGAGCTCAGCCGACTTCGCGTAGACCACGCCGGCATCGTCCCGCTCGCCGATCGGGAACGAACCTTGCGCAGCGATCGGGCCTGCATCCAGTTCCTTGACGGTGCGGTGGATCGTCACGCCGGTTTCGGTGTCGCCGGCCATGATCGTGCGCTCAACCGGCGCGGCGCCGCGCCAGCGCGGTAGCAGCGAGGGATGAACGTTCAGCCACAGGCGCTCGGAGAGAACGTCCTCCGGAATCAGCAGCCCGTAGGCCGCGACGATGACGGTATCAGCGCCGAGGTCGAGTCCCGGCTCGGGCCGCGTGGGCTGCAACACGGGAATGCCGAGCCGCTCCGCAATCTCCTTTGCGGGCGGTGCGCCGGTCCTGCGTCCACGACCACGCGGCGCGTCGGGTCTTGTCAACAGCGCCGTGATCTCGTGGTGCGCGGCGAGGCGCTCGAGGACGTCCGCTCCGAAGGGCGCCGTCGCTGCGACGGCCAACTTCAGTGGTTCGGCCGGTCGCATTGCCGAGTCTCTGGGTCGCTAGCACCATGCGATGCAAGGACGCAGGGAGGGCTCGGGCTGGTCTGCCCGAGCCCGACTGAGGACGCCGCAGCGCGCCTCGTGCTAGCGGGCCAGAGGCCGGCTGATGCGGCCGGTCGAGCCACTCTCAGCGGATGACGAGCCGTGGGCGCAGTGTTCCGAGCGCTTCACGGCGGGCTTCGGACGTCGTGCGGTCCAGGATCAGCGTTCCGTCCAAGTGGTCGAGCTCGTGCTGGACGATACGCGCGACGATCCCGTCGAAGTCGAACCCGACTTCGTCGCCCTGCTCGTCACGGCCCTCGATCCGCACCGACATCGAACGCTCGACCGGCATCGTGACGCCCTGGATGGAGAGACAGCCTTCGTCGTCGGTGTCAGACTCGTCTCCGCGCCGCACGATCTTAGGGTTCACGAGGACGGCGACCTTGTCCCCCTCGGGTGCGAAGACGAAAACGCGCCGTAGGACACCGACCTGCGTCGCCGCGAGACCGACCCCGTTTGCGTCCTTCATTAGCTCGCCCATGCGGATCACGAGCCGCTTGAGGTCGTCGTCGAACTTCTCCACCGGCGGTGCCTTCATACGTAGGACGGGGTCCGGGTACTGCCGGATCTCCGACATCGCGAGTTGCCGCCGAGCCTCGTGCTCGGCGTCGAGCTCTTCGCTTCTGACCTCTCCCACGACCTGTGTCACGCGGGCACACTATCCATGTGGAACGTCGTGAGCGCGAGGCGATTATGCGGCAGGGCGTGACGCGTCCCGAGACGCCCCGGGAACGCAGGGAGCGCGAGGCGCTCGAGGAGGATCTGAAGGGCAACCGCTCGCCGGCGAGCCGATTCGGCAGCGCCTCCGGAACTTCCGGCCGGACGCGAGCGCGGCGATCGCAGCACTCGGCGGGCCGACGGCGTGGATGCGGCGACTGCGTGCGATCGAGCTGGCGATCGACGAGCACGAGATCGCACTCGCAGAGGCCTGGCTCGGCCTCCGGGAAGAGACGGGCGGCGATCCGCTTCGGTTCGGCGAGGAATGGCGGGCGCTCGCCGAGCGCTGGAACTTCAGCGCCGTGAACGGCCTGATCGAGCGTCACAACCGGCACTACCCGGCGGAGTCCCAGCTCCCGATGAACCCGCGCACCGGCGATTTCGTCCTGCTCAACGGCCAGCCGTATACGAAGAAGCCGCTGGACGCTAAGTGGATTCTGGAACGGTTTCCGGGGGAAGTGCACACTTAGGTCATGGACTCGCTCGCCGGACACTTCCTCATCGCCTCACCGCAGATCCTCGACCCGAACTTCCACCGGGCGGTGGTGTTGATCACCGCGCACACCGACGAGGGCGCTGTCGGTCTGATCCTCAACCGCTGCTCCGAGGCGACGGTCGGCGAAGCGGTGCCGCAACTGGCGCCGGTCACCGATCTCGACGACCCCGTGTTCGTCGGCGGGCCGGTGAACCCGGAGGGTGTAGCGGTGCTGGCGGAGTTCGAGGACCCGGACGACGCGGGTGTCGTCGTGCTCGAGGACGTCGGCTTCGTCGCACTCGAGGAGGCGCTCGAGGTGCGTGCCCCCCACCTTGCGCGTGCGCGCGTGTTCGCAGGTGTGGCGGGCTGGGGGCCGGAACAGCTCGAAGACGAGCTCGAGCGTGACGACTGGATCATCGAGCCCGCGAGCATCGACGCGATCTTCACGGACGATCCCGACGGGCTCTGGAGTGACGTGCTCCGCCGCAAGGGCGGGCACTACGAGCTCGTCTCGCGTATGCCGCTCGATCCCTCTCTGAACTAGTACCCCTGCCGGTAATGCTGCTGAGTCTCTGGGTCGCGAGCACCAAGCCAGAGGCCGCACTCGACCGCAGCAAGGCTGGTCTGCCTTGCTAAGGGCGAGGGTGCCACTCTGGCGCCGCGTGATCGCGGGCCAGAGGCCAGCATGTATTGCCGGCAGGGGTACTAAAGGCTCTGCGGATCGACGTCGACGACGGCTGCGAGGCCGGCGCGGCGCATCGCGGGAGCGGCGGCGCTGAGCAGTCGACTCGCCTGCGCGGCGAGCTGGCGCGGTTGTTCCGTCTTCGCCACGAGCTGAGCGCGGTACTTGCCGCGCAGACGAAGCAGCGGCGCGGGGCCGAGCACGTCTCCGGTGAGGCCCTGCTTGACCTCACTCAACGCCTGGAGCGGCGCATCCGGGTCGGGTCCGCTCACGACGATGCGAACGAGATGGCTGAACGGCGGATAGCCGAGCGTGCGGCGCCGCTCGAGCTCGCTGTTCAGGAATCTGTCGACGTCGTGGCGTGCAGCGAGCTCGATCGCGCGCGAGTCCGGCTGGAACGTCTGCACGAGCACGCGCCCGGGCGCGTCACGGCCGCTTCGGCCTGCGAGCTGCGTCAGCAACTGGAACGTTCGTTCCTCGGCGCGAAAGTCCGGCATGCCGAGCCCGGTGTCGGCGTCGACCACTGCCGCGAGCGCGACGCCCGAGAAGTGATGACCCTTGGCCACCATCTGCGTGCCGACGAGCACGACGCGGTCCGCCTCGGCGAACCGGGTCAGCGCTGCAGCGAGCGCGCCTGGCTTCTCGACGGCGTCGGCGTCGAGCCTGATTCGCTCCAGCTCGGGCAGCTTGGCCTCGAGCTCGCGTTCGAGTCGTTGCGTGCCGGCACCGAGCCGTGCGATCTCGGTGGAGCCGCACGCGGAGCAGGTTTCCGGCTCGGGCTCGGTGTGCCCGCAGTGATGGCAGCGCAGTCGGTGGTCGCCGTGCAGCACGAGCGCCACGTCGCAGTTTTCGCAGCGCACGGTCGTCCCACACGCCCGGCAGTGGAGCGCGGGCGCAACGCCGCGACGGTTGAGCAGCAGGATCGCCTTGCCGCCGTGCTCCTCGATCGCGCCGAGCTCCGCGAGGAGCGGCGCCGACAACGGGTAGCCGGCCTCCCGGCGCAGGTCGACGACGCGCACCGGCGGTAGTGGCCCGGCAAGGCGGCCGCCCAGATTGAGGCGCTCGAGCTTCCCCCAGCTCTCGGGCCGCGGCGTCGCGCTCCCGAACACCGCAACCGCGCCTTCCAGTGCGGCGCGTTTCGCGGCAACCGTGCGGGCGTCGTACCGCGGATCGGATTCCTGCTTGTACGACGCGTCGTGTTCCTCGTCGACGCAGATGATCCCGAGTCGCGGCACCGGCGCGAACACGGCCGAACGGGCGCCGACGACGATCGGCGCCTCCCCGCTCGCGATGCGCGTACGCTCGTCGCGGCGCTCCGCCTCGCTCAATGCGGAATGCAAGACGGCGATGCGCTCGCCGAAGCGTGCGCGAAAGCGGCCGAGCGTCTGCGGCGTCAGCGCGATCTCGGGCACGAGGATGATCGCGCCGCAACCGCGCTGCAGCGCGGTTGCGCACGCCTGGAGATAGACCTCGGTCTTGCCGCTTCCGGTGGCGCCGTAGAGGAGGAAGTTCGCCGACTCGTGTGCGTCCAGCGCGGCGGTGATGCGGTCGACTGCCGCCCGTTGCGTCGCGCTGAGCTCGGCGGGCTCGGCCTCTCCGGTCAGTGCGTCCCGTTCCGCCGGTTGTGGGCGCGTTCCGCGTGCCTTCCTCTGCACCGGTGCGACGAGCGTCAGTGCGCGACCGGGTGTCGAGCCGTAGTAGTCGGCCACCCAGAGAGCGAGCTCGACGAGTGGTCGCGGTAGCTCCTCGACGATACGCTCGACCAGCGACGTCTCGATTCCTTTCGGCGGCTGGACGTCGACCTCGGTCACGACGCCTCGCTGCTTCGAGTTGCCGAAGCGCACCTCGACGACGGCGCCGGGGCCGACGTCGTCCGGGATCTCGTAGGTGAACTCGCGCGCGAGCGCGCGGGCGGTCACGAGCGGGTAGACCGAGGCGTAACGGGTCACCCGGCCACCCTACGGCCGGGGTGTGACGCTAAGCCCCTGCGGCGACGAGGATGAAGTCTGTTCCGAAGCCGAGGAAGAGGCCGAGCAGGACGCCCCACGTCACGAGCGTCTTCGAGGCGAGCACGCGTCCCACGTTCAGGAGCTCCATCACGACGTAGAGGATCGAGCCGGCGGCGAGTGCGAAGAAGACGATCGAGACCGACTCGTTGACCCAGACCTGGCCGACGAGGGTGCCGAAGAAGGTCGGTGCGCCGGCGATCAGGCCGAGCAATCCGAGGAAGCGCCAACTGGGCCGCTCCTTGTCCCCTGCGAGCGGTGCGCAGATACCCAGGCCTTCCGTCGCGTTGTGGAGGCCGAAGCCGATGATCAGCACGATCGCGAGGTTGATCTGGTCGGAGGCGGCGGACTGGCCGATCGCGAGGCCCTCGGAGAAGTTGTGCAGCCCGATGCCGGTCGCGATGAAGATCGCGAGCCAGCGTGCGGGCGACATCCCCACGAAGTGGTGTTCGTGCTCGAACTCGGCGGTCGAGGCCGCGCCGGGGCCGAGGAAGGCCCGTCGGCGGCGCCGCTTCATCCACACGTCGTAGTAGACGAGGGCCATCAGGCCGACGAAGAAGCCTGCGGTGAGAAGAAAGGCGAGCCAGGCGAAGCGGCCGTCGTGTCCTTCCTCGAGCGCCGTCTCCACGGGGCCGACAGCCTCGCTGAGGACGTCCCAGAGCAGGAAGATCAGGACGCCGGTCGCGGTCGCGGCGAGGAACGCCTTGGTCTCGGCGCTGACGTTCTGCATGCGGCCGATCGGCAGGCCGAGGAAGATCGTGAAGCCGGCGATCGCGCCGAGGCCGAGAGTCTGCGCGGTGCTCATGTAAGGGTCACCTTACAGGCTACGATCAGCCTGGATGGCGCAAGGACACTCGGTTGACGAGTACCTCGAGACGATCTACTTCCTCGCTTTTCCGATCGGCGAGTACCGGCCTCTCGGTGGCGGGTCGCCGACCCTCGCCTCACGCGTGGCGGAGATGCTTGGCGTCTCGCGGGCGTCGGCCGGGGAGATGCTGAAGCGGCTCGAGGGCGACGGACTGATCGAGCGCGGCGAGCACAAGGAGGCGCTGCTCACGGGGACGGGACGCAAGCGGGCCGAGCGGGTCGTGCGGAAGCACAGGATCATCGAGCGGCTGCTCACCGACTTCATGGGCTACACCGCGGCCGAGGCGCACGTCCAGGCCGACCTCCTCGGAGACACGTTCACCGAAGACATGGTCGAGCGGATCGAGGAAAAACTCGGGCATCCCGCCCGCTGTCCGCACGGCTGGCCGGTCGACCCTGACTTCGAGCAGGCGGAGAACCGTGAGCTGGCTGCGCTCTCGGATCTGGCCGCGGGAGACCGAGCGACGATCGTGCGACTCGCCGAGCACGACGGGGAGCTTCTGCACTGGTTCTACGAGGAGGGCCTCGTCCCGGGCAGCGAGATCGAAGTCCGTGAGGCCCAGCCGGCAGCGGGCCAGGTCACCGTGAAGCTGAACGGCCAGGAGCGCGCGATCGGCGAAAAAGCCGCTGCGGGCCTTTTCGTGCGCCCCGCGTAGCAACAGCCTCCCAGGCGGACAGGGCCGAAAACGGCCCGTGCCAGGACAGTCCCTGGCACGTGTCTTTCGCGGACACGTCACGTGGCTGGCACCGGACTGGGCCGGACGAGCCGGGTCCCAGCGACTGTCCCTGGCTAACGGGCTGAGGGCTCCGCGCCGATACGAGAGGCATCAGCGGCGTTCCGACTACGGCTGCCCAAAATGCCGCTGCCCCGACCCTGATCCTCTCGCGCACCCTTGTGCGCTGCCTCGCGCTGCCGCTGGTCTTCGACGTCGCCGCGAGCTACCACGCCTGGCAGTCCATGGGCCACCTGACCCCGATGATCTTCGACAATGAGCTCCTCTACGAGAAGCTCTCGCAGTCGATCGCCGCAGGACACGGGCTCTCGATCCGCGGCGAGCCCTTCTTCTTCCCCCGCCCCGCTTGCGCCGCTCGTCCAGTCGCCCGCGTGCAGTTCCTGATCCTGCCCGTCGTCTACCTCGCTGCGATCGCACTCTGCGGCCGCGGCAACTATCGCCGGCATGCGCTCCCGGCTGTGCTCGTTTCGGCCCTCGTCGCCGCGCTGCTGTTCATCCCCGGCGCCCTCGGCACGTACGGCGGTGCGACTCCCCTGCGCCCGGCGATCGGTCCACTCGCGCACTGGGTCCTGATCAACGCAGCGCTCCTCCCGTTCGCACTGGGGCTCGCCGTCGTCCCCGGCGCGTTCCTCGGCGTCGGCTACATGCTCGCGAAGCCGCGCACGAAGCTCGAACACGCGACGGCTGCGATGGCGCTCGGCTGCACGGTCCTCTTCATCGGCCAGGCCGCGCTGGTCTCGACCGCCGAGGCGCACCGCCCGCTCGAGCGCTACCTCTTCTACTGCACGCCGCTCGTCTTCCTCGCGAGCGGCTCACCCACAGCAGCCCTCGGCCTCTACATCGACGTGCCGGAGACGCCGCTCGACGGACGCGTGCTCGGACTGAAGGTTCGGGATCTGCGCTACGTGACGGGCAACAGCACGTTCGACGCGCTACACCGACGCAGCTGAACCGACGCGCGACGCCTCACGCAGGGCATCCGCCTTGTCGGTGCGCTCCCACGTGAAGTCCCGGTCCTCGCGACCGAAGTGACCGTACGCGGCGGTCTTCGTAAAGATCGGCCGCCGCAGGTCGAGATCCCGCAGGATCGCCGCAGGGCGCAGGTCGAAATGCTCCCGCACGAGCGCCTCGAGCTGATCCGTCGGAATGTGCTCCGTGTTGAACGTCTGCACCGCGATCGACACCGGGTGTGCGACTCCGATCGCATACGCGACGTTCACCTCGCAGCGATCCGCGAGGCCCGCCGCGACGATGTTCTTCGCGACATAACGCGCGGCGTAAGCCGCTGACCGGTCTACCTTCGTCGGATCCTTGCCGGAGAACGCGCCGCCACCATGTCGCGCCGCGCCGCCGTACGTGTCGACGATGATCTTCCGTCCCGTCAATCCCGTGTCGCCCATCGGGCCGCCGATCACAAACTTGCCGGTCGGGTTGACGAACACGAAGTCCCGGTCGTCCATCAAGCGCTTCTCGTCGTAGAGATCCGCCGGAAGAATTGGCCGCAGCACGCGGTCGACGATGTCGGGCTTGATCAGATCCTCGGATGAAATCCCGTCGGAGTGCTGCGTCGACACGAGCACCCGCTCGATCTCGACCGGCCGCTGCCGTCCCTCGTCGTCGATCTCGTAGCGAACCGTAACCTGCGCCTTGCCGTCGGGCCGCAGGTAGGGCAGGTCGCCCGCCTTGCGCACCTCGGCCAGCCGCTTGCAAATCTTGTGCGCCAGCATGATCGGAAGGGGCATCAGCTCCTTCGTCTCGTTCGACGCGTAGCCGAACATCATTCCCTGGTCGCCGGCTCCGACCCGGTCGAGCGGATCCTCGTCGCCCGGGTCGTGCTGCATCTCGTACGACGAATCGACGCCCTGTGCGATGTCGGGCGACTGCTCGTCGAGCGCCACGACGACCCCGCAGGTGTTCGCGTCGAAGCCCCACTCGGAGTGCGTGTAGCCGATCTCGGAGATCCGCTCGCGCACGAGCTTGGGGATGTCGACATAGGTCTTCGTCGAGATCTCGCCGGCGACGACCACGAGGCCGGTCGTGATCAGCGTCTCGCAGGCGACACGGCCTTCCGGATCCTCGGCCAGAACGGCGTCGAGGACAGAATCCGAGATCTGGTCGGCGACCTTGTCGGGATGCCCCTCGGTGACGGACTCGGAGGTGAAGAGAAACTCGCGGGCGGCCATCGGCCCACAGGCTACACAGAACGCCTGACTACCTGATGCGCAGGAAAAACGAGACCTGAAGCTCGTGGGAGCGCCGTACCGCGTACTCCATTGCGGAGCGCAGCGGCGCGAGGTTCCGCGCCACTTCGGCCGGGAGCGCGCCGTTGCCGAGGCGCACGATGACCGGGATCGTGCTGTGGATGTCGACGTACAGAACGGCCTGGGGCCTGACCGGCATTCCGGAGCTCTTGGCGGCACCCTGGAAGTCAGCGCTCTCTGCCAGGCTCTTGCCGCCCGTCTTCGCGAACTTGATCCCTGCGGGGAGATCGGTGACGACGAGCCTGCTCTTGACGTTCGCGTAGTGGAGGTGCAGCTCCTGGCCCTTGGCGAAGCCCTTGAGGGCACGAGCGAATACCGCCGCGCCGTCAACACCATGTCCAGGCGTCGCAATGAGCGTGACCTCGGGCAGATGACCGCCGGCTGCGCGGACGTAGAGCGCGTTCTCGCCCTGGAGAATCGTGTCGAACTGCTGCAGAGCCTGTCCGAGCCCCTTGAAGCCGGACCGCTGCAGGATCGGATTGCCGCTGAGCCCGGAAAGCATCCCTTTCGATCCGTGGAAGGCGAGGTAGAGCAACGCGTCTTTCGGCACGAGCTTCTGCAGGCTCCCGTCGGAATTGTGCGCCGACGCGCTCTGCTTTCCGGGCGTTCCGTGGACGGTCGTGTCCCAGGCGATGCCGTCGGGCTTCGCCCGCACGCTCATCAGGAGCCATTCGAGCGTCCCGAGCTTCTTGAAGTACGACGCAGAGTCCGGACCGAGGAGCTTTCGCGCCGCAGCCATCACGCGCGGCCCGTTGACGTACGCGCGAAAGATGCCGTCTCCCGCCTTGGCCATTGCCGACGAGAACGTCGTGTCCGCGGAGAGCATGCGCTTCGCGGAGTCGCTCGCCTGCTCAAACGCGGCGATCGTCGCTTGCTTGTCGGACATGACCGTCCAGCCGTGGAAGTCGTCGTAGACGAGCTGGCTCGACGGATCGATGCGGTTACCCTTCTTCACGGCGCGCTCGAAGGCACCCTTGTCCTTCGGCTGCATCAGCGCCACCGTCTGGTCCGGGCGCGCAAGGTCGAGCATGACCACGTCCATTTCCGGACCGAGCGCCGGCTTGAGGTCGTGCTCCCAGTCGAGACCCTTCTTTTGCAGCTGTTGCTTGATCGTGTCGATCGCCTTCTGCTTGTCCGGGAACTTGTCCGCGAGCGCGTTGACGTTCTGCCACTGCGGCGAGCCGAGGTCGGAATCGATGGCGACGAACAGCGGAACGGAGACGGGCACGAGGTCGGTGGCGCCTGAGCGCGGGTTCGTCGTCCCGCCGCAGCCTGCGAGCGCGAGCGCGACGAAGGCGAGGAGGCCGCCGAGTGTCCGCGCTAGCGGAGCGTGAGCCTGGCTTCTATTCCACCCGTCGAGCCGGAACGGGCGCCGAAGGCGACGAGCGTCTGGAACTTGTCGAGCTTCAAGTTCAGATTCACCTTGTACTGGCCGTTCCCGGCCAGCGAAGCGAGCGCCTGCAGGATCGGGGCGAGCCTCTGAATGTCTGCGTATGCCAGCCATGTGATCTCGGCGGGGACATCGGCTTCGGCGAGCGCATCCTTGAACGGCTGGTCATCGGTGAGGGATCCACTTCCGGGGCTGCTCCCCGGCGCCGCGTTGGTGAGGAGAACGACCTTCCCATGCCGTTCCACATGGAGAGGCAGCATGCGGGCGGCCTTCGCCGCGACACCGCGAAGCGCTTTCGCCGCAGCCACAGGATCACTCGGATGAACTTCGAGGGTCATGACCGGCAGGAGGACCCCCGGCAGGAGGTACAGCACGCCTTCACCGGTGAGCGAGCGGAGACCCGTGACGAACGGTGGCATCGACCCACGCAGCAGGGGCTCGCTCTGGATGCGCGCGAGGAGCTGATTCACGTTCTTGAACGAGACCGCGAGAATCGCGCCCGACGGGACGTCGTGCAGCAGCGCCGGTCGGTAGGGCGGCGGCGACGTTCCTCCGGCGGCACGCGCCTTGATCTGCAACGCACTCTTGTCCGCCCAGATGCCTGCAGCGACCCAGCGCGGCGAACCAGCGACCCGTACGAGCGCTTGCAGCTTTGCCGACAGCTGCTGCAGACCGGCTCCAGACGCATACGCGGTCGCAAATCCGGAGTCGCCCACCTGCGACATGGCGCTCTTGAACTCGGCGCTGTCGGCAAGCGAGCTTCCGGAGTCGGCGTTCCGCACGGCCTGGAACGCCTCGGCGGAATCGGCGACGACCGACCAGCCGCCGATCTGCTCGACGGTGTAGTGCTCGCTTCCTTGGTCGAACTTTTTCGCGAGCGAGCGCAGCTTCGCCTGGTCGGCCGGTTTGACGAGCGCAATCGCCTCGGGCTTGCCGCTGTCGATGCCGAGCACCGCGAGGTTCACGCGGTCGCCGAGCGCGGGCTTGATCTCGTTCTTGTAGTCGAGCGTGCTCGGAAGCGGTCCGAAGAGATCGGTGACGACCTGCCACTGCTGCGAATCGAGGTTCGCGTCGGCGCTGACATACGCAAGCGCACTCGGCGGCACGAAACTCGCTGCATCGCTGCCGGACGAGGTGCGAGTTGCGGCGCTGCTGCTACCGCAGCCTGCTGCGACGAGCAGGAGAACCAGGGCGGCGAGCGCTGCGGCGGCGGAGCGCATCGCGTCCCATCGTAGCCTTCATTCCGCGGTGGGCTGGCGGCCCATCAGGCTAGCGAGGAGCCCGTCGAGGCTCTCACCGCCGAGGACGCGGCAGACCCCTTCGGTGATCGGAAGCTCCACGCCGACCCTATGTGAGAGATCTCTGAGAACGGGCGCCGTCGTCAGGCCTTCCACGACTTGCCCGATCTGGGCGGCGGCCTCGTCGGCGGTCGCACCGCGGGCGATCAGCTCGCCTGCCTTCCGGTTTCGGCCATAGCCCGAGTAGCAGGTGACGTTGAGATCACCCATGCCGGCGAGACCGGAGAACGTCTCCGCCTGCGCGCCGCAGGCCTCACCGAGCCGCGACATCTCCACGAGGCCGCGCGTGATCAGGCTCGCCTTCGCGTTGTCGCCGAGGCCGAGCCCGTCCACCCCGCCGGCCGCCAGCGCAATCACGTTCTTCGCCGCTGCGCACAGCTCGACACCGACGAGGTCGTCGTTCACGTAGATGCGGAAGACCATCGAGTTGATCGCCTCCTGCAAGCGCTCCGCGAGCTCGCGGTCGTCGCTCGCGATCACGGTCGCCGTCGGGAGGCCGTCCGCGATCTCCTCCGCCATGTTCGGGCCGGAGAGCACCGCGACCGAGCGGCCCTCGACGCGGGTCGAGAGACGGTTTCCCGTCGCGGGGTCGAGACCCTTCGTGAGGATCAGCACCGGCGCCTTCCCCGGCAGCGCCGCAGCGACGTCTGCGAACGCGCGGCTCGGAACCGCGAGCACGATCACCTCGGCGTCCGCGAGGGGCGCCGCGTCGACAGTCGTAGCCCGCACGCCGCTGAGATCGGCGTTGGTCAGGTATTTCGGATTGCGGCCGGTCTCGTCGATCGCGCGCACCTGCTCCGGATCCCGACACGCAAGTGTCACGTCATGGCCACGGTCGCGCAGCAAACAGGAGAAGCCTGTCCCCCACGAGCCCCCGCCCACGACTACGATCTTCACGCGCGTCATCCTGACGGATCAGGAGGTTCGAATGGACCTGGAGAGCAGGATCCAGGACGCACTCCGCCAGCACGCCCCTCGGGGTCGTGACACGGAGCAGATCGGCTCGTTTCTCGCGACGTTCACGCGGGGCACGGACAACCCCTATCTCAACTACGCGATCCCCGACGAGGGCGGGAGCGCGTCACCTGAGGACGTCGAAGCGCTCGTCAACGCGTATCGGGCTCGCGACCGCAAGCCGCGGCTCGAATACATCCCGTCCGTGGCTCCGACCGTCGAGGCGGAGCTGATCCGGGCCGGCTTCGAGATCGAAGGACGGCTCCCGCTCATGACCTGCCAGGCCCCGCAGTTCGAACCTCCGGCCGGCGTCGAGCTCGTCTCACCTTCCACCGAGAACGAGTTCCGCGGCGTCGCGGAGGTTCAGTGGGAAGCCTACGGAGAAACCGAGCCCATGCCGGACAGCGCCGTCGCGGGACTTCGGCGGACGGCCGACACCGGCGGTGTCGTCGTCCTTGCGCGAAGCGTGGAAACGGGCGAGGCCGCCGGGGCAGGACTGTGCGTCGCGCCGCACGACGGTGTCACCGAGCTCGCGGCGATCGGGGTGCGCGAGAAGTTCAGGCGCCGCGGAATCGCCGCGGCGATGGCCGGCTGGCTCACGCGCGCAGCGCACGACAAGGGCATGACCCTTGTCTTCCTGATGGCCCACGGCTCGGACGAGGCGAGGATCTACCGGCGCGCCGGCTTCGTCGACCGCGGCGAGGTGCTGCACATCTCGTTCAGCGCGGAACGAAGTCGATCGTGACCGGCACGCCCTCGAGCTCAAACCGCTCCCGCACCTGGTTCTCGACCCAGTAGCCGTAGTCGCGAGTCACGAGCGTTGGATCGTTCACCGTGAACCTGAAGCGCGGCGGGCGGGCCGACACCTGCGCGCCGTACAGCAGATTCAGACGCTTGTCGTTCCGTGACGGTGGCTGCCGTGCTTCACGCAACTCGGCCAGGAAGCGGTTCAGCTCCGACGTCGATACTCGCGCGACGTGCTTGTCGTAGAGCTTCTCGATTCCGTCGAGCAGCCGCTCGATGCCGCGTCCCGTTTTGGATGACACGGCCACGTGCGGTGGGCGCTGCTTCAGGCGGCGCTCGAGCTCGGGCCGGATGTCCTCGATGCCGATCGACGTCTCGTCCCATTTCGAGAGGACGACCATCGTCGAGTCCTGAGCCTTCCGCGCGATATCCGCGACTGCGAGATCGTGGTCGACGAGGCCTTCCGTGGTGTCGATCAGGACGAGCGCGACGTCGGCGCGCTCAGCCGCTTCGCGCGCGCGTAGTTCCGACCAGTACTCGATGCCCTGTCGATGCTTCCGCTTGCGTCTGATGCCGGCCGTGTCGACCAGGACGAAGGTGCGGTCACCGCGCTGGAAGATCGTGTCGATCGAGTCGCGGGTCGTACCGGGAGTCGCGGAGACGATGACGCGTTCCTGCCCGAGGATCGCGTTCAAGAGCGACGACTTCCCGACGTTCGGCCGTCCGAGGATCGCGACGCGGATCGCTTCGTCGGGAATCTCGGCACGACCCGTCCCCGGCAGCTGGTCGACGACCATGTCGAGCAGGTCGCCGGTGCTGTGGCCGTGCAGGGCCGAGATCGGAATCGGGTCGCCGAGCCCGAGCCGGTGCAGGTCGAGCGCGAGGCTCTCTTGGCTCGGATCGTCGATCTTGTTGGCGATCAGGAGCACCGGCTTGCGTGCGCGACGAAGAATGTCCGCGACCTCAGCGTCTCCCGGGCTCACTCCTGATTTGGCGTCGACGACGAAGAGCACGAGGTCGGCCTGTGACACCGCCTCCTTCGCCTGCACCGCGATCGACTGTGTCATCGGCGACTGGTCGGCGATGTCGACGCCACCTGTGTCGATCAAGAGGAAGCGCTTGCCGTTCCATTCGGCGACGAGCTCCTTGCGATCGCGCGTCACACCCGATGTCTCGTGGACAACCGCGGCACGCGAGCCGGTAAGGCGGTTCACGAGCGTCGACTTGCCGACGTTCGGGAAGCCGACGATCGCCACCGTCCCGATCAGCGGGGCCGGCTCGACCTCGGTCATCTCGGTGGGATCGCCACGCGCGGCCGCCCCTGCTCGTGCGTGAGCACGAGGAACTCCCAGAGGCGCCGGAGCTCGTACTGGATGTCCAGCGCGGCTGCGCGGTAGCCCTTCGAGTTCTTCGGATGGGCGGTGACGTCCATGGGCTCCCCGAAGGCGACCGAGATCGGATGGAAGTTTCCGGGCTTCCAGAACTGGCTGCCGTGGATGGCGCCGCAGACGACGGGTGCACCTTCCTGCACCGCGATCATCGCCGCGCCGGGCATCACGGGCCCGGGCTCATGCTTCTGCCGCGTGCCTTCCGGGAACATGCCGAGGGCGTCGCCACGGTGGACGATCTCGCGCATGAGGCGAACCGCCTCGCGGTCGGATTCCCCCCGCCGGACGGAGATCGTCCCGAAGGCACGGATGAGCGGTCCGATGAAGGGTGTGGCGTGCGCTTCCTGCTTCGCAACGTAGTAGAGCGTGCGCGGAACCTGCGAGCCCATCACCCAGGGGTCGGCCCAGGAGAAGTGGTTGAAGCAGAGCACGACCGGGCCGTTCAGCGGGATTCGATCGCGCCCGTACACACGGAACCGTGCGGCGACCCGCGTCAGGCCGTCGAAGAACGGTCGTCCGAACAGCTGGACGAGCTGCGTTCGGTTCATGGTCTGGACGCGGCCAGGCGCTGCTGCACGAGCTCTTCGATGCGAGTGACGACGTCGTCGACCTGGAGGTCGGTCGTGTCGATCTGGTCCGCGTCGTCGGCAGGTCGCATCCGCGCGGCGTCACTCTGGTCGCGCAGCCGCAGATCGGTCGCAAGCGCGTCGCCGCCGATGTCCGGACGCTCGACCTGTCTGCGCCGTGCGCGAACGGTCGGATCGGCGTTGAGATAGATCTTCACCTCGGCGTCGGGAGCGACGACCGTGCCGATGTCCCGTCCCTCGATCACGACGTCTCCCTGGTGGCCGAGCTCGCGCTGGCGTTCGCGCATCACCGCACGCACCGCACGATGCCGTGCGACAGCGGGGACGTTGCGGTCGATGTTCGACCTGCGGATCGAGGAAGTCACGTCGGTGCCGGCGATCCAGACCCTGCCGCCTTCGTCGAAGGTCACCGGGTTCGATTGTGCGAGCTCGCCGAGCGGCTCGCCGTCGCCGAGCGGAAGGCTGCGCTGCATCGCGAGCCACGTGAGGGCGCGGTACATCGCACCGGTATCGAGGTAGCGGAAGCCCAGCCGCTCGGCGAGGCGCCGTGCGACCGTGCTCTTGCCTGCCCCTGCGGGGCCGTCTATGGCGACGATCATCGTCTGGAGACTGAATCGAGGAGGTCGAAAAACCCGGGGAAGCTTATAGCGACCGAGTCGGCTCCCTCGACGTCCGTGCCCTCGCGGGAGACGATCCCGGCCACCGCCGCGAGGATCGCGATGCGATGGTCTCCGTCCGACGGCATCCGCCCGCCGACCGGGCGCGTGGGGACACCTCTCACCTCGAAGCCATCGTCGCGCGCCTGGATCCTCACGCCAAGTGCGCGGAGGCCATTCGTCACGGTTTCGATGCGGTCCGTTTCCTTCAGGCGGAGCTCCTCAGCCCCAGTTAGGTGGCTGACACCGCGGGCGCTGCCGGCGGCAAGGGCGAAGAGCGGCAGTTCGTCGACAAGGCGCGGCACCTCGCCGGGGTCGACATCCGTCGCGGTCAGCTCGGCGGAACGGACGTCGATGTCGCCGATCATCTCGCCGCCGACCTTGCTGCGGTTGAAGATGCTGATGCGCGCGCCCATCCGCTCTAGGACGTCCAGGAGGCCGGTCCGCCGCGGGTTCAAGCCCACCCCGTGGAGCGTCAACTCGGAACCTGCGAGGAGCGTCGCCGCCACGATGAACGGTGCCGCAGAGGAGAAGTCGCCCGGGACGGCGACCTCGGGCAGGCGTAGGGAGCCCCCCGGCTCGACCGAGACCGAGCCCGGCGTACGGCGAACCTGTGCGCCGGCCGCCTCGAGCATGAGCTCGGTGTGATCGCGCGTCGGCATGGGCTCGACGACCGTCGTCTGGCGCTTCGCGTTCAGTGCCGCGAGGAGGACGGCCGACTTCACCTGCGCGCTCGCGACCGGCAATGCGTATTCGATCCCCTTCAGCGTGGCGCTTCCCTGGATGACGACCGGCGGCAGACCGTTCGCCGTGTCGATCCGTGCACCCATTCGCTTGAGTGGCTCGGCGATGCGGTCCATCGGCCTTGTGCGCAGCGACTCGTCGCCGGTCACCTCGAAGCGTCCCTCCTGGCCGGCGAGGATTCCCGTCAGGAGTCGCATCAGTGTTCCCGCGTTGCCGGCGTCGATCGGTTCGTCAAGCGCCTGAAGACCGCGCAGCCCGACGCCGTGGACGACGAGCTCGTCGTCGGCGAGGTCGTCGACCTGGACCCCGAGCGCACGTACGGCGTCGATGGTCGACTGCGTGTCGGCGGAGCGCCCGAACCCGCGCACATGCGTCTCGCCTCCAGCGAGCGCGCCAATCAGCACCGCACGATGTGAAATCGACTTGTCGCCAGGCACACCAAGGTGCCCGACGAACGACCCGGCCGGCTCGACCCTCGTCACGCTTCAGTCACACCCAAGGCATTGTGTCCGACACCGGCCTGTGGATGAAGCCTCGCGCCCAGGTGCAGGGTCGATCTCAGGTGCGGCACGTTCGCGTCACACCCCAGGCACGGTGTCCGACACCGGGACACGTCATTCGAGGACGGGTGACACGACGACGTGGTACCCCTGCGCTTCGAGGATGCTCGCCGCGCGCTCCGCCTCGTCTGCGCCGCCGACGAGGAGTGTGAGCGTGCCGCCTCGCTCCCGCGAAAGATGTTGTAGCTCGAAGTCCTCGATGTTGATGCGCTCCGCGCCGAGCGCCTGCGCGATGCCGGCGAGGACACCCGGCCGGTCGGGTACGTG
Organism: Actinomycetota bacterium; assembly: GCA_013816245.1. Lineage (GTDB taxonomy): Bacteria > Actinomycetota > Thermoleophilia > Gaiellales > Gaiellaceae > 3-1-20CM-4-69-9. The sequence continues at coordinate 27,727 of JACDEU010000012.1, read as the reverse complement.
TACGCGCAACCGCTGCAGCATTCCCGGCTGCTCGTACGCGTCGGCGAGCATGCGCCGCCGGTTGTCGGATGCCTCGCCGATCCAGCGAGCGAGGAAGCCCGCGTCACCCGATGCGAGCGCCTGCTCCACCTGCTCGATGCGACGCCGGTGCTCGGCGAGCGCCGCAGCCAGAGCCTCCGCGTTGTCGAGGAAGATGTCGACCCAGATGCGCGGGTTCGCGCCGGCGACCCGCGTCATGTCCCGCAGCGAACCGCCCGCCGCTGCGAGCGGCTCGTGGCCGTCGACCCGCGACGCGCCGGCCTGATTCAGGAGCACGTTCGCAAGCGCGTGTGGCAGGTGACTCGTGAGGGCGACCAGCCGGTCGTGCGCCTGCGGATCGACCGCGATCGGCACGGCGCCGAGCGATGCCACGAACCCGTGCAGCGTCCGGTAGCGCTCCGGGTCCGACGTCGTGTCGGGCGTGAGGAACCACGTTGCGCCACGAAAGAGCCCCGCCGTTGCATGCGCAGGCCCGTGCGCCTCCGAGCCGCAGACGGGATGTCCTCCGATAAAGCGGCCGTCGCTGACGGCACGCGTGACAAGAGTCTTCGTCGAACCAACATCGGTCACCGTCGTCCCGTCGCCTGTCGCGTCGAGCACCGCTGCGACCTGCCCGGGCAAAGCCGCGACCGGCGCCGCGACGATCACGAGCTCCGCGCCCGAGACCGCGTCGCCGAGCGACTCAGCCGCGTCGACGGCGCCCCGCTCACCTGCGACGCCGAGCGCTTCGGCGTCGATGTCCCAACCGCGCACGTCAGTGACGCCCGCCTCGCGCGCGGCCAGCCCGACCGATGCGCCGATCAGCCCTGTACCGACGATCGCCAGTCGTTCGACTTTCACGTCAGCCGATCGTGCGGCCCATCAACTGGGCCAGGGTGCGGATCTCGTCCGCGAACTCCGGAAAGTCCGCGACGGGAATCTGCTGCGGACCGTCACAGAGCGCTTCCTCCGGACGCGGGTGCACCTCGACGATGATCCCGTCCGCGCCCGCCGCAACCGCAGCACGGGCGAGCGGCAGGACGAGGTCGCGCCGGCCCGCAGCATGAGACGGGTCGACGATCACCGGCAAGTGCGTCTCCTGCTTCAAGACGGGGATGGCGCTGATGTCCAGCGTGTAACGCGTCGCCCGCTCGAACGTCGTGATCCCGCGCTCGCACAGGATCACCTCGGCGTTCCCTTCCTTGACGATGTACTCGGCCGCCATCAGCAGCTCCTCGATCGACGCAGCTGGCCCACGCTTCAACAGCACCGGCTTGTCCGCCCGGCCGACCTCGGAGAGCAAGTTGAAGTTCTGCATGTTGCGCGCGCCGATCTGGATCACGTCCGCGTGCTCGAGGACGGCCTCCACGTCCCGCGGATCCATCAGCTCGGTCACGATCGGCAAGCCGGTCTCCTCGCGCGCCTCGACGAGGATCGTTAGCGCCTCTTCGCCGAGCCCGCTGAAGGTGTACGGCGAGGTCCGCGGCTTGAACGCCCCACCGCGCAACATCGTCCCGCCGGCCTGCGCGACGGCGCGGGCCGTCTCGAGCGTCTGCTCGCGGTACTCGACCGTGCACGGCCCGGCGATCAGCCCGAACGCGTCGTCGCCGATGCGCCTGCCGCGCACCTCGATCACGGTCGGATCCGGCGACAGCTCGCGGGAGACAAGCTTGTACGGCTTGAGGATCGGCATGACCTGCTCGACTCCTGGATAGCCCTCGAGCGGCAGGGCGGCCAGCTCGTCCCGCTCGCCGATCGCGGCGATCACGGTCGCCTCGCGCCCGGGCGTCACGTGGGCGTGGGCCCCCGCCTCGTCGAGCCGGGCCACGACGTGCTCGACCTCCTCGGGAGTCGCATTCGCGCTCATCACGATCAGAAGCTCCGGAGATCCCGTCACGGCCATGGAACTCAGGATACTTTTGTGCGTCTAATGCGGATCTTCAGCGGCATCCAGCCGAGCGGCGACGCCCATATCGGCAACTACAGCGGCGGCTTCCGCCAGTACGCGGCGACCCAGGAGCAAGGGGAGGCTTTCTTCTGCATCGTCGACCTGCACGCAATCACGATCGACCACGATCCGGCCGCACTGCAGGAGGGAACGCTGGACATCGCGGCCATGCTCTTCGCGACGGGGATCGACCCGGACCGCGCGACCGTTTTCGTCCAGAGCCACGTGACCGCTCACACCGAGGCGACTTGGCTGCTGTCGTCGGTGGCTAGTCATGGGCAGCTCGGCCGGATGACCCAGTTCAAGGAGAAGTCCGCCGAAGAGTCCTTCATCTCCGCGGCTCTCTTCACCTACCCCGTCTTGATGGCGAGCGACATCCTCCTATACCGCACCGACATCGTCCCGATCGGCGACGACCAGCGCCAGCACCTCGAGCTCACCCGCGACATCGCGCAGCGCTTCAACTCGCGCTACGGCGAGACGCTCGTCGTGCCCAAGGGCGTCTACCCGGAGACCGGCGGCCGCGTGATGAACCTCCAGGAGCCCGCGGTGAAGATGTCCAAGTCGCGCGGTGCCGAAAGTGGCACGGTGCTGATGCTCGATCCGCCCGAGACGATCCGCAAGAAACTCAAGACGGCCGTCACGGACTCCGGCAACGAAGTCCGCCACGATCCGGAGGAGAAGCCGGGAATCTCTAACCTGATCGAGCTCATGACCGTCGTCACCGGCGACTCGATCAAGGACGTCGAGTCACGTTACGACGGGAAGGGCTACGGCGACTTCAAATCAGACGTCGCCGACGCGATCGTCGAGCTGCTCACCCCGATCCAACCGCGCTACCACGAGCTACGCCAGGATCCAGCAGAGCTCTTCCGGTTGCTGGCCGTCGGCGCAGAGAAGGCACGCGCCGAATCAGAGCCCACGCTCACGAAGATGTACGAAGGCATGGGCTTCGCAAGACCGTAACCGCTCCATTGACGCATCGACTCTCATCGCCGGCCCGAATTTTGTAACTTCGGACTGCCGCCAACTCAAGGGGGAGGACAGCTCATGAACTGTAACGGGCTGAAGGTGCTCGGCCTGATGCTGGTTGCAGCTCTCGTCGCAACGGGCTTCGCAGCAGCAAAAGTCCAATCGAACGGTGGTAGCTCGTCACGCGCGCTCGCAGCGAACGGCTGCAAGTTGAACTCGGTAGGGGGCAAGATCGAGCACGTCGTCTATCTGCAGTTCGACAACACGCACTATGCGCGCGACAACCAAAGCGTCGCATCCGACCTCGAGAAGATGCCGCATCTGCTCAATTTCCTCAGGTCGAACGGGACGCTGTTCACGAACGACCACACCATCCTGATCTCGCATACCGCGGGCGGGATCCTTTCCACCCAGACCGGTCTCTACCCGGACCGGCACGGAGTGACCGTCTCGAACAGCCTCTTCTACTACACGCCGAGCAAGGTCCCGGCGTTCAGCACCGTCTTCAAGTACTGGACCGACCTGGTCGACGACGCGACCGGCACCAAAGACCCAACGCCGATCATGGTGACGGATGGTCAGAAGAACACGCCGGCGCCGTGGGTTCCGTTCACGCGAGCGGGTTGCGACTTCGGTGCCATTTCGCTCGCGAACATCGAGCTCGAGAACACCGGAACCGGTCCCTTCGGCGACATGTCGCAGGCATTCGGCACGGACTCGCCCGAGTGGAACGACGCCGTCACGTCCAACGCAGCACCGTCTGGATCCGCAGCTCGCGCGCGGGCGCTCACCGACTACGTCGGGATCGCGGTTCACTGCGGGCAGGGCGGCGGCATCTGCGATGCCAACTCGACCAACGTGGCCAACTCCAGGCCTGACAGGCTTCCTGACGAGCCGGGCGGCTATGCCGGCTATCAGGCGCTGTTCGGCGCGAAGTACGTCAACCCCGCGGTCTGCGCAGTGCCAGGTGCGTCTTGCCAGGCCGTCGGCGGCCTCACGGCCGTGAACAGCACAGCCGACGACCCGGTCACCGATCCATTCGGCCGGCCTGGCTTCCCCGGCTTCGACGGCGCGTTGGCGAAGAACACACTCGGCTACCTGGCGCAGATGCAGGAGGCCGGAATCCCGATCACGTGGGGCTACATCTCGGATGCCCACGACAATCACCAGTCCGCGTTCCCCGCTCCGTTCAACCCCTCGTTCCCACGCGCGTCGGGCCCCGGCGAGGCTGACTACAACGCACAGCTCAAGGCCTACGACGACGCGTTCGCCGCGTACTTTCAGCGGTTGAAGAACGACGGGATCGATCAGAGCAACACGCTCTTCATGGTCACCGTCGACGAGGGCGACAAATTCGCCGGCGGTGTCGGGATACCGCAGGGTGACGGATCGCTCGCCTACGCCCACGCGAATTGCTCGTGGACGACCTCGCCGAGCTGCCCATCGAATCAGATCGGCGAGGTGAACTACAACATCAAGGCCAAGCTGCCCACAGGTACACCGGCGTTCCAGCTGCACCGGGACTCCGCGCCGACCTTCTATGTCAACGGGCAGCCTGCACGCACCGACGCGACGCTCCGGCAAATGGAGCGGGACGTAGCCGGGTTGAACGCAATCGATCCGTACGTCAGCTCGTCTGCGACGCCGGTGTTCGAACGCATGGCGGACACGGTTGCCGAGAAGACTCTGCACATGGTGAACAGCGATCCGGCCCGAACGCCGAGCTTCACCGCGTTCGCGAATCCGGACTACTTCGTCACCGACGCGGGGCCCTCATGCGGCACCAATCCGTGCATCGACTACCACTTCGCGTGGAGTCACGGCGACATCCAGGACGTGATCGGCACGACCTGGGCTGGCTTGGTGGGGCCGGGGATTGCAGCCAACGGTGTCGACTCCTCGACCTGGACCGACCACACGAACGTCCGCCCGACGATTCTGTCGCTGCTTGGTCTCAAGGACGACTACGGTCATGACGGACGTGTGCTGATCGAGGCGCTCGACAAGAGCGCCATTCCGAAGAAGCTCAACGAGCACAAAAAGACGACGACCGAGCTCGGTGCGATCTACGAGCAGGTGAATGCACCGTTCGGCCAACTCGCGATGAATGTGCTCAAAGCCTCGACACGGGCGATCAAGAGCACGAACGACGGCGTCTACAACTCGATCGAGAGCTCGATCGAGGATCTGACTACTCGGCGCGATGCACTGGCGTCGAAGATCAAGGCGGCTCTCGGTGCAGCAGCCTTCGACGGCCGTCAGATCAAGGAGCAGGACGCGAAGGCCTGGATCGCCCAGGCCCAGGTTCTGCTCAACGAGGCGGCGGCTCTGGCCGCAGGCTAAGCCGATTCACCTCGGAGGGCTCGAGCTCGCGCCATCGGCCGGGCTCGAGCCCTTCGAGCGTCAGACCTGCGTAGCGGCTTCGGTGCAGCCGCACCACGGGATGACCGACCGCAGCGCACATTCGCTTCACCTGATGCTTCCGGCCCTCGTGCAGCGTCAGCTCGATCTTCGACGGGGCCAGGCGCCGAACCTCCGCAGGCGCTGTGAGGCCGTCGTCCAACTCGAGGCCGGCCGCGAGCCGCCGAAGCGCCGCGTCGTCAGGCTCGCCCTCTACGTCCGCCTCGTAGACCTTCTCGACGCCGTAGCGCGGATGAGCGAGTCGGTGCGCGAGGGGCCCGTCATTCGTCAGGAGCAACGCACCGGTCGTGTCCGCGTCGAGCCGTCCAACGGGGACGATCCGTTCCGGTACCGCGCTCACCAGCTCGACCACCGTCCGCCGACCTCGGGGATCGCGGGCCGTCGTCACGGTGGCCCATGGCTTGTACAGGAGGACGTAGACAAGACTCTGCGCGGCCACGGGCTCGCCATCGACCTCGACCCGGTCGCCCGTGTGGATGTAGGTGTTCAGCTGGCCCAGCTCCTCGTTGACCTTGACGCGGCCCTCCTTGATCAGGTCGTCGGAGCCGCGCCGGGAGGCGATTCCGGCCCTCGCGAGATAGGCGTTCAGGCGCACGGCGTCATATATTCGCGGGATGGCGCACTACGTCACGCTGATGCGGTTCACGACCCAGGGATTTGCGGGTCTCCCGAAGTGGCGCGAGCGGATCGAGGAGGGTGAGCGAGTCATCACCGAGGCCGGCGGCAAGATGGTCGGCGTGTACGTCACGTTGGGACGTTACGACGTGGTGGAGATCTTCGAGGCGCCGGACGACGACGTTGCGATCGAGATCCTGATGAAGCTGAACCGCTACGGCGCCGAGCACACGGAGACGCTGCGCGCCTTCACCCGCTCGGAGGCCGAGGAGATCGTGCGCAAGCTGTGAGCGGCTACGCATTCAGCTCGCTGGAAGAGCTCGGCGAGGATTACGGCTTCAAGAAGGTGCGGCGAGCGCTGGGCGTGACGGCGTTCGGCGTGAACGCGATCGTCTTCCCGCCCGGGTTCGAAGGTTTCCGCCACTGGCATGACAAGCAGGACGAGCTCTATTTCGTACATCGCGGCCGCGCGCGGGTCGAGATCGGCGACGAGGTTCGCGAGCTCGGCGAAGGCGGCCTGCTGCACGTCGAGTCGACGACGCCGCGGCTCGTGTCGAACGCGAGCGATTCGGAGGATCTCGTGCTCCTCGTCGTCGGCGGCAAGGACGGCTACGTGGAACGCGACGGGAATCTCGTGGATCCGGAGCGCGATCTGCCGCGAAGGCAGGGCTTTGGCAGCTAGCGGCCCGTCGGTCGAAGATCTCGAGCACTCGCGGTACTTCCTGACGGAGTGGATGCCGCCGCTCCTGCGCGAGACGGCGGAGCGCTCCGCGCCGCGCGTCGTCGCAGATCTCGGCGCGGGCGACGGCGGCACGCTCTGGCCGCTCGACCGCGCAGGGCTCGTCGGCGAGAGGATCTACGCCGTCGACATCTCTGCGGAGCACGTCGCGCTCTGCGAACGCTTGTCGCCGAAGGTGAAAGGAATCGTTTCGGACGTCGCGCACGTCGAGGAACTCGCGGACGCGTCCGTCGACGCGGTCATCTCGTCGCAGGTGATCGAACATCTCCCGGACGACAGCGTGCTTGCCCCGGAGATCGCGAGGCTGCTGCGACCGGGCGGCTGGTTCTACGTCGCGAGCGTGATCCGCAGCCCGCATGCGTTCTGGCTCTACAAGGGCAAGCCGCCGGCACCGGAGAGATGGCAGCTCGATCCGACGCATATGCGCGAGTACGAGTCGGAGGATCATTTCCGTTCGGTGCTGAGCCATCCGGACCTGGAGTTCGACGTCGTGCGCTCATCGCAGCTGAAGTTCCCGCTCAGCGACTTCGCCTTCCGAGCAGCCGCGCTGGCGCGCCTAGTACCGCGGGCGAAGCTGCCGGAGCTGTATCTGACCCTCCCGCCGTGGATTGCGAAAGCACGTCGAGCAGTGGGCGTGCCGATTCCCGGCTACCGCTGGGTCGAGGCGACAGGCCACAAGCACACGTCCTGAACGGCCACGTTCCAGGGACTGTCCCTGGCACATGTCGGTAAAGGACAGTCGCTACGCGCTGCGCTGTTCGGCGACTGCGTGCAACCGTTCACGCAGATCGTCGACATCGCCCGGAAGATCGTCCAGGCGCGGTAGCTCCGACAGGCTCTCGAGCCCGAACACTCGCTCGAACATCGGCGTCGTCTTGTACTTCACCGCGCCACCATGCGCGCCGTCCTCGCGGCCCGCTTCGGTGATCAGTCCGCGTTCCGTCAAACCGGCGACTGCCGAGTCTGCGGCGACGCCGCGGATCCGTGCGATCTCCGGCCTGGTGACCGGCCCGAGGTACGCGATGATCGCGAGCGTCTCGAGGGAAGCCTGCGAGAGGCCGCGCTGCACCGGGCGCTCGAACAGCCGGCCGCATGCCTCAGCCGCGGCACGCGAGGCACGGAAGGCCCAGCCTCCGGCAACCGACTCGAGCACGATTCCGCTGCGACCCTCGTGGTAGCGCTCCGCGAGTAGGCCGAGCGCCATCTCGACACGCTCCTGGTCGTCCTCCGTCGCAGCAATGAGCTCTTCCACGGGAAGTGGCGCATTGGCGACGACGAGCAGCGCTTCGATCGTCCGCGCGAGCTGGTCGAGCGGATTGGCGGTGACTAGGCGGAGCGGGCGTTCCACGTCTGGGTCCTTTCGTTCACAGCGGCGCTTTCCTCCCCCACCCTACTGACCCGGATGGGCGCGAAAGGGGCCGCCTGACTGATGGAAATCTCGTTCGCACGGCGCAGTTCCAGCAGCGCCAGAAACGCCACCGCCTGCTCGGCGCGCGACAGACCGTCGAGCTCTGAGTCGAAGTCGAAGCGCGACCGTCGCGTCAGCAACGCGCGGAATCGCTCGAGGAACTGCGCGACCGGCGGGAACCGCAGCTCCATGTGCGCGAGCGACACAGTGGGCGGCTCCGCGGCGAGCAGTCGCACGACGTTCGCCAGAGCTTCCGGATCCTGAGGCGCGAGCCGCCGCTCGGGCTGCGGCGCCAGCGGCGCAGGGCCAATTCGGAAGAACCGGTCCCGCTCCGTCGACAGCCGCTCGGCGAGCCAGCCGGCCGCTTCCTTCATCCGCCTGTATTCAGCGAGGCGCCTCGCCAGCTCCTCTGCAGCCTCCTCCGGCTCGAGGTCCGCGAGCTCGGCCGGCTCGTCTTCGAAGAGCCCGCGTGCCTTCAGCTCCAGCAACGCAGCGACGAGGACGAGGAACTCACCGCACGCATCCAGATCGAGCTCCTCGCGCTCCGCGAGCCGCTCGAGAAAACGCACGACGATTCCGGCGACGTCCACGTCGGCAAGGTCGACTTCCTCCTTGAGGACGAGCGTCAAGAGCAGGTCGAAGGGGCCTTCGAAGGCGTCGAGATCCAGGTCGAGCTCGCGCACGATCATGAGGTGGAACCTACCGCCCAGAGCGGACGCGGCCCTTGGGGATGGCCATAGCCGGCCCCGTCGGCACGCGCGATGCCCGCGGCCGGTCCTCGCCGCTCGGTGGGCGGATGAACTGCCACCAGATGAAGAACCCGACCGAGAGCACGAACATCACGATCGACACCCAGGCGTTCAGCCGCAGGCCGAAGTACTCGTGCGCAGGGTCGATCCGAAGCAGCTCCTCGAAGAAGCGGCCAAAGCAGTAGTAGGCGACGTACAGGGCGAAAAGACCCGGCCGCCGGATGTTGAAGCGACGGTCGATCCAGAGCAGGATCGCGACGCCGATCAGGTCGTACGTCAGCTCGTAGAGAAACGTCGGGTGGAACGTCTCGTGGTCGAAGTACCCCTCGGGCCGGTGCTGCGGGTCGATCTTCAGGGCCCACGGAAGATCGGTCGGCTTGCCGAAGAGCTCCTGGTTGAACCAGTTGCCGATGCGGCCGATTCCCTGTGCCAGCAGGAGCCCCGGCGCGACCGCGTCCATGAAGAGCCGAACGCTCTGCCCCGAGCGGCGCACGACCCACGCGCCCGCCAGCACTCCGAGCAGGATCCCGCCCCAGACGCCGAGCCCTCCCTGCCAGACGGCGAATAGGCCCCACCACTCGTCAGGCACCTCGCTCCAGCTCGTGACGTCGTGGTACAGCCGCGCGCCGACGATGCCCGCCGCGACGCCCCAGACCGCAACACGGAACACGAGATCCCAATCTCCGCCCCACTTCACCCAGCGGTAGCCCGTCAGCGTGAGACACGCCGCGATCGCGAGGAGCAGCATGAGCCCGTACATGTGGATCGTCAGCGGGCCGAGATCGATCGTGCCGCTCGAGGGCGACGGTATGGAGGCAAGGAAGGTCACCGGCACAGGATTCTGCCGGTAGCCGCCGTGCCCTGCCTGTTAGAGCAGGATCTTCAGCGCGAGCTCCGGCTCACAGCCGGAGGCGAGGAGGTCGATCGCGAAGTGAAGGTCGACGTCGTACCGGCGTGCCAGCTCGGCCGCCGCCTGCGCGCCGTAGCCGGCCATTTCGAGCTGCTCGGCCCGCCAGCCCTCCACGACCTCGGTCTCCTCGCGAGTCTCGGTATCTGCCGCAGTCATCATCCCTGTGTATTCGGATGAAGTGGCGGCTCGGTTCTCCCCTTACCGGGTGATATCTCGTGCGAGTTGCAGCATCTGCCCCTTGTCGAGGTCGCCCTCGAGCCGGAATGTGCGGTCGCCTTCGACCCAGAGGAGGACGTTTCCGGCCAGTCTGGACTCCAGCTGGATCGTTTCTACAGCAGGGGTCTGCCAGATCACGACGTGGCGGCCGCCCTCGATCCAGAGACCGGTCGAGCCGATCTCCGCGGGCTCGACGTGGGTCTCGGGCGTGACGAACTTCTTTGTGATGGCGGTCTGGTCGCCGCTTATCTCCGCGAGGAGGATGGGCATGCCGCGGTACTCGAGCAACGTCGCGATCAAGCCCGGCTGGGCGTAGTAACGGCTGGGCTTCACGGCGCTGAGTACGAGCGGAACGCCGGAGCTCGCCTCGGCTTCCTGCCTCGACAGCACCGGGCCGAGCCCGGCGGCGAGCGGTCGTTCCCGTGCCGCGGGCAGAGTCTCCACGCGCTCGATCGTCACCGCGCCGATGTGGAAGAACCGCAGGATCGCGCTCCGCGCATCCGGCACGGCCAGCGCGATTCCGAACGCGACCACGACGAGCGCGACCGCGAAGACGAGCGCGCGCCGGACGCGCCGTTTTCGTGCGATGCGTTCGCGCACGCGCGAGCGCAGATCCGGCTCGGCCGGATAGTCGACATCGCTGCCGAGAAGAACGAGTGCGCGCTCGAGCTCAGTCACACGACTCCCTCAGCCGGTCGAGCGCTCGCGACGTGCGCGACTTCACCGTGCCCTCGGGGAGGTCGAGTGCCTGCGCGACCTCCTGCTCCGACAACCCGAGGAAGTAGCGGAGCGAGATGACCTCCCGCTGATCGTCCGGCAGTTCGTTCACCGCAGCGAGCAATGCCTCCCGCGTTTCCGCCGACAGCAATGTCGCCTCGGGGGACGGGGCCGCGCCCCCCGAGGGCTCCTCCGTCGCGGCGCGCAGCGCGAGGTGCTCGCGGCGTCCGGCCGAGCGCCGCCGGTTGCGCGCCTCGTTGGCGACGATCTGCAAGAGCCAGGGCCGGAAGGGCGCACCGGCGCGAAAGCGTCCGAGCGCGCGCCAGGCTTTGACGAACCCGTCCTGTGCCGCCTCCTCTGCGTCGGCGGCGTTCCGCGCGATCACGTACGCCGTGCGAAAGGCGATGCCCTGGTATGCAGTCACGAGCTCCTCGTAGGCGTACGTGTCGCCGCGCTGCGCGCGGCCGATCAGGTCGGATTCGTCGAGTGGTCGGCCCACCACCGCTGCTTCTACACCGCCCGCGTAGCCGGCGTTCCCATAACTACCCAGAAGTCATGCCGAAGCTCGCGGAATGAACCACATCGCGCTCGAGGTAGACGACCTGGACGAAGCGCTGGAGTTCTGGGGCTCGATCTTCAGCGACCTCGAGCTGCGCAGCCGCAGCGGGAGCATGGCGTTCATCGACATGGGTGATCAGTTCCTCGCGCTCGCCGCGGGCCGCACACAACCGCCGGACAAGGAACGCCACTTCGGCCTCGTGGTCGATGACAAGGAAGCGATGCGAGCGCGGCTGAAGGAGCTAGGCATCAGAACGTTCGGCCGAGGCCTCGACTTCCAAGATCCGTGGGGCAACCTGATCCAGGTCGTCGACTACAGAGACGTGCAGTTCACGAAGACCGACGAAGTCCTTCGTGCGATGGATCTGGAGGGCCTGAAGAAGTCGGACCGCGCGCTGGAAGAGCTCCGAGCCAAGGGCATCGACTCCTGACCGGCAGGTGTCAGACACCGCGCCTGAAGTGAAACGAACGCTCTACAGGCGGCCCGGGAGCCCCGAGCAAGGCCCATCTCGAAGCGGACGCATTCCACAGACCGGTGTCAGACGCCGGGACGTGGCTGAAACGACGAAGGCCGCCCCGACCCTGGAGGCGGCCTTCATCCCTCGGGGGTTCCGAGGACTTAGCAAGCGCGGACGCTCAGGTTCACCAAGCGGCGCGTCAAAACGCCGCCGATTAGGCGGTCGCTGGCCTTGCGTGCCCGAACGAAGAACGGCTGGCTGGTGACGCTGCGGATGTGCAACCGCGACGTCGGTCGCATCACGAACGTGACGTAGCCGTCCGCGCCGGTCGCCTGCTCCGGCGGTGTCGTCACGTTCCCGAACGGAATCCAGACCACGAACACGAGCGCACCCTGGACGGAATGATTCTGAGAGTCGGCTACATGGACCTCGCGACGACCGACCGTCGTGTCCGCAGGATGAAGCGTGAGAACGAGACTCGATCGACGATGAGGCGATTCGGAAGCGCAACGTCGTTGATCGAGATCGTCGCGCTTCAGCTGAGGAAGAGCACGGTCACCGAGCTCGTACTGCGTTCCGAGAAGCGTGGTCTCGTCCAGCGGCAGCTGGAGCCTGACGCCCGCGGAGCGATCGCCGTCGTGCTTACCCCGGAGGGCGAACGCTGCCTGGCCGAAGTACTGGCCGAGCTCGGCAGCGAACGCCCACGATTGGTCGGCATCCTTTCCAAATCATCCCTCCGCTAGGAGCGGACGTAGACCGGCGTACCGAGCGGCAGGATCTTCGCGAGCCGCCGCACCGCAGCATTGCGCAGCCGGATGCAGCCGTGACTGACGTTCGAGCCGATCAGGCCCGGCTGGTTCGTCCCATGCAGCCCCACTCGGCCGTCGCCGCCGGCGAAACGCTTCAGAACGTTCGAATGCGCCGATAGCCCGAACGAGAACGGTCCGTACGAACCGTTCGGATCACTGGGCTTCAGGAGCTCGACGATGTAGTAGAGCCCGCGCGGTGTCGGCGTCGAACGAGTACCGATGGCGACCGGATACTTCGCCACCATCTGGTCGCCCCGCCACAGGCGCAGCTCGTGGCTGCGCAACCGCACCACCAACCGGTAGCCGTTCGTGTACACGCGAACCGAGCGCCGCTTGACCCAGCCCTGACTCATGTTCGGCCGCGTCGGCAGGAAGACGCGCACCCAGTCGCCCCGCGTCTCGCGCACGAGGAACGTTCGCTGCGTGCCGTTCACGTCACGCTTCCCGAGGACGAGTGACGCATGCTTCGCCGCGAGCGAGCGATATACCCCGATCCGGCGCACGCGGACATGCGCAACCTCGCTGATCCCATCGGGACGCCACGGCAGCGAGCGCTGCCGCTGCCGCGGCTTCGACGTCTTCACAGGCTTCGTCATCTTCTTCGCCTGCTTCGGGGCCGCCGGCGTCGCGACCTTGCGCACCCTCGCCGGCGCGGCCGGCTTCGCCGCCGAAGAAGGCGCCTGCTTCTGCACCGTCACCGAGCGCTGCTTCTCCGCCGCGGGATGCCCCGGGCCGCCGGCGCAGCCGGCGGCCAGGATCGGCAGGACGAGGATCCAGCTAGCTCGGTGATGTGTCACAAACGGTTACCCGGTGAACTTCGGGTTCGCAGACTTCGGGTTTGCTGCGGGTGCACTGCCGCCGCCACCCGAGTTGTCCGTGGTGCTCGTCGTGTCCGTAGACGTCGACGAAGTGTCCGTCGAGCTCGAGTCCGTGCTCGAACTGCTGCTCGTCGAGTCCGCCGTCGTCGACGTGATCGTCGTGACGACGGTGCTGCCACCGGTGGTCACAGTGGTGACGATCGTCGTGGTCGCCTGCGCCGCAAAGGGCGCCGCGCCTGCGGTGAATGCGGCCGTCGCCGCGCCGAGTGTGATTAGCACCGCAAAGGCTGCCCCCCACGCCGCGTACTTCTTGTACTGCCTTCTCATACCCCCTCCTTCATTTCTGGACTTCAGGAAGAGGCTACCCAGGCTTTCGAATACCTACTCCATCCCCAGAAAGCCCGGAAGCGGCGATCCCTCGTGCTCAGCGGGCTCGAAGTACATCCGGGACCAGGCAACCCGCCCCTTACGCACCCCGAAGATGAACACCCCACGGAGCTTCAATACCGCACCGCTCCGCGAAGTCCCGTGGGCGTGCCACTCGCTCCAGATCGTGTCGCCGTCCTGGATCGTCGCCGGATCTCGACCCTGAGGTCGGGAACGTCACGCAGGACCTCGGTCCAGTTGCCGCGCACGTCCTCGCGGAGTGTCCGGGTGCCGCGGCCGCTCGCCCAAGTAGTCCTCGTGAAAGAAGCCGACGAACGTGTCGATGTCGTGCGCCTCGAGCGCGGCCCGCATCTGTTCGACGAGCAGTGGAACGACGGGCATCAGGACAAGACCTTGCCAAAGGCCAGGATGTAACCGTGAGGATCGAGGACCCGGAACTCCCTGCAGCCGTAGCCGGTCTCGTTCACGGCAGCCAGGATCTCCGCCCCACGGCCGACGAGCTCTTCGTGGAGGGCATCGACGTCATCGACGTAGACGTAGATGTCGAACATGTCGGGCGGCACCGCAACGCTGTTCGGCTTCGGGCCGGACTCGCTGAAGCACGCGAAGTGCACCCACACCTCGCCGCGATTGGCGTAGGCGTAGCGCCCTGGATTCAGATCGAAATACGTGACCTCGAACCCGAGCTTGTCCCGGTAGTAGTCGCCCGCGACCTGAACGTCGTCGACGAGCAGAACCGAAGCGTGCGAGCTAAGCGTCGTGAGACCTATTTTAGTGCGGGCTTGCGTTTGGCCTGGCGCTCCCTAGAGTCAGAGAGAAGGGCGGTCATCGACCGGGGGGTCAGATGCGGTCACTACAGATTCGAGCACTGAAAACCGACGACACGGACTGCTTGATGCGCGAGCTCGCCGTCTACTCGCCGACGCGTTCGAACGGCACGATCCTGGTCGAGATCGAAGAGCGATCGGAAATGACTCTCCTAGGTCTCTTTTCAGCCCTGGACGCCTGCCTCGCCGCGAACGACATCCGCAGCGTGCGGATCGAGCTGGACGACCGCTCCTACATGCTCTCGCCTCTGCGCTAGAGCGTCAGGGTTTCAGGCGCCGTCCCGTGGGAATTTGGGGGCATCGCTGCGATTTGGGGGCATCGCTGCGGAACCCACATACGACGACGCGACTCTTCAGGCCTTCATCAAGATGGAGGTTGCCTGTCGCATCGGCCTCGAATCTCTGCCACACCTGCCCAAGGAGTCTGAAGAGGCATTGCGGGAGCCGATCGAGACGCTGTGCCGAAGGACCGAGCGCGAACTCGAGCGCCTAAGCCCCGGCTACAAAGAGAGAAAGGCCTCGCGGGTAACGCGTTGCTGGATTCGGCGCGTCACCTGACGCGTCCGGCTCTTAAGCTCCGCCTTGCGCTCGGGCGACAGGCGGCGCCACAGACGATAAGCCGTAAAGGCCAGTCCCACGGGCCCGAACGGCCGGAATAGACCTCGGCGCAGGAACCACATCATCGTTCTCTACTTCGCCGGTGGCCGAGCCCGAAGAGGCCGAACGGCAGGAACAGCAAGGGCAGGAAGACGATGTGCCCCGCCGACAGGGCGAAGACGATGACGGCGACGGCAAGCCCGATCGCAAGTAGACGCATTGCGGGTGGATCCCCGCGCTTGCGCCGGCTAAACCGCTCCGGCTCGCTCGAGGATCTGCCGGACGACCTCCGACTTCGCGTCGGCGTAATTCTGGACGTACTTCCACTCCACCTCCGCGAGCTCGCGCTTGGTACGCTCGTACAGCTCGCGATCCGCGTCGTTCGTACGCAGCCGGTCGCGGAAGACGCGCATGCGTTCGACCTCCTCGCACCCGGGCGGGAAGACGTGCAAGTTCACCGGAGGATCCTGCCCACGCAGCAGCCGGTGCTCGTACCAGTTCGGCTCGCGAACGCGCAGGACGTACCCGAGCGCTTCTAGGTCCGGGACATAGGCATCCTCGCTCCGCGTGTCGGCGACGACGAGGTTCACGTCGATGAGTGGCTTCGCCGCCAACCCGGGCACGGAGGTCGAGCCCACGTGGTCGACCTGCAGGGCAGACTCACCGAGCGCGCCGCGAACCTGCGCCTCTGCCCGGGCGAACCATTGCGGCCACACGGGGTCGTACTCGGCGAGCACGATCTCGCCAAAGGTCGGCGGGGGTTCGCCGACCGACGCCGCGAGGATCTGCTCGTCGTCCACGGCTCTACAGTACGCCCGTTGTGCGACCCGACCTGCCCAGCGGGACAGTAACCTTCCTCTTCACCGACATCGAGGGCTCGACGAAGCTCCTTCACGAGCTGGGTGCGGAGAAGTACGGCGAGGCTCTTGCCGAGCACCGCCGCATCCTGCGCGACGCCTTCGTCGCGCATGGCGGCGTCGAAGTCGACACGCAAGGCGATGCGTTCTTTGTCGCTTTCCCCACCGCTCCGGGGGCCCTCGGCGCCGCTGCGGCTGCCACGACGGCACTGGCGAACGGGCCGATCCGCGTCCGGATGGGGATCCATTCAGGGACGCCACACCTGACGCAGGAGGGATACGTCGGCGAGGACGTGCATCGGGCCGCCCGCATTGCAGCCGTGGGGCACGGCGCCCAGGTGCTCGTTTCGGCCTCCGCCGCGGCGCTGGTCGGAACCGATGGACTCACCAACCTCGGCGAGCACCGGCTCAAGGACCTCACCGCTCCCGAACGCATCTACCAGCTCGATGCCGAGCAATTTCCGCCGCTCAAGAGCCTGCACCAGAGCAACCTGCCGATCGCCTCCACCCCGTTCGTCGGCCGGGAGAAGGAGTTCCCCGAGGTGGTCGGCCTCCTCTCGCAGGATCGGATCCGGCTGCTGACCCTGACAGGCCCCGGCGGGACGGGCAAGACGCGCCTCGCCATGCAGGCCGCAGCGGCCGTGAGCGAGCGCTACCCACACGGCGTCTGGTGGGTTCCCCTCGCCGCGCTTCGCGCGAGCGAGCTGGTGCTGGAGGCGGCGGCGCTCGCCCTCGGGGCGAAGGACGGCCTCGCGGAGCACATCGGCGACCGCTCGCTGCTGCTCCTCTTCGACAACTTCGAGCAGGTCGTCGAGGCGGCCCCTGACGTGGCCGCGCTGCTCGCCGCATGCCCGAACCTCGAGATCCTGGTGACGAGCCGCGAGCCGCTGCACGTCACCGGTGAGCAGGAGTACCCGGTACCGCCGCTCGCGCACGAAGAGGGCGTCGGCTTCTTTCTCGCGCGTGCGCGCGCGGTCAAGCCGGACTTCGAGGTCGACGACACGGTTTCGGAGATCTGCCGCCGGCTGGACGACCTGCCGCTCGCCCTCGAGCTCGCAGCGGCGCGCGTCAAGGCACTGACTTCGGGGCAGATCCTCGAGCGGCTCGAGCGGCGCCTGCCGCTCCTGACCGGCGGCGCCCGCGATCTGCCAGAGCGCCAGCGAACTCTGCGGGCGACGATCGAATGGAGCTACGACCTCCTGGCCGGCGAGGAGCAGGGCCTCTTCGTGCGACTCGCTGTCTTCGCGGGCGGGTGCACGCTCGACGCAGCCGAGGAGATAGCGGAGGCAGATCTCGACACGCTCCAGTCACTCGTCGACAAGAGCCTCGTCCGCCGCAGCGACGAACGCTTCTGGATGCTCGAGACGGTGCGCGAATACGCGGCCGAGCGGCTGGACGAGCTACCCGGGGCCGACGAGGTACGCCGTCGGCACACCGAGCATTTCCTCGCCCTCGCCGAGGACGCCGAGCCAGAGCTGCCCGCCGACCGCCGTGACCTGCTCGAACGGCTGCAACAAGAGCACGACAATCTCCGCGCGGTTCTCGACCGCGCGGAAGCCGCCGGCGAAACGCAGCTAGCGCAGAGACTGAGCGGCGCGCTGACGCGTTTCTGGATGATGACGGGACAGGTTGCAGAGGGGCGGCGACGCCTCGAGAGCGCGGTCGCCGCCGATGCACGACCGACTCCCGCACGTGCCAAGGCGCTCACCGGCGCGTCGATGCTCGCCGCCGACGCCGAAACGTCGAGAGCCCGTGCAGAGGAGGCACTCGCACTCGAGCGTGAGCTGAATGATGAGCGAGGCATTGCCGCGGCGCTGCTGGCGCTCGGCTCGGCGTACTCGTACACCGACATGACGAAGGCCGCAGAGCTGTATGAGGAGAGCGCCCGCGGCTTCCTCGAAGCCGACGACCAGCACCACGCCCTGATCGTGAACCGCGGCCTCGCTTGGGCATATATCAACCTCGGCGACAGAGAACGCGGGCGGGCACTGCACAAGGAGAACCTTCGTCTCGCCCGCGCTCTCTCGAACGAGCGGATCGAGGCGATCACGCTCGGCGCGCTCGCGATGCACGCGGTCGAGGAGGGTGACCTCGAGCAGGCCCTGCCGATGCTCACCGAAAGCCACCGCCTCCACGTGAAGCTGAACGAACCGTTCCAGACGGCATGCGACGTCCTCCGTCACGCCGCCTTGCTCGCCGCGAGCGGCAATGTGCAGACCGCTGCGCGTGTCCTCTCGAGCGCCGATGCTCTCGCCGAGGAGTCAGGCACGGACTTGAGGTCTTGGGATCGAGAGTTCATCGACGAGCTCAACCGGACAATCCGAGAGCGGCTCGACGACCATGCTTTTGCGGAGGCGTGGGAACAGGGGCGCTCGCTCAGCGCCGATCGGGCTGTTGCGCTAGCCCTGGACGCGCTCAGCTAGCGACCGATCCCGCACGGAACCTTGCATCATGTGCCTGTGAGGGCGGATCTCCCGACCGGCACAGTCACCTTCATCTTCACGGACGTCGAGGGCTCGACGTTCGACAAGGCCTGGCGCGAGGGCCAGAGGCTGACGGTCGACGAGGCCGTCACGTTCGCGCTCGCGATTTCCTAGAGAACGGCAGCCTCGCCGAGCAAGGCTTTCGCTTCGGCGAAGAAGTCAGGCACCGGCTTGACCTTGTACTGCGGCCCGAGGACGAACTGCTTCGTCCCCTCAGACATCTCCAGCAGCAGGTTCACGCGCGAGTCACCCGGAAAGTCCTTGACGAGCAGCGCCAGGTCACGCACGACGCCGGCACGTGCACGGCGCGCGTCGATCTTGATCGTCACCTCTTTGCGCTCGGCGACCGCCTCGAACGGCGCGACCTCCATCGCCAGGAGCTTGGTCTCGCCCTCCTGCTTGTGGTCGATGCGGCCCTTTACGACGAGGATGCGGTCCATCACGCACAGCTCGCGCGCGTGCGCGTACACGGAGTTGAAGACCACAACCTCCGCGCCACCCGTGACGTCGTCGAGCCGCATGAACACCATCGGCTCGCCCTTCTTCGTCGTCAGGTGCTTGAGCGCGGAGACGATCCCGCCGACGGTCACCGTCTCGCCGTCGCGGCGCCGCTCGACGTCGGCCAGTGCGCAGTCGGTCTTCCGCCGCAGCTGGTCGCGGATCGCGTGCAGCGGATGCTCCGAGACGTAGAGGCCCAGGACTTCCTTCTCGAGCCGCAGCAGCTCCGACTTCTCGAACTCGTCGCCCGAGATCGGCACGTTCTCGAGCTTCTCCTCCTCGCCGAAGAGCGAGCTCTGCCCAAGGAGGCGATCGGTCTGCGCCCGCGCGCCGTGCGACAGCGCCGCTTCGAGCGCCTCGAGCATCCCGCGGCGCGTCGCCCCGGTCGAATCGAGCGCGCCGCACTTCACCAAAGACTCCAAAGCCCGCTTGTTCGACGCCTGCGGGTCGACCCGCTCGCAGAACTCCCAGATCGACGTGAACGGCCCGCCCTCCTCGCGCCCGCGGATGATCGCGCGCGCCGCCGGCTCGCCGACGTTCTTCACGGCGCTGAGCCCGAAGCGGATCTTCCCCTCGACGACGGCGAAGTCGAGCTGCGACTCGTTGACGTCGGGCGGCAGCACCTCGATCCCCATCTCGTCGCAGGCGTTGACGTAGACCGGCACACGGTCCTTCGTGCTCATCACGGAGGAGATCAGCGACGCCATGTACTCGCGCGGGTGGTGCGCGCGCATGTACGCGGTGCGGTAGGCGATCAGCGCGTAGCAGGCGGCGTGCGACTTGTTGAAGGAGTAGTCCTGCGAAGCCTCGGTGTCCTTCCAAAGCTGCTGCGCGACGCCGGCGGCGACGCCGTTCTGGGCGCAGCCCTCGAGGAACTTCTCCTTGAGGGACGCCATCAGCTTGTGGATCTTCTTGCCGATCGCCTTCCGCAGGTCGTCCGCTTCCGCGGGCGTGAAGCCGGCGAGCTGCTTCGCGATCTCCATGTACTGCTCCTGATAGATCGCGATCCCGTACGTCATGCCGGTGATCGGCTTGAGCCGCGGGTCGATGAACGAAACGGGCTCCTGGCCATTCTTGCGCTTCGCGTAAGACGGGATGTACTGCATCGGCCCTGGGCGGTACAGCGCGACGAGCGCAATCAGATCCTCGAACACCGTCGGCTTCACCGAGCGGAGCGCCTCGCGCATGCCTGACGACTCGAACTGGAAGACGCCCGTCGCCTCGCCCTTCGCGAGCATGGCGTAGACCTTCTTGTCGTCGAGCGGCAACTTCCCGTAGTCGAGCCCGTTGCCGATCAGCTTCTTTGCCTTGTCGAGGACGTCGAGGTTGCGCAGCCCCAGGAAGTCCATCTTCAAAAGGCCGAGCGCCTCGACGTCGCCCATCGCGAACTGCGTCACGACCTCCTGGTCGGGCCCCTTCTGCTGCAGCGGCACGAATTCGGTCAGCGGCCGGTCGCCGATCACGACGCCGGCGGCGTGGATCGAGTCCGCGCGCACGAGCCCTTCGAGCGGTCGGGCAAGGTCGACGACCTCGCGAGCGACCGGATCCGCGTCGTACTGCGCTTTCAGCTCCTGCCCCGGCTTGAGGCAGGCGTCGAGCGTCTGCCCAGGCCCTTCGGGGATCGACTTGGCGATCTTGTCGACGACGCCGTAGGGAACCTCGAGCACGCGTCCGGCGTCGCGCACCGCAGCGCGCGCGGCCATCGTCGAGAAGGTGATGATCTGCGCGACGCGGTCGCGCCCGTACTTCTCGGCGACATAGTTGATGACGCGGTCGCGTCCCTCGACGGCGAAGTCGATGTCCATGTCCGGCATCGACTTGCGGCCCGGGTTCAGAAAGCGCTCGAAGAGCAGGTCGTACTTCATCGGGTCGATGTCGGTGATCTCGAGGCAGTAGGCGACGAGCGACCCGGCGGCGGAACCGCGCCCAGGCCCGACCTGGATGCCGTTCCGTTTCGCGAACGCGATGAAGTCCCAGACGATCAGGAAGTAATCGGCGAAGCCCATCTCCCGGATCGTCTTGAGCTCGAACTTGAGCCGGTCGTTGAGCTCGTCGGTCGTCTTGTCGTAGCGCTTTTGCAGGCCTTTCTCGGTGAGCTCGACGAGGTAGTCGAAGGCATCGCGGCCTTCTGGCGTCGGGAACTTCGGCAGCAGGATCCGGCCGAGGTCGAGCGTGACGTTGCAGCGCTCGGCAACCTCGAGCGTGCGGCGAAGCGCAGCGTCGTGGCCGGGGAAGTCGAGCGCCATCTGCTCCGGCGACTTGAAGAAGAACTGGTCGGTGTCGAACTTCCAGCGCTGCGGATTCTTCAGCGAGTCGCCGGACTGGATGCAGAGGAGCGCCTCGTGCGCGCGCGCGTCCTCGTGCTTCAGGTAGTGGACGTCGCCCGTCGCAACGAGCGGGATTCCCGTGCCCTCGGCGAGCTTGGCGAGGAGCGGATTGATTCGCTGCTGCGGCTCGAGCCCGGCGTTCTGGATCTCGACGTAGGTGTTGTCGCGCCCGAAGATCTGGACGAGCTTGTCGAGGTCGCCGGCCGCGTCAGCGGGGCGTGCTTCCTCGAGCGCCTTGCAGACGCGCCCGGAGAGGCAGCCGGAAAGCGCGATCAGCCCCGGGGCGTGCGTGGAGAGCAGCTCCCAGTCGACGCGCGGCTTGTAGTAGTAACCCTCTAGAAAGCCCGCGGAGGCGAGCTTGATCAGGTTTCCGTAGCCGGTGTTGTCGGCCGCGAGCAGCGTGAGGTGCGCGTTCCCCTTGGTCTGGGCGCGGCGGTCGTCGGCGACGTAGACCTCGCAGCCGATAATCGGCTTGACTCCAGCCTTTCCGGCCTCCCGGTAGAGCTCAACCGCCCCGGCCATGGAGCCGTGATCGGTGAGCCCGACGGCGGGCATCTCGAACTCAGCGGCCTTATCCGCGAGCGCGGGAATGCGACAGGCCCCATCGAGGATCGAGTACTCGGAGTGGACGTGAAGGTGAACGAAGGGCGTTTCGGGCACGGGGAAGGCACAGTCTAGAAGCGGCACTGGACGCCCCCTCTGGCGCCGGTTAGGATATCTACGGGATGGCCAAACAGATATCCAAAAAGGACAAGACTTCTCTCGTCATCGACCGCGAGAAGGTTGATGAGGCACGCGAGATCCTCGGCACCAAAACGCTCGCCGAGACCGTCGATGCTGCGCTCGACGAAGTGATCGCGCTCGCCGCACGTCGTCGATTGCTCGAGCGGATCCGTCGTGATGACGGGATCGGGCCGTCGCTTGCGGAGATCCGTCGACTTCGCGAACCACGCGTTGCGCCTCGTTCTCGCTGACACGAGCGCTTGGCACCGAAGCGCCCGAGCTTCCGAGCGATGGAGCCGGGTCCTTGAAGCGGGCAGCGTCGCCGTCTGCACACCCGTCGTGCTCGAACTCCTCTACTCGGCGAGGCGACCATCCGAGTACGAGCGTCTGGCGTACGACCTCGGTCGGCTGCCGAAGCTTCCGATCGACCGACACGTCGAACGGCTGGCACTCAGCACGCAGGCCGCGCTCGCGGTCAAGAGCCAGCACCGTGGTCCGACGGCCATCGACCTGCTCATCGCCGCGGTCGCCGAAGCGAACGATGCCGTGCTCCTCCACTACGACCGCCACTTCGACGCGATCGCGCGCGTCACCGGCCAGCCGATGGAATGGCTGGCGCGACGCGGCAGCCTGGAATGACGGCCAGCCCTCGGGCGGAAGAATGATGGGAGCGCTTCGACGAAAGATGGTTCGCGAAGTAACTCGTGGCGAGCGGCAATCACCGCCGCGACGACGGCGACGCCAGACGCGCCGCGACTGAGTTCGGACTACCAGGGCGGTTGACCACCCCAGGAGGACGGCGTAACGTCGGCTGCATGCCCCGAACCGTCATCTGTGTCTCTGGCTCGGACGGCGCCGGCGGCGACGAGGTTGCGCGGCTCGTCGCGCGTCGGCTCGAGCTTCCGTACATCGGCGAGGACATCGTCTCGGACGCGGCGCGCAGAGCCGGTGTCGGCCCAGCGGCGGTGGCCGACGTCGAACATCGGAAGTCTCTGATCCGGCGCGTGCTGGATGAGTTGGGCGAAGCCGGCACAGCTGCGATGGCCATGGGAGGAGCTCCACCCACCCCTGTCGAAGCGCAGCCACCACGGAGCGACGAGTTGCGCGCCTTCATCCGTGACGCGATCGAGGCTGCGGCCGACACCGGATCCGTCGTCATCGGCGCCCATGCCGCGTCCTTTGCACTCGCGGGAAAAGATGACCTGCTCCGGGTGCTCGTGACCGCGTCGGCGAAAACGAGAGTGCAGCGGATCGCCGCGCAACGAGGAATCGACGAGGCGGAAGCGCAGCGTGCGATCCGGGAAGGGGATGCCGAGCGCGCCGATTATCTCCAGCGCTTCTACGGCGTCCGCACAGAGGTTCCGACGCAGTACGACCTCGTCGTCAACACCGACGTGCTCAGTCGCGACGACGCGGCCCGCGTCGTCGCGCAAGCCGCGGGCTAGCACGGCGGGGGCCGTGGGCGGGACGCCGACGGCCCTCAGCCGGCTCCAGCTCATCGCGGCCATCGCCTTCTTGCCGCGCTCCGTGATCTCCTCGGGCGTGAGATCCACCTTGTGCGTGGCGATCTGCCACTCGTGCCCGAACGGATCGGCGACCTTGCCGTAGCGGTCGCCCCAGAAATGGTCCTCGACCGGCATCGTCACCGCGCGCCGCCGTCGATCGCCTGCTGGACCTCACCGACGTCCTCGACATACAGAAAGATGCCCACGCTCCTCGGCGAGGTGTCCGCGCGAAGTTTTAGACCGCCGAGGAGAGGTCCTCAGCGATGTGAAGAGTCGTGCGATCCAACTGCAACATCTTCCATTCGTCAGCCAACCCGCCGCCATCGTGGGCGAGCGTGTTCCGCAACCCTTTAACCTCCTCGCGAAGGTACTTGAGAAATGCATCACCGCTCTCGCCATAGGGACTCCGGCACCGCGACGACAGCGCAGAGATGAGCCCCGTTGCCTCGATGAGTCCGAGCTCTGATGCACTTGCCCTCGCCGTTGAACTGAAATGGTCGTGGACCTACAGCAAGGTCTATGAGGCGATCTGGGATCTCTTCAAGATGGCGCTACTCGCCACGCGGCTGGAGTTCGAGTCGCCGGAACCGTCCGTCTAGCGGTCACATTGACGCGTCAACGACGGAGAGCCGCAGAACCAACTCGTGAATTGTTTGTTCAACGCCAAGCTTTCGTAACCGCGTCTCGTCGATTGGCATACGACCCACGGGGATCAGAAGAACACGAATCTCGCTGGGCAGGGAGGCCAGTGCGTCATCCACCACCTCCCGTTCGAAGTCGATGCTCTCCGGACAGAGTGGGGCCCCCAACCCGCTACTTAGGCCGACGTGGCAAGCAGAGCCTCGCCCTCGCGCACGTACCGCGTCGCCCCAACGCCGCGATAGAACTCCAGCGCTGGCAGCAGCTGCTCCCCGGCCTCGGCCCGGCGTCCCTCAGCAGCAAGCGCCCCCGCAGCGCGCAACCGGGAGAACGCTTCGAGCGGCCTTGTCCCCATGGCCCCGCAGATATCCGCGGCTTCACGGAAGTCCCGCGCCGCGACCGCGAGGGACGCGCGCAGCCACGGCGACTTGAACTCCTCGCGCTCGAGCACCTCGACGAGCTCGGCCTCGCGGCCGAGGTCCAGCGCTGCCCACATGAGCAGGGGTGCCTCCATCACGGCGAAGCCGAGGTGTCGTAGCGGGCGCATGCTCTCGAGCGCCTCTGTGACCGTCTCGCCTGCGCGCTGGGTGTTGCCGACGGAGCTGAACAGGAACGCCGCCATGGCGAGGTCCGGATTCAGCGCCTGGGCGTCTCGTAGTGGACGCACGTGCTCGATCGACAGCTCGGCGTCCGACTCGGCGCCCTGGTCGTCTCCGCGGGCCAGGCGCATCAGACCGCGGAACCCGTACGCCGCACCCGCCTGATAGACGCGGACCCCCTGCTCGATGTCCGTGATCGTCTTGTCAGCACGCGCATACGAGTCGTCCCATTCCCCGGCGTGATAGCGATTGGCGAACGCCGCTCCTCCTTCGATGAAACGCACGAACCCGTACTGGCCGTAATGCCGCGCCAGGCGAATCGTCTCCGCCTCGCCTGCGCGTGTCTTCTCCAGGTTTCCGTGCAGGATGTGCACCGCAGTGAGGTTGTTCCAGGCGCGCAGGAGCTCCGACACTAGGTTGAGCCGGGTCGCGAGCTCGATGGTCGCTTCCATATCCGCGAATGCGGCCGAGTCGCCCATATCGCCCCGCGACACGCCGACTGTGTTCAGCGCTCGTGCGCAAAGGTCGTCGAGCCCGAGCTCTTTTGCCAGCGCGAGCGCTTCCAGGCCACGCTCGAGAGCGGAGTCGATCCGTCCCGCGAGCATCTCGTAGCGCGCGACTTCGTTCAGGACAGCCGCCTGTGCGCGGGACGCCGGCAGATCGGCGACGAGCGAACGCGCCTCGTCGAGGTACGCCTCCATGTCGTCACGCCGCCCCTGCTGCCACGCGATATCGGCCAGCATCAATGTCGCGTCCGCGGCGGTCTCACGTTTGTCCGCGGCGAGGAGCCCGGTGCGCGCCTGCGCCAGCTCGGCCTCACCCTGCGCGTCTTGCAGATAGAGCACGCGCCCGTACTGCAACAAGAGCTCTGCGTCTTCGGGGCTCAGCGCGAGCGCCTGCCGGTAGTAGCTCGCCGCCTGCGCGAGCGCGTTCAGCGTCAGCGCCCGCTCGCCGGCTTCGCGCAGAGCCCGTACCGTCCGCTCCGCGAGCGCCTCGTCGTCCTGTCCTGCCGCCCGTGCCAGCTCCAGCGCGTTCACGTAGTGGTAGGCGACCATCTCGGCATGGTCCTCGGGACGACCGAGCGACTCGATCCAATCCGCCGCGCGCAGATGCTTCCGCGAGCGATCGGCGCGTGGAATCTGTCCGTACGCGACATCCCGCACGAGCACATGCTTGAACGAGTACTCGACCTCGCCCTCAACGGAGCCCCGTCGCGCACGCTGCACGAACTCCTTCTGACGCAGAACGTGCAATTGCTGCTCCGTCGCGCCAAGCGCGCCGAGCCAGAACACCTTTCCGATCACGGCGGCGTCCTGCAGCAGCGTCTTCTCCTGCGGTGTCAGTGAGTCCAGCCGCGCAGCGATGATCCCTTGCACCGTCTCGGGGAGTGCGCCGTCGGCCTCACCGCGCTCCCCGAGCATGCGCGCGAACTGCTCGGCGTAGAGCGGATTGCCGCCGCAGCGCTCGAGCAGGCCGCCCTCGGTCTCTGCGCCGAGCGCGGACATCAGCTTCGCCGTCTGCTCGTCAGAGAGCGGTGCCAAAGCCACCGTCGCCGCGTTCACCTTCCCGCCACCCCACGCCGGGCGCCGTTCGAGCAACTCGAGCCGCGCTGTGCAGACGATCAGCAACGGCACGTCGCGCACCCAGTCCGCAAGATGCCCGATGAAGTCGAGCAACCCGTCGTCGGCCCACTGGATGTCCTCGAACACCAGGACGAGCGGGCGGTGCTCCGCAAGCGCCTCGAGGAAGCGCCCCCAGGCGGCAAACGTCTCCTCCTGCGCGCCCGGCGTGGCGCTCGTCTGGCCGACCAGCGGACGCAGGCGCGATAGCACCCACTCTGCGTCCTCGTCGATCAGCTGGGCGACCGTTTGCTCGAGCTTTGCGCCGGCCTCGTCGTCGCTATCGGTCTCGAGGATGCCGGCCTGCGCCTTCACCATTTCCGCGAGCGCCCAGTAGCTCACGCCCTGGCCGTACGGCAGCGATCGTCCCTGCCGCCAGTACGTCAGCTCTCCTCCTTCCTCGATCGACCGGAAGAGCTCGCCGACGAGCCGGCTCTTGCCGATACCCGGAACGCCGACGATGGTCAGCAGCTCGGTCGCCCGCTGCTGTCGCACGCGCGCGAGCGCACCGACCACCTGCTCGACCTCGCGCTCGCGTCCGACGAGCGGCGTCTGCTCGGCCGGTGCGAGGTCGACGCCGAAGCGCGCCCGGGCCTGAACGACCTCCCACACCGGGATCGGCGCTTCCTTCCCCTTCGCCTCGACCGGCGCCTGGTCGCGGCATTCGATCGTCTCGGTAGTCGCGCGGAACGTCGTCTCGCCGACCAGGATCCCGTTCACCGGCGCTGCGGACTGCAACCGCGCGGCGGTATTGACGACATCGCCGGCCGCCATTCCCTCGCCCGACTCGGGACGCGCATCGAGATTCACGAGCGCCTCGCCCGTATTGATCGCGATCCTCACCTGCAGCTCTCCCTCCTCCGCGATCCAGTCGCGAATCGCGAGCGCCGCGCGCACCGCCCGCTCCGGATCGTCCTCCCGTGTCACAGGAGCACCGAAGAGCGCCATCACCGCGTCGCCGATGAACTTCTCCACCGTGCCGCCCCAGCGCTCGAGCTCGGAACGCAGACGCTCGTGGTAGGGACGAAGGATCGCCTCGACGTCCTCCGGGTCGAGCTGCTCGGAACGCGAGGTGAAGCCGACCAGGTCGGCGAACAGGACGGTGACGACCTTGCGTTCGCGGCGGGCCTCAGACACCTGCCAAGCGTACGACCTGCGCTAGGCGGACGCCGCCAACAGCGCCTCGCCCTCCCGCACGTACCGCGTCGCCCCGACGCCTCGAAAGAACGCCAGCGCCGGCCGCAGCTGCTCCTCGGCCTCCGCGCGGCTGCCCTCGAGCGCGAGCTGTTCGGCCGCACGCAGCCGCGCGT
>JACDEU010000095.1 GCA_013816245.1 Actinomycetota bacterium | reverse complement strand
TTGACTAGGCCTCGCACAACGGGGATCTAGTGCATGGAGTCGACGCGGGTGTGCTCGCGCGTGACGACGTGGCCCACCTCGGTGACGTTCTGATCGGTACCGCCGAGGGGCGGAAATCCGAAGGTGACATCACCGTCTTCGACTCCACCGGCCTGGCGATCCAAGACCTGGCGATTGCGCTCGCCGCCCTCGAGCGGGCCGACGAGCTCGATCTGCCGACGATCTCTCTCTAGAGCTTGATCAGACCGGCGTTCGTCGGCTCGAATCCGCAGGCGTCGAAGTAGAACTGGCGCAGGTGGTCGTCGAAGTCGACATGGAGCCATTCGCAGCCTGCTGCGCGCGCTCCGGCGACGGCGACGGCAACCAACTCGGTTCCGATTCCCTGACGAGCGGATCCAGCCCGGACCATCGTGTCGAGGACGAAGGCGTGCACGCCTCCATCCCAGGCGACGTTGACGAAGCCGACGAGATCGGCTCCTTCGCGCGCGCAGACCCAGCCCAGACTGTACTGCTTGACTTGCGCCTGCCAGCCGTCGTCGAGGGAGCGGTGCTCGAACGCCTCGGCGTGCAGGTCGTTGACCTCGGCGTTGTCGAAGTCGCCGCGCCAGTGAAAGGACGGATCAGCCAGCAGCGTCCTCGGCTTCTTCGGCTTCCTCGCCGTGCTCGACGATGTCGCCGGGCTTGAAGAGGATCCGCTCGAGCGCGATGCGCCACTTCGGAGTTCGCCGGATCAGGAACTCGAGGTCCATCCCGAAGTGCTTGAACTCCTCCATCTGCGCGTTCTCCATGATCGCGCGTGCGTCGGCGTCCGGCTCGAGCGAGATGCGCTGCTCGTACCAGCCGATCGCCTCGGCCTCCTCGGTCAAGGAGGCGATCATCCGCGCGAACGTCCGCGTCTCGGCACTCAGCTCGGAAGCGGGCTCGTGATATTGCTCGAATCCCATCGTCAGCTCCTCTCGACCTCGGGTGAAAGTTGGCCTAGTAATGGCACCAGCAGGAGCGTAACGACGTTTCCCACAGGCGACCGCTTCGGCCAGTGTCTTCGGGTCAGACCTTGGAAGAAGCGCCCGTCCGGTCGGGGCTTGACGGGGAGTTGGTTCCATGTCGGCACAAACAAATGCGGAAGTCCCTTTTCCACAGTCGTCCGCTTCCGCCGGCGGTTTCGGGTCAGACCCGAAGACAGTGGCCGTATGCGACAGGGCCGCGCTGGCTCGTCCTGAATCAGCCTGAAACGAGCAGTCGCGCCGGTGTGAAGAGCTCGAGCATCGAATCTTCGCGGCCCAGCACGGCTGACGCGACCAGCTCGCCGCACATGAAGCCCAGGACGTTCCCGTGACCCGAGTAGCCGGCGGCGATCCACGTGCCGTCACGACTCGGGACTCGCCCGACCAGCGGAAGCAGATCCTGGGTGAGACCGAAGATTCCTGCCCACCGGTGCGTCACCTCCGGCATGTAGCCGAGCAGCTCGACGAGGAACGCGTCGAGCGCCTCCTGAATCGGTTCCGTCGTCGTTTCCTCGTCCGTCATCTCCGAGAGGATCGAAAAGTCGCGGAAACCACCGAGCACTATGCGGCCGTCGCCGAGCTGCTGCCAGTAATCGAATCCATGGCGCGCGTAATGCGGGCAGTCGAACAGGCGCTCGCTCAGAGGCTCGGTCGTGATCACCTGCCCGCGCGCAGGCCACACCGCGTCGTCGAGCTCCGGCAGGAGCCCACGTCCCGAACCGTCGGTTGCGATGACGACCTGCTCGGCGTCCAGGTCGTCGAGCGACGCGACGTGCTCGTGCTCGCGGAACGCGACGCCCTCCGCCGCAGCAAGCTTCGTGAGCCCGCGAACGAAACGACCGGGCTGCAACGAACCGTCCGGCGGATGAAAGATCGCACCGAGGAACTCGGGCCGCAGATGCGGCAGCTCGTCACGCCACTCCGCGGCGAAGCCGTCTTCGTGCAGGGCCTCGTACTCCGCCCGGATGTCGCCTCGCTCCTCTTCATCGGCCGCGAGGCGGAGACTGCCGGTCCGCCGAAACGAATCGCCCGCCACCGACTCGAGCCGGTCGAGTGCATCCTCGGTTCGGCGCCACAACTCCTTCGCCGCATCCGCCCCGTACGTCTCGCGCGCGACGTCGTACCGCGCAGCACCACCGCGCAGGGCGAACCCTCCGTTCCGCCCGCTCGCACCCTCCGCGATCCCGCGAGCATCGTGCACGCGCGCGCTCAAACCACCCCGCGCCAGCTGGAGCGCACAGACACAGCCGGTGATCCCGGCACCGATGATCGCCACGTCGACCGGGCCCTGCGAATCCGTTTCGAGAGGTGCGGTCGGCTCGTCCAGCCAGAAGGGAGTATCCATGCAGGCGATGCTACGCGAGCCTGCGATAGATCCCGTCGCCCTCCGCTGCCAGGCCCGCCACCTCCAATTCTGCGAGCGCCGCCGTCACCTTCCCGGCGCTCAGCCCGGTCTTCCGGACGAGCTCGTCGGCCGTCGCAGGCAGAAGGTCGAGCAACGGCCCGCCTTTCGGCTCAGCCACCCGCGGCGCTTCCAGGCCCAGTGACTCGAGGACGTCAGCGACCGCCGTCAGCGGCGTAGCCCCGAGACGCAGCAGCGCGTTCGCGCCTACGGACAGCGCCGACGTGATCTCGCCCGGGACCGCGAATACCTCCCTGCCGTCCTCGAGCGCGAAGTCCGCGGTGATGAGCGCACCGCTTCGCTCACGCGCCTCGACGACGATCGTCGCGGCGCAGAGGCCCGCGATGATGCGATTGCGGGCAGGGAAACGCCAAGGCGCCGGCTCGACGCCGGGCTCGTACTCGGAGACGATCAGCGAGCGCTCGGCGATCGAGCGAGCCAACGTCATGTGCGCCGCCGGGTAGTCACGGTCGATACCGCAGCCCAGCACCGCGACGGTGTGACCCTTTGTTTCGAGCGCGCCACGATGGGCCTCGCCGTCGATCCCCCGTGCGAGACCGCTGACGACAACCACACCCGCTGCGGCGAGCTCGCGCCCGAGCATGCGCGCCACCTGAGCGCCGTACGGCGAGCAGGCTCGGGCACCGACGATCGCAATCGCAGGACGCGCAAGCAGCTCCGCGTCACCTTCACCTCTGAGGTAGAGCCGAGCCGGCGGATCGTGGATCGCCAGCAGCAGCGGTGGCAGGTCACGCTTGCGCAAGAACATCACGGCGTTGCAAGCTCCGCAGGAGCGCGATACGCAAGCGCTTCCGCGAGATGCTCGGGTAGCACCGCGTCCGAACCGGCAAGCGCAGCAATCGTGCGTGCTACTCCTGCGACCTTCGCTCGACCGCGGCCCGACAGGGGTAGGCGTTCGACCGCCCGGGTCAGCAACTCGTCCGCAGAGGCTGTCCGCTTCGGCCGAGCGCCCGCAAGGCGGAGCCGCGCGCCGACCACGCGCGAACGAACGGCCTCGGATGCCTCCCCCGGCCCACCCTGCAGGTCGAGCGCGTGAGCGCGGGGAATCGTGACGACGAGATCGAAACGATCGAGCAGCGCCCGCGAGAGCTTGTCGCGATAGCGCGCCAGCCTCTGCGCCGAGCACGTGCAGTGCGCGCCCGGATCACCGCGCGCACCACACGGGCAGAGGTTCATGGTTGCGATCAACTGGAACCGCGCCGGAAAGCGGACGCTGCCTACGGCGCGCGCGACGACGAGCTCGCCGTCCTCGAGCGGCTGGCGCAACGCTTCCAACGCCGGACGCTGGAACTCTGCGAGCTCATCCAGTAGCAGGACGCCTAGATGCGCAAGGCTCGCCTCGCCCGGACGCAGCCGCGGCCCCCCGCCGACGATCGCCGCGGTCGATGCACTGTGGTGCGGCGCACGGAACGGCGCGTACCCGATCAGCGGCTGATCGGGATCGACCAGTCCTGCGACGGAGTGGATCCGCGTCACCTCGAGCGCCTGCTCCTCCTCGAGCGGCGGCAGGATCCCCGGCAACCTGCGCGCCAGCATCGTCTTGCCGGTTCCCGGCGGCCCACCGAGCAGGAGATTGTGTCTTCCGGCTGCGGCGAGCTCGAGCGCACGGCGGCCACGCTCCTGGCCACGCACGTCCGCGAGATCGAGCGGCCGGCGCCTCGGCATTCCGTTCCCGATGACGAACTCCGGTGGCTCGAGCTCGCCCCTCAGGTAGGCGACCGCGTCCGAGAGATGACGAACCCCGACCGGCTCGATCCCCGCGAGCGCCGCCTCGGCGCAGGCGTCGTACGGACAGATGATGCGCTCGAGCTCTGCACGCCGTGCTCCATCCGCCACCGCGAGCACCCCACCTACCCGGCGCAGTCGCCCGTCCAGCGCAAGCTCGCCGCACGATGCGTGCTCCGCCAGTCGGTTACGGGGGATCTGGTGCGACGCGGCCAGCAAAGCGAGCGCGATCGTCAGGTCGTACCCGGAGCCCTCCTTCTTCAGTTCGGCGGGAGCAAGATTGACCGTGACGCGACTACCCGGGAACTCGAGCTCAGCGGACAGGATCCCGCTCCGCACGCGTTGCTTCGCCTCCTGACAGGCACGATCGGCGAGGCCGACGATAGTCAGCGAAGGAGCGCCACCCTGAATGTGCGCCTCCACCTCGACCCGCCGCGGCTCGAGTCCGACAAGGGCAAAGGTGACCGCGCGCGCGAGCACCTCGAGAAGCTACGCGGCGAAGTGCGACGTCTCTATGTCGAATCAGCGCGCGATCAGCACATCTTCGTAGAACTCTCCCGCACGTCGCCCGGTCCGGCGGTTCACGTGACGGCGGAGCCGTTCTTCGAGCTCGAGCCCTGCCCGCTTCAGAATCTCCGGATACAGATCGCGACGGTCGTTGACGACGATCAACACCGGCGCCCCAGCGCGAAGGCTCGCCTTGGCATTGAGCAACACCTGCACCATCCCGTCCGAGTACGCGGCCAGCGCCGCACGCGAAGACCCGGCAGCGGCGGCACCTACCTCGAGTTCACGCCGGTCGTCGAGGCCGAGCAGCTCGTATGCATACCGATGCTGCTCGTGGTAATCGATTAAGCCCGGATACGGAGGCGACGTGAGCACACCGTCGAATCGACCCGGCAGTCGTTCCTCGCGCACGTCCGCATGGATGACGCTCGCCTCCCGGCCACGGCTGCGCACACGAGCGAATTCCTTCAGCCGCGCAAGCGTGTCGAGCGTATAACGCCGCAGGAATTGAGCGGAGGTCTCCACCGGGCGGCACTCCCGGCGGTGCTTGTAACACCAGTACGGTTCGAGCTGCGGCTCCTGCGGGAACTCCAGGTCGAAGTGCGTCGTGCGGCGCGCAGACCGTGCTGCACGGGCAAGAACCACGCGCAGGACGTCCGCGTGTTCGTAGTCGGCGGCGATCCCGCGGAACCCCAACAGCTCCCGAGCAGCCTGAGGCGCGTACCACCGGCGCAGATATGCAGAAGGACGTGCGCTCGTGGTCTCACCGATGCGCGCATGCGCAGCACGCAGCTCCTGCTCCAACACGAACGGGTTGTACGACCGCGTCTTGACCCCCATGAGCAGGCAGTTGAACGCAGCCACGTCGACGCCGGTGGCGTCGAGCCCGCTCTCGAGTGCCTGGACAAGCGTCGTCCCGGACCCCGCGAACGGGTCGAGCACGCGCTGGCCCGGCCGAAAGTAGCGCGACAACAGGATCTCGACGAGCTGCGGGATGAACTTGCCGAGGTACGGATGAAGCCGGTGCACGTGCTTCGTGCGCTGACGCTCGGGCAGCTCCCGCTCGGACCACGAGAGGGCGAGATCGATGTCTGCATAGAGAGCGTCCTGGGTCGGGGCCACTCGCGCCAGTTCGACGCCGAGGTCAGAAAGCCTGGGCGATCCGCTCCAGCCGGCCGCTCCGCACGGCCATCACGTCGAAGGAGACATTGAGGCAAGCGGCGTCGGGATGCCGGACGAGCCAGGCCTCTGCTGCCCAGCGGATCCGGCGCTGCTTCTCGTCGTCCACCATCTCGATCGGGTCGCCGAACCTGGCACCGAGCTTCTCCTTGACCTCGCAGAAGATCAGCCGGCGACCGCGCCGGACGATGATGTCTAGCTCGTAGCCGGCCACCCATGCGTTCCGCGCCAGGATCCGATACCCACGCACGCGATACCACCAGACGGCACGGTGCTCCGCCCGCTTGCCGCGTCGTGCCGCCATGCGGC
>JACDEU010000045.1 GCA_013816245.1 Actinomycetota bacterium | reverse complement strand
GCCGGTCCGCGGTCCCGAACAGCATCGACGCAGACGTGTCGAGCACGAGCCACGTAACGAGCACGCGCTCGGCCAGGTGGACACGCACGTGCGGAACGTTCGTGCGCGCGGTGACGTTCCAGTCGATTCGGCGAACGTCGTCACCGCCGGGAACGTACGGCCGCACCTGTGCGAGCTCCGTTCCCTCGCCCAGCAGCGTCGCGCGGTAGTCGCCGGCAAGCAGCCCCTCCACCCGTCTACCGATGCTGACGTCGAGCGCGCGAAGCAGCGGCTCGGGCAGCGGTCCCGGCCCCGGCCGCGCAGGTGTCGGCTCGGAGCGGAACAATTGCGTCACGCGGCGCCTGTGGAGGAAGCCAGATCCGTCTTTGGCACGGGAACGGTCGCGAGGACCCGGTCGAGAATCACGTCCGGCGTGATCTCCTCGGCAAGCGCCTGGTATGTGAGGACGAGCCGATGCCGCAGCGCGTCCTTCGACAGCGCCTGCAGGTCGTCGGCCAGGACGTAGTCGCGCCCACGCACGAGCGCCAGTGCGCGCGAGGCCTGCACCAGACTGATGGGTCCTCGCGGGCTCGCTCCGTAGGCGATGAAGTCCTTCAGGCCGTCGATGCCGTACGCGAGCGGATCGCGCGTCGCCGTTGCGATCGCGACCGCGTAGCTGACGAGCGCCGGGTCGACATACACGTCGAACACGGCCTTCTGCAGCGAACGCAGCTCCTCGAGCGAGAGCGCCTCACGTAGCTCCGGCGCCGCGACGAGCTGGCGCTGCACGATCGTCAGCTCCTCGTCGTGCTCCGGGTAGTCGATCAGCACCTTGAGCATGAAGCGGTCGACCTGGGCTTCCGGCAACGGGTACGTGCCCTCTGACTCGATCGGATTCTGCGTCGCCATCACGAGGAAGGGATCCGGCACCGGATAGCTCGTGTGCCCGATCGTGACCTGGCGCTCCTGCATCACCTCGAGCAGAGCGGACTGGACCTTCGCCGGTGCGCGGTTGATCTCGTCCGCGAGCAGGAAGTTGCAGAAGACGGGGCCGAGCTCCGTGTCGAAGGCGCCTTCCCCGGGGCGGTAGATGCGCGTGCCGACGAGATCGGACGGGACGAGATCCGGAGTGAACTGAATCCGGGAGAACGATCCGCCGAGCACCCCGGCGGTCGTCTTGATCGTCAGCGTCTTCGCAAGTCCTGGAACGCCCTCGATCAGAAGGTGGCCCTGGGCGAGGAGGCAGACGAGGACACGCTCGAGCATGTCGTCCTGACCCGCAATCACCCGCCGGATCTCGAAGAGCGCCTGCTCGAGCCGATCCTTGGCCTCGGTCGGCGAGGGCACGGGCAGATCGCTGGGCTCGGTCACGTCGTCTCCCTCCGTTCGCGTATACAGAGTCATATACGAGAGCACGAGAACCTAAGTTTCTCCTGAGAGCGCGTAGACCGCCCGGATCGCGTAATCTTGCGCCCATGCCGCGTTACGTAGTCGAACGCCTCTTCGACGTGAAGCACGGGTCCATGCCGGAGGTCGGCAGCAAGTCCAGACGGATCCTCGTCGAGAAGATGCCCGAGATCGTCTGGGAGCACAGCCACGTCGTCCTCGACGACTCCGGCGGGGTGAAGACGTACTGCATCTACAGCGCTCCAAGCGAGGAAGACGTCCAGCGCCATGCGGAAGCCCTCGCCTCCCATCGGGTTCTGTCGATCTCCGAGATCGCCGGAGACGTCACACCCGAAGACTTCCCGCTCTAGGCCGGCTCCGGGTCGGGCCTGGCGTGCCGGACGAGTCGTTCGGCGTCGATGAGATGGAACGCGGCCTGGGCGACGACGGCGAGTTGCTTCGCGATCTCACGCCGGCGCTCGATGGCGTCTTCGGGCACGAGCTCGAGCGCCTCGCCGAACAGGCGAAATGCCTCGTCCTTCGCCCAGCCGCGGTTCGCCTGTTCCGCGCCTACAAGGAGGTAGTCCACCGCTCGTTCCGGCTCACCTGCCTCGCGCCAATGGTGGGCGAGCGCCGGAGCCACGTCACCGGCTTCGCCGGCTGCGCCCTCGAGGAACAGCGCGATCGCCCTATGCCGCTTGGCGCGCAACGTCCGCGGCAGGATCGAATACGCCACCTCGCGGATCAGCTGGTGCTTGAACGCGAATTGCTGCTGCCCCTGCAGGCGG
Source organism: Actinomycetota bacterium (assembly GCA_013816245.1). GTDB lineage: Bacteria > Actinomycetota > Thermoleophilia > Gaiellales > Gaiellaceae > 3-1-20CM-4-69-9. Next base: position 19,896 of record JACDEU010000045.1, on the reverse strand, counting down.
GAGACCGGATCGCGCCGGATCAGGTCGCGGCCCTCGAGCGAGTCGAGTGCCTCGTGCCTGGCCGGGGCGTCGTTCGCGATGGTCGTCAGGCCTCCGGACCAGAAGACCTTCCCGAAGACCGACGCATCCAGCAGCACGTCTCGCTCGAGCGGGGGCAAGGTGTCGAGCCTCGCGGCAATGATGCCCCGGATGCTCGAAGGAAGCTCGCCTGCGTTGGCGCGCCCCTCGACGAGCGATGACGCCAGCTCCTCGATAAAGAGCGGATTCCCTTCCGCCTTCGCGGCCAGCTCGTCCACGGTTCGCGTGTCTGCGCCTGCGGAGACAAGCAGGCGTCTGCCGAGCTCCTCCGAATCCTCCGCGGCGAGACGCTCGAGCGGAAGTGCGACATAGGCAGGAAGGCCGCTGCCCCAGGTGGGTCTCTGCGTGGAGAGCTCGGGACGGGCGAGCGTCAGGAACATGAGAGGAACCTCGCGCACGCGCGAGGCGAGCGTCTCAAGCAGGTCGAGCATGCTCGATGCCGAGACGTGAATGTCGTCGAAGACGAGCACCGTCGGCCGATCGAGCGCGAGCGCCTCCACCAGCCGTCGCGCGGCGAAGAACAACGTCTGTCGATCGCCGACGCCGCCGTCCTTGCCGACGCCGATCAGCATGGCGATATGCGCCGCGAGCTCGGCGGCATCGGTCTCGACCAGCGTGGCCATCGCGGCGTTCAGCTTTTCGCTTGCCGTCTCGTCCGAGTCGGTGTCGAACATGCCCGCCACCTGCTTGACCTGCGCGGCAAACGCCCCGTAGGGCGTCACCTCTCCGTAGGGCAGCGACCGACCGCGAATCACCCGCGCTTCCGACACGTCGACGAGGTCGACGAACTCGGCTGCGAGGCGCGACTTGCCGATCCCCGCCGGCCCGCAGAGCGTGACGAGCTGCGGACGCTTCTCCGCGACGACGTTCTCCCAGATCCCGACGAGCACACCGAGCTCGGACGCCCGGCCGAGCATCGGCACCTTCCCTCTCCGGCGCTCGCCGGGCGACAGCACAGGAGTAAGCGCTCGCCAGACCCGGACGGGCAACTGCTTGCCCTTCGCCAGAACTGCCTCTGCCTCGGCGTACTCGACGGCGGACCTCGTCGCGCTATATGTCTCTTCGCCGACGAGGATCCCGTTCACCGGCGCGGCTTCCTGCAGGCGCGAAGCCGTGTTGACAACGTCGCCGGTGACCATGCCTTCTCCCTGAGCGGCGCTCGCGGAGAGAGACACGAGCGCCTCGCCGGTGTTCACGGCGATACGCATCTGCAGGTCGAGCTCTGGATCGGCGGCGTTCAGCTCCTGCACGGCGTCACGAATCGCGATGGCCGCGCGCACAGCCCGCTCAGGATCGTCGCCGTAGGCCACCGGCGCACCGAACACCGCCATGACCGCATCTCCGATGAACTTCTCGACCGTTCCACCGAACGACTCGATCTCGTTACGCACTCGAGCGAAGTACGGCGTTAGGATCGCGCGCACGTCTTCGGGATCGAGCCGCTCAGAGCGAGCCGTGAACCCGACGAGATCGGCGAAGAGCACCGTGACGACCTTGCGCTCCTCGGCCAGCCCACTCTGGGCTGCCAGCGGAGCGCCGCATTCCGAGCAGAACTTCGCGAGCGGAGGATTCTCAGCGCTGCAACGCGGACAGGTGAACATCTGCGAAGCGTACGGGAGGGACCGGCAAGTCCCTAGGGCTGCGCGTGTCGTTTCTGCCGCCGATACAGCGTGAAGGCAGCAATCAGGGCGAACCCGGCCGTCGCGGCCGCGGCAATCGTGATCCGGTCGCTCGAGGTGGATGTCCCACCGATCTCCGGCACCTCAAGCGGGCGCCGCTCAGTTGCGGCCATGCGCCGCACGGCGACAATCGCCGCCGCGACCTCCTTTGTCGCGTTCCGCCCGGCGCTCGGAATTCTCTCCAGCACCTGCGCAGCCCTCTGGCCCGGTTCACCGTTGGTCGAGTAGCCGTAGCCGTTCGGCATCACGATGAGTAGCCGGTCGCGATAGACGGGCGCCAGCTCGCGCCCGAGGAACTCCGCGTACTTCTGGGGCTTGTTGAAGAGCGAGTACGCGGTGCCGAGATCAGTGGGGCTCAGGATCAGCGCGACCTTGAGCGGATAGTGCTGCTTTTTCGCTTCACTCAGCAGCGCATCCAGCCGCTTCAGTTGATTCCGGTCGATCGTCTGCGTAAAAGGGGCGAAGACGTTCTGTGTCAGTAGGTGGTCCCTCGCAGGATCGAGGTGCGCCCGAGCCGACGGCGGTGCGCAGAGCAGCGCCGCGACGAGCAGCAGCGGAGCAAGCGCCCTCGTCAACGGATTCGCAGCACGAAGTCGAAGTGTGCGACGAGCTTCCTGTGCACCCCGGCAAGGTGTACGAGGAGCCGCTTGTCGAAATACGGGTCACGATCGTTGTGCAACGCGCCCGGGAAGTAGAGCTCCGTCGTCAACGTCGGCTGATCCGGCGCGCGCACCTTGACGTGCAGGTGGCGGGTGCGTCCGGGGTACGCGCCCGGCAAGATCGTCTCGAGGTGGTAGCGACCGTGAGGATCGGTGAACTGGTGGCTCCGCAGGCGAGTGCCTGTGTCGTCGTAATGACCGTTCGAGTCCGTCTGCCAGAAGTCGATCCGCGCACCCTCGACGGGCTTGCAGCTCGTGGACAGGACGAGCCCTTCCAGCGTGAAGCGGGTGCCGGCCAGACCCGCGAACACGACATTGTGCCGTAGCGGAGATCGCCGGTAATGGATCCCGCCGATCTGGCCGGGAGTCTGCGGAAAGCCCTCGCACACGGCCGGAGCTGAATGTGAGCCGGAAGCGGTGGCGGCTCCGAGCACGAGCGCCGCTGCGAGCAGGACGAACCTGGCGCGTGCGTCCACGTCTTCATTCAAGCAATACCCGTTCCAGCGCTGCTGATTGAATGGCGGCGTGGCGACGGAAGTACCGCCCGGTCTGCCGATCCGGCGTAACACGGTGATTCTCGCGGCCACGATGGCGGTGAACTCCGCCGTGCTCCAGCTGACCGCGGCCGTCTCGTCGCTCACCTTCGTGCTCGTCACCGGTGTGAGAGGACTGCTGGGCCTCGGGCCTGCGATCTTCCTCACCTCTTCGGGTCTCACGGCTGTCCCGGCCGGTCGGCTGATGGACCGGTTCGGCCGCGTGCCGGTGATGACGGTCGGTTTCGCCCTCGGCTCGTGCGGCTGTCTGCTCACGGCCCTCGCGACGAGAACGGGATCGACTGCGGCGCTGCTGCCGGGCTTTGCATTCGTCGGGGCCTCGAGCGGGATCGCCTTGCTGATGCGCGCCGCAGCCGGTGACATGTATCCGCCGGAACGCCGCGCGCGCGGAATCTCGTACGTGCTTTTCGGGTCGGTGTTCGGCGCGATTCTCGGCCCGACCGTCTTCGGTCCGCTCTTCGCAGGCAAGAAGCTCGAGGCCGACGCGCTGACCGTTCCCTGGCTCGCGGCTGCGGGCATCGCGCTGGTCGCCCTCGTGCTCGTTCAGTTCGTCCGCCCCGACCCGAAGCGGATCGCCGAGCTGATCGGCGCGCGTGACGATCTGGACGACACGCCGCCGGCGCCGCCGGCGCCGCTCCGCGAGCTCGTTCGGCGACCCGGAGTCCGTCCGGCGATGCTCGCGGCCCTCGCGAGCTTCGGAGTCATGGTCTCGGTGATGAACCTCACCGGGTACGTCGTCGTCGAGCACCACCATCACAGCCAGCACTCGGTGTTCCCGATCATCGGGGCGCACGTCTTCGGGATGTACGCGCTCGTGCTCGTGATCGGCGCGCTGATCGACCGCGTCGGGCGGACTCCGGCGCTCGAGGTCGGGCTCGTCGTGATGGCGTTGTCGACGATCGGGCTGCTCTGGGTCTCGAGCGTCTTCGCCACAGCGGTGCTGCTGCTCGGGCTCGGGCTCGGCTGGAACATCTCGTTCGTTGCGGCAACTGCACAGCTCGCAGACCGCACGAGCCCGACCGAGCGTGGCAAGCTGCTCGGGTTCAACGACCTGCTCGGTGCATTGTTCGGCGCGAGCCTTGCGCTACTCGGCGGCTACGCGCTCGATGCAATCGGCGTCGGCGCGCTGGCGATCGGTGCAACCGCGATCGTCGCGGCGCCCATCTTCCTGATCGCGCGAACACACGCGGGTCCCGCCGCGCGTGAGCCGGCATGACGCTGGCCGGGCCAGCGGCGGCGACGCTCGCGGTCGCCGGCATCGCGCTGGCTCTGGAGGGTTGCAGTAGCACCTCGAGCGCCGCGTCGCCGACGGCGCCGACCCGCCACTACCACTCCCAACCGGATCTGAAGCCGCCGCTCGTCGAGATCCTCAAGCGGACACGCCGCATGACGCCCGGCTACATCTTCATCGCACCGAAGAAGGATGTCGCACAGGCAGGGCCGCTCATCCTCGACAACGGCGGCCGAGTGGTCTGGTTTAGACCGCTCGACACGCACGGGGTGACGGACTTCCGCGTGCAGCGCTACCTCGGGCGGGCGGTCCTGACGTGGTGGCACGGCAAACCCGACGAGGGAAGCGGCGGCAGCGGCTACACGATCTACGACAGCTCGTACCGGCTCGTCGCTCACGTCCAGCCCGGAAACGGGATGCTCGGTGACATCCACGAGTTCAAGATCACTCCACGCAACACCGCGCTGATGACGATCTCCCGTCACGTCCGCGTGAAAGGCAGAAAGGTTCTCGAAGGCGGACTGCAGGAGCTCGACATCAAGACTGGCCGCGTGCTCTTCGAGTGGCACAGCATCGATCACGTTCAACTCGTCGAGTCGTACTACCGCCTGCCGAAGGATCCAGGCCGCACCTTCGACTACTTCCACGTCAACTCGATCGAGATCGACGAGGACGGCAACCTGATCGTCTCCGCCCGCAACACACACACGATTTACAAGATCAGCCGGCGGACGGGAAAGATCCTGTGGCGCCTGGGTGGCAAGCGGAGCGACTTCACGCTCGGGCGGGGGGTCCGCTTCGCGTGGCAGCACGATGCCCGCCGACGGCCGGACGGCGACCTGACGCTGTTCGACAACTCCGCCGGGCCACAGGCCCGCAAGCAGTCGCGCGGTCTCGTCCTGCGCCTCGACATGAAGCGCATGCATGCCGCCGTCGTGCGCACCTTCGTCCACCGGCCGCCGATCGTCGCCGTCGACCAGGGCAACATGCAGCGTCTGGCCAACGGCCATTACCTCGTCGGCTGGGGCCACCAGCCGCACTTCACCGAGTTCGGCCCGCGGGGAACGATTCTCTTCGACGGGCGTTTCGGTCGCGGGCGTGTCGACTCCTACCGGGCCTATCGCTTTCCCTGGTCGGCCTGGCCCGCCTACGCACCGGTTGTCGCGGTGAAGAAGCGGACGGCATACGTCAGCTGGAACGGGTCGACAGCGGTGGTCCGCTGGCAGTTGGTGGCGGGCCCACGCAAACGCGACCTCCGGCCCATCCGTCTCGTCGCGAAGACGGGCTTCGAGACGCGAATACCTCTCCGCGGTGCCGACGGTTGGATCGCGGTACGCGCGCTCGATCGTGACGGCCACGCCCTCGGACGCACGGTCGCGTTGCATCTCGGTTGAGCCGTCTATGCTCTTGCGCGTGAGGCAGGCCCTCTTGACCTTTGCGGTGCTGACAGTGCTGCTTGCAGGCTGCGACGACTCGAAGAAGAAGCAGACGAGCGCGGCCCAGACGCCGCCGCCGGCGAAGGCTCCGCAGGCGAAGCCTCCGCCTTCACGCACCTATCACTCGCGCCCGGATCTGAAGCCGCCGCTCGTCCAGATCCGCACCCCGGCCCACGGCACGGCGCCCGGGTACATCTTCCTCGCCCCGAAGATGGTCGTCGCGCAGGCAGGCCCGATGATCATGGACAACCGCGGCGAGGTCGTCTGGTTCAAGCCGCTCAACACGCGCGGCGTCACCGACTTCCGCGTGCAGCACTACCTCGGCAAGCCCGTCCTGACGTGGTGGCGCGGTCACGTCTCGAATGTCGGCGTCGGAGACGGGTGGTACGTCATCTACGACACCTCGTACCGGCCCGTGGCGGAGGTCCGTCCCGCCAACGGCCTCGTCGGCGACGTCCACGAGTTCCTGATCACGAAGAACAACACTGCTGTGTTCACGGTCTACCACCGTCTGCCGGTGGATCTCTCGGCGGCCGGAGGACCGAAGGAAGGCAAGGTCTGGGACGGGATCGCGCTGGAGGTCGACATCAAGACCGGGCGCGTCCTCTTCGAATGGCATAGCTACCCCCAGATCGCGATCGCGGAGTCCTACGCCCCGCCGCCGCCCGCAAAGGCCGGCGCGAAAGCACCGCCCTACGACTACTTCCACGTCAACTCGATCGACGTGGAACCGAACGGAAACTTCCTCGTGTCCGCGCGCAACACGCACACGGTCTACGAGATCGACCGCAAGACGAAGAAGGTGCTCTGGCGGCTCGGCGGCAAGAAGAGCGACTTCAAGATGGGGAAGGGCACGAATTTCGAATGGCAGCACGATGCCCGCCGCCAGGCGGACGGCACGATCACGATCTTCGACAACGGCGCCGCACCGCCCGTGGAGAAGTTCTCGCGCATCCTCGTCCTGCGCGCCGACACGAAGACGAAGCAGGCGAAGCTCGTCCGCGACTATCACCATCCCAAGCGACTGCTCGCCCCCTTCGAGGGCAATGCGCAGTTCCTCCCGAACGGCAACATCGTCGTCGGCTGGGGCGCGCAGCCGTACATCAGCGAGCTCAGCCGAAACGGCAACCTGCTCTTCGACGCGTACTTCGGTCACGGCCAGCCGGCCGGCAAGGACGCCGACACGTATCGCGCCTACCGCTCCACCTGGCAGGGCAAGCCCACGGACCGGCCGGTCTTGGTGGTCGCGAACGACACGGCTTACGCCAGCTGGAACGGTGCGACCGGCGTGGTGAAGTGGCAGGTCCTGGCCGGGCCGGCCGCAAGTCAGCTGCGATCCGTCCAGACCGTGGCGAAGAACGGCTTCGAGACTCCAATGCGCCTCGCGAAATCGGCGGCCTTCTACTCGGTGAAGGCGCTCGACCGCAACGGGAAGGTGCTCGGGAGCTCGGCGGCGGTCGCGCCGCAGCCCTAAGCGGCTAGCTGGCGCGGAGGACGCGCAGCCGGGTCAGTTCCCGGTCACGCTCCTCGATGATCTCTTCGAGCCGCGCAACTTTCATGCGCAGGGTCTCGGTCGTCGTCACGAGCTCGATGAACGCGCGCTGGCGTTCTTTCAAGAGCGCCTCGACACTGTGGAGCTTGATCTCCGAATCGTGGATCAGGTCTGGCACAGCAGCGGGGGCTGGTGAGTCCGCTCCTGTTCGGCGAGCGCCGCTGCGAGCTCGGCCTCCGAGATCTCGTTCTTCTCGACCAGGATCTGGCCGATTGAACGTCTCCGCATGGGAGTCCTTATCGGCAGGAATGCCCCTGGACGAAAGGGTCTGGCCGGAGCTCGTCAGCTGGGCCGAGAATGGCCCGGCTCACGGTCCTCGACGAGGACCGGTTCGCTCTCGTCCTCGTCCTCGGCCTCGGTCTCGCCCGGCCCCCCGTCGAAGCCTTCCTCCCAGGGATCCGCAGCCCCTGCGGCGTCCGCCGCGGAACGGACACGAGCGTGGCTCGGGAGGTCGGGCTCAGGGGTCGGCTCCTGGCCGTCGCGCCGGCGCTGCCACCAGCGACGCCCTCCCGGCTCGTCCGCCTCTGCGGCCGGGGGAAGCTCGGGCTCGGGATCGGGCTCCGGCTCGGGTTCGGGCGTTTCCGCAGCGAGATCCTGCAATGACGGCTCGCCGATGATCGTCATCGCGTCCGAAGGCTCCTGCGCCTCCTCGAATGCCGTCCAGCCGAGCGAGTCGTGCTCGTCGGTGTCCTCGGCGCGCTGCGCCTCCACCACGGGATGGACGCCGGCGCTCGCAGGTCCGGGGACCGGCCGGACGAACGAAAGCTGCTCACGTCCGGCGAGCCACTCGATCACGCAGACGATCGCGAATGCGCCGGCCATCGCAAGCAGGATCGCCCACCACGAAAGCTGCGCCACGCCGAGCGCAACGGCCACGACGACGAGAAACGCGACCTCGCCGCCGATCCGCCATACAGCCGGGGGGACGCCCTCGCGCGGGGCTCGCATTCCATAGCCGTACGACGGGGGCTGCGTCCATGACTGCTGCGTCCAGCCGGCGGCCCGCAGCGAGCGCAGATCGGCGCGGAGCGAGGCCGCGCTGCGGTGGAACGAGTCCACCGCCTCGAGCGTACGCAGCGCCGCATCGAGCTGGGCGGCATGGCGGTAGAACGAGTCGAAGGCAGCCCGGACGCCCTCCTGCTCATAGCCCTGTTCAGCCACGGGGAGATCGTCGACGCGCGGCAGCGGCTCGCGTGCCGGGATCTGCGGAGTGGGCCAGGCCTCGTGCTCCATTAGCAGGGGATTATGCGTTCAACCGGCAGCCTCTGCACTCCTTAGACCTCGAACCGCCCAGGCGGCGAAACCGAGGATCAGCCCCACGCCGATCGCGAACGCCACCAGCCTTAACTCCGGGCGCCCGGAGATGAAGCCCCGACCGGCCTCGAGCAGCGGGGTGATCGGGTTCACCGAGGCGACGCCGTGGATCCAACCCTTCAAGAGATCGAGTGGGACGTAGACCGGGGCGAAGAAGAGGAGCAGGAAGACGGGCATCTGCATCACGGGCGCAGCCTGCTGCGTGCGCAACCGCATCGCGACGCCCGTTGCCCACAGCGCGCCGGCGAGGTTGAGCAGCAACGCGAGCGTGTAGAGCCCGAGCAGATCCACGCCGTTCCCGCCGACATTCATCTGCGCGAGCAAGGCGACAGCCGTAACGACGACCGCAACGGTCAGCCAGCGGACGAGCGCGGAGAACACGTAGCCGAGCAAGATCCCGCTGCGGTTCGGCGCGGCGAGCATCAAGCGGCGCATGAAGCCGCTCTCGAAGTCGCGTGCGATACCGAAGCCCGTGAACACACCGGCGAACGCGGCGGACTGCAGCAAGACGAACACGAACTGGAAGGCGGTGTAGCCCGTCGGAAAGTCGAAGCCGGGCACCTGCGAGATGCGCGACAGACCACCGACGAACGCAGTGAAGAAGAAGAGCGGAAACGCAAGCGACGGAAGCAGGAACGCCGGGTTCGTGAAGAACATGTGCAGCACACGCCACGACACGCCGCGGGCGACATCTAGCCTGCCTCTCACGTCCGCTCCAGTCGGCGATAGAGCGCATGCGTCGAGAGCGCGAACCCGATGAGACCGAGCGCGCCTGCCGAAGCAAAGCCGAGCCCGAGTGCTTCCCAGTTCCAGCCCTGGATCACGAGGGAGCGCACCGCTTCGACGAGGTAGGACACGGGATTGACCGTTGCGACCAAGCGGAACCAGTCTGCCTCGATCAGGTTGCGCGGCATGTTCATCGATGACAGGAACAGGAACACGAAGAAGACGGGAAAGAGCCCCTGCACGGCTTCTGTGGAGCCGGTCCGGAGCGCCGCCCAGCTGCCGAGCGCCGCGAAGGCGAGGGCGATCACGATCTCGAGGACGAGCAACATGAACGCACCGCCGACCCCGCTCGCGAGCCGCACGCCGAAAGCCAAGCCGACCACGAGGTAGAAGACGCCTTGGATCACGGCGATCGTTATCAAGCCGCCGAGCTGGCCGAGCAGCAGGACGATGCCGCGTACGGGCGTCAGCGCGAGACGGTTCAGAAAACCTGTCTGGATGTCGCGCGCGAACTCGACGTTGGCATTGATCGTCGCGAGCAGCGCGCCTTGCACGAACGGAACCGCGAGCGCGAAGGCGAGGAACGAGTTCGTTGGGAACCCTGGTAGCCGCGTGGCCGCCTGAAGCCCGCCCGAGTTCACAGCCAGGAGCAGCATCGGGAAGATGAGCGGGAAGACGATGTTCGCCGGCTGTCGTGCGGTCCGAACGACGGCGCGACGCCCGAGAGCGGCGGTCTGCAGGAGAGCGGCGCTCAAGCTTGCGCCGGCTCGGCTTCCAGTTCCTGTTCCTGCTCCTGCTCCTCCGCGTCTCCTGAGCCCTCGAGGTGGCGACCGGTCTTCGCCAGGAAGACGTCGTCCAGCGTCGGCTCGTGGATCTGCAGCTGCGACAGGACGACCCCCTCGGCGTCCAGCGCGCGCACGATCTCGGTGAGGTTGCCATTCGAAGACGACAACTGCACGGCTACGCTGCCAGGCCCGTAACCGGTCGTCTGCTCGCCGAAGCGCTCGAGGACGGCCACAACGGCTCCGCGCTGATCTGGGTCGGCGGGAACAGCCTCGACCGTCGACGACGAGATCTCCGACTTGAGCTTCTCCGGCGTCCCCTCGGCGACGATCTTGCCGTGGTCGATGATGCCGACGCGGTCGGCAAGGACGTCCGCCTCCTCCAGGTACTGCGTCGTCAAGAAGACGGTCACGCCCTCCTCCTTCGCGAGCCGGCCGACTTCCACCCAGAGCGCTGTGCGGCTCTGCACATCGAGCCCCGTCGTCGGCTCGTCGAGAAACAGAATGCGCGGCCGGTGCACGAGCGCGAGCGCAAGGTCGAGCCGGCGCTTCATCCCGCCCGAGTAGCCCTTGATCTTTCGGTCCGCGGCTTCGGTGAGGCCGACGCGCGTGAGCAGCTCGTCGCTCCGCAGCCGCCGATCCTCGCCGGTGATGCCGTGCATCGTGGTCTGGAGCCGCAGATGCTCGCGCCCTGTCAGAAACGGATCGAGTGCGGCCTCCTGCAGCGCGGCGCCGATCGCCTTGCGCACCTTCGGCCTTCCTTGACGACGTCATAGCCGGCGACGGTCGCCGTTCCGGCCGTCGGGGGCAGCAGGGTCGTGAGCATGTGCACGGTCGTCGATTTTCCCGCGCCGTTCGGCCCGAGAAATCCGTAGATCTCCCCCGGCTCGACGCGGAGGTCGATCCCGTCGACGGCACGCGGTCCCTTCTTGAACTCGCGGACGAGGCCGTGCGCTTCGATGCTGTTCTCGCGGGCGCGTTCCACGCCCGCACGTTATACGTGCGCGAACTCTCTCTGGAGCACTGCTGCAAGCGCCGTCAGTGCGACACGGGTCTCGTCGAGTCGCGGCTCGCGCGTGGTGAGCCGCTGCAATCCCAAGCCGGGCAGGAGCACCACGCGTGCTAGTCGCGGCAGGCTCTGCACGAGCTGCCAGACCTCCATCGTCAGCGCGAGCGCGAGCACGGAAACGACAACGGGAGTGTAAGCCGTTGCGGGCAGCGGCCACACGTGGCCGCCGAAGACCGCGACCGGCATCATCAACGCCGCAAAGTTCGTCCCGCAGCGCAGCGAGAAGCGTGACGGCAGGGCAGAACCGTGCCAGGTCTCCCGCAGGCGCCGTTGCTCGAGTGCGGCGATCGCACGATGCTCGGCGCCGTGCAGGAAGAGTGTGCGTCCACGCAGGAGCCAACCGAGCAGCGCCGCCGTGGTGACGAGGCCGGTGGTGAGCCCGATCCAACTCGGAGCGAATGCCAGGGCGAGCGGCGCGACGATCGCGGCTACGAGGAAGATCCGCTCGCGCTTGCGAGCGACGCCCTGCCGGCGAAAGAGCGGTGAGAGCGACGCGCTGAGCCGGACGAGGCCGCGCGCGAGCGGAATCGCCCGCAGCGAGTTCGGCGCCGACGGCATCGTGCCCTCCCTCAGGCTGCCGTCGGTGCCCGCAAACGCCCAGTAGCGCTCGCTGACGATGACGACTCCCTCGGCGCGCGCCATCCCGCCGAGGCGAGGTGCCTCGGAGGCGAGATCTCCCTGCTCGAGCAAGGCGAGGGCGGCGGCCTGGTCCACCTGACCATGATCGTCACAGAAGAGCCGCCCGGCAAGTGCCAGGCGGCCCATTCCGAACTTCAGATGGTCCTATGCGCCTTTACCAGCGCCCGCGCGAGAAGAAGCCGAGCAGCGCGAGCACGAGAATCACGATAAGGATGATCCAGAGAATGCTCATGCGGTTTTGACGCCTCCCTTCGGGTGATGTTGTCGACCTGCTGCGTTTTTCACCACGGGGAAGCAACGAGAAACCCGCCGAGGCCGATACGGGGTGCCTCCGGCAGCCACCGAGGTGGCTCAGAAGATCGCTTGAACCGGCCAGTACAAGGCAGCCGCCACGGCCGCTGCGGCCGGGATGGTGAGGACCCAGGCGAAGACGATGTTGCCGGCCACCCCCCAGCGCACCGCCGAAAGGCGCTGGGTCGCCCCCGCGCCGAGGACCGCACCGGAGATCACGTGCGTCGTCGAGAGGGGGTAGCCGTACTTCGTTGCGGCCCAGATCACCGCACCGGCAGCGGTTTGAGCCGCGAAACCGCTTTCGGGCTCTATCTTGTAGAGCCGTTGGCCGAGCGTGCGCATGATCCGCCACCCGCCCACGTACGTGCCGGCGGCGATCGCGAGCCCGGCTGCGATCTTCACCCACGTCGGAATCTCGAATGTGTCGAGGTTCCCGTTGGCGAACAGCGCGAGCGCGATCACCCCCATCGTCTTCTGCGCGTCGTTCGCACCGTGCGTGAACGCGACGAATGTGCCGGACACGAGCTGCCCGAGACGGAAGCCGCGGTTCGCGACACCGCGGGTCAATCGCCGGAACACCCAGTAGATGACGACGAGCAGTGCGAACGCCGCACCGAACGCGATCAGCGGCGCGAGCAGAGCCGGGATGACGATCTTGTGGGCGAGCCCGTGCCATAGCACGCCCTTCTCCCCGGATTGGGCGAGCGCGGCACCGACCAGACCGCCGATCAGGGCGTGGGAGGAGCTCGACGGAAGGCCGAACCACCACGTCAGGAGATTCCAGGCAATCGCTCCGAGTAGTGCAGCGAGGATGGTCTTGGTGTTGATCAGGTCCGAAGCGACGATGTCCTTGCCGATGGTCTTCGCCACGGCGGTCGTGGCGAACGCACCCGCCAGGTTGGCAACAGAGGCTACGAGCACCGCCATCCGCGGCGTTAGCGCCCGCGTCGAAACCGAAGTCGCCACGGCGTTTGCGGTGTCGTGAAAGCCGTTCGTGAAGTCGAAGCCCAGGGCGACGACGATCACGACGACCAGCAGAACGTCGTTCATCTATCTGTTCTTGACCAGAATCGCCTCGAGAACGTCCGCAGCGTTCTCGCAGGCGTCGACGGCTTCCTCGAGCTGCTCGTGGATGTCCTTCCAACGGATGACGCTGATCGGGTCCGCACCGGACGTGAACAACTCCGCCACCGCATCGCGGTTCAGCCGGTCGCCTTCGTCCTCGAGATCACGTAACGCGTACAGCTGGCTGCTCGAATCCTTGAATCCCTCGAGCAGCTCGACGGCCTCGTTCAACTTCTCGGCGCTGCGCAGGATCACCTGCGCCTGTTCCTTCGCCTTCGGGCGGATCTCTCCCACGCTGTAGCCGGCGATGTTCCCTGCGGCCTCGTCGATGTGGTCGCACACGTCGTCGATCGCGCCTGCCAGGAGGTAGATGTCGTCACGGTCGAACGGCGTCACGAACGTCCTGTTGAGAAGGTCGACCACCTCGCGGGTGAGCCGGTCTCCTTCATGCTCGAGCTCCTTCACCTCCCGCAGGTGCGACCCGTTCGCAGGGAACTCCTCGAGCAAGCTGACGAGCCGGCGCGAGATGTCGACCGCGTTCGCGGACGCGCGCTCGAGGAGCCTGAAGAACTCTCGGTTCTGCGGGACAAGCGAGATACGTGCCACGGCGCTCCTCTCGTCTTTGACCGCGGGAGTCTGTCAGGCCTTGCGCGGTGACGGGTGGGACGCGTCCGTGAACTCGCGGAACTCCGCCGTCAGTAGGTACGCCGTCTGCTCGCCGATATCGACCGCGTGATCCCCGATCCGCTCCAGAGCCCGGGAGACGATCACCATCCGCAGCCCGTACTCGCGCATCTCCGGATCGCCGCCCAGCTCCAGAATGCGCTCGACGACGCGGCGATTTGCGCGGTCGATGAGCTCGTCGAGCTCGACCAGCGACTCTGCGCCCTCGAGGTCACGATTTCCGAAGGAGTCGAGCGCGATCCGGATCATCTCCTCGCAGCGCGAGCCCATCTCCTCGAATCCCTCGACGAAGCGCGGCCCTGGATCCACCTCGGGGACGAGCTTCGTGAGCTTCGCGATCGTCACGCAGTAGTCGGCCATGCGCTCGAGATGGAGGTTCACGTGCAGGATGGCGAGCACGAGACGCAGATCGGTCGCAACCGGCGTCTGCCGGGCGAGGAGCAGCTGGATCCCCTCTTCGATCTGCACGTAGCGCTGGTCGACGTCGTCATCGAACGCGATCACCTCGTCGGCGAGCTCTTCGTCTCGCTGCTCGAGCGCCTTGATTGCACCGCGCAAAGCACGGAGAACGAGCTGCCCTTCCTCCTGGAGCGTCGCCTCGAGGATGTCGAGGTCTTGCTGGAACGCCGACCTCATCCGAATCGCCCTGTGACGTAGTCCTCGGTCCGTTTGTCGGACGGATTCGTGAAGATCTTCGCCGTCTCGTCGTACTCGACGAGGACGCCGGTACGTCGACCTTCGTCGACATCGAGGCTGAAGAACGCCGTCATGTCGGCGACACGCGCGGCCTGCTGCATGTTGTGCGTGACGATCACGAGCGTGTAGTCGCGCTTCAGTTCGTCCATGAGCTCCTCGATGGCAGACGTCGCGATCGGATCGAGCGCGGACGCCGGCTCGTCGAGGAGCAGCACGTCCGGCTCGACCGCGATCGCCCGCGCGATGCACAACCGCTGTTGTTGCCCGCCGGAAAGGGAGAGCGCGTTCTTCTTCAGCCGGTCCTTGACCTCGTCCCAAAGCGCAGCGCCGCGAAGGGCCTTCTCGACTCGCTCGTCGAGGTCCTTTCTCATGCCGAGCACCCGCGGGCCCCAGGCGACGTTGTCGTAGATCGACTTCGGGAACGGGTTGGCCTTCTGAAAGACCATGCCGATGCGCCGCCGAACCTCGACCGGGTCGACGCCGGAGGCGTAGAGGTCGTCGCCCTGGTAGAGGATCTTCCCGTCGATCTTCGCGCCGGGCACGAGGTCGTTCATGCGATTCAGGCAACGGATGAACGTGCTCTTGCCACAGCCGGACGGGCCGATCACTGCGGTGATGACGTTCCGGTAGATCTCCAGGTCGACGTCGCTGATGGCGGGCTCCTTGCCATAGCTGGCCGTCAGCTTCTGGATGTCGAACACGATGTCGCGCTGGACGGGCTCCGCGTCCTTTCGCGCCTGAGCGACCTCGATCACGGGCGTCATCGTAATGCCCTCGGTCATCCGACCAGCTTTCGGCGACTCCGCGCGAGCAACGCCTTCGCCGCGAGGCTCGCGACCAGCACGAAGGCCATCAGGACTAGCGCTGCTGCCCACGCTTGCTCGTGCAGGGCGGGGTCGGGCTGTTCCGAGTACGTGAAGATCAGGACGGGGATGTTCGGCAACGCCTTCGTCACGTCCGTCTGGACGCTGTTCGCGAAGATCGAGCTCGTGAAGAGGAGCGGCGCCGTCTCCCCGGCTGCCCGCGCCACCGCCAGCACCGTGCCGGTGAGGATCCCGCCGACACTGGAGGGGAGGATCACGCCGAGCACCGTCCGCCAGCGCCGCACCCCGAGCGCAAGGCTCGCTTCGCGGAGTGTCGAGGGCACGAGCAGTAAGACCTCTTGCGTCGCGCGCGCGACGAGCGGGAGCATGATGATCGCGAGCGCAAACGCTCCGGCGATTCCGCTCTGCGTGTGGCCGATGACGAGCAGGGCGTAGACGAAGATCCCGATCACGATGGTGGGCAGGCCGGCCAGGACGTCGATCACGACCTGGATCGGAACCGCGAGGCGCCGAGGCGCGAATTCCGTCAGATAGACGGCGGTCAGCACTCCTACCGGGAGTGCCATCGCGCAGGCCATCACCACCAGCAGTGCAGTTCCGACCAGCGCGTTCGCGATGCCGCCTCCCGGCTGGCCGAAGAGCGCCTGCGGCTTCGTGAAGAAGTCCCAGCCGATCGCGCCTGCGCCACGCTTCGCAACGGAGATGACGACGATCGCGAGCACTGCGATCGCGACGATCGCTGCGACCGTCGCGACTGCCTCCATCGTGCGGTTGACGATCCGCCGTCGCCGGTCGCGATTCACGACCGCGCTCCCCGCAAGGGGTCGAAGCGGCGCACGATCACCTGGGCGACCAGGTTGGCGATCAGCCCGAGCACGAGCAGGATCGCCGCGAGGTAGAGCAGCGACGAGATCTCGAGTCCCGAGCCGGCTCCCTGATAGTTCGAAGCGATCTTGCTCGCCAGCGTGTCTGCCGGTGGAAAGAGCGACCAGCCGATGCGCGTCCCACCGCCGATCACCTGAGTCACGGCGATGGCCTCTCCGACGGCACGTCCGAGGCCGAGGATCACCGCGGCGGCGACACCGGACCTCGTCGCCGGCAAGATGACGCCCCGCACCATCTCCCAGCGCGTCGCGCCGAGCGCAAGCGCTCCCTCCTCGAGCTCGCGCGGCACACCGAGGAAGAGCTCACGACTGATCGACGCGACGATCGGGACGATCATGATCGTGAGGATCACCGCGGCGGTAAAGAGGCCCTGCCCCGTCTGCTGCGGATCCCCGAAGAGCGGAATGAAACCGAGCGCACTGTGCAACGAGGGCTCGACGTGATGAGCGAGGAACGGGCCTAGCACGAGAATGCCCCACAGCCCGAGCACGACGCTCGGGATCGCGGCAAGAAGCTCCACGAGGGATCCCACGATGCCGCGCACGCCCCGCGGAGCGAGCTCGCTGAGGTAAAGGCCGATCGCAATGGCGAGCGGCGTCGCTAGGACGAGTGCGACCAGCGAGCTCACTGCGGTCCCGTAGATGAACGGCAACGCGCCGAAGACGTGCTTGACCGGATCCCACGCGCGGCCGGTGACGAAGCCGAGGCCGAAGCGGTCGAACGAATCGCCGGAGAGTGCGAGGATCTTCCAGACGATCGCCCCGACGAGGACGAGGCATGCGAGCGCGGCTGCCAGCGTCAGGCCGTGCAGGCCAAGATCACCGAGACGGCCGCGCAACCTATGGCGGCGGGCCTGCAATGGGCTCGACGTCGGGACTGCGCTCACCGGGCGCGAGCGTACTGAGGTTTCCCGCTCCTGGAGCCGCCGTTCACCAGCTTGTCACCAGTTCGCCACCACCGTTCTTCCCACGTGAGGAAGGAGCGCGGGCAGGCTCGTCGAGACGTGAATCAAAGACGAGAGGAGAAATCTTGACTCGCAGGACACTGGCCGTCCTAGCCGCGCTCGGTGCGGCACTCGCACTCACCACCGGAGCCGGCGCTCGGTCGTCTGCCGGATCGCTGACCGGTGCCGGGAGCTCGTTCGTGGCGCCGCTCGTGTCGGCATGGATTCCGAAGGTCGACGCAGCATTCGGCGTTAAGGTCACCTACGGGCCGATCGGATCCGGCGGTGGCATCAACGCGATCACGAACCGCACGGTCGACTTCGGCGCCAGCGACGCGCCGCTCACACCCGACCAGTTCGCAGCCTGCAAGGGTTGCGCCCAGATTCCCTGGGCTCTCTCCGCGACCTCGCTCGCCTACCGCGGTGACGGGATCCCGGACCACGTCAGGCTCGACGGCAACGCCGTTGCCGGCATCTTCATGGGCCGGATCAAGAAGTGGAACGACCCGGCGCTGAAAAAGCTGAACAAGGGCAAGTCGCTCCCGGATCTCGACATCACGGTGATCCACCGCAGCGACAACAGCGGCACGACCTACAACCTGACCGAGTACCTGAACAGCGTCAGCCGTCAGTGGAAGAGCGGTATCGGCAAGGGCGTCGCGGTCAGCTGGCCTACGGGCGTCGGCGCACGCGGCAGCTCAGGCGTCGCCGCGACTCTGAGCCAGACGAACGGTGGCATCACTTACGTCGACGTCGCCTACGCGCTCAAGAGCCACTTCAAGGTTGCGGCTGTCAAGAACCGCGCCGGCGTCTTCCAGTTGCCGGGACTTCGTGCGATCGCGGCCGCGGGGGCCACCATCCTCCGAGTCGCGCCGAACAACAGTGGCATCTCGATCGTCAATCCGTCGAAGCGGCAATCACTCGCCTATCCGATCTGCACCTTCACGTACGTGATCGTGCCGACGAGCTCGCCGAAGGCGAAGGAGCTCAAGCAGTTCATTCGCTGGGCAGTGACAAAGGGTCAGGCGTCCGGCCCGAAGCTGCTCTTCTCACCGCTCCCGAAGCTCGTGCTGAAGGCCTCGATCAAGACACTCAACTCGGTGCACTCGTGAAGAAGCTGCAGCGAATCGTGAGGCCTTGACCCGCGCCGCCGGTCGCCTCCACCTCGCCTCCGGCGGCGGTCACGACGTGCTTCACGATCGCGAGGCCGAGGCCCGTGCCTCTCGAGGCGCGGGCCCGGTCGCTGCGGTAGAAACGTTCGAAGAGCCGTGCGAGGTCGACGTCGTCGACTCCACGGCCGTCGTCGGAGGCCTCGAGCACTCCCGGCCGCGCCGACAACGTGAGCGTCGAACCGGCGCCCGCGTAGCGAATCGAGTTCTCGGCCAGGTTCTCTGCGACGATTTGCAGCATCCGCCGCCGCACCGGCAGCTCGACCGACTCGTCGGCCTCGACCCGAATCGCAAGATCCGCCCGCTCCGCGCTGTCGGCCAGGCGGTCCCGAACCTCCTCGAGGACCGGAAGCGCGCGCGTCGACCCGAGCGCGACGACCTCGCGGCCGCTCTCGAGCTCGGAGAGAAAGAGCACATCGTCGACGAGCTCGCGCATCTCTTCGACCTGGTCACGAGCCTTGGCAAGCATTGCCTCGCTGTCGACGTCGGGCAGCGACGCCGACTCGAGCAGCACCAGCAGCCGCGCCAGCGGCGTGCGCAGCTCGTGGGACACTGCGGCTGTGAAACCGACTCGAAGCTCCTCGTAGGCCCGTGCCTCCTCCATCGGACCCGAGTATGGCCAAGGTCCTGATCGTCGAGGACGACTCGGTGATCGCCGACGGGATGGCCCGGCATCTCGCCGCCGCCGGATTCGACCCCGTGGTCGTCGGAAAGGGCGACCAGGGCCTCGCGCGCCTTCGCTTCGAGCAGCCAGACGTGTGCGTCCTCGACCTGATGCTCCCGGGGCGTGACGGCTGGGATGTCATCCAGAGCGCACGAGCCGAGGGAATCCCGACTCCGATCGTCGTGGTCAGCGCCCGGGGAACCGAGCACGATCGAGTGCATGCTCTCGAGATCGGGGCCGACGACTACCTCGTCAAGCCCTTCTCGATGAACGAGCTCGTGGCGCGGGTGCGTGCGGCCTCGAGGCGGTCGCTCCGCCGCGACGATTCGGCACGCGGCGAGCCGATCGAGATCGAGGAGCTCCGCATCGATCCGCGCGAGGTGCAGGCGTTCGTGGACGGAGAGAGCGCAGGGCTCACACCGACCGAGTTCCGGCTCCTCTATCAACTCGCTCTCGAGCGCGGCCGCGTCGTGACCCGCGACGAGCTCCTCCAGAAGATCTGGGGCCGCCGGGAGGCGCACCGCGACCGGACGGTGGACGTGTTCGTCCGGCGCCTGCGCGACAAGGTTGACCGGCGCGCATCGCGCCATACGTTCATCCAGACCCGTTACGGCGTGGGCTACCGGCTCGACCCGGTTACGAAGGAGTGAGCGAGGCAACCGTGCGGCGCCCGCCCTCGTCGTAGACGAGGTCGATCGTCTCGTGCTTCCGGTAGCTGCCGGCGACCCCGAGCAGCATCGAGAGCCAGCGGATCGGCCCTAGACGACCCTCCTGGGCCAGAGCCCGCCGGAAGACGAGCTCGCCCCCGATGCGGTCGAAGTCGCGCCCGGCCTCCTGCCGCACGCCGTTCACGTACACCTCGTAACTATCTCCGGTGCCGGCAGGCAGCTGGACGCGCGAGTGGCCTTCCACTTTCCTAAGGCACCGCTTGCGGTGCCGCCTCCAGGACGGGCGGG
>JACDEU010000094.1 GCA_013816245.1 Actinomycetota bacterium | reverse complement strand
GGAATCCTGGATCCCCAGGGTCAGGCGGTCGAATCCTCCCTGCGTCAGCTCGGCTTCTCCGTCGGCGAAGCGCGCGTCGGGCGCGTCGTCGAGCTCGAAGTGGACGCAGCGGACGCCACGTCTGCTCAGGCGCAGGTCGAGCGGATGTGCGAGCAGCTGCTCGCGAACCCGCTGATCGAGAGCTACGAGATCGAGCTCGCACAGGCGTCGTCGTGAGTAGCCCGCAGCCCCGCATCGGTGTTCTGCGCTTTCCCGGTGCGTGCGACGACCGGGACGCGCTCTGGGCGCTCGGCGCGCTCGACGCCGACGCGGTCTTCGTCTGGCACACCGAGACGGAATTGCCGAATCTCGACGCGGTCGTGCTGCCGGGCGGCTTCTCTTACGGCGACTACCTTCGCTGCGGGGCGATTGCGCGCTTTTCGCCGGCGATGGAGGTCGTTGCGGCCTTTGCCGCGGAGGGCGGGCTCGTGCTCGGAATCTGCAACGGCTTCCAGATTCTCTGCGAGGCGGGCCTCCTGCCCGGAGTCCTGCGCCGAAACGCGTCGCTCTCGTTCGTATGCCGCGACGTGCCGCTCGATGTCGAGCGCATTGACACGCCCTTCACGACCCGGTGCACCGAAGGCGAGCAACTTCTGATTCCGGTCAAGCACGGCGAGGGATCCTGGTACGCCGACGACGACCTCTACGGGGAGCTCGAAGCAAGGCGCCAGATCGTCTTTCGCTACTCGGGGCCCGTCAACGGTTCGAGAGGCGATGTCGCAGGAGTCGTGAACGAGCGCGGCAACGTCTTGGGGCTCATGCCCCACCCCGAGCACGCAGTCGACCCGCTCCTCGGTTCTGCCGACGGCGCACTCATCCTCTCGTCGCTCGTCGAGTCTGCGCGCGAGCGGACTCTGCAAGCCGCCTAGCCGAACCCGAACGCCTCAGCGAGACCCGGGTGCTCCGCAAGCGCGGCGCGAAGGCGCTCGAGATCGCGGAGCCGCAGCGTCACCGGGCCGCGCCGCGCCGTTCCGCCTGTCGTGTACGCGAAGCGGACGAACCGCTCGCCTTTCTCCGTTTCGAGCAGCTGCACGACCGACGCAAAACGCTTCTCGCCGGAGCGTTGCGGCAGCGTCAGCTGCTCGAGTAGAGATGCAGCGCCCCAGGGCGTGGCGGTGCTCTTCTTACGGGTTGTAGCCTTTGTCGCCATGACAGGCAACGTAGCGTGCGAGTTGCCACGGCTCTGTGACGCCTTCGTAACGACTGTGGGCCTGCTAGTCCCTGACTCTCTGCGTGAACGTGTGCGCCCAGCGGCACTGTTCTAGCGGGCTACTTCCCGCTGCGGTCGATCAGCTCGGCGCGATAGCCGTCCGGGTCGCGCACGAAGCAGATGCGGGAGCCGCCTTCACGGACGCGGTACGGCTCGCGCTCCGGCTCGATTCCCTGCTCCTGCAGCTGGCCGAGCGTCGCGTCGAGGTCGTCGACGCCGATCGCAATGTGCCCGTATCCCGTGCCGAGGTCGTAGGTGCGCCCGTCGTGGTTGAACGTGAGCTCGAGCACGTTCTCGTCGTCGCCGAGCGAATAGAAGTAGTTCGTCGCCTCGAGCTCGCCGTCGCGGACGATGTCCATGTCCCGGCTGAAAGTGAAGCCGAGCGCTTCGTAGAACGAGCGGCTCTGCTCGGGATCGGTGATGCGCAGCATTGTGTGGAGGTAGGTAGCCATGTCTCCATCCTAAGGTGTCAGTTCCAGTCGGGCTCGGCGAGCCACGCGTAACGGGCCTCTGTGCGCCCTTCGACGTCGCGGTGCTCGAGCACGCGCAACTCGTCGTCGGGAGGCTGAGCTCGGTACGCCTCTGCGAGCGCGTCCCGGCCGTGGAACGGCCCGACCGGGATGCCGCGGCATTCCATCTCTGCGTCGTCGTCGAAGCGCTGCAACATGGGAGCCCAGTCACCCGTACGCACACGGGCGTTGAAGCTTTCGACGTTTTTGTCGGAGCAGCTCGCTCAGAGGCGCGCCTCTACTCCGTGAGGTCGTCCCGCAGCAGTCCGTACAACACCGCGTCGACGCGATCGCCGTGTCTGAGATAGGCCTTGCGTTTCACGCCCTCGCGGACGAAGCCCGCACGTTCGGCGTGCGCGATCGCGCGCTCGTTAAACGCGTAGATCTCGAGCTCCAGCCGGTGGTAGTCGAGGTCGAAGAGCAGGTGTCGCTGGAACAGGCGCGCCGCGTCGTCGGCGATGCGATGCCCTCGAAAGGCAGGGTGGATCGCCAGACGTTCGAGCCGCGCGATCTGGGAACGGCGGTTCGCGACCTCGAAGCCCATCGCGCCCACTCGCTCGCCGTCCACCTCGATCACGAACCGCCCGAACTCCTGCGGCTCGGAGTCGGAACGCTCGATCTCGCGGAGCAGGCTCTGGCGGTCGAGAGCCGCACGACCGCCGAGGAAAGGCTCGACGTCCTCGTCATTGACGAGCTCGTGGAAAAAGTCGACGTCGTCCGCGCGCGCGCGGCGGATCGAGGTCACCGTGCCTCGGCGACCGGCACACGACGGCGCGAGCGAAGAGAGCCTGTGCCGAGCGCGACCCCGGCGAGAATGAGCAGGAGCCCGCCGATCGCCGACGGCGTGATGCTCTCGTCCAGGAAGACCGCGCCGTACCCGAGCGCCAGCGCAGGGACGAGGTACGTCACGAGCACCGCATAGGAGGCTCCGGCGCTCGCAATGAGGCCGAAGTAGAGGAGATAGGCAACCGACAGTCCGAGCGATCCCAGCGCGGCAACCGAGCCGATCACCTTCCAGCTCGGCAGATGATCCGGAAGTTGTGCGACCGCGAACGGAAGCGTCGTGATCGTTGCGATCGCCAGGGTTCCGAGCGACGTGACGATGGGAGGCGCCGCGGACATCCGCGAACCTGCGTAGAGCGCCGCCGCGGCGTAACAGGCGGCAGTGAGAAGAATGGCGAGCCCGGCGATCCAGTCCCCGTGCGGTTGTGCGCCGATGAGCATCACGACTCCGAGAAAGCCCACCACGACGCCGATCAGGCGCGCTCCTCCGATGCGGTCGCCCCGGCTGAAGCCGAAGGCGAGGAGCGCCGTGAAGAGCGGCGTCGATGCCTGGAGAACGGCGGCGAGCCCGGAGTCCAGCCGTTTCTCCCCCCAGGCGAGCAGCCAGAACGGGATCGACGCGTTGAAAAGGGCGAGCACGGAGAGCGGCAGCGCATACCGGCGCAGCTCGGCAAAGAGCCGTCGCCAGCCGATCATGAAGGGCACGGCGGGCAGGAGCGCAATCGTCGCGACGAACACGCGTCCGAAGACGACTACCCCGGGCTCCAGCTCCCTGACGGCCACTTTGATGAACATGAACGAGGAGCCCCAGATCGCGGCCAGCGCAAGCAGCATGACGAGATGACGGCGTCCCACAGAAGTGAAAACGTAGCCGGGTCCCGTCTTCTGCCCCGGGTAGACTCCTGCCCTTGACGCAGGTCGCGCCGGAACAGCCGCTCCACCGTGCGCTGGGGTTGACCGACGAGGAGCTCGACCGCATCTGCGAGCTGCTCGACCGTGAGCCGAACGACTTCGAGCTTGCGGTCTTCTCCCTGCTCTGGTCGGAGCACTGCGGCTACAAGCATTCCGCCCTGCTCTTGAAGCGACTGCCCTCCGAAGGCTCACGCGTGTTGCAAGGCCCAGGCGAAAACGCGGGCGTGATCGACCTGGGCGAAGGAGAGGCCGTCGCCTTCAAGGTCGAGTCCCACAATCATCCGTCGGCCGTGGAGCCGTTCCAGGGGGCCGCCACCGGCGTCGGCGGCATCCTGCGCGACATCGTGGCGATGGGGGCCCGGCCGATCGCGCTCCTCGACGGACTTCGCTTCGGCGCGCCGGACCATCACTTCAGACGAGCTGTCGCCGGAATCGGCCACTACGGCAACAGCGTCGGCGTGGCCACGGTCGGAGGAGAGTCGGTTTTCGACGAGGCCTACCGCGACAACTGTCTCGTCAACGCGATGTGCGTCGGCCTGCTCCCGGCCGATCGAGTCACCCGTGCGCGCGCGACCGCGATCGGAGCGCACGTCGTCCTCTTCGGCGCCGCCACCGGTCGCGACGGCATCGGCGGCGCCTCGGTGCTCGCGAGCGCGGAGCTCGGCGAAGACTCCGGCGCCAAGCGCCCGTCCGTCCAGATCGGCGATCCCTTCAGCGGCAAGAAGCTGATCGAGGCGTCGCTCGAGCTCGTCGAAGGGGGGCTCGTGGAGTCCCTGCAGGACTGCGGCGCCGCCGGTCTCGCGTCTTCCCTCGCAGAGATGGCGAGCGACGGCGCCGGCATCGACGTCCACCTCGATCGAGTCCCGGTGCGCGAGCCCGAGCTGGAGCCCTGGGAGATCATGATCTCGGAGTCGCAGGAGCGCATGGTCGCCGTCGTGCGACCGCAGATGCTGGAAGCCGTGCAGCGTGTCTGCGCGAAGTGGGAGCTGCCCTGCACCCCGATCGGCGACGTCAGCGACACGGGTGAGCTGCGCGCGTTCTTCGGCGACGAGCTCGTCGGGGCGATCCCGGCCGCCTTCCTCACCGACGCCTGTCCGCGCTACGAGGTCGGGCGTGAGCCCCATTCGCTCGAGTGCGTCGAGCCCTCGGCGGACAACGGCCGCTCGAAGCAATGGATCTACGAGCAGTACGACCAGCTTGTGGGGTCGCGCACGGTCCGCCGCCCCGGTTTCGATGCAGCGGTCCTCCGGCTGCGGCCGTCGCTCCGGGGCCTCTCGGTCTCGCTGCAGGGACCGCCCCCTGGCGAGCGAGACCCCTTCCGCGCCGGCGTGCTCGCCGTGCTCGGGGCGGCACGCAACGTCGCGTGCGGCGGGGGCGAACCGCTCGCGCTCACGGACTGCCTCAACTTCGGCAATCCCGAAAAGCCGACGATCGGCTGGGAGCTCGAGCGCTCGATCGAGGGCATCGCCCAGGCTGCGGAGGCGCTCCGGATCCCGGTGGTCTCCGGCAACGTCTCGCTCTACAACGACACCGACGGGCGCTCGATCCCTCCCACACCCGTCGTCGGCTGCATCGGGCTCGTCCCCGACGTGCGGTTCGTGCCGGGCGCCTGGCGGAGCGGCGACCTCGTCCTCATCGCAACGGCTCCAGGAGAGCTCGACCTGGCGGCAGAAGCCGCCCTCGTCCGCTTCGTCTGGAAGGCTGCCCCGGTGCTGACCCTCGCCCACGACGTCTCCTACGGCGGCGTCGGGCAGGCCGTCCGCGAGGCGGAGGAGTACAGCGGGCTCGAGGCGAACGTCGAGCTTCCCGCCGCAGTCAAGGGCGGGCAGATTCTGCTCGCATGCGCGCCGGCAGACGCCGAGCGACTCGGCGCGAAGGGCCTCCAGCGCATCGGCGTCGTGCGCTGATGTGCGGTCTCTTCGGAGTCCGGGCTCCGGACCGCGACGTCGCACGCGTGACCTACTTCGGACTCTTCGCATTGCAGCACCGGGGACAGGAGTCGGCCGGCATCGCCGTTTCCGACGAGGGCCGAGTCACGGCGCTCCGCGACATGGGCCTCGTCACGCAGGTCTTCGACGAACAGAAGCTGCGCGGTCTGCGCGGCGACCTCGCCATCGGACACACGCGCTACTCGACCACCGGCTCGTCTCAGTGGTGGAACGCGCAGCCCCTCGTCCAGCACGGCAGCGTGCGCACGATCGCACTCGGCCACAACGGCAACCTCACGAACGCGGCGGAGCTCCGCGAGGAGCTCGCCGAACAGGGGCACAAGCTTGCCACCACGGCGGACACGGAAGTGATTGCCGCCCTGGTCGCGAACGACCCGGCCCCACTCGCCGAAGCCTTTGCGAACGTCATGCGCAAGCTCGACGGCGCCTTCTCGGTCGTCGCGCTCTCCGAAGGGAAGCTGATCGCCTTCCGCGATCCGCGCGGCATGCGCCCGCTCTGCCTCGGCCGCCTCGACCGCGACTGGGTCGTCGCCTCCGAGACGTGCGCGCTCGACCTGGTCGGCGCGGAGTTCGAGCGCGAGGTCCGGCCGGGCGAGCTGATGCTGATCGACGAACGCGTCGATGCGCGGCAGATCGTGCCGGAGGACGACGGCGGCGCGCTCTGCATCTTCGAGTTCTTCTACCTCGCCCGCCCGGATTCACAACTGTCCGGGGTCGAGGTGCACGGCGCGCGCGTGCGGATGGGCGAGCGCCTCGCGCAGGAATCACCGGCCGATGCCGACCTCGTACTTCCGATCCCCGACTCGGGAACACCCGCGGCAATCGGGTTCTCGCGCGCGCTGAA
>JACDEU010000093.1 GCA_013816245.1 Actinomycetota bacterium | reverse complement strand
TGCTCGGGTCGATTCCTGCAGAGCGCAACCGCCAGCCCGTCTCTCTCGGCCAGATCAGCAAGTGGGTACCGGCGGCGACGATCGCGATCGAGGACAGGCGTTTCTACAAGCACGGCGCACTCGACTACGTCGGCATCGTCCGCGCGCTCTACGCGGACATCAAGGCCGGCAAGGTCGTGCAGGGTGGATCGACGATCACGCAGCAGCTCGTCCGCAACCTGTACATCAGCAACAAGCAGCAGACACTCGGCCGCAAGGCGACCGAGGCGTGTCTCGCGATCAAGCTCGCACGCGAGAAGTCGAAGCGATGGATCCTCACGGCGTACGTGAACCAGGTGTACTACGGCAATCACGCGTACGGCGTCGAAGCCGCCGCACAGACGTACTTCTCGAAGCCCGCGCGGAGGCTCAACCTGAACGAGGCCGCGCTTCTGGCCGGTCTGCCGCAGGCGCCGTCCGTCTTCGATCCTTTCCAGCGGCCGGCCCAGGCGATCGCCCGGCGGGACGAGGTGCTGCGCGCGATGCTCGGCAACGGTGTGATCACCTCGAGCCAGTACGCGAACACGGTGGCGAGGCGCCACCTGCGCCTCAAGGCCGGGCGCCTGTACACCCGGATTCGCGAGCCGTACTTTTTCAGCTACGTGCGCGAGGCGTTACAGAAGCAGTACGGCGCCAACACGGTGCGTTCGGGCGGGCTCAAGGTCTACACGACGATCGATCCCAGGTTGCAGCGCTTTGCCCTCGATGCGATCAAGCGCACGCTTCCGTACTCCTCCGATCCGGCGGCGGCGATCGTGTCCGTCAACCCGAGCAACGGTGCGATCCGCGCCATGACCGAGATCAGTCCGGGGAACCCGAAGAACCAGGTCAACTTCGCCTCCTCGGCCCGACGCCAGCCGGGGTCGACGTTCAAGACGATCGTGCTGGCGACGGCGGTCTCGCAGGGCCTGAATCCAGCGACCACCAACTACCTCTCCGCCCCCTTCAAGTACGACCCGACCGAGACGGGATCGTGCGACACGGATCCGCCGACAGCGTGGTGTCCGGAGACGTACGACCATCACTATCTCGGGGCGACCTCGATCGAGCGAGGGACGCTCGCCTCCGACAACACGGTGTACGCGCGGCTGTCGCTCGACGTCGGGCCGGAGAACATCGCCGACATGGCATATCGCCTCGGCGTGAAGACCGATCTGCGCACGAGTGACGGCGCATACGTGCCCTCAATGGGGCTCGGCTCTCGTGTCGTTACTCCGATCGACATGGCCTCCGTCTATTCGACACTCGCGGCCGGAGGTGTCTACTCGAAGCCGATGGCGATCCGGAAGGTGGTCCTGCCGGGCGGGAAGGTCGACCGGGAGGCGGGCTGGGGTGTGCCGCAGCGCAAGCGTGCGGTGCCGGATTGGGTTGCCGCCGAGGTCGTGCGCATCCTCGAAGAGAACATGACCCAGGGTACCGGCGTCGGCGCCTATTTCGGAAAGACCTCTGGTGGCAAGACGGGTACCACGGACAACTTCGCGGACGCGTGGTTCTCCGGTTTCGTGCCCGGCCTCGAAGCCACGATCTGGATCGGGTATCCGAAAGGCGAGATCCCGATGCTCTCGGTGCACGGCATAGCGGTCTCCGGGCCGACGTTCCCGGCGACGATCTGGAAGCTCTTCATGGAGCGCGCCTCGTACTACACGCCGTTCCCGAAGGAGTTTCCGACGCCGAAGTCCTCTCCGATCTGGGTCACGCGCGAGCTGCAGTACGCGATGACCGGCGGCACATACTCGCCGAGCTCGAGCTCGGGCTCGGGCTCGAGTCAGGCGCCGACGACGACGAGCTCCGGAAGCGACGGTTCCGACGGCTTCTCCCAGGTTCCCGGCGACGGCACCCAGCCGTAGCTTCACGCTGCGGCTCGCGGCTGCTGCGATTCCGCTCTACCTGGCCGCCTGCGCAGTCCCCGACGGCGGGCTCTTTCGGCCAGCGCGATTCCGCGACGTTCATCTGTACCAGGGCTTCGCGGACGCCGTCTTCGGCGGCGGCGCTCCCTACCGGGATTTCTTCATGGAGTATCCGCCGGGTGCGCTGGCGGTGTTCCTTCCGCCTGCGGCGTTCGGGTCGTCGCACTACAACGCCGCCTTCAAGATGCTGATGGCTCTTTGCGGGCTCGCGGCGCTCGTGCTCGTTGCGTGGTTGCTCGTTCGGCTCGGTGTCTCGACGGTGCGCCTCGCTGCTGCGGTGCTGCTGTTCGCTCTGTCGCCGATCGCGCTCGGGCCGATCTCGCTCAACACCTATGACGCCTGGCCGGCACTTCTCACCGTTGCGGCACTCGCCGTGTTCGTCGCCGGGCGGAGCACCGTGGCATTCGCGCTGCTCGGCGCCGCGTTCGCGGCCAAGGTCTATCCCGTCGTCCTGCTTCCGGCGGCGGTGATCTTTGCCTGGCGGACGGGAGGTCGCGCACTCGCGTTGCGTGGGCTTGCAGCCTTCGTCGGTGTCGCCTCGCTTTGCATCGTGCCGTTCCTCGTTGTCGCACCGCATGGGCTCGCGGAGAGTTTTCGTGCACAGGCCGCGCGCTCGTTGCAGGTCGAGAGCCTCGGCGGCTCGTTGCTCGCGGCCGCAGACCGGCTCGGGTTCTACGACGCCACCGTCGTGCACAGGACCGGTCATGCCGTCTCGTATGACCTCGTCGGGTCCCTGCCCGCGACGGTCGCGGTATTCAGCTCGATCGCACAGGTGCTGGTCGTGCTGGGCGTCGCGGTGCTCTATGCCCGCGGCCAGAGCGCCGACCCGCGGCGTCTCGCGTTCGCGTTCGCCGCCGCCGTCAGCGGCTTTCTCGCGTTCACGCGGTTCTTCTCCCCGCAATACCTTGTCTGGCTCCTTCCCTTCGTGCTCCTGCTCGACGTGCCGGCCTGGCTCGTCGCAGGCGGTGCGCTCGTGCTCGCGCAGGTGTGGTTCTTCCACTACAGCGACGTGTTCGCACTCGGCGGCTACGTCTGGCTCGTGCTGCTCCGCGACCTGCTCATACTCGGGCTGTTCGTCCTCGCGTTGATCGAGCTACGCGGACGCGCGGTGAAAGACGAGGATCCCGTCTTCCTCGAACACGAGCTGCCACTCCGGGTCCCGTCGTAGGGCGGCAAGCTGCACCGCGGTCGGCACCGGCGCATAACGATCTGCGTAGCCGGGCTGCGTCTCGTCGGCCGCCACCCACTTCGCGTCCTCGAGGAAGGGAAAGCTGAGGACTCGACGCCGAGCGGAGAGGTGCGCGCCGAGGGTGTTCGTCGCGCTCACGACTTCGCCGGAGGGAATGCGTCCGAGTGCCCGCTCGGCGATCCGGTCGTGTGCGGTGACCCGAGCGGCGGTCGCCTGGAACTGCTGGCCGCCGGGTAAGTGCCGCCAGCCGGGGATCGGGCCGAGCCGGTAATTGCCGATCAGCGCAGCAAGCACGGCCGCAGCTGCGATCGGGAGCATCCAGCGTGAGAACCGCTTGGCGCCGAAGATCGCAGCGACGACGAGCGGCGGAATCAGTCCTGCGGTGTAGTGAAAGTGGATCGACGTCTGGGTCGTCGTCGACGAGAGCAGGTTGATCGCCAGCTCCGGGAGTGCGGCGATGAGGACGAGCGGCGCGAGCAGGCAGAGCGCGGCGAGCGGTGCGACGAGCTCGAGCAGATAGTGGAGGTCGCGTGAAGTGAACGCCGCTTCGACGAGGCGTAGGGGATGGGTGAGCGCGGTCTTCAAAATCCCGCCGGCAGAGCCTCCGACTTCGCTGTAGCGGCCGTAGAAGTCCGACTCGGCGCCTGCGTTGTAGTGCGGGATCACAACTGCGATCGCGATTGCGGCCCAGAGGCCGGCCACGCCTGCGATCGCGGCGCCGGCGAACAACCTCTTGTGGGAGATCGCGTACCAGATCCCGAATCCGGCCACGACGAGGGCGATCTCCTCCTTGCAAGTCGCGGCTGCGACCGCCAGAGCTGCGAAGGGCAGTAGCCGGTCCTCGTCGAGGTACCAGACGGCGAAGAGCAAGAGCGGTGTCGCGAGTGCGACCGGATGGAACTCGTTGAGCGTGAGCCAGCCGGTGGCCGGATAGAGCAGATAGGCGAGCGCGAAACCGAGCGCGGAGTGCGCGGAGCCTAGATGCTTCCGGGCGAGCCAGAAGACGGGGACAGCGCCGACTGCGACCGCGGTTGCCTGGACGACGAGCAGCATCTGCGGGCTCGGCCAGATCCACCAGAGTGGTGCGAACAGCACGAGGATCGGATCGACGTGTGCTGCCAGCCGCGAGATCTGGTCGCCGTGCAGATCCGTCATCTGCAGCGGATGTCCGTGGGCCGTCGACCACACGGCCTGCACCATGTTGCCGAGGTCGAACCTGGCGGTGATAAATGCCTGGTGGCGCAGCGCGGAGAGTGCGGCGAAGCCGGCCCCATATGCGGTGATGCCCGCGAGGAGGAGCAGGCGAGGGCTCGGGAATGCCGGAAGCCGTTTCACAGGAGCCGCTCGATGATCTCGCGCCACTGCGCGCCGAGCACCGATTCGCTCGCTTTCTGTTCGTAGGCCGCCCGGCCGCCGGTGCCGATGCTCCTCGCAAGGTCCGAGTCGGCCGCGAGACGGCGGATCGCGCCCGCCAGCGCCGCTGCATCTCCGGCGGGAACCAGCAGCGCACTCGTCTCGTCGGTGAGGAGCTCGCGCGCTGCCGGGGTATCCGCCGTGACGAGCGGAGCTCCGCATGCGATCGCCTGGAAGGCCTTGTTGGGAATGACGCGGCGCGCCTTGCCCGTCGTCCCGAAGACGCCGAGTGAGCACCCCGCTTGCCGGATCTCGTGCGGGAGCTGCTCGTATTCGATCCAGGGGACATGCTCGACGTTTGGCGGAGGGTCGTCGAGCAATCCATCGAGCTGGCCGCTTCCGACGACGCGGAAACGGATCTCGGGCGCGCGGGTCGCAGCGGCGAGGATCGTGTCGACCCCCTGCAGCGGGATCAACTTTCCGACGAAGAGCGCGACGAACTCCTCGGGTGCCCGCCAGCCCGGCGCGAAGAGTCGCTCCTCCGCGCCGACGAAGCACACCGGGACGTCGTCGAGACCGGCAAGCTCTGCGAAGAACCGCGCCTGGGCTTCGGTATCGGCAACGACGACGTCGGCCGCGCGGAACGCGTGCCGGTCGATGCGTTCGAGCGCGCGCGCCGCGAAGGAGTTCGCGCGGAAGCGGCCCCGGTCCGCAACGAGCGTGTCCGCGAGCGATACGAGCGGGTTGAACACGATCGGGCGACCGCGTGCCGCGCGACGCGCGGCCGGAAGGTCAAAGTGCCCGGGGTAGCCGACGAGGACCGCGTCGAAGTCGCGTGGTCGCTGCATCAGCAACTGCGCCTCGGCTGCGGCGAGCTTCGCCGCCTGGCCCGGTCCCGCCGACCACCCGTTCCGCGCGTTGTCCCAGACCGAGACGTGCATCTCTTCGACGTCGACGCCCACCTTGCGCAGACACGAGATCACCTGCGTGTTACGCGGATAGCCGCGCTCGTACGTTCCGAAGTAGACGACTCTCAGGAGAGGACTTCGTCGACGAGCAGCTCGGCGCGATCGCGTTCCTGCGCACGCTCCTCGTGGTGGCTCGTGATCATCTCGCTGATGAGTCCGAGCGAGAAGAACTGCATCCCGATCACGACGAGCAGGACGCCGAGCATCAGCAGCGGCCGCTGCCCGATCGCGTGGCCGAGCGCCTTGACCACCGTGAGGTAGACGAGGATCGCCGAGCCCGCGAAGCCGAGGATCAGGCCCAGCCCGCCGAAGAGATGCAGCGGGCGATGGCGGTAGCGGCCGATGAACGAAACGGTCAGGAGGTCGAGGAAGCCGCGCACGTAACGCTCGACGCCGTACCGCGAGCGGCCGTGCTCGCGGGGGCGATGGTTGACGGGGAGCTCGGCGATGCGGAACCCCCGGTAGTGGGCGAGTACTGGAATGAAGCGGTGCAGCTCTCCGTAGAGACGCAGTCCGTGCACGACTTCCGCTCGGTAGGCCTTGAGGCCGCAGTTCATGTCGTGCAGGCGCACGCCTGAGAACGCGCTCGTGACTCGATTGAAGACGCGCGAAAGGATTCGCCGCGAGAGCGGATCTCGCCGATGCGTCTTCCAGCCCGACACGAGGTCGAAGCCTTCGTCGAGCTTTGCGAGCATTCGCGGGATCTCCGCAGGGTCGTCCTGGAGGTCGCCGTCGATCGTCACGACCGTCTCGCCACGCGCCTGATCGAAACCGGCGACGAGTGCGGCCGCCTTGCCGAAGTTGCGGCGCAGTCGCACGACGCGAACGTTCTGCTCGGCGTCGTGTAGGCGGGTGAGCGCGCTGAAGGTTCCATCGGTAGAGCCGTCGTCGACGAA
>JACDEU010000044.1 GCA_013816245.1 Actinomycetota bacterium | reverse complement strand
TCTTCATGAAATGAGTTATCGGCAGGGGAAGGCCGAGGGCAGGAGTCGGAATCTCGCCCGTACAATCGGCGGCAGCATGGCCACGACCGAGGATCCGCGCGCGCGGTCCGACTCGACAACCGAGTGGAAGCGTGAGCTCTACCAGGCGAAGCCCGAACGCGAGGGGGAGCTCTTCTCGACGATCTCAGGGCTCGAGAACGAACCGCTCTATACCCCCGACAACGTCGAGTTCGACTACGACCGCGACCTCGGGTTCCCCGGGGTCTATCCCTACACGCGCGGCGTCTATCCCTCGATGTACCGCGGCCGACTCTGGACGATGCGCCAGTTCGCCGGCTTCGGCGGTGCAGAGGAGACGAACGCGCGTTTTCGCTACCTGCTCGAGCACGGGCAGACCGGGCTCTCGACCGCCTTCGATATGCCGACGCTGATGGGGCTCGACTCGGACCACGCCCGCTCGCTCGGCGAGGTCGGGCGCGAGGGTGTCGCGGTCGATTCGCTCGACGACATGGAGACTCTGTTCGCGGGTATTCCACTCGACGAGGTCTCGACGTCGATGACCATCAACTCGCCGGCGGCGATGCTCCTCGCGTTCTATCTCTGCGTCGGCGAGGAGCAGGGCGTGCCGCGCGAGAAGCTGCGCGGGACGATACAGACCGACATTCTCAAGGAGTACATCGCGCAGAAGGAGTGGATCTTTCCGCCCGAGCCGTCGATGCGGCTCGTCATCGACATGATCGAGTTCTGTGCGCGGGAGATGCCGCTCTGGCATCCGATCTCGATCTCCGGGTACCACATCCGCGAGGCCGGTTCGACCGCGGCGCAGGAGCTTGCGTTCACGCTCGCCGACGGGTTCGCATACGTGGAGGCGGCGGTGGAGCGCGGGCTCGACGTCGACGACTTCGCGCCCCGGCTTTCGTTCTTCTTCAACGCGCACCTCGACTTCTTCGAGGAGATTGCGAAGTACCGCGCTGCCCGGCGGATCTGGGCGCGTGAGCTCAAGGAACGCTATGGGGCGCGCAACCCACGCTCCTGGCTCCTGCGCTTCCACACGCAGACCGCCGGCGTGTCGCTGACGGCGCAACAGCCGGAGGTCAACATCGTCCGCACCGCGCTCGAGGCGATGGCCGCCGTGCTGGGCGGGACTCAGTCGTTGCACACGAACTCCTTCGACGAGGCGCTTGCCCTGCCGACCGAGAACGCGGTCCGCCTGGCCTTGCGGACCCAGCAGGTGATCGCCCACGAGACGGGTGTGGTCAACACCATCGACCCGCTCGGCGGGTCCTACTACGTCGAGGACCTGACGAACCGCCTCGAGGCAGAGGCGTACGAGTACTTCGAGCGGATCCGCTCACTCGGGGGAGTCATCCCGGCGATCAAGGACAACTTCTTCCAGCGGGAGATCGCGGACGCCTCGTTCCGCTACCAGCACGAGGTCGAGCAGAAGCAGCGGATCGTCGTCGGCGTCAACCGCTACCAGCACGAGGACGAGGAACCGCTCGAGATCCTGAAGATCGACCCGGCAATCGAGGATCAGCAGATCGCCCGCTTACAGGCGGTACGGGCCCGCCGGGACTCGAAAGCGGTCGAGGCGGCGCTCGCCCGGCTGAAGGAGGACGCCGGGCATGAGGGCCGCAACCTCATGGCCCCGATCGTCGACGCGTCGAAGGCGTACGTGACGATGGGCGAGATGTGCGACGCGCTCAGGGAAGTCTGGGGCGTGTGGCGCGAGACCCCGGTCTTTTAAGTGGCGAGCGGAATGTGCAACGCTTCGAAGGCGGTTTGGGTCGTCTGCAGCAAAACCTCCCTCTTCTAGGCCTGCTCGGCGTTGCATGCGCCTTGGCTACGCATGCCGCTGCAGCGCCGCCCCCGACGCTCGTCCGGTTGAGCATCGTCGGAACCGCTCATCAGGAGTGGTCGTTCACCGCGGCGCCGCGCGTGCTCGGGGACTGCCGCACTACCGAGACGTCTGAGGGATTCCGCACCGTCACCTTCCACACGATGACGCCGACCATCGTGCGACTCTCGGGCGGTCGCGTGCTGCCGGCCGTCGTGCGTCGAATCGCCGGAACGGTGACTCTGGACGGGGCGAACACGACAGAAGAGCTCTGCGGGGGAGTCGGTACCAGCAAGATCGCGGATTGCGCTCAGACACGACGCTCCTTCGCCGGAGCCAGAGGCCGTGTGCAGAGCCCGCGCCGGGGAGTGTTCTCCCTGGGCGCCGTCACGAACGTCCGGCTGGCCAGTGCTGATTGCCCGGTCGAACCGATCGACGTCAGACGCCGCCCCTTGGGTCCCGCGACGGGTTTGCTCCGGCTTCCCAAGGTGGCGCTGACGGAGCAGAAGGTTGCGCGGATTACCGTCCGCGCCTCGCGGGTGCACCGCAAGACGTATGGCTCACCTGAGGGTGGGAAGCTGACGGAGCGCGTTGAATGGACGCTCACCTTCGTCCGCATCCCGGGCTGAGCGGGGACTCCCCGTAAACTCCGGCTCGTGTCACGGAAGATCAGAGTTGTCATCGCGAAACCGGGCCTCGACGGGCATGACCGGGGCGCGAAGATCATCGCCCGCGCACTCCGCGACGCCGGCATGGAAGTGATCTACACCGGTTTGCACCAGACGCCGGAGCAGATCGTCGAGACCGCCATCCAGGAGGACGCCGACGCGGTCGGCATCTCGATCCTTTCGGGTGCGCACATGACGCTCGTGCCGCGCATCCTCGACGGTTTGAAGGAGAACGGTGCAGAGGACGTCCTCGTCGTCGTGGGCGGCACGATCCCGAGGGAGGACTCCGACGAGTTGAAGTCGCTCGGCGTCGCCGAGGTGTTCACTCCCGGCGCTCCGACGAGCGAGATCGTTGACTTCCTCAAGGGCAAAGTCTCCGTTTGATCAAGGTCGAGCGGGAAGCCGCGACCGTGCTCGTCACGATCGACCGTCCGGAAGCCATGAACGCGCTCGACGTCGCGACCCTCACCGAGTTGCGAGACCGATTGCGCGAGCTTGCGGCTGACGAGTCGGCGCGCGCAGTGATCCTGACCGGCGCGGGAGAGAAGGCCTTCGTCGCCGGCGCCGACATCAAGTACATGAGCGGCCTCGACGTCGAGCAGGCGAAAGAGTGGGGAGCCCTCGGGCACGAAGCCGGACGACTGCTCGAGACGATGCCGAAGCCGACGATCGCCGCGATCAACGGCTTTGCGCTCGGCGGCGGCTGCGAGCTCGCGCTCGCGTGCGACATCCGCTACGCCGCGACGAGTGCGAAGCTCGGCCAGCCCGAGGTAAACCTCGGGATCATTCCCGGGTGGGGCGGGACGCAGCGACTCGCGCGCGTCTGTGGGCTCGGCGTCGCAAAGGAGCTCATCTTCACCGGGCGGATCGTCGGCGCCGACGAGGCGCTTCGCATCGGGCTCGTCAACGCGGTGCAGGACCCCGTTCTCGACAAGGCACGCGAGGTCGCGACGCTGCTGGCGTCGAAGAGCCCGATTGCGCTGCGGCTCATGAAGGAGCTGGCAAACCGGGCGCTCGGTGGCGATCACGCCGAGAACCTGGCAGCCGAGGGAGAGACATTCGGCGAGATCTTCTCGAGCGAGGACGCGAAGGAAGGCATGACTGCCTTCGTCGAGAAGCGCGAGCCGCGCTTTTCGGGCCGCTAGCCCAGCTGGATCAGCGCTGAGCTGAGCACGCCGTCGTCCCCGCGCTCTGCCTTGAGCGTCGTCGGCGCGGGCATCGTCCAGACGACGATCTTGTCGCCCTTCGCGGCGAGCGTCACGTTCGTGACGGTGCGGAAGCCGCCGGTCGGGGTCAGGCTCTGAACGGTCGTCGTCTCCGGCACGGTCAGCGTGATCGGCCGGTTGAGCTTCGTCAGCGTCAGCCCGGAAGGCCAGGCCTGTGACGTCGAGACGTTCACAACGATCCGGTCGATCGCAGCTGAGACGACCGTCCCGGTCAGAGTCAGTGCAAAGGGCGATCCGGCCTTCGCCGTGAACAGCAGCTTGTAGGCCTTCTGCAGGTACGGGTACGGGCTCACCGCTTTCCCGCCGCCGGGATGGACTTCGAAATGCAGATGCGACGCGCCGCCGTTCGCATCCCCCGAGTCGCCGACGTATCCGATCTGTTGGCCCGCCGCGACCTTCGCGCCGTTCTTCACCGTGTACGCGGTCCCCCGGACACACTTGCCACGGTTGTCGTTCTCCATAGTTACATCGTTGTTCAGGTGGATGTAGAGGTACGTCGTTCCGCTGTCGCCGTAGAGGTAGAGCATGCAACCGGCGGCGCCCGACGTCGTCCAGTACTTCACTTTGCCCGCTTCCGTTGCAACGGCCGGGGACTTCTTCGCGGCCATGAGATCGTTTCCCTGATGTCCGCCGCCGCCGCGGGGCGCGCCGAAGTCGTCCGTGTACTGGACCTTGCCGACGACCGGGAAGACGATGTGGTCGGGCACCTTGCCGACAGCGGACGCGGCAGCCGTCCCGGCGACAAGGCCGATCATCACGGCGAGGAAAAGAACCCCTCGGGCTGTCGTCCGGTGGCGTCTCATAAGAGGACGGGCGCTCCGGTTCGCGCTCGAAGGGCCGGACAGTAGCAAGCTCCTCGGCCCGCGTCACCCTCAGTAGAGTCCTCCGCGCATGAAGATCGCCGTCTGCGTCAAGCAGGTTCCCGAGGGAGACAGCCGGATCGACCCCGGAACCAAGCGCCTCGACCGTGGGGGCGAGGGCGCCTTGAACGCCTTCGACGCCAATGCCGTCGAGGAAGCCCTCCGGCTCAAGGATTCCACCGGCGAAGGCGAGGTCGTGCTGCTCTCGCTTGGACCGGCCAAGGCGCAGGACGCCCTGCGCAAGGCGCTTGCGATGGGCGCCGACCGAGCGGTGCTGATCAGTGACGATGCGGCAGCGGGCTCGGATCTGGTGGCGACGAGTTACGCGCTCGCAAAGGCGCTCGAGCGCGAGAGCGCGGACGTGATCCTGTTCGGGCAGCAGGCCGGAGACTCGGACGGCGCGGTGCTCTGGGCTGCAGTCGCCGACCGGTTGCGCCTGCCGGTCGTGTCCCAGGCAGCGGAGATCACGCACGCAGGCGGCAAGCTCACCGTGAAGCGTCAGACCGAGTTTGGCTACGACGTGATCGAGGCGCCGCTCCCCGCGGTGGTCGCGGTCTCGGACGCGATCAACGAGCCGCGTTATCCGTCCCTCAAGGGGATCATGGGCGCGAAGTCGAAGCCGCAGGAGACGGTGACGCTTTCGGACCTCCGCGTCGAAGCGGACCGCGCAGGCGAACAGGGCTCGCGCACGGAGGTCTACGCGCTCAACGATCCTCCGGCGCGCGCGGACTCGAAGAAGATCGACGACGACGGGAATGCTGCGCAGGTGATCTTCGACTTCCTTGCGGAGAAGCGGCTCGTATGAGCACGCTCGTCTTTCTCGAGCACCACGGCGACGAGCTCCTGAAGGGGTCACTCGGCGTGCTGGCGAAGGCCGCGACGCTCGGTGGTGGTGACGTGGCAGGCGTCGTGGTCGGGTCGGGTGTGCGCACGCTTGCCGACGGCGCAGGGAAGTTCGGCGCGGCCAAGGTGTACGTCGCAGACGACGCGCAGCTCGAGGCGCCGCTGCCGCAACCGCGCGTTGACGTGATCGCACGGCTCGTCCGAGACACGGGAATCGACACGATCCTCTTCGGCAACTCGGTGCTGACGGCGGACGTCGCGGCGGGACTCGCGGCGAGGCTCGATGCCGGCATCAACTGGGATCTTGTCGACCTCGTGCAGGAGGACGGCAAGCTCGTCGGCAAACGTCCTGCACTCCAGGACTCCGTCTACGTCGACGTGGGTTGGACCTCTGAGCCGCGCATCGCGCTCTTCCGCTCCGGCTCGTTCGATCCGAATGAGACCGGCGGATCAGCAGAGGTCGAGGACGTAGCGGTTGAGCTCGAGGACTTCTCCAGCGCAGCCCGCATGGTCGACCAGGCGCATGAGGAGAGCGAGGGACCGTCGATCGAGGACGCACCGGTCATCGTCGCCGGCGGTCGCGGGCTCGGCGGGCCTGAGAACTTCACGCTCGTCGAAGAGCTCGCGAAGGCGCTCGGCGGGGCCGTTGGGGCGACGCGCGCGGTCGTGGACGCGGGCTGGTACCCCTACGCGACCCAGGTCGGGCAGACGGGCAAGACGGTGGCGCCGAAGCTGTACATCGCCTGCGGCATCTCCGGGGCGATCCAGCACAAGGTCGGCATGCAGAGCTCCGGCGTGATCGTTGCGATCAACAAGGACACCAACGCGCCGATCTTCGAGTTCTCGGATCTTGGCGTCGTCGGCGACGTGCACGAGGTCGTCCCGAAGCTGACCGAGCTCGTCAAGCAGCGCAAGAGCTCGTGACCAAGCCCGCAGACTTTCCGCCGCCGTTTCGGACAGCGGACTACGTCGCCGCGCCGAGCGATCCGCCCGAAGAGCGCATCGACGTCGGTGTCCTGATCGTCGGCGCCGGCCCGGCGGGGCTTGCGTGTGCCATTCGGCTCGGCCAGCTGCTCGAGGACGCGCCCGAGATCCGGGAGCGGCTCGGCGAAGTGCCGGTTGCGATCCTGGAGAAGGGCAAGCAGGCCGGCTCGC
Organism: Actinomycetota bacterium; assembly: GCA_013816245.1. GTDB lineage: Bacteria > Actinomycetota > Thermoleophilia > Gaiellales > Gaiellaceae > 3-1-20CM-4-69-9. The sequence goes on along the minus strand of JACDEU010000044.1, from coordinate 16,141 downwards.
ACCTTCTTTCCGGCGCCGTCGTGAATCCGCGTGCGCTGCGCCGTCTCTTCAAGGGCCGCAAGCGTCTCGACGAGATGCCGTTTTACGGGCCTGTCGAGCACGAGTCCGTTTATTTCCTGACGCAGAAGAGCGCGCTGCGGATTCCGGCGCCGCCGACGATGAGGAACGAGGGCAACTACGTGGCGTCCCTCTCACGGCTCGGCCGCTGGCTTGCCGAGCAAGCCGACGAGGCGGGCGCGATGCTGCTACCCGAGACGGCCGCGGAGAAGCTTCTCGTTGCGGACGGGCGTGCACGCGGAGTTCGAACCGGTGACAAAGGGCGGGGGCGCGACGGTCAGCCGCTCGGAAACTTCGAGCCGGGCTCGGACCTGGTCGCCAAGGTGACCGTGCTCGCCGAAGGGACGCAGGGCCACCTCACCGGCGTCGCGCTCGACCGATTCGGGCTCGCCGGCGAGAACCCCCAGGTCTGGGCGCTCGGCGTGAAGGAAGTCTGGAAGGTGAAGCGCCCACTCGACCGCGTGATCCACACGATGGGCTGGCCCTTGCGCCCGGGCGCGAAGTACCGAGAGTTCGGCGGCTCGTTCATCTATCCGATGGGCGACGACATGCTCACGCTCGGAATGGTCGTCGGGCTCGACTACCGCGACGTCGAGCTGTCGGTGCACGACCTCCTGCAGGAGTTGAAGACGCATCCGCTCGTGCGCAAGCTGCTCGAGGGCGGCGAGCGTGTCGCCTGGGGTGCGAAGACGATTCCCGAAGGCGGCTTCCTCGCGCTGCCGAAGCAACTGCATGCTCCCGGGCTGCTGATCGTGGGTGACGGTGCAGGGCTCGTGAACGTTCCAGCCCTCAAAGGCATCCACTATGCGATCGAGTCGGGGAGGCTCGCGGCAGAAGCGGCGTTTGCGTCCCTCCAGCGTGGACAGACGCCGGCAACACCAGGGGCGCTCGCGGGCTATGACGAGGCGCTCAGGCAGAGCTTCGTCTGGAAGGACTTGCAGGAGGTGCGGAACATGCGTCCTGCGTTCGGCCGCGGTTTCTTCCTCGGCGGGGCACTCGCGGGCGCGATGACCGCGACGAAGGGACGCTTCCCGCGGCGTGATCTCCAGCTCGAGTGCGACTCCGACGCGGATCTCATCCGCACCGAGCGGGCGAAGAGCTATCCGTCGCCGGACGGGAAGCTGACGTTCGACAAGCTCTCGTCGGTTTTCGCGTCGGGCAACAAGACGCGCGACGAGCAGGCGAACCACATCGTGCTTGAGCGCGAAGTGCCGCAAGACCTTGCGCTCCTCTGGGAGCGAATGTGCCCGGCGCAGGTCTACGAGGCGACCGAAACGGGCGTCGACGTGACGCCTTCGAACTGCGTGCAGTGCGGCGCGATCACCGCCAAGGGCGGCCGGCTGACCCCGCCGGAGGGCGGCTCAGGCCCCGAGTACAAGCTGACCTAGCCCTTCGCCCGACGTCTCGGCCGACCCACGGCAGGTGTCAGACACCGGTCGGAGGTGTGACGTCGTCCGGCGCGGACGGCCACCTTCCATGGACTCCCAGACGTCTCGGGCCCACGGCTGGTGTCAGACACCGTGCCGGAAGTGTGACGTCGTCCGGCGGCGAAACCGCCCGCGCCCCGATCGCGTAAGGACCTCTATGCGCGCGCGACTCACACTCCTGCTGGCCCTGGCGGCACCGTTCGTGCTCGCCGGCTGCGGCAAAGGCAAGTACTAGTACCTAGAAGTACGATCTCCGTCGTGGCTACGACGGACTCGCTGCTTTCGCTGGACGACGTCTACCGGGCGCGCGAGCGCATCGGTGACCGTCTGCACCGGACCCCGATGCTGTCGTCCGCCACGCTCTCGAAGCAGGTCGGCGCCGACGTGCACTTTAAGGCCGAGCTGCTCCAGCGCACCGGTGCGTTCAAGCCGCGGGGCGTGCTCAACAAGCTCGCGACGCTGACGGACGACGAGAAACGCCGCGGCGTGATCTCGATCTCCGCCGGTAATCATGCGCAGGCGCTCGCGTATGCCTCCGCGGTCGAGGGAATCGATGCGCTCGTCGTCATGTGGCAGACCGCGAGCCCGATGAAGATCGCCGCTGCTCGGGGCTACGGCGCGACGATCGACACCGAAGCAGCCGACATCCCGGCCGCGTTCGACCGGCTCCAGGAGCTGATCGAGTCGACCGGCCGCACGCTCGTCCATCCCTACGACGATCCGCTCGTGATGGCCGGCCAGGGGACCGTCGGCCTCGAGCTGCTGGAGGACGTGCCCGAAGCGGATGTCGTCCTCGTGCAGGTCGGGGGCGGCGGCCTCGTCTCCGGCATCGCGACCGCGGTCAAGGCGATGAAGCCCGGCGTCCGTGTGATTGCGATCGAGCCGGAACGTTCACGGGCGTTGCACGAGAGCCTCAAGGCCGGCGAGCCGGTGACTGTCGAGGCGAAGTCGATCGCGGACGGGCTCAACGGGCCCTATGCAGGCGCGAACTGCATCCGGGTCTGCACGGAGCTCGGTGTCGAGTCGGTGCTCGTCACCGAACGGGCGCTCGAGGAAGCTTTCAGGTTCATGTATGGACGGATGAAGCTCGCCTGTGAGGTCGCCGGAGCCGCGACCGCGGCGGCCTTGCTGTCCGGCGCGTTCGTTCCGGAGCCTGGTCAAACGGTCGCCGCAGTCGTCTCGGGCGGCAACGTCGCAGCCAAAACAGCCGCTGCTATCCTGAATTCCGATGAGGCCTGAGATCCACCCCGACTATGTCCTCGCGACCGTGACGTGCTCCTGCGGGAACACGTTCGAGACGCGGTCCACGAAGCCTGAGCTCCACGTCGAGATCTGCTCGAACTGCCACCCGTTCTACACGGGCAAGCAGAAGCTTGTCGACACGGGCGGACGCGTCGAGCGCTTCCAGCGCCGGCTCGAGAAGGCCGGCGGCGCAAGCCGCGGCTAGAACCGCTACATGACGAACGTTGGGGGACAGGCCGTCCTCGAGGGCGTGATGATGCGCGGCCCGTCGAACTGGGCGGTCGCCGTGCGCAAGCCCGACGGTGACATCGCCGAGGTTCACCAGTCGATCAAATCGCCGATGGCGCGGCACGTGATCTTCCGGTTGCCGGTGATCCGCGGGATCGTCGCACTCGGTGAGTCCCTCGCGATCGGCTTCCGCGCGCTTGCCATTTCCGCCAACTACGCGGCACAGGAGGCAGCGGAGGAAGGCGAGGAGGCCGAGAAGGTCGAGACCGAGCTCACGCGCACCCAGCTGATCTTCGCGTTCGCCATCGCGATCGGGTTTGCCGTCCTGCTGTTCAAGGTTTCTCCGGCGCTCCTCACCAACTGGATCGGCATCAAGAGCACCGGCTGGTTCGTGATCGTCGAAGGACTGATCCGTGTGACGATCTTCGTCCTCTACCTCTCCCTGATCTCGCTCTTCCCGGACTTGCGGCGCGTCTTCCAGTACCACGCCGCCGAGCACAAGGCGATCAACGCCTACGAGGCCGGGGAGGAGCTCAAGCCGGAAATCGTCCAGCGCTTCAGTCAGATCCATCCGCGTTGCGGTACCGCGTTCCTGCTCTGGGTGATGGTGATCGCCATCTTCGTGTTCGCATTCTTCGGACGGCCCGCCTGGTACTGGCTGATCGCGACGCGGATCCTGCTTCTGCCGATCATCGCCGGCCTCGCGTACGAGTTGATCCGCTTCGCAGGCAAGCACCAGGACAAGAAGCTCCTCATGGGGTTGCTCGCCCCGGGCCTGTGGTTGCAGCGACTGACGACGCGCGAGCCGTCGCTGGATCAGATCGAGGTCTCCATCCGGGCCCTGAAGGAAGTGCTGCAACTCGAGAGCAAGGATCCATTGGCGCGCAAGATCGAAGTGATGGCGTAGTAGTGCCAAGAGTCCAGCGCGAGGCCAACGTCACCTGGGAAGGCAATGTCGCTCGTGGCAGCGGTGCGATCACCGCCGGCACCGGCGCCTTCGAGGAGCTGCCGTACTCGCTCGCGACGAGGATCGAGCGCATGGACGGAAAGACGAGCCCGGAAGAGCTACTCGCAGCGGCGCACGCGGCGTGTTTCGCGATGTCGGTCGCGGGCGAGCTGACGAGCGCCGGCACGCCGCCCGAGCACCTCGACGTCACGGCGACCGTCACCCTCGACGAGGTCGACGGGTCACATCGGATCGTCTCATCGGAGTTGCTCACGCGCGCGCGTGTAGCAGGTATCGATGCAGCGGGGTTCGAACGTCTTGCGCAAGTGGCCAGTGAAGGCTGCACGCTCTCGAAGCTGATCGAGGCGAGCGCGAAGGTGACCGTCAACGCAAGCCTGGAGGGAGGAACCGATGGCGACTGAGCGCAAGGCCGAGGTGACCTGGCAGGGAGACTTGATGAGCGGCAACGGACGCATCGACTCCGTGACGAGCGGCGCCATCGGCGGGCTCGAAGTCAGCTGGCCTGCCCGTTCCGAGGAGCCGGGAAGACTGACCAGCCCCGAGGAGCTGATCGCCGCCGCGCACGCGACCTGCGTCTCGATGGCGCTTTCGCACGCGCTCGGCCAGGCGGGGCATCCCCCCGAGGAGCTGAAGACATCCGCGACGGTGACCTTCCAGCCCGGCGAGGGAATCACGAAGATCGCGCTCGACGTCGCTGGTCGCGTGCCCGGGATGGACGAGGACGCCTTCCAGCAAGCGGCCGACGAGGCCAAGCAGAACTGTCCTGTCTCGAAGGCGCTCGCGAGCGTCCCGGAAATCAGCCTGACCGCTCGTCTAGAGGGCTAACCTGACTCCGGCGATGGCCGGCAACATCGAAGCACTGCTCGACGAGCTCGACCGCTCCTACCAGGAGGCGCAGGAGCGCATGTCCGACCCTGCCGTCTACAACGACCGCCGCGAAGCGGCCGACGCAGGCAGGAAGCTGAAGGAGCTCGAGGGCCCGCATCGTCTCGCGCAGCGCTGGCGGGAAGCACGCGCAGACCTCGACGACGCGCGCGACGACGGCGACCTGCGCGAACTGATCCCCGAGCTCGAGGAACGGCTCGTGTCGCTCGAGGAGGAGCTGAAGGTCGCGCTCGTCGAGACGGACCCCGCAGACAGCAAGGATGTGATCATCGAGATTCGCCAGGGCGTCGGCGGCGACGAGGCTGCGCTTTGGGCAGGTGACCTGCACCGCGCGCTCACGCGTTACGCCGAGCGGCGCGGCTTCAAAGTCGATCCGATCGGCTCGAGCCCGAGCGAGAGCGGCGGGTACAAGGAGGTCACGTTCGGGATCAAAGGGGAAGGCGCGTACTCAGTGTTCAAGTGGGAGGGCGGGACGCACCGGGTCCAGCGTGTGCCAGAGACGGAGTCGCAAGGGCGCGTCCACACTTCGACGGCAACCGTCGCGGTGATGCCGGAGGCCGAGGAGGTCGAGGTCCAGATCGATCCGAACGACCTCAAGATCGACGTCTACCGTTCGACCGGGCCCGGCGGTCAGAGCGTCAACACCACGGACTCCGCCGTCCGCATCACGCACCTGCCCACCGGCGTCGTCGTGGCGATGCAGGACGAGAAGAGCCAGCTACAAAATCGGCAGAAGGCGCTCCGCGTCCTGCGCGCGCGCCTCTTCGAGCTCGAGCGCGAGAAGCAGCGAGCAGAGCTCGACGCAACACGCCGCTCGCAGATCGGCTCCGGCGAACGCGCCGAGAAGATCAGGACGTACAACTATCCGGAGAACCGCATCACCGATCACCGCATCAAGCTCACAGTGCACCAGCTCGACCGTGTCTTGCAAGGCGAGCTCGACGAGTTCACCGAAGCGCTCGGCGCCGAAGAGCGCAAGCGCGCGCTCGGCGAGTGACGGTCGCAGCAGCGCTTCGGCTCACCGAGGAGCGCCTTGCCGCTGCCGGCGTCGAGACGCCGAACGTCGATGCGGAGCTCCTCGTCGCGCATGTCCTCGGCGTCTCGCGCTCGCAACTCCATGCCGAACGCGAACGCGAAGTGCCGGACGGCCTGAACGAGCTCGTCGAGCGGCGGACGCGGCGCGAGCCGCTCGCCTACGTCCTCGGCGAATGGGGGTTCAGGCATCTCACCTTGAAGACCGACGCACGGGCACTCGTGCCAAGGCCCGAGACCGAGATCGTCGTCGAGCGCTGCCTCGCTCTCCTCGCCGGCGAATCCGCACCACGTGTTCTCGACCTCGGCACTGGGTCGGGCGCGATCGCACTCGCGATCGCCGACGAGCACCCCGGTGCGCGCGTGACCGCCGTCGACTCCTCACCGGAGGCGCTCGCCCTCGCGCGCGAGAACTCCGAGGCGCTCGACCTCGCGATCGAATTGCACGAAGCCGGCCTCGAGGCCGCCGAGGAAGGGTGGGACCTCGTCGTCTCGAACCCGCCGTACGTCGCGGCGTCCGAATGGGACTCGCTCCAGCCCGAGATTCGCGACTGGGAGCCGCGGGCCGCGCTCGTCGGCGAGGGGCTGCACGAGGAGATCGCCCGACGCGCACATACGCTGCGGCTCGTGCTCGAAGTCGGCGACGAACAGGCTGAGAGCGTCGCCGCGGCGCTCGATTCGCTCGGTTACTCGAACGTCACGATCACGTCGGACCTGACCGACCGGGAGCGCGTGGTGGAGGGCATTCGTTGAGCACGACCGAAGAGGCTCTGGAAGCGCTCCGCGCGGGTAATCCGGTCGTCCTCCCCTTCGACACCGTCTACGGCCTCGCCGCGGACCCAGGCGAGGAGCCGACGCGGCGGCTGTACGAGCTCAAAGGGCGTGACGTAACACAGCCGAGTGCGCTCGTCGTCGCCGACCTACAGCGTCTGGTCGAGTACGTTCCTGAGTTGAGCGCGCTCGCCACGTCGCTCGCGCGACTGCTGCCGGCGGCGGTCACGTTGATCCTGCCGAATCCGGCGCAGCGGTTCCGCTGGCTCACCGGGTCGAACCCGGACGCGATCGGCGTTCGCGTGCCGGAGCTACGCGGCCCGACCGCCGCCGTCCTCGAGCGCTTTGGCACTGTCGTCGCGACGAGCGCGAACAAACCGGGCGAGCCCGACCCTAGGCGCCTCGACGACGTCCCGGAGGAGATCCGACGCGGCGCCGCGGCCGTCGTCGACGGTGGCGAGCTGCCCGGAACGCCTTCTACCGTGATCGATCTCACGGGCCTGGAGGCCCGCATCCTGCGGGAAGGCGCCCTGCCTGCGGCCGAGGTTCTGCGCCGACTGGGTGCGGCAGTACGATCAGGTTGACCCCCGGGAGAGGAGAGCCATGGCCGTCGCGCAGCAGACCTTTCAACAGCTGACCACAGCCGGCCTCGACCAGCTCGACCCGGAGATCGCGGAGCTCCTCGGCCGCGAGCTCGAGCGGCAGCGAAACCAGATCGAGCTGATCGCATCGGAGAACTTCACCTGGCCGGCGATCCTGGAAGCGATCGGCTCGACACCTACGAACAAGTACGCCGAGGGCTACCCCGGTAAGCGCTACTACGGCGGCTGCGAGGTCGTCGACGAGATCGAGCAGCTGGCGATCGACCGCGCGAAGGAGCTCTTCGGCGCCGACCACGCGAACGTTCAGCCGCACGCAGGCGCACAGACAAACATGGCCGTATACCTCGCGGTGCTGCAGCCCGGCGACACGATCCTGTCCCTCGAGCTCGCCCACGGTGGCCACCTTACGCACGGACTGAAGGTCAACTTCTCCGGACGCCTGTACACGATCGCGCACTACGGAGTGTCGCGCGAGACGAATGTCGTCGACTACGACGAGGTACTGGACAAGGCGCGCGAGTCGAAGCCGCGACTGATCGTGTGCGGTGGCTCCGCGTATCCGCGCACCGTCGACACGGCCAAGTTCCGCGAGATCGCCGACGAGGTCGGTGCACTCCTGCTGTGCGACATGGCGCACTTTGCAGGGCTGGTCGCTGCCGGCTTGCAGCCGAACCCGGTCGAGCATTGCGACTTCGTCACCTCGACGACGCACAAGACCCTCGCAGGCCCTCGCTCCGGCTTCATCCTCTGCCGGGATGAGCACGCCGAGGCGATCGATCGCGCGATTTTCCCGGGACTGCAGGGCGGGCCGCTCGAGCACACCATCGCGGCGAAGGCGACGTGCTTCAAGATCGCCGGAGGCGAGGCGTTTCGCGACTACCAGACGCAGGTCCGGCGCAACGCCGACACGCTCGCGGAGACGCTGATGGACGGCGGGCTCGATGTGCTCACCGGCGGCACGGATACGCACCTGCTGCAGCTCGACCTCCGCGTGACCGACTGGACCGGCAAGGACGCGGAGGAGCGTCTGCACGAGGTGAAGCTGACGGTGAACCGCAACACGGTTCCATTCGACGAGCGCAAGCCGACGATCGCGAGCGGCGTGCGCATCGGCAGCCCGGCCGCGACGATGCGCGGCATGGACGCGGACGACTTCCGCGAGATCGGCCGCATCATCGTCGAGGCGCTCGGCGATTCGCCGGACATCGACGCGCTGCGCACGCGAACCGACGCGCTCTGCGCGAAGCGGCCGCTCTATCCCGGCTTCCGCGGCTGGACCACCTACGCCGCGTAGTGACCGTGGCCGAGTCGAACACCGCGCAGGTCATCGAGGTCAAGCACCCGCTGGTCCAGCACAAGCTCTCGTACCTGCGCGACACGAACACTCCGACCGTTCACTTCCGCAAGCTCGTCAACGAGATCACGCTGCTGCTGACCTACGAGGCGACCAAGGACCTGCCAACCGAGGACGTCGAGGTCGAGACGCCGCTCGAGGTCGGAAGGTTTCCGCACATCAGCGGCAAGAAGGTGGCCGTCTGTCCAATCCTGCGAGCAGGCGTCGGCATGCTCGACGGCGTGCTCTCGCTGATCTCGAGCGCACGGGTCGGGTTCATCGGGATGTACCGCGACGAGGAGACCCTCGAGCCGATCGAGTACTACGCCAAGCTGCCGGCCGACGTCGCCGAACGCGACGTGATCCTGCTCGACCCGATGCTCGCGACCGGGAACTCGACTGCCGCTGCGATCAAGACCGTGAAGAACGCCGGCGCGACGTCGGTGCGGCTGATCGCGATCATCGCTGCGCCCGAAGGAATCGAGAAGATCACGCATGACCATCCGGACGTCCAGATCGTCGTTGCTGCGATCGACCGCGGGCTGAACGAGAAGGGCTTCATCGTCCCCGGGCTCGGCGACGCGGGTGACCGGCTCTACGGCACGAAGTAGCGTGCGCGGCCTCGACGAGCTACAGAACCGCCGCCGCGCGCGGCGCTGGCAGCGCTGGACCGAGAACGAGCCCGAAGCCGACTACGCGCGCCGCGCCGGAATCGGGGCCGCGATCGGCGCGGTCTTCATGTTCGGCGTCTTCGCAATGATCGTGGTCGGACTGGTCTTCCTCCGCTGATGCTGCACACGCTCGCCGATCACCTCGAGGTCGTCTGGGGCGCCCTCCTCGCCGCTGCGATCGTGGTGCTGCTCACGCCGGCGGTCGGTGGCATGGCGCGCCTGCTCGGCGTGGTCGACCGTCCAGAAGGGCGACGCCTCAACCGAACAACCGTTCCACGCCTCGGCGGGCTCGCGCTCTTCTTCGGGATCTTCGTGCCGGCGCTCGCGTTCCTCGATCTCTCCGGCGAGACCCGTGGGCTTCTACTGGGCGCGGCGGTAGCGACAACTGTCGGCGCCGTCGACGACTTCCGCGGACTGCGCTGGTGGGAGAAGCTCGGCGGCCAGCTCGCCGCCGCCGCGATCCCGGTCGGCTTCGGGATCTGGGTGCACCAGTTCACGTTTCCGATCCTCGGCGTCCACACGCTGCCGGACTGGATCGGCATGCCGCTTTCGGTCCTCTGGATCGTCGCGATCATGAACATGGTCAACTTCCTCGACGGGCTCGACGGCCTCGCCGCGGGTGTGTCGTCGATCTCCGCCTTCACGTTCACGCTGATCGCGCTCTCGCTGCCGCGACCGGAGCTGCAGGCCGCGATCCTCTCGGCGATCGTGCTCGGCGCTTCGCTCGGGTTCCTGCGCCACAACGTCTATCCAGCTCGAATCTTCATGGGCGACTCCGGCGCGATGCTGCTCGGCTTCGTCCTGGCGGCGATCCCGCTGCAGGGCCTCCTGAAGACCGCCTCGATCGTGACGCTCTTCTTCCCACTGCTCGTCCTCGCCGTGCCGATCCTCGACACGTCGTTCGTCGTCGCCAAGCGGCTCAAGTACCGGCAGCCCGTCTACGTAGCCGATCGCCAGCACCTGCACCACCGCTTCGTCAACATCGGCTTCTCCCAGCGCCGCGCTGCCGGCTACATCTGGCTCTGGTGCGCGACGCTGGCGGCCACTGCGCTCGCCCTCCGCTTCATCCGCCCCCACCAGCACGGGGAGTGGCACCCGTGGCGGACGCTCGTCGTTTCGCTCTTCGGTCTGGTCGCCCTCGCCGCCTCTGTGTACATGGTCTATCTGCTCGAGATCGTGAAGCTCGCGAACCCGATGATCCGGCGCCGTGAGGAGCAGGCGCGTGAGGAGGCTCGCAAGTCGGCGTAGTACAAAGTTCGGTGTTTTCGGCTAACTCAAGCGGGATCACGCTGTTACAAGGTTGGTATGCTCCCGGCAGATGGAGCCCGAGATCCGCCGTTCTCCCCAGTACGCCGAGGCCGGAGGTGTCCTCGCCGGGGTCCTCTTCGGCGCCGTCCTCGCGGGCTTCCTGATCGGCTGGTTGGCCGGTTCGGCAGGGATCGGGCTGCTGATCGGCGCGGTGATCGGCATCCCCCTCGCGATCTTCACCGTCTACTGGCGCTACCGGGATTCCGTGTGATGCGCTCGAGCCTCTTCGCGACTCCTCGGGCCGAGCCGGGTCATGTCTTACCGGGCCTCGCTGGATCGCTCGTGATCCTGCTCGCGCTCCCCGTGTTCGTCCTCGCCGGCTGGAAGCTCTCCGCCTGGGGGATCGCCGCGGTTCTCTGGCTCGGTGTTCACGCGTTCGATTTCATACTGCGGCGCGCGAGGAAGGACACCGGTAACGTCGCGGCCTCCGGAATGCAGGCGTTCGGAATGCTCTTCAAGATGCTCGGACTCCTCGTGGTCCTCTTTGCCGTGGCGTCATCCAGCCCGCGGCTCGCGCTCGCCGCCGCGCTCGTCTACGCGCTCGCCTACACGTTGGAACTCGGCTTGTCCATCGTGACCTACTTCGGCGGCACGTCGTGAAGGCTCGCCTGCTCGCCGCTCTGCTCTTCGCGCTGGCGTTTCCCCAGGCTGCTTTCGCTCGGGGCGAGTTCGATCCGACCAAGGAGTTCGAGCAGCACGAGTGGATTCCGATTCACCTCGGCCCGCTGGATCTTTCGATCACCAAGGCCGTCGCCTACCTGATGCTCGGCACCGTCCTGACGATCTTGCTCGGCGTCGTCCTCATGCGCGTTCCGATCGGCGGCAAGGCAGGCGTCCGGCAGACACTCGGCGAGCAGATCTACGAGGTCGCGCAGACGCAGATCGCGGAGCAGGGCCTGCCCTCGAAGGCGATCGGCCGCTGGTTCCCGTACGTCGCCTCGCTCTTCCTCTTCATCTTCGTCGTCAACCTGCTGGGCTTCATTCCACTGCCGCTGACCGGTGAGACGTGGCACGGCATTCCCACGTGGGGCATCTACGCGGCGACGAGCTCCATCTCGGTCACGCTCTCACTGGCCTTGCTGACGTTCGTCTTCACGCACTTCGAGGGAATCCGCTGGAACGGGCCGGTCCGTTACTTCAAGAGCTGGATCCCGGAGGCGCCGAAGGTGTTGCTGGCGCTGATCGTGCCGCTCGAGATCCTGGGTCAGTTCATGCGGCTGATCTCGCTCAGTGTCCGACTCTTCGCGAACATGCTCGCCGGCCACATCCTGATCCTGACCTTCCTCGGCCTCATCTTCATCTTCCAGTCTTTCGCTCTTCTGTTCGTGCTCGTCCCGGCGACGCTGTTCTACGTCTTCGAGGTCGTCATCGTCGTCGGCATCCAAGCGTTCATCTTCGCCGCTTTGTCCGCCATCTACATCGGCTCGGCTATCGAGCCCCAGCACTAGGAGGGAATGACGTGAACACTCTGCTCGCAGCAACGTCGGGCGACGTGACGAAAGCCGGGAAGGCGATCGGTCTCGCGCTCGGTGTCGGCCTCGGTGCGCTCGGCGCCGGCATCGGCATCGGCAACATCTTCGGCTCGATGATCCAGTCGGTCGCCCGCCAGCCCGAGCTGCGCGGCGAGCTGACAGGAATTCAGTGGCTCGGTTTCGCATTGACCGAGGCGGTCGTGTTCTACGGCCTGCTCGGCTCGATTCTCGCGTACGTCCTGGTCTGATGCTTGCCGCGAACCCACTGATCGAAGTCCGACTCGGACTGATGGTCTGGACGATCGTCTGCTTCGGGATCACGTTCTACTTCCTGAAGCGGGTCGCGTTCGGCAGGATCCAGGCGGTCATCGACGAGCGGCGCGAGCGCATCCGCCGATCGATCGAAGAGGCGGAGAAGGCGCGTAATGAGGCACGCCGGCTGCTCGAGGAACATCGCGCTCTGATCGGCCAGGCACGAGGGCAGGCCGAGGGGATCCTCGCGGAGGCACGCAAGGTCGCGGAGTCGATGGCGCGTCGCGTCAAGGAGGAGACGGAAGCCGACCGGCAGCGCCGCCTGGAGGAGACGAAGCGCCAAATCGAGGCCGAGACACATCGCGCGCTGCAGCAGATTCGGTCGGAGGTAGCCGAGCTGACGCTGATCGCCACCACGAAGGTGACCGGCAAGGTGTTGGAGGACGCCGATCACAAGCGGCTGATCGAGGAAGCGATCCGCGACCTCGACTTCTCCGTGCTCGAGCAGCAGGAGACGAACCGATAGCCGTCGTCCACCGCACCTATGCCCGTGCTCTCTTCGACGCTGCGAAGGAGCAGGGCCGCTTGAAGGAGGTCCAGGAGGAGCTCCTCGAGTTCGCCACCTCTGTCGCGGAGGTCCCCGAGCTACGGGCCGTGCTCCGCAATCCGGAGCTCGATCCGGAAACGAAGGCCGGGCTGGTCGGAGAGCTTGTCGGAGAGGCGGACCCCCTCGTGCGGAACTTCCTCAGGCTCGCCGCCGAGAAGGGACGCATCGGCGACATCGAGGAGATCGCGCGCGCGTTCGACCGTCTGATGGCCGTCGAGGAGCGCCGGCTCGACGTCGAGCTGACCACCGCCTTCGAGCTCTCCGACTCGGAGGCAGAGGCGATCCTCAAACAGATTCGAGAGGCGTCGGGCCGTGAGGTCGAAGCGACGCGGAAGGTCGATCCCTCGCTGATCGGCGGTTTCGTCCTGCAGGCAGGCTCAATGCGCGTCGACGCATCAGTGCGCGGCCGAATCGAGGGCTTGCGCCGTGAACTCGTCCCAAGGAGCTAGGACCAGATGAAAGGACAAGATGAAGCTTCGTCCAGATGAAATCACCTCGATCCTGAAGGAACGGATCGAGCACTACGACGTCGAGACCGATCTCGCCGAGGTCGGAACCGTGCTGCAGGTGGGCGACGGCATCGCCCGCGCCTACGGGCTCGAGAACGCGGTCGCGATGGAGATGCTCGAGCTCGAGCACGGCGTCGTCGGCCTCGCGTTCAACCTCGAGGAGGACGACGTCGGTGCCGCGCTCTTCGGCGAGTGGCAGCACGTCAAGGAGGGGGAGCCGGTCCGGCGCTCGGGCAAGGTCGCGAGCGTCCCTGTCGGTGAAGCGCTGCTCGGCCGCGTCGTCGATCCGCTCGGCAATCCGCTCGACGGCGGCGGGCCGATCGAGACCGACCACCGCCGCCAGCTCGAGTTCAAGGCGCCCGGCGTCGTGCAGCGCCAGCCGGTGAAGGAGCCGCTCCTCACGGGCATCAAGGCGATCGACGCGATGACGAACGTCGGTCGTGGTCAGCGCGAGCTGATCATCGGCGACCGCCAGACCGGCAAGACGACGATCGGGATCGACACGATCCTGAATCAGAAGGACACCGACGTGAAGTGCATCTACGTCGCGATCGGCCAGAAGGCTTCGACGGTGGCGCAGGTGTACGAGCTCTTCCGCGACCGCGGCGCGATGGAGTACACGACGATCGTGTCCGCCGCCGCGCAGGAGGCGGCGCCGATCAAGTGGATGGCGCCGTTCGCCGGCTGCGCCATGGGTGAGTACTTCCTCTACAACGGCGGTCACGCGCTGGTCATCTACGACGACCTTTCGAAGCACGCGGACGCATACCGGCAGCTGTCGCTCCTGCTGCGCCGCCCCCCCGGACGCGAGGCGTTCCCGGGTGACGTCTTCTATCTCCACTCGCGCCTGCTCGAACGCGCGTGCAAGCTGTCGGACGCACTCGGCGGAGGCTCGCTCACGGCGCTCCCGATCGTCGAGACCCAGGCCGGCGACGTCGCGGCCTACATCCCGACGAACGTCATCTCGATCACCGACGGACAGATCTACCTGGAATCCGATCTCTTCTTCTCGGGCGTGCGACCGGCGATCAACGTCGGCATCTCGGTGTCCCGCGTCGGCAGTTCGGCCCAGACGAAGGCGATGAAGAAAGTCGCCGGCCGTCTGCGGCTCGACCTCTCGCAGTACCGCGAGCTCGAAGCGTTCGCGCAGTTCGGGTCGGAGCTCGACGAGACGACGCGGAAGGCGCTTGCCCGCGGCGAGCGGATGGTCGCGCTGCTCAACCAGCCGCAGTACCAGCCGTGGCCGACCGAGGAACAGGTCGTCGCCCTGTACGCAGGCGTGAACGGCTTCCTCGACGAGATTCCCGTGGCCGACGTGCCGAGGTTCGCTGCCGAGCTCGTCGAGCACCTCCGCGCCGAGGGCACGATCCTGAAGACGATCAGCGAGACCGGCGACCTCTCTGACGAGGTCGCGACGAAGCTCGACGAGGAGATCAAGAAGGTCCTCCAGGGCTTCGCCCCGGCGGAAAGCGACTCACTGGTCTAAGTGTCCAACGTCCAGGACATCAAGCGCCGGATCCGGTCGGTTCGGAACACGAGCAAGATCACGCGAGCGATGGAGCTCGTCGCGGCCGCGAAGCTGAAGCGGGCGCAGTCCCGCATCGAGGACATGCGCCCGTACGCCGATCGGATGCTCGAGCTCATGGCCGGCACCGCGCGCGCGAGCTCGTCGGTTCGCGGGCTGCCGCTCCTGCAGAAGCGTGAGACAGAGCAGGCCGTTGCGATCGTGCCGCTGACCGGTGACCGCGGCCTTGCCGGCGCGTTCAACTCCCAGATCCTGCGAAGGGCGCTCGCGCTCGAGCGCGATCTGCGCGGAGAGGGCAAGCAGGTGCGCTGGGTCGGGGTCGGGCGCAGAGGGGTCGGCTCGCTGCGCTTCCGCCGCCTCGAGCTCTCCGGGGAGTTCACCGGCTTCACCGACCAGCCGCGGTATGCGGACGCGAAGGCAATCGCCCACCGAGTCGCCGAGCTGTACACAAACGAGGAGGTCGACCGGGTCATCGTCGTCTACAACGCGTTCGAGTCTGCCCTTGTCCAGAAGGTGACCGAGCAGCAGATCCTGCCGCTCTCGGAGCACCTCCTGGAAACCGACGAAACGGAGCGCGAAGAGGACACCATGCGCGGCGACTTCATCTTCGAGCCCGAGCCCGAACAGATCCTCGAACGGCTGCTCCCCGTCTACGTGGAGACCGAGCTGTATCGCGCCTTGCTCGAGTCCGCCGCCTCGGAGCACGGCGCCCGGATGACGGCGATGCGGAACGCCTCGAAGAACGCCGGCGAGCTGATCGACGACCTGACCCTGGCCATGAACAGGGCCCGTCAGGCCGAAATCACCCAGGAGATCCTGGAAGTCGTCGCAGGGGCCGACGCCCTCTCCGGGTAGCCCCCGAAGTCCCTAACAAAGCGCCCTGCCGGGCGTCAAAGTAGCTGCAGGGGGAAGGTCTTCTCCTGTGGCAGAATGCGGCCCGCCCCTGGAAGGGGGTGGGGCGAATGCGGGGACTGCGGGGTGCAGCCCCACAAAGATCGGAGGAGTAGATGCATCGACGTAAGCTCTGGCTCTTGGCTGGGGTGGTGCTCGCGGCGCTTGCGCTCGCGGCCACCGGTTCGGCGAGGGTTAATGGACCAGCGAGTCAGGATTCGAGCAAGGCCGGCACGCTGGTCTTTGGAGCCGAGCAGGGCGGCGGTCCAGACTGGTGTCTGAACCTGATTCTGGACATCGATTGCAACGCGTTTTGGAACGTCGTGTTCCAGACGCCTGTGGTCCGTGGCGCTTTCCTGTTC
>JACDEU010000092.1 GCA_013816245.1 Actinomycetota bacterium | reverse complement strand
CGATCTGACCCCGATTCCGTGGAGTCGGGTTTCTAGAGTCCTTCAGCAGCAAGGAGGATTCAGATGCCCCGCAGATACCCAAACGAGATCCGTCGCCAGGTCGTCGAGCTCGCTCGTTCCGGCACGAAGGTCGCCCAGCTGGTCGCGACCTTCGGGATGAGTGAGGCGACGATCTACAACTGGTTGCGCCAGGAGCAGATCGACCGGGGCGAGATCTCGGGCACGAGCACCGACATGGCGCTTGATCTCGCCGCAGCGAAGCGCCGCATCCGCCAGCTCGAGACCGAGCTTGCCGTCTCGCGCAAGGTTAACGAGGTCTTCCTCGAGCAGGGCTTGCCCCCAAAAGCCTCTACCCGGTGATCGCGTCCTTGACCGGGCAGGGAAACAACGCGCGTCACGCCTGCCGCTTCCTCGGGGTCACCGAGTCCGGCTACTACGCCTGGCGCAGCCGCCCGACTTCGCCGAGGGCGCTTCGGCGGATCTTCCTCGCCGGCGAGATCGTCGATGTCCATCGCGCCTCGGCCGGCATCTACGGCGCGCTCCGCATCACCGCCGAGCTTCGCTTCGGACGCCAGATCGTCGTTGGCCACAACGCGGTGGCCTCGATCATGAACGAGCTTGGCATCAAGGGCCTGCCCAAGCGGCGGATGCCACGCAGCGCCCGCGTCGGCGGGGTCGGCGGCCCTGACCTGGTGCGGCGCGAGTTCCGTCGCGAAGCGCCCGATGAGCTGTGGATGACCGACATCACCGAGCACCCCACGCGCGAGGGGAAGATCTACTGCTGTGTCGTCCTCGACGCGTTCTCGCGCCGGGTGGTCGGTTGGTCGATCGACTCGACCCAGACCACGGTGCTGGTGACGAACGCCCTCGGGATGGCCACACGCCGGCGAGATCCGGCCGGGGGCCTCGTGATCCACTCCGACCGCGGCGTTCAATTTACGTCCTGGGCGTTCAGCCAGAAAGTACGCGAGGCCGGCCTTGCCCCCTCGATCGGGGCACTCGGATGCCCGTACGACAACGCCGTTATCGAATCATTCTGGGGCCGCATGCAGGTCGAGTTGCTCAACCGCAAATCCTGGAAAACCCGCATCGAGCTGGCCTCCGCGATCCACGACTACATCGAGCTCTTCCACAACAGCCGACGCCGCCACTCCGCCCTTGGCATGCTCACCCCAACCGAGTACGAGGACCGCTACTTCCGCACCCACAACGCCGCCTGACTCCAGAACCCGGACCCCAGGAAACCCGGGGCAGATCACCCCTTCAAAAAACGAGCGAGAGTGGTCAGGTACCGAGGGCAGAGCAAGCAGACGGAGAGGGCCGGGCGGGCGGCAGCAGCAAGGCAAAAGATCAAGAACAAGGAAAACGAAGGAAGGAAGAAGGTCTGGTTTTCGTGTGCGTCGAGCTCTTGGCGGGTTGTCGTTCCTTCGCGACGCCAGGCGTTTCTCCGACGGTTCCTAGGCGTTTCTAACGGTTTCGTTAGAACCGCGCGGGGCTAGCGGCGTGGGGTTGGTGGTGCGAGGTCGTGGTTGCGGCGTAGGTAGCGATCGAACTGGGGGACGGTGAAGTCGCCGCGACCGTGGCCGGTGGTGTAGATGAGTCCTTTGTCGATGAGGCGGGCGCGGGTGGGGCCGAGTTGCTCGGTGCGGCGGCCCATGACGGCGGCGACGTCGCCGGCGGTTTGTTCGCCGGGGCCGAGCTCGGCCATCGCGCGCAGGTAGTGGAGTTCGAGCTCGGTGGTGCGTTCGGCGCGGACGCGGAAGAAGGACTCGTCGAGTTTCGCCTCGACGGTGCGCTGTGCTTCCTGGGCGACCCGCTGGCTGATCGGTTCGTCTTCGGGGGCGAGGTCCCAGACGATCTTGCCGTATTCCTGGATGAAGTAGGGGTAGCCCTCGGTGTAGTCGACGATCACGTCGATTGCGCCGGGCGTGTAGCTGACGCCGAGCTGGGCGGCGGGTTCGGCGAGTGCGGCTTCGGCTTGCGGCGGCGAGAGTTGGCCGATGCGCGGGAACTTGAACAGCCGCTCGGCGTAGGACTTGGCCTCGCCGGCGAGCCGGGGCAGCTGCGGGAGGCCGGCGCCGACGAGGGTGATCGGCAGCTGCCGCTGCACGGTGCGGTGCAGGCCGGCGATCAGGGCCTCGAACTCGTTCACGCGTAGGAACTGGACTTCGTCGACGAGGAAGGCGATGCCGGTCTCGCGTTCCTGGGCGGCGTCGCCGAGCGCGACCAGCAGGTCGGTCAGGTCGTCGCTCAGGTTGCCGCTGTCCGCCGTGCCCTCGAGTGGCTCGATGTCGACGCCGGCGGTGATCGAGCCGTCGGGGGCGACGGTGATCGAGAACGACTTGAGCGCACCGGCGGCGCGGCGCAGCTTGTCCGTCCACGAGCTCTTGGGGGCGACCTGGAAGAGGGCGCGGCGGACCATGCTGCCCATACGGGGGCCGAAGGCCTCGTTCTTGGTTATCTCGGCCGGGACGGTGATCCAGCCGCTGGCGCGGGCGCGGCTCTCGAACGCCCCGAGTAAGACTGTCTTGCCGACGCCGCGCAGGCCGGTGATCAGCATCGATTGCTCGGCGTAGCCGCGCCGCAGCCGCTCGAGCAGGATCTCGAAGCCCTCCAACTCGGCGTCGCGGCCGACCAGGGCGGGTGGAGGGGCTCCCGCGTTCGGCGTGTACGGGTTTGTCCGCGGATCCACGGATCTCACCTTACCATGTTTATCAAGACATGATAAATCAAGCTAAAGAACGGTAAGTCGGCGCTTTACCGACAGAGGCTAAACTCTGCTAAACCCGAAAAGATCGACCGATCGGCCAGTGAGAGCGCCCGGGCGACCCGCCCGCGCGTGACGCGGTCCACGAGCAGCGAGAGCCGCTGGTGCGGCTCCCGCTAGCGCAACTGGCGGGGCGAGCGTTGCCGAGCGGGCTTTGCTGCCTGGCGCTTCGCGCGCGTCGAGCTCTTCGGCTTCTGCGCCTGCGCCGGCTTGCGGGTTTGTGCCGGCTTCTTCACCACGATCGACTGCTGCTGCGGCGCGGGCTTCTGTGCTGCGCTCGGGGCGTCGGCAAGCGTGTAGGTGCCCTTGTCGACGCGGCTGAAGGGGCCGCCGTGCTTGGAGCCGACCGCGAGCATGGCGGTGATCGTAGCCTCGGGTGTCTTGCCCTTGAGGCCGGCGCAGCGGCCGGATGTGAGCACGCGCTTCGCGATCTCCTTCGCATGCAGCGGCTCGCCCGCTTGGCGCAGCACGTCGATCGCGACCTGCTTGGCGGGCTCGCCCTTGCTGGTTGTCTGCTTTGCCATCGTGAGGGCCTCCTTCTCCTCGTCGGTGTCGGTCGGCGGGGCGGCGAGGAGGTTCCGCCGCCGCCGAGGGTCTGCCGCACGCCGTGCGTGACGGCGGCGTGCGTGCCGGCTGCGCTTGTGCTCGGGCCAGCGCCAGATCGGCCCGCCGGTCGGGCAGTCGATGCAGCGCATCGTGTCGCCGAGGTGGTTGAAGCCGTAGCGGTCAGGCATGGCTGCGGGCGGGTGGGAGCGCGAGCGGTGTCACGTTGCGTGCGGTCAGCTCGCGTCGGCGGTCGAAGAGTTGGCCGAGTTGTTCGCCGACCTGGCTGCGTCGCGCCTCGCGCTCTTTCCATTGGTGGGCGTAGACGCGCAGGGTGGTGTCGGGTTTGCGGTGGCCGAGCCGGCGTTGCACGTCGACGACGGGGACGTCGAGTGCGATCAGCATGCTGGCGTGGCTGTGGCGGAGGTCGTGCAGGGTCGGCTCGGGTGGCGCGATGCGGGCGGCCTTGACGGCGCGTTTGAGCGCTTCGCGGGCGACCTTGCGGACGACGCCGGTTTCGTTGCGGCTTGCGAAGACGAGCGCGCCCGGGTCGAAGAGGGCGCCACGCTCGGCGACCAGCGCGACGAGTCGGCGCATCAGCTGTGGCGGGATGTCGATCGCCCGCCGAGACTCCTTGGTCTTCAACGGGGTGCGGGTTCCGTCGCGGCCGAGTTGGTACTCGACCCGGATCAGCGAGTGGGTGCGGTCGAGGTCGCAGACGGCGAGGCCGAGCGCCTCGCCGATGCGCAGGCCGGCGGTGAGCAGCAGCTCGAGCAGGCAGCGGTAGCGCTCGCTGTCTGCGCCGTCGAGCAGCGCCCGCATCTCCTCGAGGGTGAGGATCCGCTTCGGGCGTTGGTCGTCGAGCTTGGGCCGCTCGCCCCGCTCAAGCTGGCTCATCGGGTTGAGCGGGATACGGCCGCGGCGGGCGGCCTGAGCGAGGATGATCGAGAGGGGCCGCAGCGCGGTCGTGATCGTGGAGCCGCGCAACCCCTTGCTTCGCATGAGGGCGATGAAGGCGGCGATGTCGTCGACGCTGATCTGGTCGAGGCGGCGGCGGCCGAAGTAGGGGAGCAGGTGCTGCTCCAGTCCCCAGGTGTGCACCTGCTTGGTGCGCTCGCGCGCGTCGAGCCGCTCCAGCCACTCGCGCGCGTACTGCTCGAACGTCTGCCGGGTGGGCTGGATCCGCTCGCCGCGGCGGCGGCGCAGCCGCAGCTCGGCCCGCTTGGCCTCGGCGTCGTCGAGGCTTCCGTGCACGATCGCCCAGCGGCGCGTGCCGCTCGAGTCGAGGTAGGGGATCTCGTAGGGCGGGCCGACCTTGCCGCCGGGGCGGGGCCGGTAGTAGATGCCGGGGTGGCGGGCGACCGGCCGCCGCCGCGGCAGGGCTTTACCCTTGGCTTGCATCGGAGCTACACCCTCCGTTGCCGGCCCCGGGGCGTGTCCGCGTCGCCGGGGCATCTGTCACTGGTCGGCGACGACCATAGCTCCACCTCGCCGGCACATCCAGTCGGCTCGTACTCGGCCCGCAGCCAGCGGTCGAGCTCGTCGCGGTGGAACAGCAGCCCCTGCCCGTCACGCTTCTTGCGGAACGGGATCGCGCGGGCAGCGGTCAGCTTGTACAGCCGGTCGCGCGAGAAGCCGAGATACGCGACCGCCGCCTCGAAGTCGAGCCAAGGCGACTCGGGCTGCGCCGCCTCGAGGCGCTCGCTCATGAGCGCCGCCACCCGCTCGGCGAGCGTCTGCAGGAGCTGCTCGGGCAGCGAGAGCACGAGCGTCAGCTGGTGCGGTTCGCGCTGCTCGCTCAAGCGGGTTTGCGGAAGACGAGCACGTCTTCGTGGGCGATCAGGAGCATGCGCGGGATTGCGCCGGAGCGTTGCTGCTGCATTTGGAAGAAGCTCGGGCGCGGCACGAGCTCGGTTCCGCGCAGACCGCAGAGGAGCGCGACCAGCCGCTCGTGCAGCTCGAGGCCGGCCTCGCGCGCGAGCTGCTCGAGCTGGCCGGGCAGGTCGACGAGCTCCCCCTTGCGGCGGTAGGGACGGGCGGTGAGGATGAGGAAGCCGTCCGCTGCGAGCAGGCGGCGGCAGCCGGCGAGGATCTCGGCGAGTGCGGTGGTGAAGGAGGGCCGGCCGCGGCGCCCGCGCTGCCGTGGCAGCTGGGCGAGGTTGTCGGGGTTGTGCGAGTAGCGGTTGTCGTACTGCTCGACCGGCTTCGGGCCCGTGCGTACCTGGCCGTGCAGGGAGTCCCCGTAGGGTGGCGAGCTGAGGATCAGCGGCACGCGGCCGGCGAGCTGATCAAGCAGGCCGTCGGCGAGCCGGCGGGCGTCGCCGCGGGTAGCGAGGCCGCGGCCGGTCGCTCCCTGGTCGCGCGCGAGGGTGAGGTTGGCGGCTGCGAGCGCGACCCAGCGCGGCTCGAGCTCGACGCCGATCGCTTCGCGGCCGAGGTGGACCGCTTCGACGAGCGTTGTCCCGGTCCCGCACATCGGGTCGAGCACAAGCTCGCCGACGTCGCTGTAGGCAGCGATCGCTTGGCGGGCGAGTTCGGGCAGCATCTTCGCCGGGTGGGCGGTCGAGGCGGGCAGGTAGCGGCCCTGCCGCTGGACACGGGCGGTCTGCTGGGCGACCGGCCAGACCGACAGGGTTCGGCGCGCGCTCACGCGGCGACCTCAGCGACTGCGGCCTTGACGCCGGCAAGCGCAGCGGCGTGCGCCGGTTGACGGAAAACGAGCAGGTCACGATGGCAGCGGATCGAGCGACGACGTTCGCGGGCGCCATCGTCCCCGTCAGGCGGCTCGCTGGTGAACGCGGCCGGACCGAGCGCGACGACGTGCTGCCAGTACTGCAGCCCCTGCCGCTGGCAGGCGCGCACAATCGCGCCGAACCCGTCGCGCGCGTCTGCGAGCCCGAGCACGAGAAACGCGCCGGCCTCAAGACGAGCGAGCAGCTGCGCGGTCAGCTCGGACCCGGGACGCTCGCTCGCTCCGGCGCCCAGCGCGGCGATCGCGAGCGCAGCGCGCTCGTTCGGTCGCAGCGCGATCACCGCCCCCGCATTGGCGGCGGCCTCGCCGGCCTCTCCGTTGCTCGGGTCGAGCGCGAGCG
>JACDEU010000043.1 GCA_013816245.1 Actinomycetota bacterium | reverse complement strand
CGCGGCGACACGCTGAAGGAGGTGCTCCTTGGCGACCGTGCCGGGACTCCAGCTTCCTGACGTCGAGGCGATGACGGCGGAGGAAGCCCTGCTCTGGGCCTACGAGCAGTTCGGCGACCGCATGTGCCTGACCTGCTCGTGGCAGCGGCAGTCGTCCGTCCTCGTGCACATGGTCTTCGGCGAGCTCGGGCTCGACATCCCGGTCGTCGAGCTCGACACGCAGCTCTTCTTCAAAGAGACCTACGAGACACGCGACCGCCTCGTCGAGCGCTACGGGCTTCGCCTCGAGCGTCCCGAAGTGATCACCGTCGCGCAGCAGGCGATCCAGGAGGGACCCAACCTCTGGGAGACAAACCCAGACCGCTGCTGCCACATCCGCAAGGTCGAGCCGCTCGAGCGCGCGCTGGCCTCGTACGACGCGTGGATCACCGGCATTCGCCGCGAGCAGGCGCTGACGCGCGCCGACGCGAAGCGCGTCGAGTGGTCGGAGCGTTACGGCGTCTGGAAGATCCAGCCGGTCGTCGACTGGGACGCGAAGCGCGTCCAGGCTTACATCCACGTCAACGAGATTCCGTACAACCCGCTGCACGACGCGGGCTATCCGTCCATCGGCTGCATCCCGTGCACTCGGCCCGTCATCGAAGGCGAGGACGAGCGGGCGGGACGCTGGGCCGGCTCGGACAAGCTCGAGTGCGGCATCCACGGCAATACGCGACTAGTGAAGGAGTCGAATGACTGAGCACATCTATGCGCATGAGCATCCGGAGACGGAGCGCAGGCGCGACGGCGGTTTCACGCTCTGGTTCACGGGGCTGTCAGGTTCCGGCAAGACGACCATCGCCCATCTGGTCGGTCCTGCGATCGAGGAACGCGGCCCGATCGTCGAGTACCTCGACGGCGACACGGTGCGCACCCACCTCTCGAAGGGCCTGGGATTCTCGAAGGAGGACCGTGACGCGAACATCGAGCGCATCGGCTGGGTCGCCGCGCGCCTGACCAGGCACGGCGCCGCTGTGATCGCCGCGGCGATCTCGCCGTACGAGGAGACGCGGCAGAAGGCGCGTGAGCTCGTCGAGGAGTGGGGCACGTTCGTCGAGGTGCATGTCGCCACGTCCGTGGAGGAATGCGCGCGACGCGACGTCAAGGGCCTCTACGAGAAGGCGTTCAAGGGCGAGATCAAGGGTTTTACAGGTGTCGACGACCCGTACGAGGAGCCGAGCAATCCCGAGGTGCGCATCGACACGGAGCAGCACGAGCCGGAGGGGAGCGCGCAGCTCATCCTGCAGCACCTCGAGGAGCAGGGCCTGATCCCCGCCGGAGTAACGGCATGAGCGTGTCGCTCGCCTATCGGCTCGCTCCCGTGAGGGAAACCATGTTTCCCTCACGAGCTCCCTTCTTTAGGGATCGCCTCAACCCTCGCGTCGCTCGGATCGCCGCGTGGGCTGAGGAGAGCAACAGCGGAAACCTCCCGGTTTCCCCCTTCGCCCCTTCCACCGCTCATCGGCCGGAGACCGGCCGATGAGCACCGCAACCGACACCAAGCTGATCGCGCCGCACGGCGGCACGCTGGTCGACAGGACCGGTGACCATCCGGACGACGTGGAGACGCTCGAGGTCGTGACGCTGACCTCGCGTGAGCTCTCGGACTTGGACATGATCGCCTGTGGTGCGCTCTCGCCCCTCGAGGGCTTCATGAGCCACGAGGACTACGAGTCGGTCCTAGACACGATGCGGCTCGCGAACGGGTTGCCCTGGGCGCTGCCCGTCTGCCTGGCCGTCGATGCGGCGCCGTCGGGCGACCGTGTCGCACTCGCCGACGAAAGCGGCAAGCTCGTCGCTGTACTCGACGTCGACGAGACGTACGAGTACGACCGTGAGCGAGAGGCGCAACAGGCGTTCCGAACGACAGACGATGCGCATCCGGGCGTCGCGCGGCTCTACGAGCAGAAGTCGCTCTATCTCGCGGGACGCGTCACGGTTTTCGAGCGGGCCGAGCCGGCGTTCCCCGAGCTCGCGAAGGATCCGGCCGACACGCGAGCCGAGTTCGCGGAGCGCGGCTGGCGTCGAGTCGTCGGGTTCCAGACGCGCAACCCGATCCATCGCGCTCACGAGTACTTGACGAAGGTCGCGCTCGAGACGGTCGACGGCCTGTTGATCCATCCGCTGGTGGGCGACACGAAGTCGGACGACGTGCCGGCGCAAACACGTGTCGAGTGCTACCGCCTCCTGCTCGACGGCTACTACCCCTCCGACCGGGTTGTGCTCTCCGCTTTCCCTGCGGCGATGCGCTACGCCGGCCCGCGCGAGGCGATCTGGCATGCGATCTGCCGCAAGAACTACGGCTGCTCGCACTTCATCGTCGGGCGCGACCACGCAGGCGTCGGGGACTACTACGGCACTTATGACGCGCAGTTGATCTTCGACGAGTTCGAGCCGCACGAGCTCGACATCGAGCCGATGTTCTTCGAGCACTCGTTCTGGTGCAAGGCGTGCGGTTCGATGGCCTCGGCGAAGACCTGCCCGCACGGTGGGGACGACCACGTGTTTCTGTCCGGCACGAAGGTGAGAGAGATGCTGGAAGCCGGCGAGCTACCGCCCACGGAGTTCTCCCGGCCCGAAGTCGCAGAGGTACTGATCCAGGCGTACCGAGCCTAGCTTTGACCTGGCAGTTCACCCTCACGGGCCTCCTGATCGGAATTTTGGTCGGGCTGACCGGCATGGGTGGTGGTGCGCTGCTGACCCCGATCCTCGTGATCGTGTTCGGCTTCAAGCCGACCTACGCGGTCGGCACGGACATCTTGCACGGCGCCGTCTTCAAGAGCTTCGGCGCCGTACGGCACCGTCGGCTCGGCAACGTCCATGCGCACCTCACCCTCTGGATGTTCGCCGGGTCTGGCCCAATGTCCCTTCTCGGCGTTGCGGTCGCGGGTTGGCTCGAGCACTCGTACGGCGACGGAGTGCAGTCCGCCGAGGGCTACGCGATCGGAGCGGCTCTCGTGCTCGGCGCGGCCGGCCTCGTTGCGAAGACGTTCGTCAGGCGAGGGGTGCAGCCGAGCGAGGCCGGGTTCGTCCTGCGACGCAAGGACAAGGTCCGGGCGGTGCTGATCGGCGCGGTGTTCGGCTTCATCGTCGGCCTCACGTCTGTCGGTAGCGGGACTTTCTTCGGTCTCGTGATGGTGATGGTCTATCCGCTGACCATCGCAAGGATCGTCGGCACGGACATCTTCCACGCAGCCGCTTTGCTCTGGGTCGCGGGCTTCGGCCACCTCGTGCAGGGCAATGTCGACCTCCACGCAATGGGCTGGCTCCTGATCGGCTCGATCCCGGGAATCTGGATCTCGAGCCGGTTCACGGTGCAGGTCCCTCAGGACGCGCTCCGGCTTGGTCTCGCCGGCGTGCTTGCGCTCAGCGGCGTGAAGCTCTTGAACGTCCCGGCCGCCGGTTACGTGATCACGATCGGGCTCGGCGTCTTGCTCACGGCGTTCATCGTCTGGTTGGCGACAGGTATGCGCGGCGTACAATCGCGCACCGATGAAGACGAACGCACCGACGATCCTGGCTCTGCTGCTGCTCGTCGTGACCGCGACCGCCTTCGCAGTGACGCAGCGCCTCAAACTCGAACCTAGCCCGATCTCGAGGACGCGGGTCGACGACGTCTTCTCGCCGGTCTGCCACTGCCCGTCGAAGGTGGCAAACATCGAGTTCTCGCTGCGACGGGCGGACCAGCTCCGCGTCGCGATTCGCACGGACTCGGGCGAGGTGACGATTGCGCAGGGCTCGTTCGCGCAAGGTGACGTTCACGTGCGCTGGGACGGGCGCGGCGCAAACGACGAGCTCCTCCCCGACGGTGTCTATTTCCCGCTCGTGCATCTCGAGCGGGTGGGCCGCACGATCGACTTGCCGAATCCGATCCGCATCGACACACAGCGCCCCACAATCAGGTTCACGAGCCTGCGTCCGCGTGCCTTCACGCCCGGGGCCGTAAAGCTCAAGGCCACTTATGTCGTCTCGAAGCACGCACACGCCTTGCTCTTCGTCGACGGCCGGCGTCGAGTGTTCACGGCGTCGAAGCGTCTGCACGGGCGGCTCCAGTGGTCCGGCAAGGTCGCCGGACATCCGGTCCGGCCGGGACGCCACAAGGTGAAGCTCGTCGCGGAGGATCTTGCGGGCAACCGTTCCGCGCCGACTCCGGCTGTCGTCGTGCGCGTGCGGCGGCCGTGACAGCGAGTCCGGGCGGACCACCCGTTTTCGTCCTCGGCGTGCGCCGCTCGGGCACGACGCTCCTGCGCGTCATGCTCGATCGTCATTCCGAGCTTGCCGTGCCGGATGAGTCGTATTTCGTACCGCAGCTCGCTGACCGGCACCTGCGCCGTGTCGACCCCGACGCGTTCGTCGACGACCTGCGCCGAATCGACACGATCACCGAGTGGAACGTGCCGCTCGACAAAGTGCGCGCCCGGCTCAGCAAGGGCATGCCGATCGGCGCGGCGATCGCCGCGGTGTACGCGGTGTACGCAGAGGAGCGTGGCAAGCCGCGCTGGGGTGACAAGACGCCCATGTACATGCAGAACCTGCGACTGCTCGAGCGGCTCTTTCCGGATGCGCTCTTCGTGCACCTGATTCGCGACGGCCGCGACGCAGCCACGTCTTATCTCTCGATGCCGAAGGGCTTGATGACGAAGACCTGGATGCAGCCGCAGAGCGTCGCCGGGTTCGCCTGTCAGTGGCGGGCCGAGATCAAAGCGGCGCGGAGGCTCGGCTGGCGGGTTGGCGGCGCGCGCTACCTCGAGGTGCGCTACGAGGACCTCGTCGAGGACTTCGAGGCCGTCCTGCGCCGGATCTCGACGTTCGCCCTGCTCCCCTACGAGCCCGCGATGGCTGACTACGTCGGCAACGTCGAAGGCCTTTCGGCGAAGCCGCATCAGCAGAGCCTCAACCGTCCTCCCACGGCAGGGCTCCGCGACTGGCGGCTACAGATGTCCCCCGAAGACGTCGGAGCGTTCGACCAGGTCGCGGGAGACCTCCTGGAAGAGCTCGGCTACGAGTCGTACGAACGGCCGGACGCGAAGGGTCGGTTGAAACGGGCCTCGTACAACACTCGTGCCACGGCCTGGCGTGCCGCCAGCTTGGGGTTACGGCGTTCCCCGCTTTGGCGTCGTCGTCACCCGCCCCTTCGCTGACTTCTTCTTGCGGGCTCGCTGCTCGGCGAGGATCTGCGGGCTGCGGCGGGCGTGCCACGCCATCACGATGCCGTTCAGCGTGAAGAAGTAGTGACGCTCCGTGACGATCCCCGGTGAGTACTTTCCGATCGGGAGCCGCCAGAAGATCTTGCCGTCGGTGACGCGCAACGCGAACGTGTGCGCTGCGAGCGTGGAGGTGAAGACGAGGTTGCCGGCGACGAACGAGCCGCCGAGGATGCGCCCGCCGAGATAACGGCGCCAGAGGAGGCGGCCGCTGCTTGCGCGAAATGCGCGCAGGCTGCCGTCGAAGCCGCCGATGAAGACGCGCCCCTGCGAAATCGCGGGCGTCGAGTAGCCGAGCCCGCCGACGTGTGCAGTCCAGATCACGCGGCCGCTCCCTGCCGAGAGCGCGTAGATCTTGCCCGACCGGGCGATCGTGAAGACACGCCTCCCGTCGGTCGACGCGGTCGCATAGAAGCTTTCGTAGCGTAGGACGTCGCGTCGGAGGTACGTGTCCCAGAGCTTGTGACCGTCGCCCGCCCGCAGTGCATAGATCGAGCCCGCGTACGTCGAGACGAAGATGCGGTTGCCGGAGAGCGACGGGCTCGAGTTGATGCGACCGCCGGTGTCGTATGCCCACTTGACGTTGCCCGTGCGCACGTAGACGGCGAAGAGCCGGCCGTCCGTGGCGCCGAAGTAGACGACACGTCCGGCCACGACCGGCGACGACTCGATCCTTCCGTTGATGTGCAGCCGCCAGAGGGGTTGGCCGTTATAGCGGTTGTAGGCCGTTGCGTTCCCGTCGTGCGAAGTGACGATCAGACGAGGCCCGGCAATCGCAGGCGTCGAGGGCTTCTTGCCGCCCCGGCGTTCCCAGATCTTGTGTCCGTTGTGGGAGTCGAGCGCGACCGTTCTTCCGCCGAAGGAGTTGACGTAGAGGATGCCGCCGCAGTAGCTGGGCGGATACTCGATGTAGCTGCGCAGGCCGACCACCCAGAAGTGCCGGAGCGGCACGCCGATGTCGATTCCGGGCCGCGAAAGCGTCCGTCCGGGGTCGCCACCGAAGTTGTTCCAGCAGCGCTTGTCGTCGACGAGGTGGTAGCGGCCTCGCTTCTTCGGCGGCACCGTCACCGTGATGTTCGTCGCAACGGATTGGGAGACACCGCTGAGCTTCGTGTCGAGCCTGCCGCTCGGATGCTCGCGTGATTTGAGCAGGTAGGCCGCGCCCGCCCCGATGGCGAGCAGCAAGACGAGGAGACCGATGAGAAGGATCCTGCGACGCACCCGGCGGAACTAGTCTGCCAGCGGAGCCTGACGCTGCAGCTGGGGAACCGGTTGCTGCGGGGATCCGTCGCTCGACTGCACTCCGGGGTCGGTGACTGCCGCGGTCCGCAGTGCGCGTGGCAGCACCACGTAGGCCCAGCCGGCGACCGCCATCACTCCCCAGACGATCGGGTCTTCGAAGAAGCCCGCGTAGAACAGTGAGTGGATGAACAACGCAAGGAACACCGCGGCCGCGCCCAGTCCGAGTGCGCGGTCGAGGCGCGTGATGAGGAAAAGCAGCCGAGCCGCGCCGGCCAGCAGCGCTGCGTAGACCAGGAGGCCGAGCAGACCGAGCTCTGCCGCGACCGTGAGCGGCGTCGTGTGCGAGCGATCGCGCTTGGCGGAGAGCTCTGTGTTGGCCTCGTCCCTGCTCGCCTGCGGCTGGCCGCCGATACCCACGCCGACCAGCGGGTGGTTCTTGAAGACGACCCACGTCACTCGTGCGAGCCGCGTGCGTCCACTTGTCGCCTGGCGTGGGGAGTCATTGACCGCGTTCGCCGCGACGAACGCCGCTCCGGCGAGGACGCAGGCCGCCGCTCCGACGAGGAGCACGCGTCGAAGCCTTGGCCCGCCGAGGACGTATGAGACCGCGACGCCGACCGCGAAGAGCGCGACAAAGCTCGACTGCGAATACGAGAAGAAGAGACCGGCCCAGAGGAATGTAATCAGCGCGGCTCCTGCCCAGAAGCCGGTCCGTCCGAGCCACACGGCGACGAGCAGCACGGCGATCGCGATCACGACGTGACGGCCGAAGATGCTCGGGTCCTTGAACAGCGAGGTCACGCGGAAGTATGTCGTGTACGCGTTCGCCCGCTCCACGTCACCGGCCAGCAGATGGCTGTGGGTCAGGCGTTGGAAGAGCGCGACTGCGGAGAAGAGGCCGGCGAGCGCGATGAGTGTCGCAGCGAGTGCGGGTGGATGCCAGCTGCGATACGGCGCGCGTGCGACGGCGACAACCAGCGCAGAGAAGGGGAAGAGAAAGAAGAGGAGCTCGATGCTGCCCTGGCGCAGGTCGCGGGTCCAGAGGAGCGATGTTCCCGCGAGCGCGACGAAGACGGCCGCGGGGACGGCCAGCAACGGCGGTAGTGGTTTGCCCGCATCTCCGCGCAGTGCGCGGCTGACGAACGCGAGCATTGCCGCGGAGAGCACCACATAGAGCGGAACGAGCAGATACGCCTTCTGAGCGCCGATCGAGACGGACACCCGAAACGGCGCTGCTGCGAGGAGGGCCACAGGTACGACCGCCGGGTAGCGGGCGAGCGCCCACGCCCCTGCGCCCAGAGCGACGACACCGACCACGACTGCGGCTGCATGGCTCGGAGGGTTGACGAGCAACTTCAAATCCGCGCCCGGAATCAACGCCGCGGCGAGCGCAAGCTCTCCGGCCGCGGTCGCCGCCAGGCCGGCCAGGAGCTGGGGGCGTGTACGCGCGAGTAGCATCGCCGCCGCTCCCAGGCCGCCGATTACCGCAGACAGCTGGGCCAGGTCGCCATGGGGCATGAGAAACAAAGACTACGGGGGTCGTGATAGGAAAGGCCGCGTGATCGGATCCTGGGAACGAGTCCTCGTGCTCGCACCGCACACGGACGACGGCGAATTCGGAGCCGGAGGCACGATGGCGCGCCTTGTCGAGGAGGGCGCGGAGGTGCGCTACCTGGCGTTCTCGATCGCCACCCGGTCGTTGCCGGAAGGCTTCCCGCCGGACACGCTCGCCCGCGAGGTCGAGGAGGCGACCGCGGAGCTCGGGATCTCGCGCCAGAACCTCACGGTGCACGACTTCGACGTGCGAACCTTCCCCCAGCACAGACAGGACATCCTCGAGCTGCTCGTCGCGCTCTGGGAGGAGTGGCGCCCGGACGCCGTCTTCCAGCCGAGTCTGCACGACATCCATCAGGATCATCAGGTGATCGCGGCTGAGGGTCTGCGTGCGTTCAAGCGGACGACCATCCTCGGGTACGAGATCCCCTGGAACAACTTCGATTTCGCCTACCAGGCGTACTTCGCTCTCGAGCAGGCCCACATCGAGCGAAAGGTCGCTGCACTCGCGAAGTACGCTTCCCAGCAGCACAGGCGCTACAGCGACCCCGAGTACATCCGGAATGTCGCCCGGACCCACGGGATCAACGTGAACCGCGATTATGCGGAGGTTTTCGAGGTCTACCGGGTCGTGACCTGATCGGCCCAGGCGTCCGTCTGGCAGCCCCGCTTGAATCCCTGGGTCATTTCGCCCACAACCGAAGGAGTCGAATGCCACTCACCCAGACACAGCTCGCAAGCGAGGTCGCGGAACGCAGCGGCCTGACCAAGAGCGATGCCAAGGCAGCGCTGGCCGCGCTCGAGGAGATAGTGCTCGAAGAGCTCGCGAATGCCGAGAAGGTTCGGATCGGCGGCGTCGTTCAGCTCGTCGTGCGCGTCAAGGAGGCGACGAAGCCGCGCAAGGGCCGCAATCCGGCCACCGGCGAGGAGATCACCATCTCCGCGAAGCCTGCCTCCGTCGCGCTCCGCGCGCGGCCGCTGGCGAAGGCGAAGGCCGCACTGCCGTCAGTGCAGAAGGCGCGCAAGCGCCTCGCAGCGTAGAAACCTCGAAGCGTCGTTCGCAGGCCCCGGCGACCTGGCCGGGGCCTACGGGTCCTTCGACCAGAACTCGAGCAGGTTCCCGTCCGGGTCGTAGAAGTAGTACGACGTCGCCTGCATCCAGTCGAAGCGGGTCGGCCCGTAGACCTCAGTGGATGTCCTGACGTGCGCAACTGCTCCGTCGAGCCGGTCGCGCGGGACCTCCAAGGCCAGGTGCACGTTCCCGAACCGCTGACCTTCCGGGTGCGGCGAGTGCTCCTCGAAGAGGAGCGAGCCCTTGTGCAGTGCGATCCGCTGCGCCTGATCCGGCGCTCCTGCGAAGAACCAGGCCCATTGCTCGTCGGCCGGGACCTCGGGCTCCAGGCCGACGACTTCGCGGTAGAAGTCAGCGGCGGGCGGGACGTCCTCGACGATCAGCACGAGCTCGGCGAGCCCCGTCGCGAAACCTCGAGGGCTCACCGGACGACGACGTCGGCGACTGCATCGTCGATCGCCTGCAGCGTCGCGTCGTCGAGCTCGATTCCCGACGCTCCTGCGTTCTCCTCGACCTGTTCGGGTCGTGATGCCCCGACGATCGCCGACGCAACGTTCTCCTCGCGCAGCACCCAGGCGAGCGCGAGTTGCGCCATCGTCACGCCGAGACCTTCGGCGATCGGCACGAGACGCTGCACCGCTTCGAGTACCTCGTCGTCGCGATAGCTGTCCATCGCCCAGCCCATCTGCTGCGAGGCGGCGCGCGTCCCGGCAACAGGCTCCTCGCCGGGCTTGTACTTCCCGGTCAATGCGCCCTGCGCGAGCGGCGACCAGACGATCTGCGAGATGCCGTTTTCCTTGCAGAGCGGAATTACTTCCCGCTCCGGAACGCGGTACAGAATCGAGTACTGCGGCTGGGAAGAGACGAACTTCTCGACGCCAGGGACCAGCGTGAGCGCTGCGCGGATCTGTTCGGCCGTCCACTCGCTGAAGCCGAGGTAACGCGCCTTGCCCTGCTGCACGACCTCGGTGAGCGCCTCCATCGTCTCCTCGAGCGGCGTCTCCTTGTCGTAGCGGTGGCACTGGTAGAGATCGACGTAATCGGTGCGGAGCCGGCCGAGCGAGAGGTCGATCTGTTTGATGACCTGCTCGCGCGAGAGCCCGCGGTCGCCGTTCACCGGGAAGTAAAGCTTCGTCGCGAGGACGTACGAGTCGCGCAAACGACCGGCGAGGATTTCGCCGAGAAATTCCTCGGCGGCTCCGCTTCCATAGACATTCGCCGTGTCGATGAAGTTGATCCCGACCTCGAACGCCTTGGCGACGCACGCCTCGGCCTGCTTGTTGGAGACTCCGCCGCCGAAGGTCAGCCACGAGCCGAGGCTGATCTCCGAGACATTCAGGTCACTCGAGCCGAGGCGGCGGTAGAGCACACTGAAGGTCTACCATCCCGGGCCGTGCGCACACGCCTGCTGGGGAAGGAAGGGCCCGAAGTCTCCGTTGTCGGCCTCGGCTGCAACAACTTCGGCGGCCGCGTCGACCTCCAGGGGACCCGTGCGGTGATCGACGCTGCGCTTGACGCAGGTGTGACGCTCTTCGACACCGCGGACATCTACGGCAACGCGGGCGGCAGCGAGTCGTTTCTCGGAGAGGTGCTCGAGGGTCGGCGCGACAGCGTCCTGCTCGCGACGAAGTTCGGCGGCGACATGGGTGACGGCACCAAGGCGCGCGGTTCCCGCGAATACATCCGGAAGGCGATCGAAGGCTCGTTGCAGCGCTTGAGGACCGACATGATCGATCTCTACCAGTACCACACCCCTGACGGCATCACGCCGTTCGAGGAAACGTTCGCTGCCCTCGACGAGCTCGTGCGCGAAGGGAAGGCGCGCTACGTCGGGCACTCGAATCTCGAGGCCGCGCAGATCGAGGAGATCGACACGTTCTGCCGCGAGCAGGGCTTCGTGCGACCGGTGAGCGCGCAAAACCAGTACTCGCTCCTGCGCCGCGAGGCGGAAGAGGAGCTGCTGCCGACGTGCAAGCGGCCGGGACTCGGAGTGCTGCCGTACTTCCCGCTAGCGAGCGGCCTGCTCACGGGGAAGTACCGGCGGGGAGCCGAGCGGCCGGAAGGGACGCGGCTCTCGGCTCGCGACGAGGTCTTCACGGACGAGACGTTCGATCGTCTTGAAGCGCTCGAGGAGTTTGCGAAAGCGCGTGGCGTGACGCTGCTGCAAGTTGCGATCGGGGGCTTGCTTGGGCAGCCTGCGGTGTCCTCGGTGATCGGAGGCGCGACGAAGCCCGAGCAAGTCCGCGCGAACGTCGAAGCAGCCGAATGGGAGCCGACGCCGGAAGACCTGGCAGCGCTGAACGCCCTCCGCTAACGCGGCCATGTCCCAACTGGCGCCGTCTGGGGTCAGACCCTAAGCCATGTCCTTGCGAAACAGCTGCAAACGGCACCTTTATTCTCGCACGGTCGCGGTGGCTCGCTGTGCAGAAACCGGGACGAAACTGTGTCGACTCTCGGGCGCTCGGCAGAATCGGACGCGATGACGCGAACTCGAACCGAGTACGAGGTGCCCGCAGCGGTCGTCGACGTGGGCTGGGTCAACGGGCTCGCGGCGATTCGCTCGCTCGGCCGCGCCGGCATCCGCGTGCTGGCCGTCGATCACCGTCCGAGTGCGCTCGGCTTTCGCTCGCGGTACGCCGAACCGTTCCTGAGCGCCGATCCTGAAGACCCGAACAGGTTCGTCGCTTCGATCCGCGCACTCGGGAAGGTCGTCGTCTTCCCGACGCACGACCGGGAGCTGAACCTCATCTCGGAGCATCTCGGCGATCTGGACGTGCTTGCTCCCTTCCCCGGGTGGGATCTGCTCGAGCGCGTGCAGAGCAAGCGTGCGCAACTCGACACGGCGGCGCTCGCAAATGTCGACGCGCCCCGTACCCACTATCCCCGGTCGGCACAGGAGGCCCGCGACGCAGCTGACGAGCTCGGCTTGCCCGTGCTCGTCAAGCCCGAGCACCCGATCGGCTTCAAGCAGCGCTTCCGCAAACAGGCGTTTCGCTGCTCGACGCCCGCCGAGGTGGCAGAGGCCTACACGCGTGCCGAGGAGTTCGCTCCGATGGTGCAGGAGCTGATCCCCGGTGGAGACGACACGCTCTACACGGTCGGCAGCTACCTCACACGTGAGGGCCTCCCGATCGGGGTCTTCTCGGGACGAAAGCTGCGGCAGACGCCGCCCGGGGTCGGCACCTGCCGCGTCGGCGAAGCCGTGTGGATGCAAGAGGCCGTTGACTCGGCGATGCGGCTGCTCGAGGCGTTCGGCTACTTCGGCCTGTCGCAGGTCGAGTTCAAGCGTGACCCCCGCGACGGTCGGTTCAAGCTGATGGAGATCAACCCGCGCCTGTGGCAGTGGCACGGCCTGGCCAGCGCCTGCGGTGTCGACCTCCCTCGGATCGCCTACGAGGACCTCGTCGGCCAAGGCGGTCTTCCCCCGGCCACTATGAACGGTGCCGGGAAGCGCTGGGCGATCACGCTGCTGCCGGGCGAGCGCCCCGCCCTGCAACGGCCGCCCTACGTCGACGCGGTCTTTACGCGCGACGACCCGAAGCCTGGCGCCGTGCATCTCGCGCGGGTCGTGCGGAGCGCGCTTCGATGATCCCGGCAACCGTCGAACGGCGCGCACGCTGGGTGCTCGACTCGATCGGCGCTACCGAGCTCGGTTTCGGCGACGACCTGCCGTACGACGCCGCGGCCTGGGAGCAGGTCGACCGGGGAGAGCGCCCGCTCGGCGACGATCTGGCGGACGGCTTCTTCCACCTTGCGCGGGTCGAGGAACGAAACGGTCCTCGCGACGAGCACGGTCGCTTCCGTGCCGAGTGGTCGTGCCTGGACCCGCTCGACCCGCCGCTCGAACGCTTGCGGCGAAAGCTCGGCGTCGGTACGCGCGACGGTGAACCACGCTTCACGATCGCGCTCACGCACGACGTCGACACGCCGTGGCGGTGGACGCGGATCGGGCTGCGCGGCGCGGCCGCGAGGCTGAAGCAGAACGTTCGCCATGCGCGGCTCGGTCCGGCGGTGCGCGAGGCAACGGGGCTCGCGACCGTGCCGCTGCACCGCGTGCGCGGCACTGACCCCAACTGGCGCTTCGAACAGATCCTGGCGGAGGAACGCCGTCGCGGCGCGACCGGTTCGTCGTTCTACGTGATCGCGAGCCATCACGACCCGCACGACGGCGCCGCTGCGGAGGATTACGGCCGCCTGCGGCCGCGCCTCGTCGAGACGCTGCTCGACGCCGCCGGTGAGGTCGGCCTGCACGGGAGCTATACCGCGGCCGATGACCCGGTGCGACTGGCGGCGGAGAAGCAGAAGCTCGAAGCTCTCGCCGGGCCGATCACCGGCCATCGCTACCACTACCTACGTGTCGACCCGCACCGCAATCTCGCGCCGCTCGCAGACGTCGGCCTCCGCTACGACACAACGCTCGGCTTCCCCGACGCCGTCGGCTTTCGCGCAGGCATCGCACGGCCCTTCAGGCCCTGGAACTTCGAGCGCGAAGAGCCGCTCGACCTGATCGAGGTGCCGCTCGCGGCGATGGACGCGACGCTCGCCGAAGAGCGCTACCTCGGTCTTGCTGCAAAGCGTGCCGAGCCGCAGCTCATGCAGCTGCTCGACTGGGCGGCCGAGTTCGGTGGCGCCTTCGCCGTCCTCTGGCATCCGGACCGCTTCGATCCTGCCACCTCCGGCGGGTGGGACAGCCTCTACTCGAGGCTGCTCGTCGGAGCCCAGGAACGAGGCGGCAGTTGCGTTCCGGCGGCCGAGCTCGTGTCGTCCCACTCGACCTGATCGAAGTAGCGCAGCGCGCGTCTGGTCGGGCGCACCTGAGCGCTGAGTTGCGCAAGCTCCTCGCGTGAGATCTCTCCGAGCGCGCTCTTGATCCCGAGGTACGGCAGGTTCAGATCCTCTTGGTAGACGATCGTCGAGATGCGCGGGTTGATCTCGATTACCTGGTCGCCGACGAGCTGGATGTTGAAGAAGTACTCGATGCCGAGCTCTCCGACGATGCGCGACGCCACTTCCATCAGCCAATGGTCCTGCTGCGTCTCGAAGTACATCGCGAGCCCGGCTCGCATCGACTCGCGCGTCTTCGCGTGGCCGAGCAGCACCTGGCCCGACCGCGCGATCCCGTCGATCGTCCGCTCCTTGCCCTGCGCGAGCTCCATTACGAGCAGGTCCGGCCCGCCCTCTTCGGGTAGCAACTCCACGACGTCCTTCAACCGCATTGCGAGGTTCCCTGGCCGCTCCTCGAGCAGCTGCCGTGCGCGGTCGACCGTTGCGTCGAGGATGCGAAAGCCGCGGGAGCCCGAGCTGAAGACCGGCTTGAAGCACACCGCGCGGTCGGGATAGCCGAGCTCCTCGGCAGCCTGAGCGAGTGCGCGGCTTCCTGTCACCCGCCGCCACGCGGGCGCCCGCAGTCCGATGCGCTGAAGCAGTGCGTAGGTTTCCGCCTTGTCGTTCGCCATCCGGATCGTTTCGGGAGCGGAGACGAGCACGGTCGTGCCGAGGAACCGGTCGCGCGAGTCGGCGAGCGCCTGCAGGTCGTGCGAGGACTGCGGGAGGACGGCATCGATGTTCTCTCGGCGGACGACGTCGAGCAGCGCGTCCCCGAAGGCCGGATCGTTGCCCGGCGGAATGACGTAGAAGCGGTCGCAGAAATGACGACCGATCGCCTGAGGCGACATGTCGGTCCCGACGATGCGAACACCGCGCTCGCCGTTCTGGCGGAGCGCTCGCAGGAGTGCCGCAGTGCCGGGGGCGCCCGACGCGGTGACTAGGACGGTGATGTCGCGCATGGACGCCGGGCGATGCTACTCCGGGAGCGTGTTCTCGGCCGATGGGACTGCTCCGGAACCGCAACCTCGCCGCGGTTCTCACGGCCGAGCTCCTCTCGCTCACGGGCTCGAACATGACCTACGTCGCGCTGCCGTGGTTCGTCCTGACCACGACCGGCTCGACGGCCAAGATGGGCTGGGTCCTCGCCGCCGAGCTGCTTCCCGTCGGCCTCCTCGGCATCCCCGCCGGCTCGCTGATCGCCCGCCTCGGCGCGAAGCGCACGATGAACCTGGCCGACGCGGCGCGCGCGCCCCTGATGGCCGCGGTGCCCGTGCTGCACTGGACGGGCCACCTCTCCTTCCCGCTGCTCCTCACGTTCACGTTCCTGATCGGCTGCTTCATGGCGCCGTACTCCGCGTCGTCGCGCCTCATCCTCCCGGAGGTCGCCGGCGAGGACGAGCAGCTCGTCGCGCAGGGCTCCGCGTTCGTTCAGGCGATCACGCAGCTGACCCAACTCGGCGGACCGATCATCGGCGGGATCCTCATTTCGCTGATCAGCGCTCCGGCAGTGCTCGTCGTCGACGCCGCGACGTATGCGTTCTCGTTCGTCGTGATTCTGACGTTCGTCCGCGTGGGCAAGCGCGTCGAGCAGGACGAGTCGTCGCGCGGCCTCTTCGCCGGGCTCCGCTACGTGTGGCGTGACCAGCTACTGCGGCCGATGCTCTGCGCTGCTTCCTTCATCAACTTCGCGGCTCAGGCGTTGTTCGCCACGATCCCTGTTCTCGTTCTGCGCCGTTACGACGCCGACCCGAAGATCCTCGGGTTCTTCTTCGCCGCGTTCGGCGCCGGCGCGCTCCTCGGGAGCCTCGTCGCAGCGAACATCGTGCGCAGGGTGCCTCTGCTGCGGCTCGCGGGCGTCGCCGTTCTGGCGATGTCCCTGCCGCTCTGGTTCCTGGCGATCAGCATGCCGTGGCCGATCGTGCTTGCCGTGCTCGCGGTATTCGGTTTCGGCGCGCCGCTCGTCAACGCTCCGGTGTTCGCCATCCTCACCACCCGTGCACCGGAGGTGCTGAGGCCGAAGGTCATTACGGCCGTCATGACCATTGCGCTGATCATCGGGCCACTCGGCTTCCTGGCTGTAGGCCAGGCACTGCAACACGTCGGCATGCGCGTGGTCCTTCTCGCGATCGCGGCCGGTTTCACCGCAGGCGCGGTGGCGTTCTCAGCCGCTGTTGGACGCGCCCGGGAAGAGAAACCGGACGCGGTTCCAGCGGGCGATGTTGCAACCGTTCTTCCGGCCGAAATGCGCCCGGACTAGCGTGCCGCGGAAGCGGCCGGTGACGAGCGCCTCCTGCAGGCCGCCGTAGATCTGCGTGCAGGCCGTGTCCGCCGGCGTCGGTGCGAAGGGGCGGGTCAGCCGCAGCAGCTTCGTGCACGCAGTGCCGCGCTTCGGCAGCGTCCCTGCCGCCGGTGCGCAGCGGAGCGTGTACGCCTTCTTCCCCGGGTGTCCGATCCCCTGCGGCCAGACGGTGATGTGGAGCGAGGTGCTCGCCAGCAGGATCGCCGCGACGACGTTCATCGGCCCAGGATAGGCAAGACGCGTCGCAACCGTTGTCGCTCGGCCGGTAGGTAGAAGCCGAGCAGCCCGAGCACGAGCGGGAACGCGGCGGTGAGCGCGAGTGCAACACCGAGCGGGACGTCGAGCAGCTTGCCAACCAGGGTCAGCCCAACGGCCGCGAGGGCGAGCGTTGCGACCCGGCGCCACTGGTACGGAACGGGAAAGACGTGCTGCGCGCGCCAGGCCATCCCGAGGAACAGCAACGTGTACGCGACCACGGTGGCGATCGCGGCGCCCATTCGCCCGTACGGAGGAATGAGGACGAGGTTGAGGGTCACGTTCACGATTGCGGCCGCACCGGTCACGAGCCAGTTCGAGCGCGTCTGTCGCGCGCGGCCGGTGCCGATCTGCACCACGACGAACGCGCCGAATGCAGCAACCCCGAACGCAAGCGGCGCCACGACGTTCTGCGCGGGATAGAACGGCTCCGTCGTGATCAGCTTCACGATCCAGGGCGCGAGCAATCCCAGTGCGAGCGCGAGCCAGCAACAGACGTAGACGACGTATGTGAGCACGAAGCTGTACGTGCGCTGCGCCTCCCGATCGTCCTCGATCGAGTAGGCAAATGCGGGCCATGCCATCCGGAACGCGGTCAGCAGCAGGATGATCGCGGAGGCGATTCGCACGCCGATCGAGTAGAGACCGACCTCGTGCGCATCGGCGAGCTTGATCAGGAAAAAGCGGTCGCTGAAGTTCGTCAGCCAGAGCGCTACGGCGGACGGAACGAGCGGCAGCCCAAAGCGGTTCATCGCGCGATAGAGCGTGCGGTCGAATTGCAGGCCGAGCGCGTGGCGGCTGTACGCGAGGAGCGCCGCGTAGACGATCAGCGTGCCGGTGAAGTTGCCGACGAGGACGCCGAGCGGCCCCTTATCGAACACGACGACGAGCAGGATGGTGGCGGCGATCGTGATCGCCACGTTGGCGAGCGTCGCCGCGACGTAGGCCGTAGAGCGCTGCTCGACGCGGAAGAGCGACGTCATCTGCTCGTAGTTCAGCGCGGCCCAGAGCCCGACGAAGGCGGCGATGACCAGGCGCCCGTGACCGTGCGTCCCGAAGAGCAGCCAGGAGATCTGCGCCGCGAGCGCGATCCCAGCGAGCGAGACGACCGTCGAGGCTCCCATGACGTACCAGAACGCCGTGCGGACCACGAGGTGGCGGCGCTCCGGCTCGGCGGAGTCGAAGTAGAAGCGGAAGAACGAACTTTTCATCCCCTGGGCGACGAGCGCGGTGAGCACGGCGGAGAGCGCGACGAGCGTCTCGATCTGCCCGTAGTCGCTTGGCGACAGGTAGCGCGTGTAGAGCGGCAGCAGCAGGACGCCGAGGACGCGCGCGATGATGCTGCCGACGCCGTAGATGGCCGAGTGCCGCAGCAGCTCCTTGAGGCGCTCGAGCATCAGCGAAGGAGCGACGTGTAGATGTCGATAAACCGGTCGGCGACCTTGTCGAGGTCGTGCACCTGCTCGACGTAGGCGCGGCCTTCGGCGCCGAGCCGCTTGCGGAGCTCGAAGGAGTCGACAAGCGGTCTGAGCTTCTCCCCGAGGTCGTCCTTCGTCGCCGCCACGATTGGCACCTTCAGGCCGAATGCCTCTTCCGTCTGGCGCACCGCTTCCGGATCGAGGTGCGTGACGACAGGCTTGCCGTACGCCATCGCCTCGATCGCGAAGACGCCGTGCCAGAGGTAGTGCATCTGATCGACCACGATGTCGGCCCGCTTGAAGCGCTCGACGGCCTCGTCGTGCGGAACGCCGTGCACCACATCGAGATCCACCGGAAGCTGCTTGCACGCCTCGATAACGTGCTCCGTGCCCTTCTTCTCGAGATCGGACGGGGCGTGCACGACGAGCGGCCGCTCGCGCTCGACCGGCGGCACGGGCTCGTAGTCGCGCAGGTCGAGACCTGGGGGGACGACCGCGGTCGGGTCCGGGACCCAGCGAGTCGCGGCGTAGGAGCCCACGATGCACGCATCGAACTTCTTACGATATTCGAGCTCCTCCGGCCGCTTGCCGCGGATGTCGTCGCCGAGGAAGTGCATCACCGACTTCTTGCGCGTCGCCCGCAGGATCGGCAGGTTCACCGACTTCGGGACGAGTGTCTTTCCGAAGTAGAAGTGGAAGACGTCAGTCTGCGGCAGGTACTTCGCGAGCGCGCGCCACTGCACGGCCTGCTGTCGCAGGAATCCCTGCCGCGGAAGGTCGAGGTTGATGTCGTACTCGTCCGGCCGCCACTTCTGCGGCCAGAAGACCAGCAGCCGCGCGTCGACGCCCTTGCGCCGCAGGGCGTTCACGTGCGCCCAGCCTGTGCCGGCCAAGTTGACCGGCAGATGGAGGATTCGGGCGTCCACGCAGACAACGATACGATCCGCGGCCGTGTCCGCCGGGCTGAAACGCCGTCTCTACCGCGCCGTCCGGGACGTTCGCGATCCACGACGCGCGGCTGAGCGGCGACGGATCCGCGACGGAGTCGCTCGCTTCCTCGGCGGCCGCGACGTCCTCGAGCGCTACGAGCGCGAGGTGCGGGAGAGCGGTCTGATGGATCACCTGCTCGAGAAGGGGCGCGAGCACCACGAGGCCGTCGTCGAGACCGGCGCGGGCCATTCGCTCGGTGCGATCGGCTACACGGAGGGCGTCTATCTCTATGCGGTGCTACGCAAGCTGCAACCGACCAGGGCCGTCGAGACCGGCGTGGCGAACGGCTTCTCCACGGCGTTCTCGCTCCTCGCACTGCAGACGAACGGCGAAGGGCACCTCTACTCGATCGACCTTCCGCGAGAAGTGGGCCGGGACTACGAGCCCGGGACGTTCTTCGAGGGGGAGGGTCGCGCGGGCATCCCGGCGGGCTCGGAGCCCGGCTGGCTGATTCCGCCCGACCTGAAGGAGCGCTGGACGCTCATCCTCGGGCGCAGCCAGGAGGAGCTTCCGCCGTTGCTAGAGCGACTCGGGGCGATCGACACGTTCATGCACGACAGCGAGCACTCGTTCGACTGCATGTGGTTCGAGTACAACGCGGGCTGGCCTGCGCTCAGGGCAGGGGGCGTGCTCCTGTCGGACGACGTCAACTCGACCGAGGCGTTCGGCCGCTTCGCCGCCGAGCAGGGCCGCGAACCGGTCCGCCTCGCCCGCGGGATGGCCTTCTTGCAGAAGTAACTTGACATGTTAGTGAGTGATCGCTAACAATACGGCCCATGGCAGTCGCGGAACGAAAGAGCGCCGAGGAGCGCCGGGAGGAGATCCTCGAAGCCGCGGTCGTGGAATTTGCGGCACATGGTCTCTACGGAGGCTCGACCGACGCGATCGCCAGGGCGGTCGGGATCTCGCAGCCCTACGTCTTCCGCCTCTTCGGGACGAAGAAGGAGCTCTTCACGGCGACGATCGAGCGCTGCATGCGCGGGACGCTCGAGATGATGCAGGGGGCCGCAGCGGGCCTACAGGGCGAAGAGGCCCTGCACGCGATCGGCGAGGGCTATGCCGAGCGGCTGGCGAGCGATCCGACGTATCTCCACTCGCAGATGCAAGCCTATGCGGCCTGCGACGACCCGGCGATCCGCACGGTCGTGCGGAACGGCTACCGCGAGCTCGTCGACTACGTCGAGCGAGTCTCGGGGCTCCCGCCGGACCGGGTCTCGCACTTCTTCGCGAAGGGAATGCTCCTGAACGTGATTGCCTCGATGGACCTGCTCGGCGCCGACGAAGGCTGGGCGCAGCGCCTCATCGAGGGCTGCCGGCGAGACGTCTGAGCTCTTTTTTTGGAATTTAAGTTAGTGACCACTCACAAGCAGAGGGAGGAACCGATGAGTGCCAGGACTCGAACGATGTGGACATTCGCAATCACCTCGGTGGCGGTGTTCATGGCCACCCTCGACAACCTCGTGGTCACCACAGCATTGCCGGTGATCCGCAAGGACTTGCACGCGACCCTCGCAAGCCTCGAGTGGACGGTCAACGCGTACACGCTGACGTTTGCAGTCCTGCTCCTGACCGGAGCGGCACTCGGTGACCGGTTCGGGAGGCGCCGGATGTTCGTGGTCGGTCTGGTGATCTTCACCGTCTCGTCGGCGGCTGCTGCGCTTGCGCCTTCGGCCGGAGCGCTCATCGCAGCGCGTGCGGCTCAAGGTGTTGGCGGAGCGATCATCACGCCGTTGACGCTCACGATCCTGAGTGCGGGTGTGCCGGCCAATCGCCGCGGTGCGTTCATCGGCGCCTGGAGCGGCATCGCCGGCCTGGCCGTCGCGCTCGGCCCCGTCGTCGGCGGCGCCATCGTCAGCGGCATCTCCTGGCACTGGATCTTCTGGCTCAACGTTCCGATCGGCATCGCCCTGATCCCGCTTGCGCTCCGCCGCCTCGACGAGTCACACGGGCCGGCCTCCAAGCTCGATCTCCCGGGAGTCGCGCTCGCAAGCATCGGCCTGACCGGAATCGTCTGGGGCCTCGTCCGCGGAAACGGACAGGGCTGGGGCTCAGGCGAGATCGTGACCGCGCTGGTGGCCGGCGCCATCGTGTTCGCGCTGTTCGTTCTCTGGGAGCTCCGCACCGAGGAGCCGATGCTGCCGATGCGCTTCTTCACGAACCGCACGTTCGCGCTCGCAAACGTTGCATCGCTGTTCATGTTCTTCGGGATGTTCGGCTCGATCTTTCTGCTCAGCCAGTTCTTTCAGATCGTCCAGGGGTACTCCCCGCTGGCGAGCGGTGTGCGCATCCTTCCGTGGACGATCATGCCTCTCTTCGTGGCGCCGATCGCGGGGGCCCTGTCCGACCGGATCGGCGGGCAACGGCTCATGGGCGTGGGCTTGATCCTGCAGGCGTCGGGGCTCGCCGCCATCGCGGCCATCTCGACGCCGACCACGCCCTACTGGCACCTGGTCGCGCCCTTCGCGATCTCGGGCATCGGCATGGCGATGTTCTGGGCGCCCGTCGCAAACGTCGTGCTCTCCGCCGTGAAGTTCGAGGAGCAAGGTCAGGCAT
Organism: Actinomycetota bacterium; assembly: GCA_013816245.1. Lineage (GTDB taxonomy): Bacteria > Actinomycetota > Thermoleophilia > Gaiellales > Gaiellaceae > 3-1-20CM-4-69-9. The sequence goes on along the minus strand of JACDEU010000043.1, from coordinate 1,845 downwards.
CTGGTGCGAACAACGCCATCCGCGAGCTCGGTGGAGTGTTCGGCGTCGCCGTGCTTGCCTCCGTATTCGCGGCGTACGGTGGCTACCGCACGCATGAAACGTTCGTCAATGGAATGAACGCGGCAGTCTGGATCGGCGCAGCGGTCGTCCTGCTGGGCGCGGTGGCTGCGTTCATGATTCCGAGCACCAAGAAGTCGGCGGTGGAAGCTCCGGCGGCATCGGGGGCGTACGCCGAAGCCGCCTAGAAAGAGCTCAGGCAGGCCCGGGCGTCGAATGCCCGAGCCCGAGGCCCGGGACCTCTAAGACCAGGAACGCGATGAAGACAGCGCCGTAGAGCGCGATCGCAGTCAGGACCAGAAAGCGTCGTTCTAGCCAGGGCCGCAGGCATCAACCTGAGCTTCGTCCTGTGCGCTGGCCGGCGTCCCTCGAAGGAGGGATCCCGAGGGCACTATCCTCTGTTGTCATGGCAGGCACACACGCGGTCGAAGCAGGCCTCGTCACCGATCCGGATCTGCGTGCGCCTGATCTGTCGATCGTGGTGACGGTCTTCAACGAGGCCGCTTCGATCGACGAGCTCCATCGCCGCGTGGTCGCGGCGCTCGACTCCGGGCCGCGCACCTTCGAGCTGATCTTCGTCGACGACGGGTCAACGGACGGCACGTTCGCGGCGCTCGAACGCCTCCACGCAACAGACGTGCGTGTTCGGGCGGTGCGCTTCAAGCGCAACTTCGGCCAGCATCCCGCGATGCACGCGGGGCTGTCCAGGGCGCGCGGGGACGTCGTGGTCACGATGGACGGCGACCTGCAGAACCAACCGGAGGACATTCCGCGTCTCGTCGAAGCGGTCGAGGCAGGCAACGACGTCGCGAGCGGACGGAGGCGCGGACGCAAGGACCCCGTCGGGCGTTCGCTGCCTTCGCGGGTGATCAACGGCATGCTGCGTCGGTTCACGGGCGTCTCGATCTCGGACTTCGGCTGCGCCTTCAACGCCTACCGGCGGGAAGCGATCGAGCCGATGCTCGGCTCGATCGGCAAGCAGAAGTTCACGAAGGCGGTGATTCTGTCCGGCGGCGCGAGCGTGATCGAGGTCGACGTCGCGCATGCGCCACGTCACGGACAGTCACGCTATTCGCCGCTTCGACTCACCCGGCTGGCGCTGCACGTGCTGGCCGGCTTCTGGCCGCAGCCGATCCAGTGGATCGGTGTGCTGCTCGGCACCGTGTCGTCGCTGCTCGCCCTCGCACTCGGCATCTACGGCGTGATTTTCTGGATCGGCCACTCGAACTTCCCGGGCCCGCTCTTCGGCGGCGTCGCCGTCCTGTTCGTCCTCGGGATCCAAGGCTTCATCCTCGCCCTGGTGGGCGAGTACCTCGGCCGTATTCAGCGCGACGTGGAAGGCAGACCGATCTACACGATCGATCGCGAGCTCTAACCGAGCGAAAGCTGCGCTTTCGCTCGGTGTTTAGGTACGGCGCTTTGCAAAAATCGAACGCGCGTCGGCGGACGATCAAGGCCGGAGGCTAAGGTCAGGCAGAGCCGGGCTTAGCCGCAGGCGAGCTGATGCGGGCGCGGCCGCGAAGCGCCCGTGCCTGCACGGAAGGGAACAACCGCCCAACAAGACCACCGATAGGAGTGTGCGGGCTTGGCCCGCGCACGTTCAGCGCGAAGCGCCGTAACCAATCCCGGGCGAAAGCGCAGCTTTCGTCCGGAGTCACGGCGCGGCGGCGAGAATTGCCTCCTTCAACTGATCGTGCAGAGCGCCTTTCGTAAGCAACGCCACGGCTCCGGCCTCGCGGGCCTGCTCCGGAAGCGACGGCTCGTCGAGCCCGGTGACGAGGATCACGC
>JACDEU010000123.1 GCA_013816245.1 Actinomycetota bacterium | reverse complement strand
AATGCGAGCGGCTGTCCGTGGAAGTTTCCGTTCGAGACGAGTACGTCGTCGTCGACAAGGACGAGCGGGTTGTCGGTCGCAGCGTTCAACTGGACCGAGACGGTGTAGTCGACGTAGTCGAGCAGGTCGCGCGACGCGCCGTGCACCTGCGGCGCGCACCGAAGCGAGTACGCGTCCTGCACCTTCGCCCGCCTCGGCGACGCGCAACGGCAAGGCCGCCTCGACGATGAGCTGCGCAAGCTGCTCTGGACACCGCTGCTCGTCGTCGACGAGGTTGGCTACATTCCCTTCGACGCCCAGGCCGCCAACCTGATGTTCGCTCGTCTCCAGCCTACGAACGCGCGTCGCTGATCGTCACGTCGAACAAGCCGTTCTCCGCCTGGGGCGAGATCTTCGGCGACGAAGTCGCCGCCGCCGCCATGATCGACCGGCTCGTCCACCACGCCGAATCCTCAGCTTGAAAGGCGACAGCTACCGCCTCCGCGACCGCGACCGCGACCTCGGCGACCGCCCACCCGCCCGAGAGCCGAAACCGGATAGGCAACCAGTCGCGCCACCCGCCCGCAGGCCCGCAGAACGCCTCCCAGCGCACCGATCCGAGCAGGCGACCATCGAAACAGCGCCGTCCGGCTCGATCAGGCTCCCCACGGCCTCATCGGCCGCCGCCCGCGAACCGCCAGAGAGGCTCTCACCGCCGCTCACCAGAGGGGTCCGATTTCAACCGGCGCGAGGAGAATCCGTTTTCGACCGGCCTTGACACGCGGCCGGATCAAGCGTCCGGCGCGTGCCGTCGACCAAGCTGCGAGGAGGAGGCCCCCAAGCGCGGGGCCTCCTCCAACATCTGTCGCTACTAAGGCGTGAAGTGGTGGCAGCCGTAGTAGCCGTTCCCCAAGAGCGTGTAGCCGCCGGTCAAAGGGTCTGGATCTTGCGGACAAGGCTGGCCGTTGTAGAGATCGGGTCGAACGAGATGTTCCGTCCCTAGAAGCCGGGTCCCCGTCGGATCGAAGACGAGAATCGAGATCTTAGGAAGACCTCCCGCCGCCCCCGCCGCAAGACCAGGTGGGCGACAGTGGGGCAGGCCGCCAGGCGTCGGGCACGTCCAGCCGTTCGCTTGCAACTGAGTAACAGTCAACCCGTCCGCCGACGCGGCCGTGCCGAACGCCAGTGCCGCACAGCTCACGGCGACAATCGCCGTGCACACCTTGATGCTCATCCGTTCCTCCTTTTCGGGATCAACGTGTCGATCGTGGACGGCGGCGGTTGCTCCTCGCCTAATCGCCGGTAAACCCCTCGCGGGCTCCGTTTACCGGCGGTTATCCGCCGGGCAACCAGTCGGGCGCACAGTGGCCTTCGCATGATCCGCAGCTTCGCCCTGCGCATGAAGGCCACACGTACTCCGCGAGTGCGGGGTTCCGTCGTGCTCGGCGTCGCGGCGACCGCAGCGACGCTCGCCGTCGCTTCGGGAACGCATTCCGTCCTTGCAGGCGGCACTCCGTGTATCCGGATGACCGGGAACGTCGCGCACTACTGTGGTCCGGCGAGCGCGCGCCTGAGCGTCTTCTCCGGCGTCGTCTTCAGGCATGGCTCCTGTACGCGGAAGAAGGTGGACGGCGTACAACTGCTGCAGGTCCGGATCGGGTCGAGGTCGCTGGACGGGAGCAGAACGAACGCAGGCCTGACGCTCTTCTCGCTCGGGATGTCCGGTTCCCGGAGCGGAGGCGTCGTCGCCTACTACAGATCGAAGCGCTGGCTCGGGCGCGGCGTGTCGTTCAAGGGCGGCTTGCACGGCGGTACGTTCGTCGCGCAAGGCGTCGCGCGAAGTGGCGGGCGCGCCACCGGCAGCTTCCGCTGCTAAGGGCCGAACCTTCTAACGCACCCAGAGCTGGTCAAGCAACACGCCCCACTGCGGGTTGTACTGGTAGTTGCCGACCCGCCGCGAGAGGAAATCGACTTGCTTCGGGTTCACCAGCGGCACTAGCGGCGCTTTGTCGACCAGCTCACGATCGATCCTCGACCAGAGGGCGTTCGCGGCCGCCGGATCGGTCGGCTGGAGCTCCAGGGAGCGGTGGATCCTCCTGTCGATCGCTCGGTCGCAGAACTGCGGGGCGTTGAGATTGAGTCCTACGCCGCGCTGAAACGCCCGGCAGCTCAGCAAGACGTCGAGGAAATTGGACGGCGCCGGGTAGTCGGCCTGCCA
>JACDEU010000122.1 GCA_013816245.1 Actinomycetota bacterium | reverse complement strand
TCGGGCACGAGGCGACGGTCTCGAAGATCGGCGAGGAGCAGCTCTTCTACCTCATGTCGCGCGGGCTCTCCGAGGCCGAGGCGTCGGCGCTGATCGTCTCCGGGTTCGTCGAGCCGATCACGAAGGAGCTGCCGCTCGAGTACGCCGTCGAGATGAACCGGCTCATCCAGCTGCAGATGGAAGGCTCCGTCGGTTGATCGACGTCGAGCGGACGGATTTCGTCGCGATCTCGACGCAGGACAAGGAACGGGCGCTTGACTTTTTCGGGAAGACGCTCGGCCTGAAGCAGAACGAGCTCGCGCACCAGGACTGGCCCGAGTTCGAGACCGGGAACGTCACGATCGCGATCATGGTCCCGGCGCAGGCAGGCATGGAGTTCCACGTGCACAAGAACCCGATTGCACTGCGCGTCAAGGATGTCGGCGAGGCCAGGAAGAAGCTCGAAGCGGCCGGCGTGGAGTTCCGCGGCGAGACGCTCGACACGGGCGTCTGCCACATGGCGTTCTTCTCGGATCCTGACGGCAACGGACTGATGCTCCACCGGCGTTATGCGCCGTACTCCGACGGCAGCAAGGCCTAGAGCCGTGTCCCGAAACGAAGCGGTCAAAAGCTACGAGGCCCTGCCGCTCCCCGACACGACGGAGGAGCACTGGCGCTTCACGGACCTTAAGGACTTCGACCCCGGCTCGTTCGCACATGTGACAGGGACAGTCCCTGGCACAGGTCCCGCCGGGACGATGCTCGAGCTCGACGTGGCCGGCCTCGCGACGATCACCGAGGCCGGGATCGAGATCGAGCGCGCGCCTGAGGGAATCACCTTCGTGTCGCTCACCGAGGAGCACGAGCGCCTCTACTCGCTCGTCGGCTGGGGCGAGAAGTTCGCCGCGCACAACGCGGCTGTCTGGCAGCACGGCTTACTCGTGGTCGTCCCGAAGGGCGTCGAGCTCGAGAAACCGCTCTACGTGCGCGTCACGAACTCGACCGAAGGCGGGTCGCTCTTCTGGCGCCTGCTCGTCGTCGCGGAAGCGGGAGCTAGGTTCACGCTCGTCGAGGAAGTCTCTTCTACGGCTCCCGACCTCCGCTCCTACACGAACACGGCGCAGGAGTTCTTCCTCGAGCAGGGCTCGAAGTTCGAGTACGTCTCGATCCAGAACCTCTCCCAGGAGACCTGGCACTTCGCCACGCACCATGCGCAGGTCGGCCGTGATGCGGAGCTCGACTGGGTCGCCGGCGGCTTCGGCTCCAAGAAGGGCAAGGTCCGGATCCAGAACGACCTCGCCGGCGAGGGCGCGACTTCGCGCGTCACCGGTGCGTACTTCACGGACGGCGACCAGCATCTCGACTACGACACATTCCAGGAGCACATCGCGCCGAACACGACTTCCGACTTCGCGTTCAAGGGCGCGCTCCGCGACACGTCGACCGCAGTGTGGCGCGGAATGATCCGCGTCGAGAAGGACGCACAGAAGACGAACGCGTATCAAGAGAACCGCAACCTGATGCTCTCGCCCACGACACACGCAGTCCCGATTCCCGGGCTCGAGATCCTCGCCAACGACGTCCGCTGCACCCACGGGGCGACCGTCAGCCGCGTCGACCGTGAGGAGCTCTTCTACGCGATGGCCCGCGGCCTCTCCCGTGGAGACGCGGAGCGGCTGATCGTGCGCGGCTTCTTCCAGGACATCCTGGACCGCATCGAGTTCGCAGCGGTCCGCGAGTCGCTCGCCGCGGCTCTCGAAGCGCGCATCCCCCAGGGCTAGCGTCCCACCGCCGAGAGGCGCATACTCTCCATGTGGCTCGCGCCCCGCTCTACGCGGCGGCAGTTCTGATCGCGACGCTCATGGTTCAGTCGGCGGGCGCCGTCGTGAAGGGCGACGAGCGTGTGCTCGTCGTGCTGGCGACTTCCGGCTCGCGGCCGTACACGGTTGCCGAGGTCGAGCGTACAGTCGGCCAGGCAGCCAATTACTTCGACAACGCCTCATTCGGGAAGGTGAAGCTGCAGATCGACGTGACTCCGTGGCTCGCCGCGTTCACCGGCAATCCCGGCTGCGGTGGCACAACGAACCGCAGCCTCGAGGGCGTGGTCGCTCCGGCGAGGGTCGCCGCAGGCCGCGCAGGCTTCGACACGGCTCGCTACGACGACATCGTCTACGCGATCGCCGACAGCCATTGCGGCTTTCACGGCGCGACCTGGGGCCATGAGGTGATGCTGACCCGGCAGCCGAACCTCCAGCT
>JACDEU010000042.1 GCA_013816245.1 Actinomycetota bacterium | reverse complement strand
GGGGACGCTCAAGCTGGTGGCATTCGTCGCCGACAGCGCTCGCCGTCTGCGGTTCTGCAGCCGCGACCCCGGATTGCGCGTCCCGGCTCCTGAACGACTGACGTGACGGCCGCATCGACCGTGTCTATCCCGTCGTCTGCTACCGGGACGCTCTCACAAGCCTGCCGGAGGATCTCCGGATCTACTCGAGCGCCGAGAGCGACATCACCCGCGCTCCAAGCTCGGGTCAGAACGGAGCGCTTGGCGAAGGCCGCCACGGCCAAGGCAGACGGCACGCACCACGGCGTGTCGCCGTTCGTCATCCTCGCGGTGACCGCCGGCCTCGTCCGCGGCGCGGGCTCGTTGCTCGTCTATACGCGCTAGGACAAAACCCGCTCGGATAACGTCCCCCGTCATGGCCGAGCCCGTGACGATGGACAAGATTGTCTCCCTTTCCCGCCGACGCGGGTTCGTCTTCCCGTCCTCCGAGATCTACGGGGGCATGGGCTCGACGTACGACTACGGCCATTACGGCGTCCTGATGAAGAACAACATCAGGGAGCGCTGGTTCGAGGCGATGGTGCGAAACCGTGACGACATCGTCGCGATCGACTCGGCGGTGATCCTGCATCCGCGCGTCTGGGAGGCATCCGGCCACGTTGGCGGCTTCACGGATCCGCTGATCGACTGCCGGACGTGCAAGCTTCGTTTCCGCGCGGACTCACTCGAGGACTCGAACTGCGGACGACGGCCGAGCAAGCGCCCCGGCGAGACGCCCGACTGCGACCTTACCGAGCCGCGCCAGTTCAACCTCATGTTCGAGACGACGGTGGGCGCACTGCAGGAGGAAGGATCACGCGCATTCCTGCGGCCCGAGACGGCGCAGGGCATCTTCATCAACTTCAAGAACGTCCTGCAGATCGCGCGGCGGAAGCCGCCCTTCGGCATCGCGCAGGTCGGCAAGTCCTTCCGCAACGAGATCACCCCCGGGAACTTCCTCTTCCGGGTGCGCGAGTTCGAGCAGATGGAGATGGAGTACTTCGTGCCGCCCGCCGAGTCGGAGCAGTGGTATCGCTACTGGATCGACGAGCGGCTCAAGTGGTACCGCCGCTACGGACTGCGGGACAGCAGGCTGCGCGTGCGAGAGCACGGGCCTGAGGAACGGTCGCACTACTCGCAGGGCACAAGCGACATCGAGTACGAGTACCCGATCGGCTGGTCCGAGCTCGAAGGCGTTGCGAACCGGGGCGACTTCGACCTGACGCAGCACACAGAGCATTCGACGACGAAGCTCGAGTACGTCGGGCAGGACGGGGAGCGCTACGTTCCGCACGTGATCGAGCCGGCGGTGAGCATCGAGCGGATCATGGTCGCCATGCTCGTCGACGGCTACGACGAGGAAGTCGTCGGCGACCGCGAGCGTACGGTTCTCCGACTCCACCCGCAGATCGCACCTGTTACGGCTGCCGTCCTCCCTCTGATCGGCAAGAGCGACGAGATGGTCGCGAAGGCGCGCGGCCTCTACGAAGAACTGCGGCGCCGCCAGAACGTCGAGTACGACGACAGCGGGGCGATCGGGCGGCGCTACCGCCGCCAGGACGAGATCGGCACGCCCTGGGCGTTCACCGTCGACGAGCAGACGCTCGAGGACGACACCGTCACCGTCCGCGACCGCGATTCGCTCGCGCAGGAACGCATTCCGACCGCCGGTGTGCGGGACTGGCTCGAAGTCGCGCTCGAGCGCGACTGGAAGTCTCCGAAGGAGAGCTAGGCGCTGCGCAGCGTGCGCAGCCGGAAGTTCCCGAAGTACTCGTAGGCGGAAGTGATGACGGCGAGAGCGTCGCGGGCCGACCGTTCGGCCAGGCCGACGTCAGCCGCCTCGGCAAGCGGCCGCGCGAGGAGCGCCTCGATTCCCGTGATCCCCGCCGGTGAAAGCGCAAGCGCTCCGACGTTGCAGTTGCGGCACACGGCGCCGCCCGCTGCGGGCGAGTAACCGACTAGCGCCTCCGTCTCGGTCCCGCAGTCGGCGCAGCTCGTCAGGTGCGGCAGGTAGCCGGAAAGCCAGAGCAGCTTGAGCTGAAACGAAAGTGCCAGCGGGTCGAACGCCGCACGTCCGGCCTGCGGCTCCAGCTCGTCGACCAGGTCGAGGAAGCGGGTCAGCGCCTGGAAGGCGCGCGCGTTTCCTTCCTGTTCGGTGAAGAGGCGCAGCATCGCCTCTGCGCCGAGCAGGCCGACACCGAGCCGGTACTGCTGTTCGCGCACCTCGTGATGCGAGCGAATGAGCTGGACGCCGGTGACGGTCTGCAGCTCGCCTCCGCCTTGATGGAGCATCAGGTCGACGTGCGAGAGCGGCTCGAGGCGTGCGCCGAACCGCGACTTCGTCTTGCGAATCCCCTTTGCCACCGCGCCGATTCGTCCACGCTCGAGTGTGTAGAGGTGTAGGACGCGGTCGGCCTCGCCTAGGCGGAACGAGCGGAGGACGACCGCCTCGGTCTTGTAAGAGCGTCCGGCCATGGCTCGGCCAGTCTAGTCCCGAGGGTGGAGGGAACCTTTGCGCCGGATTCTGCGTTACACCTGGAGATGGCGAGGATCCGCGTCTACTCGACCCGCTGGTGCGGCTACTGCGTGCGAGCGAAGGCACTGCTCGACGGCAAGGGGCTCGAGTACGAAGAGGTGTTCCTGGACGACGATCCTGCGTTTCGCCAGAAGCTCTTCGATCTCACCGGCGGCCGGACGGTTCCGCAGATCCTGATCGACGGCAAGCCGATCGGCGGCTACACCGAGCTGTGGCGGCTCGACCGCGACGGACGGCTCGACGACGGGCTCGCGGCCTAGGGCTAAGTCGCCGCACCTCCAGCTACCTCGAGCTCTGGCAGTTCATTCAGTAGCCAGTACCGTGTGCGGCGTCAGCCTGCCCACCTGGCTGAGCGGCACGAGCGATGCGAGGATCGCAACCGCGATCCCACCCGTGGCCGCCATCGCCGCTGCGGCCAGCAGCGGCAATAGCGAAACCCCGAGCAGGAGCGCGCCGAGCACGATCCCAAGCGCGGCGCCGGCCAGGCTGCCGATCGCGCCGATCCCGAGCGCCTCCAACACCACCGTCGCCGCGATCTGAGCATCACTCCAACCGAACGCGCGCAACGTCGCCAACTCAGGCGAGCGCTCCCGCAGGTTCAGATAGAGCACATCCGCAACCGAGACACCCGCGAGCAAGATCGTCAACCCGACCGCGACAAAATCAGAGCCGCGCACCTGCACCGAGATCGCGTTCCCCAGCACCGTCCCCACCAACGTGCCACCGAAAGAACGCTCGATAGCGACCAGCACCGTCAACGCCGCCACCCCGACAAGCAGACCCGCCGAACCGAGGAGTGTCCGTGCCTGCAACCGGCGCAGGTTCGCAGCCGCCAAGGTGAACACCGAGCGCACGCGGCCAAGCCGACCACGACCAGCGACCGGCGGACGCAGTGCATCCAACGGCTGACCGCGACCGGCCAATAGCGCCGGAACAAAGCCCGCCAGCAGCGCCAACCCAACCGCGAGCGGCACTACCAATACAACGCGCCAGAGGTTCAAGTCCAGCCCGAGGCTGACAACAAGAAGCAGCGCCAGCCCCGCACCGAGCACACCGGCAAGCAAGCCGACCCCAAACAGCTCGGCCAACACTACCCCGAACACCGCCCGCCCCGGCCAGCCGAGTGTTCGCAGGGTCCCGATCTCCTCCCGCCGCGCGCGCACCGCCGCCAGTGCGCCGTTACTGAGAAAGAAAGCGCAGATGACGAGGATCAGCGCAAACAGAAGAACGTCCTTGCGATCAAGCGCGCGCAGGAAACTGACCGAAACACCCTTCTTACTCCAACCCTCACGCAGAAGAAGCTCAGGCCGACCGAATTTCCCTGCCGGCAATTCAACCAGCAATGGATGCGGAGACGACCCTGCCGTGATGTCGACGTCGAGTCCCGTCTCATCGTGGATCTTCTGTGCTACAACGCGGACCCGCGTCAGGCTCAGCTCATCGGGGCCGGTCACGCCTTTCACCCGTACTCGGATCGCGCTGATTGGCGCCGCATACGTTGTGTTCTGAAAGACAAACGGCCTCTCTTGCTTAAAGACGCATTGCTGCGTCGGAACCCATCGCCCGAGAAAACGCATCGCCGCGCGGAGGCTCGTCAACATCAAGGGCGGCTGGGCGACGTAATCGGCAAGATTCAGCGTTGGCCGCAACGGTTCACCCCCCAACACGCGCTTGGTTGCGGCATCAGCCGCTGCGATCTCCGGAGGAACGTAAGACTCGAGCGGAACTCTGCTGAGCGGGCTAAACCCCGGCAACCGGCGTGGATCGAACGTGCCCACCGCCCGGAAACCTGCGTTCGTCGGCCCGCACTGGGTCTGGTTATCTGAATGGTCGCGCAACGCCCGGAACGCCGTGTCGCGGCTTCCTGGCGGCGCCGGAAACCAACCTTGGTAGTTGCTGCTCCGCCAGACGCTCCGAGGGTTGTGCACAGGGACGGCTCGCAAGCGGTCCCGAGCGACCACTCGATATCGAACGTTACCGACAGACCAGTAATTCGATACCTCGAAGCCACGCTGACCCTTTCGAGGGTTCCAACGAGTCGCGTAGGCGAGCGCGTGCGCGTACCTCGAACCGACAGACCGCGTTTGCGTTGCAATCACCTTGCCTCGAAGACGGCTGACGAACGCTGGCGCGGACTCTCGCGACAGAGCCCGGACGAGGCGTTCGCCAGTAGGGACATTCAGCCGTTCGATATCGATTCGGCGCGAACTGTCAACGTACGTCGCGTTGCTTATCAAGGCCGGCAATATCGGCCCACAGTCGAGGCACCCCTGATCAAGGTGGGCATCCTCGCCTTCGCGCAGGTATCGACCAGAAACGATCGTGTGGGAAAGACCGAGTAGTCGTGCCTCCTCGGCAGGATCGATGGCGGCCACAAGAATCGGATATTTCTCGTCGACCCACGTTCCGATACCAGCTCCTTTCCAGCGATACGACTCGGTCGCCTGAGGCGAGCGAGTGGAGAAGCACATCAGATCTGAGGCGCTCGAGAAGGGAGAACTCGGGACCGCAGCACCGGTGCGAACGTAGGCGTAGAAGCCCCCACATGGATACGCGTACCGGCCGCGTGCAAGATCCTCCTCCATTCCGCGACTCTGGTCGACGCTTGCATCGTTCCGTGTGACGTACACGTACGAGGCAGGCGGCTGGTCAGAATACTGTGAGTGACCGTTGTGCGCGAGCCAATTCCTGCGAACGCGGAAGAGCTGCCGCCGGTCGTCATTCACATAACGGTCGAGGTAGAGCTGTCCTTTTTTGAGCGCGATTACATAGCCGAGGTTGGCTACAGGCGCCGCCACCTCAACCCCCCTCGTATGCTTAATACGCTGCCACTGGCCAAGTGTGATCCCGCCGAAAATGCCGCTTAGGTAGTTCGGCCGGACCAGTCCGTCGTCGCCCTCGAGTGGTGTCTTCGACCCACGGGGTCGCACGAGAATGTCATACGCGGACCGAAAGTTCGTCTTCACAGTGCCATGGATCTGGAGCGAGCTCGTCTTCGCGGCCGCAGTCAAGAGTACGAAGCTGACCGCGGCTACAAGGATCGCAAGCCCAAGCACCATGATGCGGCCACGGCGGAACCGGAACTGGCTCCAGACGAAGCCGCTCACCCGCCCACCATCCGCCGCAGTCTATTCGACACCTATGACTTCAGCAGATCGCCGGGAAGCAGGTCCCGTTCGGCGCTCGGCAACCCGTGCAGTAGAAGTGATCGATGCAGTCGCACCAGTAGTTCAACTTGCCGCCAGTGCATTGGCCCGACGGACACTGAGAGTTACCCGTACAGCACTGACCGCTTCCAGCCGATGCCCGGGACGGCAACGCCGCGGCGCCGATCCCAACCATCAGGCCCAAGCCCAGCTGCCTCAGGAACCGTCGCCGTGATGTCTGTTCCTCGAGTTCCATGTTCCTTTACCTCCGGGTAGGTATGAAGAACGTCGCGCAGCTTTTCGTCTAACGCATCACCTCCTCGCCCGAGCGCAGGCCGCACTAGCTCGCGGAGTTGGTCCAAACGGTTCGGGGTCTCTGCTGCAACGATCGTGCCGCTTCGATCGATCGCGAATGCGTGTGGAGTCGTGCTTGTTCTGAATGCGATCGAGAGTTCGTACTCTGGCTGCATCAGCACATTCCCAAACGTCTCGAGACCAAGTGAATACACCTCTTCCTTGTCTCGCGTCACGAGGTAGTGCGGAATCGAGATCCCAGCGCCGGTGCGCCTCAAGTCGCGGATGAGACCTGCACACGCCGGGCACGACGAGCTCACGAAGATGAGCAGGGCGGGCGAACCGCGCAGGTCCTCATCTGTCAGGAAACCGCCGGCAAATCGCTGAGCCGCGAAGCCTGGCAAGAGGGAGCCCGGCTCGAGGCCGCCGGGTCCAAGCGTGGGCGGCATCTCCGCGAGGCGGGCCTCAGCCTGCTCGAGCACGCCGCTGATCCGGCGGAGAGTGCCGAGGACAATGAGTGCCGTGACGACGACGCACGCCGCGAGCGTGGCGAAAGCGACGATCCAAGGAACGCTCATCCAGCTGCCTCCTCGGAGAATCCGGCGCGTGCAGGCCCGAGCACCCGGTACAGCCGCGCACCTTCCATTACGAGCTGCTCGACGAGGAGGGCACCGAGCGCCGCGAGGAGCACGGCGATGGTGGCGCTACCGGTCCACAGCGGCGGGGGCCGAACAGCGATGGCAATTGCGGCGACCGCAAGCCCAATGTCTCCCATCACAAATTGCCACGTGATTTGCCGTGGCGAACTACCGCTGAAGCAACCACACTCGATCGTGCGACCGGATGCGAGGTTGATCGCAACCGCGGCGCTGAATACCAGAAGCGCAGCGGCGGCGAACGAAGCCGTTATGGGTGTGACGACGCCGATGAGCAGTGCTAGGGCGAGCGCTAGCTCGAAACGCGGTAGCCACTTCGCGACCGGGCGGACGAGCCGGAATGGGAGCAGCTGGTAGTTCCTCAGCGCGCGGCGGAAGTCATCGGGCGCAGCGAGCTTGGGGAGGCTCGTAGTCAGGAATAGAAGCCCAAGGAAGAAGCGAATCCCGAGCAGCGACAGTTCCATGCGACCCGCAGGTCCCCCTCCCTGCCGCAGTAGCTTGTCCCTATTTAATCTGCCGCAGAATGTACGCCGGCCGGGTACAGATGTCAAGTCGACTCGACGCGTGTGATTCGGTCGAGCACCGCCTCGGGCTCGAGGCCACGCGGCACCTCGACTTCGTCGACAATTCGCCCGTCGAGAAGCCGCACGATTCGATCGCAGCGGCTCGCCACCAGGGCGTCGTGGGTGCCGATGAAGGCGGTCATCCCGCGCGCGCGGCGCACCTCGAGCAACAACTCGACGATTTCGGCGCTCGTCTGCGAATCCAGGTTGCCCGTCGGCTCGTCAGCGAGCAGTAAGAACGGATCGTTCACCAGCGCCCGGGCGATCGCGACCCGCTGCTGCTCACCGCCCGAGAGTTCCGACGGAAGCGCATCCTCGCGACTCCCTAAGCCGACCGAGGCGAGCAACTCGCGCCCACGCGCGTCCTTGTCGAAGTCGACCTTGTACGGCAGCACAGGCGCCAGCACATTGTCGAGCGCCGTCAGCGCTGGCAGCAGGTGGAAACGCTGGAAGACGAAGCCGATCCGCCGCCGGTACTCCACCAGTTCACTGCGCGAAAGCGCTGTGACCGCGCGGCCGCCGACGACGATCTCGCCCTCGTCAGCGACGTCCATCGCCCCTACCACGTGCAGGAGCGTCGACTTGCCCGAGCCCGACGGGCCCATGATCGCGATCAGCGCGCCCGGTTCGGCCGTGAGATCGACTCCGTTGAGGGCGATGACCGTCGTCTCACCGGTGGCGTAGCGTTTGGCCAGCCCGCGGATCTCCACGCGGGCTCCGACAGCACCGCCGGACACCGAAATCTCAGGAGGAGTCACACACTGAATATATATTGCAACAACTTAAGCGGCTAGGAGACACGAATGCCGATCCACCACGCAGTGCTGGCGCTGCTCGACGAGGGCGACTCTTACGGCTACGAGCTACGGGCGCAATTCCGGCAGCTCGTCGGGCCGCAATGGGGCGACCTCAACATTGGCCACCTCTACCAGGTACTCGAACGGCTCGTCCGCGACGGGCTTGTCACCAAGCGCGAAGTCGAGCAGGAAAGGCGCCCCGACAAAGTCGTCTACCGGATCAGCCGCACCGGCCGGCAGGAGCTCGAGGAGTGGCTCGAAACACCGTTCGTCCGCTCCGGCGGCTACCGCGACGACTTCTTCCTCAAACTCGCCGCCGCCTCACGCCTCGGGCGCAGCCAACTAAAACGCGTGTTGCGGGCCCAGCGCGAGGCCTACCTGGCCGAACTCGCCGCACTCACGCAACTCCGCACCGAGCATCGCGACGACCCACTCGTCTCGCTCCTGGTCGAAGCAGCAATCCTCCACACCGAAGCCAACCTCAAGGTTCTCGACCGCGCTGAAACATCAGCGGCCAAACTCGCACCGCCTCACGCCCAAGCGCGCGCTAAGACCACCCGTCGCCGCGCAACCGGCTGACCGACCACCGTAAGAACTCTCGGCACCTCTCGCCTAAGCCTGGTCGAGCCGCTGACACGTGGGGCAGTACCAGGTACCGCGACCAGCAGTGCGGATCTTGTCGATCGGCGTGCCGCAACGTGAGCACGGGCGTCCTTCGCGGCCGTAGACGCGAAAGCGATCCTGCATGCGTCCGCGCCCTCCGTCCGGAGTCGAGTAGTCGCGCAGGCTCGCGCCCTGGCGCGCGACTCCGGCTTTGAGCGCGGCCTTCACGGCGCGGGTGAGTCGCACGATCTCGTCGTAGTCCAGCGTTCCGGCGAGCCTGCGCGGATGGATTTCCGCGCGCCACAGCGCTTCGTCGACGTAGATGTTGCCGAGGCCTGCCACGGTCCGCTGGTCGAGCAGCGCGGCCTTGATCGGCGCGCGGCGTCCTTTCAAACGCTCCGCGAGCCGGCGCGCCGTGAACGTACCGCCGAGCGGCTCCACGCCGAGCCGTTTGTCGAGGTAAGGCTCGAGCTCACCGGGTTCGAGCAGCTGCCAGGTGCCGAATCGGCGTACGTCGCGATAGGCGACATCGGAGCCGTCGTCCAACTTGACGACGGCACGTCGATGCGGATCGTCGGCCAACGCGCCGTTCGCCGCGGTGCGAAGGCTCCCGGTCATCCGGAGGTGAATCAGGAGCGCCCGGCTCGACTCGAACCGGACGATCAGATACTTGCCGCGGCGCTCGACCGCCGACACTCGCTCGCCTTCGAGTTCGGCGGCGACCTGGATCGGCTCGAACGGACGCACGAGCCGTGGGTCGCTGATCTCGACTCGCTCGAACGTCCGGCCGACGAGGTGCGGCTCGAGCTTGAGCCGAATCGTCTCGACTTCCGGGAGCTCGGGCATCAGTCGATCGTTTCGAGGACGATCGACCTCGGCTGCGGTACCTCGCGGCCGAGGTCGTACGCTTCGAGTACTTCTGCCTCGGCCCGCTTAGCCGACGCGTCGTCACGCGCGTGCACCTCGGCGAGCACGTCTCCCGCTCCGACTGCGTCCCCACGCTTCTTCAGGCAGCGGATGCCGACGGCATGGTCGATCGTGTCGGCCTTCGTCTGCCGCCCGGCGCCAAGGCGAAGAGCGGACATACCGATGTCGACGGCGCCGATCGACCGGACGAAGCCCTCTCCGTTCGCGTGAACCTCAGTCACGACAGGCGCACTCGGCAGCGCGGCCTCCGCTGGGTCTCCCCCCTGCGCTGCGATCCAACGCTCGTACATCGCGAACGCCGAGCCGTCCTCGACTGCCGCCACTGCACGAGCCCGGCCTTCCCCTTCGTCGACGCCAAGATCGGAGAGAGCGAGCAGATGAGCGCTCGCGTCGAGCACGAGCTCGGTGAAGTCAGGGGGCCCTTCGCCGCGAAGTGTCGCGATCGTCTCGCGGATCTCGAGCGCGTTGCCGACCGCCTGGCCGAGCGGCTGGTCCATGTCAGTGAGGACGCACACGACCTCACGACCCGCCTGCTTCCCGAGCTCGAGCATCATGTGCGCGAGCTCGCGCGCGTCCTCGATGGTCTTCATGAACGCCCCGTCGCCGACTTTTACGTCGAGAACGATTGCATCCGCGCCGGCTGCGATCTTCTTCGACATGATGCTCGCCGCGATCAGCGACACGTTGTCGACGGTCGCGGTCACGTCGCGCAGGCCGTAGAGCAGCTTGTCCGCAGGAACGAGATCGGCGGTCTGCCCGATGATCGCGAGCCCGACCTCACGCACCTGGTCGAGGAACTCTTCCTTCGACAGCTCGACCCTAAAACCGGGAATCGACTCGAGCTTGTCGAGCGTCCCGCCGGTGTGACCGAGACCGCGGCCGCTCATCTTCCCGAACGGAACACCGCACGCGGCGACGACCGGCCCGACTGCGAGCGAGGTCTTGTCCCCCACCCCGCCGGTCGAGTGCTTGTCGACGACCTTGCGTCCGAGCGCCGAGCCCAGGTCGATCGTCTCGCCGCTGCGAATCATGGCTTCCGTCAACGCGAAGGTTTCCTCCCCGTTCAGGCCCTTGAAGAAGACCGCCATGCAAAAGGCGGCCATCTGGTAATCGGGGACCTCGCCGCGTGCGTACGCGAGGACGAGCTCGGACAGCTCTGCGCGGCCGAGTTGCTCGCCGTCGCGCTTTCGCCGGATCAGCTCGGCAGCGTGGCCCACGCGCGGCCGGTCAGTGCTCGACGATCGGCTGGCCGGGAATGCCGCGTGAGGGCGCCTTGCCGCCGAGCCAGCGATTCACCGTCGCGCCGACGTCGGCGAACTCGCCCTCGTGGATCCGGCCTGCGGCGTTCTTGCCCTCGACGTACGCGAGCAGCATCGCGTGCTCGCGGGAGTGATCGGTCGACGGCGTGGTCGGGTCGCACCCGTGGTCGGAGGTCACGATCAGCAGATCTTGCGGGCGAAGCGCGTCCAACAGGTCTGGCAGCCGGCGGTCGAAGTCCTGCAGGCAGCGGTGGAAGTTCTCGGGATCGTTGCGATGGCCCCAAAGCATGTCCGTCTCGACGAGGTTCGTGAAGATCAATCCGTCGTCCACCTCGCGCAGCAGCTTCTCGGTCTGCGTGATTCCGTCGACGTTCGACTTGGTCGGATGCGACTCGTCGATGTCCTGCCCCGCGAAGATGTCGCCGATCTTGCCGACGCCGTGAACCTTCATTCCGTTCTCGCGCAGGAGTGACAGGTAGTTCGGACGTCTCGGCTCGAGTGAGAAGTCATGACGGTTCGTCGTGCGCTCGTAGTTGCCCGGCTCGCCGATGAACGGCCGTGCGATGACGCGCCCGACTGCATGCTTGCCGGTGAGGATCTCCCGTGCCGAGCGGCAGGCCTCGTAGAGCTCCTCGAGCGGGATCGTCTCCTCGTGCGCTGCGATCTGGAAGACGGAATCGGCCGACGTGTAGACGATCCACTTGCCCGTGCGCTGATGCTCTTCGCCCAGCTCCTGGATGATCTCGGTGCCAGAGGCAGGCTTGTTGCCGAGCACCCCGCGGCCGGTCTTGTGCATGAACGGATCGATGACATCGTGCGGGAAGCCGTGCGGGTATGTCGGCATCGGCTGCGGGGTCACCACGCCCATCAGCTCCCAGTGTCCGGTCGTCGTGTCCTTGCCCTTGGAGCGCTCGATCAACCGGCCCGCAACCGCCGGCGCGCCGGCCTGCGGCGGGCAGCCCTCGAGCGGCTCGACGTTGCCGAGCCCGAGAGCCTCGAGGTTCGGCAGATCGAGGCCGCGAACGGCGCGAGCGACGTTTCCGAGCGTATCCGAGCCTTCGTCGCCGTACTCCGCGGCGTCGGGAAGCGCGCCCGCTCCCACGGCATCGAGCACGATTATGCAAGCCCTCGGCATGTGGCTATTCTAGGTCGGCGATGTTGAACGTCCTCGGACTGCTGGGAATGCTCGTCTTCTGCGCCTTCGTGATCGCGCTCGCGGCAGGCATCACGTGGGTCGTGGTCAGGTTCTCGCCCGCAAAGAAGCAGCCGGCCTAGTACCCCTGCCGGTGGTGCTGTCGAGGTTCTGGGTCGCGAGCACCAAGCCAGAGGCCGCACTCGACCGCAGCAAGGCTGGTCTGCCTTGGTAAGGGCGAGGGTGAACTCTGGCGCCGCGTGATCGCGGGCCAGAAACCGGCAAGTATCGCCGGTAGGGGTACTAAACTGCCGAGAGCGGGAGTACGGCCCCGAGTGGCTGGTACTCAAGGCCGTGTGCATCTGCAACTGCTTCGTAGGTGATCTTTCCGTCGACGACGTTGACGCCCCGTGACAGTGCAGGGTCGCGGGCGACCGCCTCCGCGAGGCCGTGATCGGCGATCGCCTCCACGTAGGGGAGCGTCGCATTCGTCAGGGCCTTCGTCGACGTGATCGGCACGGCACCGGGCATGTTCGCGACGCAGTAGTGCGTCACTCCGTCCACGGTGTACACCGGCTCGCTGTGCGTGGTCGGGTGTGAGGTCTCCGAACAGCCGCCCTGGTCGATCGCAACGTCCGCGAGCACTGCTCCCTCCTTCATGCCGACAACCATCTCGCGCCTGATCAGCTTCGGAGTGACCGCGCCCGGAATCAGGACCGCTCCGATGACGACGTCCGCTTCCCGCAGCGACTCCTCGATCTGGAGTGTCGACGACATGACGAGGCTGACTCGGCCCGACAGCACCTCTTCGAGATGTCGCATGCGGTCGATCGAACGCTCGAGGATCGTCACGCTGGCGCCGAGGCCGATCGCAATCACCGCGGCGTTGTAGCCGACCATCCCGCCGCCGATCACGACGACGCGACCGGGTGCGACACCGGGAACGCCGCCGAGCAGCAGCCCTCTGCCGCCGAGTGGCTTCTCGAGGAAATACGCTCCTGCCTGCGCGGCGAGCCGGCCGGCGATCTCGCTCATCGGCGCAAGGAGCGGTAGTGCCCCGAAGTCCGTCTCGACCGTTTCGTACGCGACGGCGGTGATGCCGCTGTCGATGAGCGCGCGCGTGAGCGGCTCGTCGGCCGCTATGTGGAGATAGGTGAAGAGAACGAGCCCTTCCCGCAGGCGGCCGTACTCGGGCTCGACCGGCTCCTTGACCTTGAGCAGCAGCTCCGCGTCCGCCCACACGCCCTCGACCGAGGAGACCCGCGCACCCGCCGCTTCGTACGCCGCATCGGTGAAGGAGCTGCCCTCCCCGGCCCCCGTCTCGACGATGACATCGTGCCCGCGCTGGCCGAGCTCACGCGCGCCCGCAGGCGTCAGCGCGACGCGGTACTCGTCGGACTTGATCTCCTTTGCGACGCCGATCTTCAAGGGGCGTCACCCTACCTTGTGGAGCGACGGCGCCGGGATGCTCGACGATCTCGCGTTCGTGGTTGCCCCAGCGTTCGAGCGTGACGTCGATGAGCTTGCCGTCGTAGACCGTTTTCGAGTCGTCCGGCTTCATGCGGAGAGACGTTCTACTAGCCGCCGCTGCTCTGCGTCGAACCACGGCGGCGAGCCTGCTGCTGCGTTGGCACGGGCGTGATCGGGATTGCGGGTCGCGGGAATCACCAGGTCGACCCGTTCGTCCGAGAGCGCCCACTTCAGCAGTGCCTGTGGCCAGGAGTCGACACCAAGCCGAGCCAGGGTGTCTTCCGGTACTGCTTGTCCCACGAGCTCGCCTTCTCCGAGCGGACGCATGACGATCACTGCGATTCCGAGCTCGGCTGCGAGCGGAAGGATCTCTCGCTCGCAGTCGCGCTCGCGCGGATTCAAAGGCACCTGCAGCGTGTCGAACCGGCCCGAACGCAACGCTCGTCCGAGCTCTTTGAACGCGGATGGTGCGTAGTGCGTAACGCCCAGCCGGTCGATCCGCCCCGCTGCGCGCTCGGGCTCGAGCCAGTCGGCATGTTCCTGCCAGGACACGAGGTTGTGCACTTGCTCGATCTCCACACGGCCGAACCATTCGAGCTGCCGCCTATATTGCTCGCGTCCTTCGTCCACGCTTCGCGCCCAGATCTTCGTTGCGATCGAGGCTCGGTCGCGCTTTCCTGCCAGCGCGGCCGCAACGATGCCTCGGCTCCGCCGTACATCGGCGACGAGTCGAACACCCGGCAGCCTGCTTCGAGACCTGCGTCAACCACGGGGTCGGCCAAACGCGAGTCGCCGCCGAAGGTGTTCCAGGTGCCGAGGCCGACGACGGGCCCGAGTCGCCGCTCTTCCATCATTCTCCCGAGCGCGCCGCGGCGCGGCCGGCGGCAAACGCGGCAGCGAAGAACAACCGATCGTCGGTCGGCCCGCGGCCCATGTGGCTGAGCGGCAGGTCGGCACACAGCTCTTCCCAACCGCTCACGTCGAGCTCGGTGCGCCGGTCGAGCCACTCCGGCGCGTCGTAGCCGGCAGGCCACGGGACGACGACCTCGCCGAGGCACAGCTCGAGCACCGACCGCGCATGGTGGGATGCGCCGCGGTGACGGTCGCGCTCGTCGCTTTCCGATGCGCGGACGGCAATGACGGGCGAGCCCTGCAAGGCCGACGCAGTGTTCGCGGCCTCGGCTGCCGCAAGGCCACCGTGGCCGAACGCCGTGCCGGTACCGACGATGCCCGGTCCGACCGCGCACACCACGGCGTCGAAGCCTTCCGCCACCGCCCACAGGAATGCCGACGCTGCCGAGACGCACTCGACCTCGCCGTCCAGACACGCTCCGACCGCGATCGTCGTTCCGAGGTAACCGCGCGCACGCAGGAGCCGCAGGGTGTCGGAGAGCGAGAGCGGAAGCGCTCCACCTGCCAGCTGCACGTACGCCACGCGAACCTCCGTCCCGATGCCCGCGCACACAGGCGCGACCTGGCTGTGCAATGAGCAGCACACGACCGGGATCCCGGACAGCGTCGACGGCAGTGTCCGTCCTTCTTCCCCATGGCGGGCCGCAGACTGGCCCGGCGTGTAGGGCAGCTTGACGACGTGCGCGCCGGCCTCCGCGGGAAGGTCGAGCCCGCGCGTGAGGTTCACGTACAGCACGTCGAAGCCTCCGGATCCGAGCTCGAGCTCACGCGCCTGCGTGTTGACGATCACTTCGTCGCCGAGCTCGACGGGGCCGGTCAGTCGGGGATACGCGACGCAGAGCCGGCCGTCCACCTCGATTCGCGAGAGCCCTTCGACGCTTTCGAGGACGGCGGTCACCCGGCCGCGTCTAAGCGTCAGCATCTCGAGCGACGTCCACGAGGGCGAGCGTCACCTCGACCATGCCCTCGAGGTCCTCGACGGTGATCCTCTCGTCGGACGTGTGGATGTCCTGCATCCCGTTCGCAAGATTGAGGCAAGCGAGGCCGCGCTCGTTGAAGACATTTGCATCGGCAGCGCCGCCGCTCAGCGCGTAGGTCGGCACGTAGCCGCTCCGCTCGAGGGCAGCGTGCGCGATTCGCACGACTGGATCCTCCGTCTTGAACCGATAGCCCTTGTAGCTCTTGGAGATTTTCGTCTCGACCTCGCAGTCCTCGAGCCCTGCCGCGAAGGAGAACGCGTCGACCATCTCCTGCACGAGTTGCTCGAGCTTCTGCTCGTCTTGCGACCGTGCCTCCGCGTCGAGTGAGCACCACTCGGGGATGATGTTTCCCGCTGTTCCGCCCTGGATGATGCCGACGTTTGCGGTGGTCTCCTCGTCGACGCGGCCGAGCCGGAGATCCGAGATCGCGCGCGCGGCTGCTGCGATCGCCGAGCGTCCCTCCTCGGGATACATCCCGGAGTGTGCCGCTCGACCGTGGAAGCGAACCTGCATCGCCCGCGAAAACGGCGCACCGAGAATCACCTCGCCGATCGGCGCCGCCTGGTCGTAGACGTAGCCGAGGTGAGCATGCAGGCGCTCGTGATCGAAGGCTGCAGCGCCGAGCAGGCCGACCTCTTCCTTCGGCGTGAACAGCAGCTCGATACCGCCGTGAGGACGGTTCTCGGCCAGCACGCGGCGCGCGCCTTCGAGCATCGCGGCGACCGCCGACTTGTTGTCGGCGCCGAGGATCGTGCCGGCGCTATTGCGGATCACCCCGTCTTCCAGCACCGGCTCGATCGCCGCCGTCGGCGGCACCGTGTCGAGATGCGCGCACAGGAAGATCGGGCTCCCGCCGTCGGTCGGCTCGAGCCTGCAGTACAGGTTCCCGATGTTGGAACCCACCTTCGACCCGGCATCGTCCTCGTCCACTGTCAGGCCGAGATCGCGCAGGTAGCGGACGACCATGTCGGCCACGGCGCGCTCCTCGCCGGGAGGGCTCGGTAGCGCGGCCAGCTCGGTGAAGAGATCGACAACCTCGGAGGGCACCGCGCGATCTTAGTGGCGGCTAAGCGGAGGCTGCGCCGACGGCGGAGCGTTCGCGCGACCGTTCGAGCGCCGCCCCGACGAAGTCACGGAAGAGCGGCGTCGGTCGCGTGGGCCGCGACTTGAACTCCGGGTGAAACTGGCTCGCGACGAACCAGGGGTGATCCGGCAGCTCGACGATCTCGACGAGTCGGCCTTCCTGGAACGTCCCGGAGACGACGAGCCCCCTCTCCACGAGGGCGGGTCGGTAGTGGTTGTTCACCTCGTAGCGGTGACGGTGGCGCTCGTGCACGACCGGCTCCTGGTAGGCGTCGTGCGCGCGCGTTCCGTCTACGACTTCGACCGCCTGCGCGCCGAGCCGCATCGTGCCGCCGAGATCCTCGATCTCCTTTTGTTCGGGAAGCAGATCGATCACGGGATGAGGCGTCTCCGGGTCCATCTCGGTCGAGTTGGCACCTTCGAGCCCGAGGACGTGGCGCGCGAACTCGGAAACGGCGACGTGCATGCCGAGGCAGATGCCGAGATACGGGATCTCCCGCTCGCGCGCGACCCGGCAGGCGAGGATCTTCCCCTCCCACCCGCGCGAGCCGAAACCTCCCGGAACCAGCACCCCGTCCACCTGTTCCAGGAGTTGCGCCGCTTCCTCAACGGACATTCCTTCGGCGTCGACCCAGCGCACCCTCACCGTTGCACCGTGATGTGCGCCGGCGTGCTTGAGCGCCTCGTGCACCGAGAGGTATGCGTCCTGAAGCTGCACGTACTTCCCGACGAGCGCAATGTCCACGACCTCATCGCTGCGCTGGATCCGCTCGTTCAGGTCGAGCCAGTCGCCGAGGTCCGCTTCCGCCGGTGGCAGTCCGAGCTTCTCGCCGACAAGCCGGTCGAGGCCCTCGGCCTTCAAGCGTGAAGGCACGAGATAAACGTCGGGGACGTCCGGGCTCGCGATCACCGCCTCTGGCTCGACGTCGGCGAAAAGCGCAATCTTGTCGCGGATGTCGGCGGAGAGCTCCTCGTGCGAGCGGCACACGACGATGTCGGGGTGAATACCGATTCGTCGCAGCTCGTTCACGGAATGCTGCGTGGGCTTCGTCTTCAGCTCGCCGGCCGCCTCGAGGAACGGGACCAGCGTGACGTGTAGGTAGAGCACGTTCTCTGCACCGACCTCGCGTCGGAACTGGCGGATCGCTTCCAGGAACGGCAGTGATTCGATGTCGCCGACGGTGCCGCCGATCTCGCTGATCACCACGTCGGTCGGCGTCGACACCGCACTGGCGCGGATGCGCGACTTGATCTCGTTCGTGATGTGCGGGATCACCTGGACGGTCGCACCGAGGAACTCGCCCTTGCGCTCTTTCCGCAGCACCGCGTCCCAGATCGCACCTGCGGTGTGACTCGCGGCGCGTGTCAGGTTCTCGTCGATGAAGCGCTCGTAGTGCCCGATGTCGAGATCGGTCTCGGCTCCGTCCTCCGTGACGAACACCTCGCCGTGCTGGAATGGGCTCATCGTTCCCGGATCGACGTTCAGGTACGGGTCGAACTTTTGCGCCTGCACCCGCAGGCCCCGCGCCTTCAATAGCCGCCCGAGGGAGGCCGCGACGATGCCCTTGCCGAGGGCCGACACCACGCCGCCCGTCACGAAGACGTACTTCGTCGAGCTGCTCGACGAGCTCATACGCGTCCCAACCGGTCGATCCAGGCGAGACCGGGGGTGCGCTCGATCCAGGCGCCGATCGACGTCTGCTCTCCGATGATGGTGAGGCCGGCGAGGGCGCCGATCGCTACCCACTGGCCTCGTCCCGTGAATCGCTTCACGGAATTCAAGCCTAGCAGGGCACCGAGCGCGTTCGACCCCGCGTCCCCGAGCATCGCCATCTCACGAAGATCGTAGGGGAGCAGCAGGACGGCGACTCCGACCGGGGCGTCGAGCGGCACGGCCGCCGCAAGGTACGCCTTGAGCGCCCGTCCGGGACGGGTGTCGAGCTGGTTGAGGGCGTTCGCGGCGAGCCCGACGAGGAGCGCGCCCGAGATCTTGCGGGTGGCGAGAAGACCCACCGCCGGGATGCCGATCAGCTTGAGGATGCCGGTCGTGCGGCCCGCGCCGAGATGCGCACGGAAGCCACGCTCAGGACCGCTCCAGAGGTCATCGGTCGCCCCGAGAGCGGCGACCGCCGCGACTGCGGGGCCGTTCGTCACGCCCACCTTCCAGCCGACGAGCGGCAGACGCAGCCCGCGGAAGTTCACGCCGAGCGGGCCGCAGGCGTAGAGCGTGTCGCGCAGCTGCTTTCCCCGGTGAACGAAGCCGCGCAGGTTCCGTCCTGTCGGGCGATGACGAAGCGGCAACTGGACTTCTCGCACCGAGAGGCGCGCCCGCGCAGCGTCGATCGTCATGCGAACCTCACAGCCGAAGCCGGCCGCCATTGGAAAGCAGGCGTTGCGCGCAGCGGCAGAGAGCGCACGCTGGCCGGAGAGTGGTTCGCGCGCGTCGAAGTCTGCCAGCACGTCGATCAGGCTTCGTGCGATGCGCTTCGTCAGACCGAAGCCCCCTCCCTCACGCTCCGCGAACGCCGCGACGTTGAGATCCGCGCCGCCCTCGAGAAGTGGCGCGAGCTCTCCCGCGAGATCTGCATCGCAGAGAAGCAGCGAGCCAGGTGGCGCGGCGCGCTCGGCCGCGGACAGTGCCTGGCCTTTGCCACGACGGGGGAGCCGCAAGACGATCGCACCTGCGGCTTCGGCGATGTCTGCGGTGCGGTCGCGCGAACCGTCATCGGCCACGATCACCTCGGCGTCGGGAAACGTCTGCCGCAGGGTGGCCACCGTTTCTCCGATGACCCTTTCCTCGTCGCGCGCAGGGACGAGAATAGTCAGCGGTTCAACCACCGGCCGGCGTCGGCAAAGGTGCAATAAGCGGCAGCCGCGGCTTCCCTGACCTGATGCCAAAGTCTCCGCTCAAAGTCGGATCGGCGAGCAAGGCGATGAGTGCGAGCTTCCCGAATTGCACGTCGATGTCATCCACCGTCGAAAGACCCGCAGCATGAAACGCTTTGAGCGAGGAGCCGTCGTCCTTGGTGGACTCCACGCCGACCGCAGGGACGCCCACGTCTGCGAGCCCCGCGTAGAGACCTTTGAGAAAGAGAGCAGTCGGACCCGTTTGCGCCTTCGCCGTGCGAACGATCACCACTCCGTCCGCAGGTCTTTTCGACGGACCGACCGTCTCCTCCACGATCTGATTGCGCAATGTGTTCCACAACGGCGTCTCCGTCCCGGCGACGAACTCTTGCCCGAGGGCTCGGCCGAGATTCTCGAGCTGCTCGGCACCGGCGTAGTGCGCGAGGAACGGCTTCTTCGCGAGCAGCTTTTCAAGCGCGGCCGAATCGACCGGGACCTTGACCGCGGTGAATCGCAACGTCGTTCCGGCGTTCGCATCGGCCAGAGCCTGCGTGATCTTCGAGCGACGGTCGTCGTTCGAGGAACCGACGAAGAGCACCGCGACGCGCTCTCCCTTCAGCCGGTTCGCGACGACGCTCTTGTACGTCGAATCGACGAATGCACGGTCGGCGGAGCCTGCCTGTTCCAGCGCGTCGACCTTGTTTTGGAGCACCTCCGCCTGGTTTTCAGCGCGTCGCAGGTCTTCCTCGAGGCGCTTGCGCTCGGTGTTGCCGAGGCCGTGCGACGCAAGCGCGACGCCAACGAGGATGCCGATCACGAGCGCGAAGAAGACCGCGGCAAGTGACGCGACGTGGTAGCGGAGATCGAACATGAGGGGGCGAGCGGGTTAGAGCTCCGCGCCAGTCTGGCACAAGGCGTGCAGCCGGGTTAGCGCCCTACGAGGCAGAGCCTTGCTGAACCCGTACAGCCACGGCGCTTCGACGTCGAGTGTGGCAATCGTCCGGTTCGGGCCGCTTTCCTCGAGGTGCAGCTCGGCGTCGATGTGATCACCGCTCAGAGTCCAGCCGAAGCGTTCGAGGGGTCGCACCGCCGTGACCAGCAGCATTCCGCTGGACGAGGAGCGCCGGAGAAGGGCCGGCCGGTCCTTGCCGTGCACGTGCCAGCGAGCGCCTTCGGCGAGGCCACGCCGGTCCGGCTGAACGGCTGCGATGTCCGGCCACCAGTCGGGAAAGTGGTGCGGCTCTGCGACGAACGCCCACACGTCCCCACGCGGGGCGAGCAGCTCTCGCGTGGCCGAGGCTCGGGGCATGGGCCTAGGGTAGTTTCAACCGATGCCGAGGAGGTCGCGCAACCGCAGCGCGATGTACTCGATCAGGTGACGCAGTGCCGGGGAGACCAGGATCGCAACTGCGATCGCTCCGAGCCCCGCGAGCGCGAAGAGGACGAGTGGCAAGATCCCGACCTGCCGGCTCGCCAGCCGGGAGACGCCTTTGGCGTCGATGAGGATCTCGCCGACCTTGAGGCGGGTCACGAACGTCGACGACATCCCGTCGCGGTTTCGCTCGAGGAACTCGATGAGGTTGAAGTGGGTTCCCACGGCGACGATAAGCTCCGACCCTTTCTCGTACGCCAGTAGCAGCGCGATGTCCTCGCTGATCCCCGTAGCGCGCACGACCTCGTACGGGACACCGAGCTTTTGCGCGCGTTCTTCTCCTGGGGCGTGTCCGTCGCGATATCCGTGAACGAGCAGCTCGGCACCCGAGCGAAGCGCTTCGTCCGACAGCGAATCCATGTCACCGACGATCACGTCCGGCTTGTAGCCGGCCTCGAGGAGTGCATCCGCTCCACCGTCGACAGCGATCAGCACCGGCTTGAAGTCGCGGATGTAGGGCCGGACCATCCGCAGGTCGCGCTTGTGACCGGGGCCGCGTGCGACTACGAGCGCATGACGGTCTCGAAAGCGTGTTGCGATCGCCGGGAAGTCGATCCCTTCGGCGAGCAACTTCCCCTCCTCACGGAGGTAGCGCATCGTGTTTTCGGCGAACGCCTCGAGCGCTTCGGTCACGCGACCTCGTTGCTCGGCGAGCGCGCGCTCGAGCTCGCGCTCCTCGAGCACACGCCCTGCGGCGAGACAGGTGCCGTTGCGGTAGAGCCCGGCGCCGCGCACCGTCAGAAGCTCGCCCTCGTGCACGTCGTCGAAGAGGTCGGCGCCGTCGACGTCGATAAGGCGGATGCCGCCCCTGACGAGCGCGAGCGGGCCCGGGTTGGGAAAGCGTCCGGACTGCGACTCCGCGACGTTGACGACGACGCGGACGCCCGACTCGAGCAGCGCCTCGGCAGAAACACGGTCGAGGTCGGTGTGGTCGACGATCGCAATGTCGTCGGCGGAAAGGCGCTTGACGAGGTTCTTCGTCTGGCGGTCGAGCTTGGCGTGGCCGGTCAGCTCGACGAAGCTCATCGACACGATTCTCGTCGATGAGCGGTGGAAGGGGCGGAGGGGGAAACCGGGAGGTTTCCCCGCTCTTTCTCCTCAGCCCACGCGGCGATCCGAGCGGCGCGGGGGTTGAGACGATCGCTAAAGAAGGGAGCTCGTGAGGGAAACATGGTTTCCCTCACGGGAGCGAGCCGCAGGCAAGCGACGCTCATTGGCCAACGCTCGAGATGAATTCCCGGCCGCCGAGCATGCGCTGCAGCTCGTCGCGCCGCTCCCCCTCGTCGAGCGGCTGGATCCGCGTGTGCGTGGGATCGCCCGGGATCTTCTCGACGCGGAAGTGACGATCCGCGACGCTCGCAATCTGCGGCAGGTGGGTGATCGTGATGACCTGCGCGCGCTCGGCGAGCCTTTGGAGCGTCTCGGCGACGCGGTGCGCCGTCTCACCGCCGACGCCGGCATCAATCTCGTCGAACACCATCGTGTCGCCGCCGGCAACGGCGGCAATCGCGAGCGCGATTCGAGAAAGCTCCCCTCCCGAGGCCGTTTCCGCGACAGGTGCGAGCGGTAGTCCGCGGTTCGGCCGCACGAGGAACGCAACCTCGTCGAAGCCGCTCGAGCCGGGATCACGCTCGCGCAGCTCCGCAACGAACTCCCCTTCGCCCATTCCGACGCCGACGAGCTCCTTGGCGACGGCCTTCGCGAACCGGGGTGCCGCGTCGCGTCGCGCCGCGCGGAGTGCGTCGGCCAGGTCGCGGACTTTTCGCTCTGCGACGACAAGAGCCTCTGCGGCGGCAGCCGCGGGATCGAATCCGTCGTCGATCGCCTCGAGCTCCGCGCGTGCTTCGGCTGCACGCGCGAGCAACTCCTCGTACGAGCTTGCGCGGAAGCGGCGCTTGGCGTCGGCGATGCGGTCGAGATCTGCCTCGATCTGCTCGAGCCTGCCGGGCTCGGCCTCGAGCGTTGTCAGGAAGCCGCGTAGCTCACTCGCCGTTTCCCGCAACCTCAGCTCGGCGTCGCGAAGCTCGTCGCCCGCTCTTGCGAGCTCGGGAGCGAGCCCCTCGATCGGCGCGAGTGCGCGCTCCGCGTTGGCGAGGAGACCAGCCGCACCGTCGCCTTCGTCCGGCGCGAGCGCCTCGGCTGCGGCAGCGGTTCCTTCCGCAAGCTCGCTGACGTGGCGAAGCCGCTCGCGCTGCGCGCGCAGCGTTTCCTCCGCATCGGGCTCGAGGCCGGCGGTGTCTTCGACGAGAGCACGCAACTCGGCAAGCCGTGCCTCGGCGGCCACCGCGCCCGTCTGCAGCTCCTCGAGCCGTCGTCTCGCAGCTAGGAGCTCGCGCCAGGCGACGCGGGACTCGGCCCGCAGGCGGAGCTGTTCGTCGCCGATGAACGAGTCGAGGACATCGAGCTGGTACGAGGGCCGCCCGAGCCGGCGCTGCTCGAACTGGCCGGACATGGCGATCAGCCGCTCCCCGGCGGCGGCGAGATCCTCCCGGGCAGCGCCGCGTCCCCACGCATAGGCACGAGTCCGCCCGTCCGCAAAAACGCGGCGGGCGACGAGGAGCCCTTCTTCGTCCTCGGGACGGAGGTCTGCGAACGCTGCGAATTCCTCTTCATCGAGGAACCCAGGCGGCAGATCGAGCTCGGCCTCGACGTAGGCCTCCGCGTCGCCGGGCCCGATGTAGGCGGCATCCCCTTTCGCCCCGAGCAGGAGCCCGATCGCCTGCGCGAGGATCGTCTTCCCCGCACCGGTCTCCCCGGTGATTGCGTTCAGTCCGGGGGCGAAGGCGAGCTCGGCCTCGTGGATGAGGACGAGGTTCTCGATGCGGAGACGGCGGAGCATGGTGCCGCCGAGATGGTAGGCGGCCGAGCGGCGCGGCACCATCGTCTGGCAATCCCACGCCCTTTAAAGGTAGACGCGTCAAGCCTCGGGACACCCCACCTCCCTCCCCTCACGTCGAGCCTAGCCCCGGCGGATGCACGCATCTGCACCGGATGCGGGCCTGAACTCAGGAGCCGAAGGTCTCCCGGTAACGCCGGAAGAACGTGGCCTCGGGCAGCGTGGCGAGGTGGCTTCGCTGTTCACCGAGCCCGATCACGATCGGTGAGCCGTGGCCTACGTCCGTGATCAGGTGCCCGTCGACGAGGACGGTCACATCGACGTCGAGCGTCTGGTTACGGATCTCGAGGTCGATGCCCCGCGGCACCACGATCGGGCGCGCGTGCAGTGAATGCGGGGCGATGAACGTGACGACCATTGCATCGAGCCCGCGCGCCAGGACAGGCCCGCCATTCGAAAGGTTGTACGCAGTCGACCCCGCAGGGCTCGCGCAGATCATCCCGTCGCAGGGCTGCACTCCCATGTCCTCGCCGCCGAACGCCCAGGAGAGCTCGACCATCCGGCCGCGCATCGAGCTCAAAACGACCACGTCGTTGACCGCGGCCCCGCGAGTCCCGTCGACCTCGACCTCAAGCGTGGTCAGGTGCACGACGCGGTAGTCACCGGCGAACACGCGCGACAGCCCCGACTCGAGCTCATTCGGCTGCACCGACGCGAGAAACCCGACACGTCCGAAGTTCACTCCGACGACCGGGATCTCGGTCCCGAGGAAACGCTGCAGCGCGCGCAACATCGTTCCGTCGCCACCGAGCACGACGGCGATGTCGGCACCGGTGAGGTCCTGCTCCGCCTCGCCGACGCCGTGCTTCTCGACTTCGTCGTCCGGGAGAAGCAGTTCGACGCCGGCCTCCTCCGCGACCTTCTCGAGCCGCTC
>JACDEU010000041.1 GCA_013816245.1 Actinomycetota bacterium | reverse complement strand
GGCCCGCACCACGCAGCCGCGCAGGGCAGCAGGACAACGTCGAGCGGCCGCGCACGGACGAGCAGGCCACGTCGGCCGAGGGCCGCGAGCAGCCCCCCGTCGAGCCCAACGTCGAGACGACTCCGGGTCCTGTCGCAGACGCGCCCGACACGACGACGCCGAAGCAGCAGACAGAAGATCCCACGAAGCAGGAAAAGGCCGATAGCTGATGCTGCTCCCGAAGAAAATGAAGTACCGAAAGCACCAGCGTGGCCGCCGTCGCGGGTTCGCGAAGGGTCAGACGACCGTGCAGTTCGGTGACTACGGCCTGAAGGCGCTGGAAACGGCCTGGGTCACCAACCGTCAGATCGAGGCGGCCCGCATTGCCATGACCCGCAAGATCAAGCGCGGCGGGAAGGTCTGGATCAACGTGTTTCCGGACAAGCCGACGACCCAGAAGCCGGCCGAGACGCGCATGGGCTCCGGCAAGGGCTCCCCGGAGCACTGGGTCGCCGTCGTCAAGCCGGGCCGCGTGATGTTCGAGCTGGCCGGCGTGCCGGAGCCGCTCGCCAAGGAAGCGCTCCGACTTGCCGGGACGAAGCTCTCGGTGAAGACGAAGTTCGTGAAGCGGGAGGCGGATCTCTTTGAGAGCTAGAGACATGAGGGACATGACCGACGAGGAATTGGAGAACGCGTTGCACGACCGGCGCCAGGAGCTGTTCGACCTGCGCTTCCAGTCGGCGACCGGCGCGCTCGAGAACAGCGCGCGGCTGAAGCTGGCGAAGCGAGAGATCGCCCGCATCCTGACGGTGCGCCACGCGCGCGAGGCAAAGGCGGCTCAACACTGATGGCTGACGAGAAGAAGACCACGAAAAAGAAGAAGGACGAGGAGGCTCCCGCGGTGGCGGAGGAGAAGCCGAAGAAGAAGCCTGCCGCGAAGAAGGAGACCGTGGAGAAGGCCGTAGCCGAGAAGAAGCCGGCTGCGAAGAAGGCTGCTCCGAAGAAGGCCGAGGAGGCCCCCGTCGAGGAAGCTGCGACAGAGACGCCCGTCGCCGAGACTCCTGTCGAGGAGCCGGTGGCCGAGGCGCCCGTGGCGGAAGCGCCTGCCGAGGAACCTGTGGCCGAGGAGGCTCCCGCGGAGGAAGCCCCGGCTGCAGAGCCGGAGCCCGAGCCCGTCGCCGAGGCACCGGCCGCCGAAGAAGCTCCGGCCGAGGAGGCACCCGCCGAGGAGCCTGCCGCCGAGGCCGCTCCGCAAGAGCCTGTAGTGGAACCCGAAGCCGAGGCAGCACCCGCCGAGCCGGCGCCACA
This sequence comes from Actinomycetota bacterium, assembly GCA_013816245.1. Lineage (GTDB taxonomy): Bacteria > Actinomycetota > Thermoleophilia > Gaiellales > Gaiellaceae > 3-1-20CM-4-69-9. Next base: position 23,342 of record JACDEU010000041.1, on the reverse strand, counting down.
GTCCCAGCCGAAGAAAAAGCGAAAGCACGTGCCGCGCGTCGAGCGACGGCAGCGCCCGAAGGTGCGGCGCGACCGTCCCGCAGAGCGCAGGCCGATCACGCGCCTGCCGAAGCCCGAGTCGGAGCGCGGACGCCGCCAGGAGCGCCGCGGCGTCGTCGTGTCGAGCGCGATGGACAAGACGATCGTTGTCCAGGTGGAGTCGATCAAGTCACACCGGCGCTACAAGAAGGTCATTCGCCGCCGCATGAAGTTCCACGCACACGACGAGCAAAACTCGGCGAACGTCGGCGACGTCGTCCGCATCGTCGAGACCCGACCGCTGTCGAAGTCGAAGAACTGGCGACTCGTTGAGATCGTGGAGGCTGCAAAGTGATCCAGCAGGAGTCCAGACTCCGCGTGGCGGACAACACTGGCGCGCGCGAGATCCTGTGCATCCGCGTGAAGGGCGGCACGGGACGTCGTTACGCCCGTGTCGGCGACATCATCGTCGCCACGGTCAAGCAAGCGGCGCCTCAGGGAGCGGTCAAGAAGGGCGAGGTCGTGCAGGCGGTCGTCGTTCGCACCCGTAAGCCCTACGGCCGCGACGACGGCACGTCGATCGCCTTCGACGAGAACGCCGCCGTGATCATCGATGCGCAGCGCAATCCGCGGGGAACGCGCATCTTTGGCCCGGTGGCGCGTGAGTTGCGAGAGAAGAACTTCATGAAGATCGTGTCTCTGGCACCGGAGGTCCTCTAGTGGCCCACACGATGCGCATCCGCAAGGGCGATCTCGTTCACGTGCTGAGCGGCAAGGATCGCGGCAAGCAGGGCCGCGTCATCGACGCGCGCCCGAAGGACGGCAAGGTGATCGTCGAGAACCTCAATCTCGTCAAGCGGCATACGAAGCCGCGCCCGATCCAGAACACCAGCCGCATGGGCGCCGCCGGCATGACGCCTGGCGGCGTGATCGAGAAGCCCGCGCCCCTTCCGGTCGGGAACGTGATGGTCGTCTGTCCGGTCTGCAACCGCCCGACGCGCGTGGGCGTGAGAGACAAGGACTCGCACGGCCAACCGGTCAAGGTGCGCGTCTGCAAGCGCCAGGACTGTGGCGAGGAGATCGACCGATGAGCACCCGGGTCAGAGAAGTCCGCAAGGAGGCTGCACGCGCGTCCTACGCGCCGCGCCTCAAGACGCTCTTCGAAGGCGAGCTGCGGGGGAGCCTGAAGCAGGAGCTCGGCCTGACCTCGACGATGGAAGTCCCGCACCTCGAGAAGATCACGCTGAACATGGGCGTCGGCGAGGCGAAGACCGACGCGAAGCAGCTAGACGCGGCGATCGAGGAACTGACGATCATCGCCGGGCAGCGCGCACAGGTCCGCAAGGCACGCAAGTCGATCGCACAGTTCAAGATCCGTGAGGGAATGCCGATCGGCGCCCGGGTCACGCTTCGCGGTGCGCGGATGTACGAATTCCTCGACCGGCTCATTGCGATCGCACTCCCGCGCATCCGGGACTTCCGCGGTCTGAACCCGCGGTCGTTCGACGGACGCGGCAACTATTCGCTCGGCATCCGGGAACAGATCATCTTCCCGGAGATCGACTACGACGACATCCAGCAGGTTCGCGGCCTCGATGTCGCGATCACGACCTCCGCGAAGACGGACGAGCACGGCCTTGCGCTCCTGCGCGGGCTCGGCATGCCGTTCGCGGCGGACGGAAGGGAGCAGTAAGCACGTATGGCTAAGACATCACTTCGGATCAAGCAACAGCGCCCCCAGAAGTACCCGGTGCGCGCCTATAGCCGGTGCAACCGGTGTGGGCGTCCGCGCGCCGTGTTCCGCAAGTTCGGCCTCTGCAGGATCTGCCTGCGGGACCTCGCGCACCAGGGCGTCATCCCGGGCATGACCAAATCGAGCTGGTAGAGCCGTGAAAAATGCTACGCATTTTTCACGGGTAAGAGTTAGTCCATTCGCTTCGCTCTGGAGACAAGAAAAAAATGCTCACTGATCCCGTAGCCGACATGCTCGCCCGCATTCGCAACGCCAACAAGGCGCTGCACGAGCACACCGAGATGCCCACGTCCCGCCTGAAGGAGGGCATCGCGCGCATCCTCAAGGAAGAGGGCTACATCTCCGACTTCCATGTCAAGAGGGGCGAGAGCTTCGATACCCTGGTCATCCAGCTGAAGTACGGCCGGAGCCGCGAGAGGATCATCACCGACCTCAAGCGGGTGTCGAAGCCCGGTCGCCGTGTCTATGCGGGTAAGGATCGCCTGCCGCGCGTGCTCGGCGGAATGGGTGTGGCGATTCTGTCCACGTCGACTGGCCTGGTCACCGCGCGCACGGCGGAGGAGAAAGGAATCGGCGGCGAAGTCGTTTGCTTCGTCTGGTAAAGCCGAAGAAAATCTCACGATCTTCTTCGGGTAGAAAGGCCAAAGCGAAAGAATCAAATTGAGTCGAATCGGTAGACAACCAATTGAACTTCCGACAGGCGTCAACGTCTCGATCTCCCTTGGCCGAGTGATGGTCAACGGTCCGCTCGGTGAGCTCACGCAGCAGGTGCCGGCCCGAATGAAGATCGAGCAGGCGGAGGGCACGATCACCGTCGCCCGTCCGACCGAGCGAGGCGACGATCGCGCACTGCACGGTCTCACGCGCACGCTGATCGCGAACATGGTCGAGGGCGTCACAAAGGGCTTCGAAAAGCGCCTGGAACTGCAGGGAGTCGGCTACCGTGCCGCACTGCAGGGAGTCGACCTCCGGCTCGACGTCGGCTACTCACATCCGGTCGTGATGAAGGCGCGGCAGGGCATCTCCTTCGAGGTCCCCAAGAACACCGAGATCATCGTCAAGGGCGTCGACAAGCAGCAGGTCGGCCAGACCGCCGCAGAGATCCGCAAGGTGCGCCCGCCCGAGCCGTACAAGGGCAAGGGAATTCGCTACCAGGGCGAGTACGTGCGCCGGAAGGTCGGGAAGAGGGCCTAATGCCTACTTTGACGGTCAGACAAGCCCGCATTCGCCGCCACAAGCGCGTGCGCGGCAAGGTGTCGGGCACGTCCGAGCGGCCGCGTCTCGTCGTCACACGCTCGAACCGCGGGATCGTCGCGCAGCTCGTCGACGACGCGGACGGCAAGACGCTCGCCTCCGCCAGCTGGCTGCAGGTGAAAAAGACTTTCAAGGGAGACAAGAAGGCGCAGGCGGCCGAGGTCGGGAAACTGCTGGCCGACAACGCCAAGCAGGCGAAGATCGAAAGCGCCGTGTTCGACCGCGGCGGCTACCTGTACCACGGGCGCGTGAAAGCGCTCGCCGATGCCGCACGCGAGGGAGGACTTGAATTTTGAGCACCAGGCCTGAATTCACCACGGTGGAACGCGCCGTGATCGAGCGCGAAGAGACTCGCGAGCTCAAAGAGCGCGTCGTCGAGATCAACCGCGTCGCGAAGGTCGTCAAGGGCGGCCGACGCTTCTCGTTCACCGCGCTCGTCGTGATCGGCGACGAGGTGGATCGCGTCGGAGTCGGCTATGGCAAGGCGCGCGAGGTGCCGCTTGCGATCACGAAGGCGGTCGAGGACGCGAAGAAGAACCTCTTCACCGTGCCGAAGCACGGCACGACGATCACGCACGAGATTCTCGGGCGTTCGGACGCGGCTCGCGTCCTGCTTCGCCCTGCGAGCGAAGGAACCGGCGTGATCGCCGGCGGCGGAGTGCGCGCCGTGCTCGAGCTCGCCGGGATCCGCGACATCCTCGCGAAGAGCCTCGGCACCACGAACCCGATCAACATGGCTAAGGCGACCGTCAACGGGCTCAAGCGGCTTCGCAGCCCGGACGAAGTGGCGAGATCGCGCGGCCTCACGATTTCGCAAGTCCTGCCCTACAAGGCTCCGAAAGAGCCGGAGACCGAGAGCAATGGCGAAAGTCAAAGTAACCCAGGTACGTAGCCAGATCGGCCAGTCGCAGCGGCACCGTGGCACGCTGCGCGCTCTCGGCCTCGGCAAGATCGGCAAGACCGCCGAGCACGACGACGGCCCGGTCCTTGCAGGCATGCTTCGGAAGGTCCGCCACCTCGTGAAGGTCGAAAATGACTGAGAAGCTCACCCTCCACACGATCAAGCCGGCCCAGGACCGGAAGGGCCGAAAGCGCGTCGGCCGTGGGCAGAGCTCCGGCAAGGGCCGTTATTCCGGCCGCGGCATCAAGGGCCAGAAATCCCGTTCCGGATCGCACAAGATGCGCGCCGGGTTCGAGGGCGGCCAGATGCCGATCTACATGCGGCTGGGCAAACAGCGCGGCGCGACGTCGAAGGACGCGATGCCGATCGGCCCGTTCCGGACGTCGACTGCTCCCGTCAACGTGAGCGCGCTCGACCGCTTCGACGACGGCGCGGAAGTTACTCCGGAAAGCCTCGTCGAGAAGGGACTGCTGAAGAACACGAAGACCGACGTCAAGCTGCTCGGCAACGGCGAGCTCAAGAAGAAGCTGACTGTTCGCGTGCATGCGATCTCCGCGACCGCCCGCGAGAAGGTCGAGCAAGCCGGCGGAACGGTCGCGCTCCTGAAGGAGCCGAAGGTCAAGAAGAAGCAGCACCACAAGCCGAAGCCGAAGTCGGAGCCGGTCGCGGCCGAGCCCGAGTCCGAGTCCGCCGCACCAGAAGCCGAGGCTTCCGAAGCCGAGACACCTCCTGAATCGCCGGTCGAGACGGCCGAGCAGCCCGAGCCCGGGGAGGAGTAGATGTTCTCCTGGCTCGCCAACGCCTGGCGCGTCCCCGAGCTCCGCAAGCGAGTCCTCTTCACGTTCATGATCCTCGCGCTCTACCGCCTGGGATCGTGGATCCCGGCGCCGGGCGTCGACTCGCAGACGATCAAGGACTACTTCAACGGGCGCGGCGGCACGATCCTCGGCCTGCTGAACGTCTTCTCGGGCGGCGCGTTGTCGCAGTTCGCCCTGTTCGCGCTCGGGATCATGCCCTACGTCACCGCCTCGATCATCTTGCAGCTGATGACGGTGGTCGTGCCGAAGCTGGAGCAGCTCCAGAAGGAAGGCGAGTCCGGCTACGCCAAGATCAACCAGTACACGCGTTATCTCACCGTGGCGCTGGCTGCGGCGCAGTCCACGGGCTATGCGTACCTGTTCAAGCGCGCCGGCAACCTCGATGCGAACACGGGGCGGATCGTTCTAATCGTCGTCACGCTGACCGCCGGGACGACGCTGCTGATGTGGCTCGGCGAGCTGATCACGAAACGCGGCGTCGGCAACGGAATCTCGCTGCTGATCTTCGCGTCGATCCTCTCGTCCGCGCCGACCGGCATCGCAGCCTGGTACAACGGCGGGACGATGGAGCGGCTGTTCTTCCCGCTCGTCGCGATCGCGATCGTCGCTGCGGTCGTGTTCATCCAGGAGGGGCAGCGCCGCATCCCGATCCAGTACGCAAAGCGGATGGTCGGCCGCCGCCAGACCGCCGGTGGATCGACGTACATGCCGTTGCGCGTGAACATGGCCGGCGTGATCCCCGTGATCTTCGCCGCTGCCGTGATGGCGTTCCCGCCGACGATCGGGCAGTTCTTTCCGGCCACACAGGGCTTCGTCAACAGCCACTTCTCGCCGTCGTCGCTGCTGTACATCGGCCTCCAGGGCACTCTGATCATCGTGTTCACCTACTTCTATACCGCGGTCCAGTTCAACCCGGTTGACCAGGCCGACAACCTGCGGAAGTACGGGGGCTACATCCCCGGCATCCGTCCGGGTCCACCGACTGCGCAGTACCTCGACCGCGTGCTGACGCGTCTCACTCTGCCGGGCTCGTTGTACCTGGCCCTGATTGCGACTCTGCCGAGCCTGTTCATTGCCTACGGCGGCTTCTCCCAGGCGACGTCGCGCGCGCTCGGCGGTACGTCCGTCCTCATCGTTGTCGGCGTCGCGCTCGACACGATGCGCCAGATGGAGTCACAGATGATGATGCGCAACTACGAGGGCTTTCTCAAATAAATGTCGTTGAGCGTTCTGCTCCTCGGTCCCCAGGGGGCCGGCAAGGGCACGCAGGCGAAGCGGGTCTCGGCCGAATACGGGATTCCGCACATCGCCAGCGGCGAGATTCTCCGCGCCGAGGAGGAATCGGGCAGTGAGCTCGGCCGCCAGGTCAAGGCGACGATCGAACGAGGCGACCTGGTCTCTGACGACGTGATGATCGAGCTGATCCGAAACAGGCTCGGGCAGCCGGACACCGAAGCGGGCTTCGTCCTCGACGGTTTTCCGCGCACGACCGTGCAGGCGGAGGCCCTCGATTCGATGTTCGCGGACATCGGTCGCAACTTCAGTGTCGCGTTCGCGCTCCAGATTCCCGACGAGGTCGCCTTCGAGCGGCTGCGCCGCCGGGCGGAGGTCGAAGGACGCGCCGACGACACGGACGAGGCGATCGAGCGCCGGCTCGACAACTACCACCGAGAGACCGAGCCGCTGATCGAGTACTACCGAACGCGCGGGAACCTCGTGCCGGTTCGGGGCAATCGCACCGAGAACGAGGTGTTCGCAGACATCCAGGCCGCGCTCGAGCAGGTGCCCGCAGCATGAGGCGAGGGAGTCGCCTGTCCGCGAAGCGGACCAGTGGAGGGGGTCTGGGGGAACCGGGAGGTTCCCCCAGCGGAGACACGAACCGTGATCATTAGAAAAAGCACACAGGAAGTCGACGGGATCGCGAAAGCCGGCGAGCTCGTCGCCGAGACGATTGCGTTGCTCGGCGAGCAGGCCCAGCCCGGCATCACCACGGCGGAGCTCGACCGGATCGCCGAGGACTTCATTCGCGAGCACGGCGGTGTTCCGACGTCGAAGGGCTACCGCGGCTTTCCCGCGGCGACGTGCATCTCGCCGAACTCGATGGTCGTGCACGGCATCCCCGGCGCGCACCGGGTCGACGAGGGAGATCTGCTGTCGGTCGACGTCGGCATCACGCTCGACGGGCTCGTGGCCGACAGCGCCTACACCTTCGCGATCGGCGAGGTCGATCCGGAGGCGCACCGCCTGCTCGAGGTGGGCCGGCAGGCTCTGACCGCCGGGATCGAGCAGGCCCGCTCGGGCAACCGCGTCGGCGACATCTCCCACGCCGTCCAGCAGGTCGTCGAGGGCGCAGGCTTCTCGGTCGTCCGCTCGCTGGTCGGCCACGGAGTGGGGCGCTCCTACCACGAGGAGCCGCAGATCCCGAACTTCGGCGAGCCGGGCCGGGGCCCGCTCCTCCAGTCGGGGATGACCCTGGCGATCGAGCCGATGATCACGGTGGGCGACCCCGAGGTGTACCTCCACGACGACGAATGGTCGATTTCGACCCAGGACGGCTCCCTGGCAGCCCATTTCGAGCACACCGTTGCCGTCGCCGAGGAAGGCCCCTCCAGGATCCTCACGGCCGCGAAGTCCCGAGAAAGGGCGGGTTTGGTACCCTGATCCGTTCGCGGCGGGCCCCTCCCGCTGTGTTTGTGTGCGTAGACGCGAGAGAAAGGCGATGACCGGCAAGGAAGAGAAGATCGAGATGGAAGGAGAGATCACCGAGGCGCTCCCGAGCACGACGTTCCGGGTGCAGCTCGAAAGCGGGCCTTCAGTGCTCGCGACGATCTCCGGGAAGATGAGGAAGCACTACATCCGCATCCTTCCCGGCGACAAGGTGAAGGTTGAGCTCTCCCCCTACGACCTCACCCGCGGCCGGATCACATACCGACACCGATGAAAGTCAGAGCATCAGTCAAGCCCATGTGCGAGCGCTGCCGCGTGATCAAGCGGCACGGTCGGACCATGGTCATCTGCACGAACCCTCGACACAAGCAAAGGCAGGGGTAGTGCTCCTCCCAGCAATACTTGTCGGCCTCTGGCCCGCGATCACGCGGCGCCAAACCCCACCCTCGCCCTTGCCAAGGCATCCGGCCTTGGCCGCGGACGAGCCCGGCCTCTGGCTTGGTGCTCGCGACCCAGAGACTCGACAGCATTACGGGAAGGAGCAGTAATGGCACGCATCGCGGGAGTGAATCTCCCGAACCAGAAGCGGCTCGAGATCGGGCTGACGTACATCTACGGGATCGGCCAGCCGACGGCGCGCAAGGTCGCTGCCGCGCTTGGCCTCGATGCCGACACCAAGATCAAGGACCTCACCGACGAGGAAGTGACGAAGCTTCGCGGTTACATCGACGAGAACCTCCAGGTCGAAGGCGACCTGCGCCGCGACCGTTCGCAGGCGATCAAGCGCCTTGGCGAGATCGGTGCGTACCGAGGCATCCGTCACCGCCGCGGGCTTCCGGTCAACGGCCAGCGCACCCGAACGAACGCCCGCACGCGCAAGGGCCCGGCCAAGACGGTGAGCCGCGGCAAGAAAGCTGTGGCGAAGACCTAAATGGCGCCTCCTCGAAAAACAGCGGCCAGGGGTCGCACGCGTCGCCGCGTCCGTAAGAACATCGCGATCGGCCAGGCGCACATCAAGACGTCGTTCAACAACACGATCGTTGCGCTCACCGACAAGGACGGCAACGTGATCGCGTGGGAGTCCGCCGGCTCGGCCGGCTTCAAGGGCTCGCGCAAGTCGACGCCGTTCGCCGCTCAGGTAACCGCCGACTCGTGCGCTCGCAAGGGCATGGAGCACGGGCTGCAGAAGGTCGAAGTGTTCGTGAAAGGGCCGGGCTCCGGCCGCGAGACCGCGATCCGCTCGCTCCAGGCCGCGGGTCTCGAGATCCTCGGCGTCAAGGACGTGACGCCGCAGGCCCACAACGGCGTTCGTCCGCGCAAGCGGAGGCGTGTCTAGTGGCCCGCGACACAGGCCCCAAGTGCAAGCAGTGCCGGCGCGAAGGCATGAAGCTCTTCTTGAAGGGTGAGCGCTGCCTCACAGAGAAGTGCGCGATCGAGCGCCGCTCCTATCCGCCGGGCGACCACGGCCGCGGCCGCATCAAGCAGTCCGAGTACCTCCTGCAGTTGCGCGAGAAGCAGAAGGCGCGCCGGTATTACGGCCTGCTCGAGAAACAGTTCCGCACCTACTACAGCAAGGCGGCCAAGGGCACGGGCGTCACGGGCGAGAACCTTCTGCGGATGCTGGAGACGCGCCTCGACAACGTCGTCTATCGCCTCGGCTTCGCGGCTTCGCGCGCGCAGGCGCGCCAGCTCGTGCGGCATGGTCATTTCCAGGTCAACGGGCGTCGCGTGAACATCCCCAGCTACCAGGTCAAGCCCGACGACATCATCAATGTCGCTGCCAGCTCTTCGGCCCAGCAGGTCATCCGCGACGCAACCGACCTCACCGCGTCCGTGGCGCCCTGGCTCCAGGCCGATCACGACGGGCTGACCGGAAAGATCCTCAAGTGGCCGTCGCGTGACGAGATCGACACGCCGGTCCAGGAATCGCTCATCGTCGAGCTCTACTCGAAGTAAGGAAGGAATCACTTTGGCTACTCGCACAAGCTTGATGGAGTTCCAGACCCCGCGGATCGTCCACGAAGAGTTGGACGAACAGCGCGGGGTGTTCGAGATCGAGCCGCTCGACCGCGGCTTCGGTTACACGTTCGGCAACTCGCTGCGCCGTGTGCTGCTCTCGTCCCTCGAGGGCGCTGCGGTCACCTCGGTGAAGATCGAGGGGATTTCGCACGAGTTCACGACCCTGCAAGGCGTTCGTGAGGACGTCACGGACATCATCCTCAACCTCAAGAACCTCGTCTGCCTCCTGCACGGCGATTCGCCCGAGATCGAGGTTCACGTTGCAAAGCGCGGCGCCGGCGCGGTGAAGGCTTCCGACATCGAGGCGCCCGCGGAGCTCGAGATCCTCAACTCTGATCTCGAGATCGCGCATCTCTCCGACAAGGGCAAGCTCGAGATGACGCTGACGATCGGCCGCGGCCGCGGCTACGTGCCGGCCGAGCTCAACCGTGGGCCCGAGCACACGATCGGCGTGATCCCGATCGACTCGATGTTCTCGCCGGTGCGCCGCGTGGCGTACGACGTCGAGGCAGCCCGCGTCGGTCAGCGCACCGACTACGACAAGCTCCGCCTCGACGTGACGACCGACGGGTCGATCAGCCCGAAGGACGCGATCGCACAGGCGTCGGAGATCCTGATCAGGCAGCTCGCGATCTTCACCGACCTCGATCGCATCGAGGGCTTCGGCGAGTCCGCGGCTCCCGCGAGCCCCGACGGCGCACAGCCGGAGATGCCTCTTGCGCACGGGATGGAGAACTTCCCGATCGAGGAGCTCGAGCTCGGTGTGCGCTCGTACAACTGCCTCAAGCGCGTCGGCATCGAGACGATCGGCGACCTCGTCGTAAAGACCGAGAACGAGCTTGCGGCGATCCCGAACTTCGGCAAGAAGTCCGTCGAAGAGGTCAAGGAGACCCTGCAGGCCCACGGTCTGACGCTCCGCGGCGACGAAAGCGGCGGGCAGGACTACTAACCATGCGTCACCGTCGCCTAGGCAAGAAGCTCGGGCGCGACTCGGCGCACCGCAAGGCGCTCTACTCGAATCTCGCGGGCGCCCTGATCGAGCACGGCCGGATCAAGACCACCCAGGCGAAGGCCAAGGCGGTCAAGCCGTTCGCAGAACAGATGATCACGCTCGGCAAGCGCGGTGACCTCCACGCGCGGAGGCTCGCGCTCGCCGAGTTGCGCTCGCAGGACGTCGTCCATCAGCTCTTTGCCGATGTTGCTCCGCGTTTCGCGGACCGACCTGGCGGCTACACGCGCATCGTGAAGCTCGGCCCTCGCCTCGGCGACGCGGCCGAGATGGTCTATCTCGAGCTCGTGGACTACCAGCCGGCCGGCACCTCGCCGACGGCAACCTCAGCTTCCTAGTCCCGGCAGCGCATGCTCCTCCTCGGAGCGATCCTGCTGGCCGTCTTCGTCCTGCCCTCGCCGTGGGGGATCCTCGCGGTCGTCGCCGGCGGCCTCCTCGACATCGTTGAATCGATCGTGCTGTTGAAGTGGTCGCGGCGGCGAAAGGCGCCGGTCGGCGGGGCCGCGCTCGTCGGACGGCGAGCGCGCGTCGTGTCACCGACGCAGGTCCGTGTCGCCGGCGAGCTCTGGGAGGCCCGAGCAGCTGAACCGCTTCGTCCCGGTGACGAGGTCGAGGTGGCCGGTGCGGAGGGTTTGACGCTCGAGGTCAGCCGGCCGAGCCGAGAGCCGCGCTGACGGCGGCGATGATGACGCCGCCGAGCGTGACGGACGCGAGCGCGCGGATGAATCCGACTTCGAAGAACTTCCATCTCAGCCAGGCAAGGATCAGCAACTCGAGTGCGACGACTGCGATCGCGGAGTAAATCGCTGCTTGGTAGTGCGGGATGAGGAACGGAAGAGTGTGGAGAATGCCCCCGACGAACGTTCCGACGCCGGTGATCGCGCCGCGAACCAGCGGGCTTCCCCGGCCCGTGAGCTCGCCCGTATCCGACAGCCCCTCGGAGAACGCCATCGAGATTCCTGCACCGAACGCGGCGGCGACGCCTGCGACGAAAGCGTAGTGCGGCTTGTGAGTGACGACCGCGACGGAGAAGATCGGCGCCAACGTCGAGAGGGAACCGTCGATGAGCCCCACCATCGCCGGCTGCACGCGTTGGAGCAGGAAGGTCTGCCGATCGGTCATTAACTAGAGTGTATCAACTCAATCGCAAATGGATAGAGCATAAGCCAGACCTGACAATCCGCGTCAGGGCCGCCTGACGTGCGGCTGAAGCTAACGCTCGAGTACCACGGCGCAGGTTTTCGCGGCTGGGCGGTGCAGCCGGACCTTCGCACCGTGGAGGGCGCCGTGCGCGATTCACTCGCAGCCGTCTTCTCCTCGGTTTCCGTTCTCGCTGTCGCCGGCCGCACCGATACGGGCGTCCATGCGCTCGGCAACGTCGTCACGGTCGACGTCGAGGAGGGGCCGCTGCCGGAGCGTGCGGCCGACGCGCTGAACGCTGCCTTGCCCGACGACGTTGCTGTCGTCGCTGCGGAGGAGGTTGCGCCCGACTTCGATGCGCGCCGCTCGGCGCGCTCGCGCAGCTACCGCTACCGCATCTGGCGCCGGCGGGAACCGTCGCCGTTCGAGCAGCGCCGCTCGTTGTGGTACTCGAAAACGCTCGACGAGAGGCGCCTCGCCGACGCAGCCGACCTCCTCGTCGGCCGGCACGACTTCCGCGCGTTCACGCCCACCGAGACTCAGCACACGGTCTTCGTGCGCAACGTCATTCGGGCGGAGTGGCATCGGCGAGGTGATGCGCTCGAGTTCGAGATCACGGCCGACAGCTTTCTGCGTCACATGGTGCGCACGCTCGTCGGCACGATGCTCGAGCGGTCACCCGAACGAATCGCGCCGCTCCTCGAAGGACGTCATCGCAGCGAGGCCGGCAAGACGGTTCCGCCGTGGGGCCTCTACCTCGACCGCGTCGAGTATTGAGCACACGCGGCTAGCATCACGTCAATGCGTTTTCCCGTCGTCCTCTTCGATCTCGACGGTACGGTCATCGATTCTGGCGCGATCATCCTCGCCTCGATGCGACACGTCGCAAAGGAGGTTCTCGGCCTCGATGTCCCCGACGAGGAGTTGATGGCTGCCGTCGGCGGCCCTGGGCTCGAGGCGCAGATGCACGCCCTTTCTCCCGACCGCGTCGAGGAGCTCATCACGGCCTACCGGGCGCACAACGAGCCGTTGCACGACGAGCTCGTCTGCTGCGCTGGGATGGACGAGGTGCTGGTGCAGCTGAAGGACGAGGGGCGCCGGCTCGGAATCGTCACGGCCAAGCGAAGACAGACCGTGGAGCTCGCGTTCGCGCGAATCCCCATCGAGCATCTCTTCGAGACGGTCGTCGGCGGCGACGAGACGAAGAAGCACAAGCCCGACCCGGAACCGCTCCTGCTTGCGCTCGACCGGCTGGGCGCGGCACCGGCTGACGGGGCGTACGTGGGCGATGCGCCGTTCGACATCCTCGCGGCGAAAGCCGCCGGGCTGTACTCCGTCGGCGTCACGTGGGGCGGAATCCACGCGCGGGAGCGACTCACCGCCGAGGAGCCGGAGGCGCTCGTCGACACCCCGGAGGAGCTACTTGCCGTCCTCTAAGGTCGAGAAGCGCGCGGCCGAGCTGCGCGACGTCCTCGATTACCACCTCTACCGCTACCACGTCCTGGACGATCCCGAGGTCACGGACGCCGAGTACGACGTTCTCTATGACGAACTCGTGAAGCTCGAGGACGCGAACCCGACGCTCGTCACCAAGGACTCGCCGACGCAGCGCGTCGGCGCGCCGCCCTCGGACAAGTTCCAGAAGGTCGAGCACCCCTCGCCGATGGGGTCGCTCGAGAAGGTGACGACCGACGAGGCGCTCGAGAAGTGGCACCAGGATGTGTGCAAACGGCTCGGCACCAGCGACGTCGCGTACGTGACCGAGCCGAAGATCGACGGTCTCTCGATCAACCTGATCTACGAGGACGGAGCATTCGTGCGCGGCGCGACGCGCGGCGACGGGCATCGCGGCGAAGACGTGACGGTCAACCTGAGAACAATCAAGCCGATTTCGATGCGGATGCAGCTCGCCGCCGGCGAGACGGCGCCGCCTCTGCTCGAAGTTCGCGGAGAGGTGTACCTCCCGCTCAGCGGCTTCAACGCGCTGAACGATCGCCTCGTCGCCGAGGGCAAGAAGCCGACCCCGAACCCGCGTAACGCTGCGGCGGGATCGCTCCGCCAGAAGGACTCGTCGATCACGGCCGCGCGGCCACTCTCGATCTGGATCCACGGCCTCGGTCACCGGGAGGGCCTTCCTGCCGACGGTCACTGGGAGGCGCTGCAGTGGCTGCGCGACCACGGCTTCCGCACGAACCCGTACGCGGAGCGTCACGAGTCGGTCGAGTCGGTCGCCGCCGCCTGCCGGGAGTGGGAGCAGCGCCGCATCGAGCTCGACTACGAGATCGACGGGATCGTGATCAAGGTCGACTCGTTCGGCCAGCAGCGCCGGCTCGGGGCACTACACGATCGCCCGCGGTGGGCGCGTGCCTTCAAATGGGCTCCGATGACCGCGCAGACGAAGTTGAACAAGATCCACGTCCGAGTCGGAAGGACAGGCGCGCTCAATCCCTGGGCACAGCTCGAGCCGGTCGAAGTCGGCGGCGTGACGGTCTCGCAGGCGACGCTGCACAACGAGGAAGACATCAACCGCAAGGACATCCGCGAGGGCGACAACGTGATCGTTCAGCGCGCCGGTGACGTCATCCCGCAGGTCGTCGGCCCTGTTCTTCCGCACCTCAAAGGCACGAAGCCGTTCAAGATGCCGAAGAAGTGCCCGCTCTGCGGCGCTGTCATCGTCAAGCCGGGGGGCGAGGCGATGCATCGCTGTCCCAACCGCGCGTGCCCGTCCCGCGGGCTCGAGTCGTTGATCAACTGGGTGCAGGCCGCGGCTGACATCGAGGGCGTCGGCGAGCAGTCGGTGCGCAGGCTCTGGGATCTCGGGCTCGTACGCTCGCTGCCGGAGCTCTACCGGCTGACGAAGGAACAGCTGATGGAGCTCGAGGGCTACGGCGAGATCTCGGCGACGAACGCGATCGAATCCATCCAGGCGTCGAAGCAGGTGCCTTTCCACCGCGTGCTGTTCGGCTTGAACATCCCCGACGTCGGTTGGGTGACGGCTCAGAACCTCGCGCGCCATTTCGAGAGCGTCGACAAGCTGCTCGCCGCCAAGCAGGAAGACATTCTCGAGGTCGAGGGAATCGGGCCGGAGCGGGCGGAGGCGATTGCGGAGTGGTTCTCGGACGACGCGAATCGCGGGCTGGTCGACGAACTGCGCGAGCTTGGGTTGCGCTTCGAGATCGGCGACGAGCTCAAGCCGGTCGAGGGCCCGCTGACCGGCAACACGTACGTGATCACCGGAACGCTCGAAGCGTTCACGCGCGACGAAGCCGCCGCCGCACTCGAGGCCAAGGGCGCCAAGGTGGGAAACTCGGTGTCCGGCAAGACCACGGGAGTGATCGTCGGAGAGGAGCCGGGTAACTCCAAGCTGACGAAGGCTCGCAAGGTCGAAGTCCCGCTCCTGACCGAAGCGGAGCTCGTCGAGCTACTGCGCGGCTAGCACCTGCGCAAAGCGGTCCTGCGCGCGGCGGGCCCACCAGTACGAAAGCGGATGGCCGTTCTGCACCACCGCGAATGCGTAGGTGTCGCTCACATAGCCGGAGAGAGCCGACGCATCTTGCGTCGTGCCCGTCTTTGCCAGTACACGCCCTCGAGCCGGGGGTTTGCGCAGCCGGTCCTCGAGCGTGCCGTTCACGCCCGCGACCGGAAGCGCGGCGAGCAGCACCGGACGGACGATCGGATCGGCCCAGGCGGCCTTCAACATGCCGCCGAGTGCGTTGGCGGTGAGCCGGTCGAGGCGGGAGAGCCCCGAGCCGTCGACGATGCGCACGCCCGCCAGCGGGACGCCCGCCTCCGCGAGCGTCCGCGTGACCACCGCGGCTCCGGCTGCGCTCGTGCCGCGTTCGAGCTCGTTGAGCCCCAGTTGCTTCAACAGCATCTCCGCCGTGAAGTTGTCGCTCTCGCGGTCCATGAAGCGGACCATCGTCGCGAGTGTCGGGGAAGAGACGCTTGCGAGTGGCTCGGTCCAGTCGTCGAGCTGTCCGACACGGACCGGGCCGGCGACTGCGATGCCCGCCTTCCGCAGTGCGTCGCGAAACGCGGTCGCAGCCGCGAGCGCCGGCGTGCGGGTGACGACGCGTCCAACCCGCGCCCGGTCGACGACGAGCGCCGACAATGGTGGCGACTCGTCGATGAAGAAGCTCGGCTTCCAGCCGCCCACGATCCGGCGCGCGTCGTAGGAGCTCTCGTCACCGATCACGCCTCCGGTGACGCTGCGGACTCCCGCGGCTTTGACCTGGGCGGCCAGCGCCCGGAGGTCGGCGTGCGAGAGGGTGGGATCGCCGTTGCCCTTGAGCACGAGCGTTCCCGCCCAGACCGTCCCCTCCTGTCCGCCTGAGCCAAGGACGTCGGTGTCGATTCGAAAGGAGGGCCCGAGCTTCGCCAGCGCCGCGTACGTGAGCGGCAGCTTCTCGTTCGAGGCGGGGGCGAGAGAACGGCCGCCGTTTTGCGCGAAGAGGACGGTGCCGGTGGTGAGGTCAAGCGCCACCGCGGCCGAGCGAGCGGGAGCGACGTGGGGTACATGGAGAGCCTGAGCGAGACGGCGCTGGAGCGTGCCGTCCTGACTCGACCGAGCGGAGCCTGCCGCCGGCGCGGCGAGCGCGACGAGGGCAAAGAGGGCAGCGAAGAGGCGGCGATTCAAGCGGAATCCATTTTTCGAGACTGATCCGACGGGGTCAAGAAGATAGGCCTCTGCTCGCCGGAAGATAGTCCGCGCGGCCCATGTGCCGAGAGTGTCGCAGGCTGAATACTGGTCGGAGGGCCGCGATCCTCTCTCGCCATGATCCAGGACGAGATCCGAACACTCCTCGACTGTCCGCCCCTCGGCGAGGACGCCCCCAGCCTCGACGCCCTCGAGCACACGCTGACTGCCGGCTACGCGCGGGCGCTCGCGCTCGAGGCGGAGCGGTGGCGGCTCGAGCGCCGGATCGCCGAGGTGGCCACGATGCTCGCCGAGCCTGAGGGCCAGGCGGGGCACACCGAGCTCGTCGAGCTCGGCCGGCGGCTCTCCGCCGCCGACGGCGACCTGATGCGGCTCCGCCGGCTCCTTTCCTCGCTGCGCTCGCGCGCGGACGAGGTCAGGGCAACCGCCTAGACGATTCCGCTGCGCACTGCATAGACAGCCGCCTGGATGCGGTTGTCGATCTGCAGCTTCATCAGGATGTTCGAGATGTGGTTCTTGACGGTCTTCGGGCTGATGTGCAACTCGCCGGCGATCATCGCGTTGTCCTTGCCGTTCGCGATCAACTTCAGCACCTCGATCTCACGTTCGGACAGCTCCGCGCGAATCGTGCTTTCGATCTCCGGTTGAGTGCTCGATGCGCGCAACCGCTGCAAGACCTTCGAGGCGATCGTCGGTGAGATCAGCGACTCCCCATGAGAGGCAGCCTGAATGCCGGCGATCAGCTCCTGGATCGACGAGTCCTTCAGAAGGTAGCCGCACGCACCCGCGAGAATCGCGTCGATCACGTCGTTGTCCTGGTCGGAGATAGTCAGCATCACGACACGCGTGAGCGGTGCCATGGTCGAGATGTGCCGCGTCGCTTCGACGCCGCCCATCCCAGGCATGTTCAGATCCATCACCACCACGTCCGGGGCGATGTCCCGCACGATGTTGAGCGCCTCCTGGCCCGCGGCGGCCTCGCCGACGACCTGCACGCCCTCGTCCTCCAGGAGGTTGCGTAGCCCACTCCTGAAGAGATCGTGGTCGTCGACGATCAGGACGCGGACTTCGGCCAGCGTCTGCTCGTCGGCTATGACGGGCTCACTCATTACTGGGCATTACCTCCCGGCCGCGGGCGGGATCAAGTTTAGTGAAGGGTGACCGCAACCGTGCGGCGGCCCCAGGCCAGTGCTTCGGCCAGCGTGGGGAACCACAGGTCGATCGTGAGCCCCTGCACGGCGTTGCCCGTGTCCGCCGCGACTCCTTCGCCGTACCCGGGGATCGTCATCCGCGTGCCGAGCGGGATCACGGATGGGTCGACTGCAACGATCCCGGGTCCGACCGGCAGACCCGTGGCCGTCGTGCCGGCCAGCGAGTAGCCGGTAGCGGTGACAGTGAGCGTGCGAGCACCCGACACGACCGACGGCGGTGCGGTCTGCGTTGTGCTCGTAGGGGTATGTGCCTGCACCTGCTGTGCTTTTTTTAGGACCTGACGGGCTCGGGAGTCGAGCGCGCGGACCTGTCGCTTCGTCAGGCGTTGCTGCCGCGCAAGTGACGCGAGGTAGGCGACGCGGCCGGTCCGCGCGCGTGTGAGCGCTTCGGCGGTCTGCGCCGCCTGGGCCTCGAGCGTCTGGACTTCCCGCACCCGCGCAGCCAGCTCGAGCGCCAGGCCACGCAACTTGGTCCGTCCGTCGCGGGCGTCGTTTGCGGCCTGGGCCCCCTGGCGGGCGCTCCGCTCGCGCTCGTCCAGGCGGGTGACCGCGTCGTCGAGCGAGGTCGCGCCGAGCAGGACGGCGATCGCGTCCGGCTCCCCCTCCTCGTAGAGCGTCCGGAGCCGGTCGCCGAGCAGCCGCTGAGAGGCCTTCAGATTCCCCTGGACGACGGCGACGTTCCGCCTGACCCGCTCCTGCTCGGCCCGGAGCGCCTCTGCGCGGCCCTGCAGGGCGGCGAGCTCGCTCCTGGCCTTGGACAGGCGTGAGTCAAGGGCATAGAGGCTGAGGAGGGCGCCGTGAGAGCGGGCTGAGAGGTTTGCCTGGCGCTCACGGAGCCGTTTTGGGGCTGCACCATCGGCTCCGGGCAGAGAAGCCCCGAAAAGAAGCGCGGCTCCGAGCACCAGCCCGGCCGCGAGGCGGCTCTCCCTGCGCCCACGCACGGGCCGAGACCCTAGCAACGGCCGACTTTGTGCGGCCCCCACACATGGGAGGTTTAACGACTTTTAGGCTCGGAAAGCGGTTGCAGACGTCCGAAGTCGTTGCTAGGGTGCCCCACTTGTGACGTACCGGCCCCCTCCGGTGCGCCCGTCGACCAGGATCCTCTCCGCTCTGGGGAGGAGCGGCAGAAGACGACAGGCGCAGGCGTTTCTCATTGGCATAGCGGCGCTGTGCGCGGCAGCGTCGGCAAGTGCGACGCCGGGCACCGTCGCAGCGAAGCAGGCAGAGGCGCAGCGGGTGCTCGCGCAGATCCAGCAGATCGACGAGAGCATGGGCGCGGCGGTCGAGCAGTACAACCTCGCAAACGTCCGGCTGCAGAAGATCGAGAGCGACCAGCGTGAGAACCGCAGGCAACTGAAGGTCACCCGCGCGAACCTGAAGATCGCACAGGCATCGCTCTCGGCCCGGCTCGTCACCGCCTACACCAGCTCGCAGGACGACACCACCTTGTCGCTGCTGCTCGGGTCGACGAGCTTCGAGGACCTTCTGAACAGGCTCGAGGCCGTCAACTCGACGTCCCAGCAGGACGCGAGCATCGTCCAGCAGGTGACCTCCTTCAAGGCGGCGGTCCAGCAGCATCGGGCTGAGCTCCTGAAGGCGCATACGGAGCAACAGAACGTCGTTGCCGAAAAGGCGGCCCAGAAGCAGCGGATCCAATCCCAACTCGCGTCGCGCCGGCAGTTGCTCTCGTCGATCAAGGGCCAGATCGAGCACATCAAGGCCGCTGAGGCCGCACAGCAGCGGCAGCTCGCGGCGTCGGCGCGGTCACGGCTCTCCGGAGCTCAAATTCCGACGACGGACGGCGTCGGTGTATCCGCCGCGACTCCGGAAGGCTCTACCGTCGCGCCTCCGAATGTCCACGGTGGCGTCGTCGGAATCGCGATGCGCTATCTGGGTGTCCCATATGTGTGGGGTGGCGCCAGCCCGAGTGGGTTCGACTGCTCGGGCCTCGTCGTCTACGTCTTCGCGAAGATTGGCGTTTCGCTGCCGCACAGCACCTACTCACTCTGGAACGTTGGGTCGCCGGTCTCGCGTGACCAGCTTCAGGCCGGAGACCTCATCTTCTTCAGCGGTCTCGGCCACATGGGGATCTACATCGGCGGAGGCCAATTTATCCACGCGCCTCATACGGGCGACGTGGTCAAAATCTCGAGCCTCAGCGGCTACTACAGCTCGGCGTACATGGGCGCACGCCGCGTCTAACTAGCGCGCCGCGCGAACGAGCGAGAGCCACAACACGGCCGCAACTGCGAGCGGGAGAACCCACCACGCGGGAACAGACGTTGCCGCGAGCAGGGCGGTGAGCCCGAACGCGAGCAGGATCCCGACCGCGACGCGCCAGTCGTCGCCGACGATGAAGTCCCACCAGAACATCGCAAAGCGTCTCAAGCGACCGCAACTCTCTGCCGACGGAGCATTGCGACGAAGGCGAACGACACGAGCAGAACGAACGCGAGCACGCCGGGCAACGCGGCGTCGCCACCGGGCCAGTCGACGCCGGCGCCTTCCGCGCCCCAGAAGATCCCGAACGTCGTGAGCATCACGCCTACCGCGAACGCAAGCGTGTTCTCCGGGACGCGGCTCAACGGTTCACGCACGAGGATCCCTGCCAGGACGACGAGGATGACGGCAGCGGCCGCTCCGACAGCGGCGAGCGGAATGCTTCCCTGCGTGCTCCCGAACGTCAGGACGATGAACGCCACCTCGAGCCCTTCGAGGAGGACCGCTTTGAAGGAGATCGTGAAGCCGTACCAGTCGACCCCTGCACGTTCCTCGTCCGGTGCAGTCGCAGCTTCGGCGCGCTCACGGGCGAAGACTGCGTCCTCGTCGCGGATCGCCTTCCAGCCGCTTGCGCGCAGGATCGCCTTGCGCAGCCACTGGAGCCCGAACACGAGTAGCAGGCCGCCGACCACCAGGCGAAGCACCTCGATGGGGATCACGGTCAGCGCCGGCCCGAGCGCTGCGACGACTGCGGCAAGGGCGAGAGTCGCCACGCCGGCCCCGGCCAGGGCCGAGCGCCAGCCGCGCGTCAGTCCGATCGCGAGCACGATCGTGAGCGCTTCGACCGTCTCGACCGCGCTCGCAAGGAACGCGGACAGCACCAGGAAGACGTCGGTCAGGAGTAGAGCGCCTCGATCTCGTCGGCGAAGTGCTCCTGGCAGACGCGGCGCTTGAGCTTGAGCGTCGGTGTCACTTCGCCTGCCTCGGCGGTGAAATCGCGCGGGAGGATCGTGAACCGCTTGACCTGCTCGTAACGTGAAAGGTCGCGGTTCACCTCGTCGACTACGCGCTGGACCTGGGCTTCGGCGCCATCGTGCGAGACGTCCTCGGCGAGCGTGATCAGCGCCGCGACGTAGGGACGCTTGTCGCCGACGACGAGCGCCTGCGAGACGATCGAATGCGTCTTGAGGGCGTTCTCGAGGTTCTGCGGCGCGACATTCTTGCCGCCCGCGGTCACGAGGATGTCCTTCTTGCGGTCGGTGATCGTTAGGAAGCCGTCGTCGTCCAGGTTGCCGACGTCGCCCGAGTGCAGCCAGCCGTCGCCGGGAAGGATCTCGCGCGTCGCTTCTTCGTCCTTGTAGTAGCCGTCGAAGATCGTCTCGGTCTCGATCAGCACCTCGCCGTCGTCGGCGATCCGCAGCCGAACTCCCGGCAAGGCGGGTCCCACCGTTCCGAAGCGATAGCTCGTCGGGCGGTTCACCGTTGCGGCTGTGGTGCATTCGGTGAGCCCGTAGCCCTCGAGGATGAGGATGTCGAGTGCGTGGAAGAACTCGATGATCTCCTTCGCGAGCGGCGCGCCTCCTGAGACGCAGATGCGGATCCGGCCGCCGAGCCGCTCCTTCACCTTCGAGTACACGAGCTTGTCCGCGACACGGTGCTTCAGAGCCAGTCCTCGCGGAACCGGCTCGCCTGACTGACGCAGCCTGCTCACCTCGCGGCCGACGCGGAGCGCCCAGTCGATCAGCTTGCGCTTCACACCGGTCGCCTCGTCGAACTTCGCGGTGACGCCCGTATGGATCTTCTCGTAGACGCGCGGCACGCTCGGGAAGACTGTGGGTCGGACCGCAGGGAGCGCTTCCGCCACTGCATACGGATCGGGGCAAAAGGCAAGCGTGTAGCCGACGTGTGGACTGTGCAGATGCATGAGCCGGCCGAAGTTGTGCGCCAACGGAAGGAAGAGGAGCATCGTGTCGTCAGTGACCGTGAAGTCCTCGATCTGCCGGATCTTGTCGGCCATCTCGTAGTAGTTGCGGTGGGTGATCATGCAAGCCTTCGGGGGGCCGGTCGTCCCCGACGTGAAGATGTACGTGAAGAGGTCGTCCTCGCGAATCGCGGCCGCAGCTTCCGCGACGGCGCCCGGATGGCTCTCGGCATACGCTTGCCCGCGCGCGCGCAGGTCGTCCAGTTCGTCAAAGGTCAGCACATGTTCGAGCTGGAGCCCTTCCAGCTTGCTCCGCTGTGACTCGCCCTCGCAGAGCACGCCGAGGGCTTCCGAGTGCTCGACAACGTGCGCGACGTCCTTCGGTGAGCTGTTCATGTAGATCGGAGCCCCGACGGCGCCGATTAGCCCGAGGGCGAAGTCGAACAGCACCCACTCGAGCCGGGTTGAGCCGAGGATCGAGAACGCGTCACCTTTCTTGACTCCGAGGGCCAGGAGCCCGTTCGCCAGCTCCTCGACGGCCCGGGCCGCCTCGTCCCACGAGACCTCGTGCCAGCTCTCGCCCTCCTGGACGAGATAGGCCGGGCCTGGCCAGCGCCGTTCCACGGCTTCCTGCCACAGCCGGGCGATCGTCCGCGTCCCCGCCGCGGTGGTCGTTGTTGCCACGACTCCCATCGTAATTTGCAGGAGCCACCTAAGTGAGGTCGAAACTGCCCGGTCCCTCTACAATTCGAAGGCGGCCATGCGCACTATCTGGAACGGATCGATCTCATTCGGACTGGTCAACATCCCCGTTGGCCTGGCCCTGGCGACGACGCCGAAGGCGAAGCAGTCGGACGTCAGCTTCCGGACGCTCCACCGGGAGTGCAAGACCCCGATCCGCCAGAAGCGCTGGTGCCCCACTCACGAGCGTGAGGTCGGCCCCGACGAGATCGTCAAGGGCTGGGAGGTCGCGAAGGGCGAGTTCGTCGTCGTCGAGGACGCCGACCTCGAGGCGATCCAGCAGCACGACGACTCGCGGTCGATCGACATCACCCGTTTCGTTCCACTCGATCAGGTGGATCCCGTCTACCTCGACCGGACGTACTACCTCGCACCCGCTCAGGCCCCGGCCCAGCGCCGCCCGTACGTCTTGCTGCTCGAGGCGATGAGGGATTCGGAGATGGGGGCCATCGGCCGCTTCGTGCTTCGCGGCGCCGAGTACTTCGCACTCATCCGTCCGAAGGGCGAGGCGCTCGTGCTCGAGACGCTCTTCCTCGCCGAGGACGTGCGCTCGCAGGCCGAGATCGAAGAGGCCGTTGCGGGCACCGAGGTGAAGAAGGCCGAGCTCGACCTTGCCCAGCAGGTGATGCAGAGCCTGGTCGGCGAGTTCGATCCGGCGGAGCTCGTCAGCCAGTACCGCAGCGACCTGCGCCAGATGCTGGAGGCGAAGCTCGACGGCCAGGAGATCTCCAAGCCGGAGCCTGTGCCCGAGGCGCCGGTCGTGGACCTTCTCGAGGCACTGAAGAAGAGCGTCGCGGAGGCGAAGGGACGGAAGCCCGCCACCGCAGCCCGCAAGAAGCCCGCTGCAAAGAGCGGGTCAGGAAGTCGGCGCGCTCCTGCGCGCAAGTCCGCCTAGCCGCGATCTTGGGCGAGTGCCATCTGCGCGCGGAGGCGTGACCGCGTCATGCCGCAGCGCAACTAAACAATTGCCTTGGCAAGAACGTGAAGGAGGGGGCTCGTGGGGGAACCATGGG